>NZ_JBWJOX010000001.1:0-984513 GCF_056393195.1 Stenotrophomonas sp. Steno-C18 | reverse complement strand
GGGGGGGGCTTGACCCGCAGGTGTTCAAGATCACGAATCTGGTGATCCACGGAATCACGGTCTTTGTTCTGTTCTTCCTCATTCGTCGAGTGCTGTCGCTCGGCGGGTGGCCGGAGCGGCTTGTTGCCAGGGGGGCGCTGTTGCTCGCGCTCGTATGGGCGATACATCCTTTGCAGGTTTCCTCTGTGCTTTATGTGGTGCAGAGGATGCAGACCTTGGTCAATCTGTTCATGATCGCGGCATTGTGGGCTTATGTCTGCATGCGTCAGGCGCAGATTGAGGGAGCCCGTAGTCGCGGTTATGGATTGCTTGTGGCTCTGTTTCTGGCGTTGGGGTTCGCATGCAAGGAAGATGCAGTTCTGTTTCCCATGTATGCGCTGTTGCTTGAGCTGACGATTCTGAGGTTTGCTGCATCCAGCCCGACTATCGAGAGGGTACTCAGTCGAGGTTACGGGGTGTTGGCTGTGCTGGGCGTGGTCGTGTACAGCTTGGTGGTCGTTCCGCATTACTGGAGCTGGGATGCCTACCCGGGGCGCGATTTCTCCAGCTACGAGAGGTTGCTCACGCAGGCGCGGGTACTGGTGATGTACCTGGGCCAGATGCTGCTTCCGCTACCCGATTCAATGCACTTCTATTACGACGATCTTGTCGTGTCGCGGGGAGTTCTTTCGCCGGTCAGCACATTGGTCTGCGGGTTGGGCCTGGTTGGTCTTCTGGTGCTTGCGCTGTGCTTCCGGCGACGTCGGCCTGTGTTCGCGTTCGGCGTGTTGTTCTTCTTCGCAGGGCATTTCATGACGAGCAACGTCATCGGTCTTGAGCTCGCCTTCGAGCATCGCAATCACCTACCGCTGCTGGGTGTGGCGCTTGCCTTTGGCGATATCTGCCTGCTTGTTGCCCAGCGACTGCTTCCATCGGCATTTGCCCGGGGTTGGCAGGTTTTCATGTGCATCGTCGTCGCGTTGCTGGCGGTGGGTACCCTGATGCGCGCCAGTGATTGGGGTGAGCCGCTCCGTTTTGCGCAGAAGAGCGTGGATATTGCGCCGCTATCAGAGCGCGCCTGGTTGCAACTGGGGGCTGTCTACGCAGAGCGGAGTGGAATGAATGTGGCGGACCCGAATTTCCGTTTGGCGATTGACGCGTGCGAGCGCGGGAGCAGATTGACGCGCTCGGCGCCGTTGATGTCCAACATCGTGATCTTCAAGACCTGGAATGGAAGCGTTTCGCAGGCAGATTGGGATAGTTTCCTGCGTCGCCTGGGGGAGGTTCCAATGAGTTCCCAGAACCAGCACGTACTGTGGGCGATGCTGGCCAATGCTGAAAAGGGCGCGGCGCTGGACGAGCGCGGGATGCTGGAGCTGATCAGTGTCGTGAGTGGGAAGGCCAACCTTACGGCCGCGGAGTATCTGCGGGTGGCGGCTTACATCCACAATGAGACTTCCTCGCCTGCTGAGGCGTTCCCGTATCTGGAACGCGCGGTGATGATGTCGCCTGTCGGGGATCCTGACATCGTGAAACTGTTTGGCGAGCTGGAAGTCGCGGGACGTGCCGATTGGGAGCGACGGCTGAGGGGGGTCTGGGGAGCGAAGGCTGTTGCCAGGCGATTAGGGGCTCAGTGAATGTGATGTCTGTTAAGGAATTGTGGTGAATGCGCGCGATCGAAGGTGATGTTGGTCCGTTTCTTGCTTGAATAAGGGCACGTGTGGTTGAAACTCTTG
Organism: Stenotrophomonas sp. Steno-C18; assembly: GCF_056393195.1. Taxonomy (NCBI): domain Bacteria; kingdom Pseudomonadati; phylum Pseudomonadota; class Gammaproteobacteria; order Lysobacterales; family Lysobacteraceae; genus Stenotrophomonas; species Stenotrophomonas sp. Steno-C18. The sequence goes on along the minus strand of NZ_JBWJOX010000001.1, from coordinate 982,798 downwards.
GGGAGATTGGGATGAAAGGGGTGCAGCGAGGCTTTACGCTGATTGAGTTGATGATCGTGGTTGCCATCATTGCAATCCTTGCCGCGATCGCGTTGCCGCAGTATCGGAGTTATACGCAGCGGTCGGCGAATGCCGCATGCATGGCCGAAGCAAAGGCGTACATGGGTGCGGCGATCGTGAATATGGCCGATTACACGTTGCCGGTGACATACGTGCCGAAGGCCTGTGATACCAGTACGAGCCTTGGGTTGGGGGCGGGTGATTTTGCTGCTCCGCGGACCGTTACCTTCAACTCGCCTACGCGAGGTGATGTCGCGGTCAAACAAGACGTTGATTGCAATACGGGCAGTGGGCACTGCGCGCTTCAGTAGGACTTCCTGCTGGCCGCCCTCCAAGGGGGCGGCGGTTGGTTTCTTCGATTACTTGCTGGCAACAAGCCACAGGCGTGCAGCCAGATACTTGCCCGCGATGGGAAGTCTGGATAGAGGGTGCAGATATCGCAGTGCGTTGTAGTGGGGAAGCTTGCTGACTCTGACGTCGGAATAGCCGGCGTCACGGAAGAAGTGGCAATTGCCTGCTTGACTGCGCACGGCAATGTGCTCGGGGAACTGGCGGATCCAGCCATGGTGCTTGAGCAGTTCCACAAAAAAATCCAGGTTTGGAGTGTGAAGATAGACCACTCCATTGGCCTTCAGTGCTGGACGCGCTGCCTCGACAATGGCTGACCATTGTTGATCGGCAACATGTTCCGAGATGTCCAGAAGGAATATCGCATCGAATTGCTCGATCTTTCCGTCGAGAAATCCAACGGCATCCGCACAATGGAAGTGGCAGTGGGCTGATCCCTTGGTCAGGTCGCGTGCGGCGCTGATCATGTCCTCGGAAAAATCGATTCCAGAGTACTGGGCATAGCGGCCTTCAAGCAGGCGCGAAAGGATGCCTGTTCCACAGCCGATATCCAGAATGCTCGCATGCGGCGGAAGCGAAACCCGTCGCACAAGCTGCCTGACGCGTTGTTCCTGGCGCGCATTGTTGAAGTGCTCGACGTAGGTGCTGCCGTGCAGCTCCTTTTGTGGGTCATGGCTATCGGTTTGCATTCAGTGATCCGGATTTGATGGCGGCTGCCGCGGCTCCCGCCACAACATCCACTGCACTGCTCAGTATGCGCAGTAGCGCGGCAAGATGGATTGCTTGATTGGTTTCGATCCAGTGGCTGCCCAGTGCGACCAGAATGGCCTCCCGTGCACCGATGCCGCTTGGCAGGATGATGACCAGCATGCCCCCGGAAACGGCCAACAGGTAAGCCCCCGATACACCGAGTGCTGATTGGGTGTTCAGTCCATACAGCTGGGTTGTCAGGAATGCGGCCAGGGCTGCCCAGCTGATCACCTGGAGCAGTTGCAGGCTGGTTGCGAGGAGAAGCTCGCGCCTGGGTGGGGGGGCGTTCTCAAAGTGAGCCGAGATCTTGGGTACATGCCTTGCCAGGGCATGCATGGTCATGATCGCGGCGACAGCCACTGTGGGCAGAAGGGGGAGTAGTAGTGCAGCAGGCCATGCCTCGTGAAGGGCCATGAATGTCAGCAACAGGCCAAGCAGGATGGGTAAGGCGAGGCCGCTGCATTGGTCCACGAGGCTCGCATGGAACAGTTTTCTCCGCTGCTCCTGTGGTTGGTCGTAGATGCGCATAAGGAAGCCGAATATACCGCCCGGCAGATACTTTCCGATCAGCAACAGGCCAAGTTGGCGTGCTGCAGTCGTCCAGCGGGTGTCCTGTAGTGCATAGGCACGCAGATAGGTCCGCCATGATGCCGTAGCAAGTAGCCATATGCCCGCCAGGAGAACGGATATGAGTACCCATCCAGATGCCGGCATCTGTGCTACTGCCTCACCTGAAAGCGTCCGGGTCCGCCAAAGAGCCAGCCCGCAAAGGGCAAGGCCGACCCAAAGCAGTGCTCGCTTGGCAACCTGCCATATGAGCTGCAATCTCAATGCAATCGCTCCATCAACGTCTGGACGATCAGCCGCGAGGGAGAGGCGGGATCTATTTCCCTGATTTTCCATCCGTGTTCAGCATGTTCCGATACGAAACGCTGGATGATTCTTGGCTGCAGATGCGAAAGCGCGATGGTATCGCCGAGGCCATCCGGCCGTTCGGTTGTTCGCCGTAGGAGCAATGTCGGAAGGCCGAGCATTGCCGCTTCCTCCTGGTTGCTGCCCCCGTCAGTCATCAGCAGGCGGCTTCCGACCAGGAGTTTGACAAACTCCGGGTAGTCCGTCCGGTCCATGAGTTCAAGCCCCGGGGTGTTCTGCAGCTTTGTCTTCCAGCCCGTCTGTTCGATCTTGGCCCGGGTTGCCGGATGCAGGACGAACTTGAGAGGGAGTTCCCGGGCTGCATCAATCACTGCCTGCATCAATAGGTTGAAGTCGGCCGCATTGGATAGATTCTCGTTCCTGTGGAGGGAGACGACGCCATATCCACCGGCCCCTCCGATCCCTGAGAGAGCGGCTCCCGTGTTGGCAAGAGATGCCAGCAGGGCATCGCGCAGCGTGTTTCCATCGGTCTGGACCACGCGGCCTTTGGCCGAAGCGAGATTCGCACTGGCCGATGAATCCGGGGTGAAGTGAATGTGGGTGATTCTGGAAACCAGGCGGCGGATCAACTCTTCTGGAAAGGGGTCGAGCATCTTGCTTGACCGAAGACCTGCCTCGATATGCGCGACCTTCACCCCGGCAAGTCGGGACGCAACAGCGCCGAACAGCGTTGATGCCGTGTCACCATGGACGAGGCAGATATCCATGCCTTTCCACTCCTTTCGTCTCAGGCGCACAAAGGTCTGGCCCCAGAACTGGAATGTCCAGCGAGCAAAGGAAAGCTTGGTGTTGGCCTCGTAATTGGGAATCAGAATGTCGTCGGCAGGTCGGGTGCCAAATGCTTTCTCAAGGAGGTCAAAGGTCTCGCTATGTTGACCGGTGTACACAAGCCGATAATCGATGTCGAAGGCATCCATCTGCCTGAGGATGGGGGCCATTTTGATGTATTGGGCCTTTGTGCCCAAGATGACGAGGATTTTCATATCCGGTCGCTAGCCTCCAATGGCTGGAGGGGAGGTGCTTCGGGCTTGTATGCGGCAGATGCAATGCGAGTGGAGTTGTGTGAGTTCCGTTGGAGCAGGCGATGCATCCCATAGCCGGCGAGTATGAAAACCGTCGGCAGCAGCGGTGTGCTGTATCGCGCGATCGGAAAGCCGACAACATGGACGAGCAGGAAATAGATCGTGACCATCGCCATTACTCGGAGCGATAGCAGCCCGGCCGTGGAGACTTTCGTAAGGCGCCTGGGTAGCAGTACATAGACAACAGTTCCCGCCGCAAGAATGATCCAGAGCCAGTGTGTGGACTCCATCGCGCTCAGTGTCCATTTGTGTAGCGGACTTTCGTGATACGGACTGGCGAGCACTGGGTAGGTGAATACGCCTTCGAAGGCGGCCGGATCGTTCCAGGATAGAAATGCGATGGGTTTTCCGAATGCGTACCAACGTAGATACTGTGCAGGGGATTGAGTGATTCTTTCAGCGATGCCGCCCAGAGCTGCTGGGATGCTCGCGGTCAACTCCGCAATCTGGGGGTCGAATCGGTACGGGTATCCCTTGGATTCTTCCAGTGAGTTGAACATCATGTTGGGATAGTGGCCGTGGACCAACGCACTTATCGTAAGTGTAGGATCTGAGGCGTGGCCCGTAACGATGCTGTTTCGTATGGCCCATGGCGCAATCATCAAAAGAAACCCGAAGCACATGGCGATGGAGTATTTCCAGCGCGCTCCTCGGGCAATCAACGGGAGCGCCCCGGCCAGGATGAATGGGATGGCGTATTGCAGCGTTGGTCTTACCAGGGCGGCGATGCCTAGCAAGACGCCGCCTGCTATGGCTATCCGTGAGGCGTTCCGGCTCTTTGAGAGGAACAGCCAGCTGTAAAGTGCCATGAGGGACGCGGTAAAAAGTGTTTCGGTGAGCAGGTAGCTGCCAGCGATGATCAGCTTGGGTGAAATGGCAGTTAAAAACGTGGGGAGCAGTGTCCAGGGCTTTGGCATCAGCTGGCGACTGATGATGTATACGAGCCAAATGGTCAAAGTGCCAAGAATGACTTGGGCGAGAAGCACCCGTTTCACGAATGACCAGTCAACCTCACCCTTCCCAAGCAGTAGTGCCAGAAAGGCGGGATAGCCGGGGGTGACCAGGGCGTCAGGAACGGGTTGCGACGTCTGCGTTCCTGGATTGGAGGAGGGCGCGTGCGAATAGATGGAAAAGTGGTTGATGTTGTAAGCGTAGCTCACATACTTTGCCGCATCGGCTCGTATAGGTTGAACGACCACGGTGCTGAAAGCAGTGTCAAAGCGAAGCCAGGCGCCGAGCAGAATGATGAGGATTACCGAAATCCGAAACAGGGTTGTAGTTCCTTCGGCGGAAGGGAGTGCGGCCGGTTCTCGTATCTCAGGTGATTGCATGGCTTCCGTTGTCATCCGTTGCGTCCTGATGTTGTCGGGGTTCAATCCCCCTGCGTCGAACCTGCCCTCCTTCGTGAAAATGGAATGACAGTTCTGGGGATGGAGTTGCGTGCGTTTCCAGGGGGCGGGAAACATGCCGGCTGGTGTAGTCGGCAAGTTCATGCCCAGCGCTTGATTGCAGTGTTCTGCAAACGTGGCTGCGGCCCTGCTGGAAGGGCGGGTTCAGGCATCCCTTCGATAGGTAAGGTTGGTGATCTGCTCCGAAATCAACCCGATCAGGAAAATGATGACCGCCGCGCTGAAAAGCAGTGTGCTCATGTTGGTCAGCCGGTGCATGGTCGCAAAGGTGTAGCCGTAGTACCCGAGCCCAATCAGAAGGAAGCCAAGGGCAATCGGCCCGAACAACTTCATCGGCGAGTACAGCGTGGCAATCTTGAAAATAATCAACAGGAAGCGAATGCCATCCTTGATCGGTCGGATGTGGCTGCCGTTGCCTACGCGCTTGGCGACCGGGATCGGCACGTAGGCCACCGGGTAGGCGCTACGGAAAAAGGCCATCGTGCTGGTGGTCGGGTAGCTGAAGCCATTGGGCAACAGGTGCAGGAACTCGCGGAAGCGTTCGGCGCGGACTGCGCGGAAGCCGGATGTCAGGTCATCGATCCGATGCCCGGTCATATGGCTGGCCAGCTTGTTGTAGAGCGCGTTGGCCAGACCTCGGTGGAAGTTGGCTTGGCCGTCGCTGTCGCGGGCGCCCACGACCATGTCATAGCCTTCGTCCAGCTTGGCCAACAATCGCGCGATGTGTTCGGCGCTGTGTTGGCCGTCGGCATCCATGAACACCAGGATCTCCCCGGTGGCGGCGCGCGCGCCGCGTTTGATCGCGGCACCGTTGCCCATCGAGTAGGGGCTGGTCAGCACCTTTGCACCGAGCTGGGTGCAGACGCTGGCGGTCTCGTCGGTGGAACCATCGTTGACCACGATGATCTCTGCCGTTGGATACGCTGCCTGCAGCGCGGGCAGGGTGCGCCGCAGCCCCTCGGCCTCGTTCTTGGCGGGCAGGATGATGCTCAGTTCTGACACGTGCGTTTACCGGTAGTTCTCCCCGCAGCAATAGTAGCCGGGTTGGTGAGGAAGGGGGGAGGTCGGGAACGCCGGGGGGCCGGGCCAGTATCGGCCAGATGCGGACGCTGGCCTGGGGCGCCGGCATGCGTACAATTGCCAAGGTTAGGGTCCGGCCCAGGGGAAGCTCATGAACGCTGCAGTCACTGCCAATCTCGTCGGAATCACGGGCATCGCCCGTCGGCTGGTTCAGGATGGGGCGTTGGAGGAAGCCACCGCCCGCACGGCCATGGCCCAGGCGGCCGAGGCCAAGATGCCGCTGAGCCAATGGTTGGCGGAGAAGAAGCTGGTGAGCGCGGCGAACATGGCCGCCGCCAATGCCATGGAATTCGGGATGCCGCTGCTGGACGTGTCGGTATTCGATCCCAGCCAGAACGCGATGAAGCTGGTCAGCGAGGAATTGCTGCGCAAGCACCAGGTGCTGCCGCTGTTCAGGCGTGGTGGCAAGCTGTTCCTGGGTACCAGCAACCCGACTCAGTCGCTGGATGAGATCAAGTTCCATACCAATCTGGTGGTGGAGCCGATCCTCGTTGACGAGGAGCAGATCCGCCGTACCCTGGACCTGTGGCTGGCCAGTAATGAGTCGCTTGGGGACAGTCTGGGAGGTGACGACGAGGCCATTGGCGACCTTGATGTCGCTGCGGGCGACGAGGACGGTGGCGCAGGCGGTGACGCTGGCATCGATGCCAAGGGCGACGACACGCCGGTGGTGAAGTTCGTCAACAAGGTGCTGGTGGATGCAATCCGCCGGGGGGCCTCGGACATTCACTTCGAGCCTTACGAAGATGACTATCGCGTCCGCCTGCGCATCGATGGCCTGCTCAAGACCGTGGCCAAGGCGCCGGTGAAGTTGAACCAGCGCATCGCGGCACGCCTGAAGGTGATGTCGCAGCTGGACATCGCCGAAAAGCGGGTGCCGCAGGACGGCCGTATCAAGCTCAACCTGTCCAAGACCAAGCAGATCGACTTCCGTGTCAGCACGCTGCCGACCCTGTTCGGCGAAAAGATCGTGCTGCGTATCCTGGACGGCAGCGCCGCCAAGCTGGGCATCGACAAACTGGGCTACGAGCCGGTCCAGCAACAGTTGTTCATGGAGGCCATCCACAAGCCGTATGGCATGGTGCTGGTCACCGGCCCGACCGGCTCGGGCAAGACGGTGTCGTTGTACACCGCGCTGGGCATCCTCAATGACGATACCCGCAACATTTCCACGGCGGAGGATCCGGTGGAAATCCGCCTGCCAGGCGTGAACCAGGTGCAGCAGAACAACAAGCGCGGCATGACCTTTGCCGCGGCGCTGCGCTCGTTCCTGCGACAGGATCCGGACATCATCATGGTCGGCGAAATCCGCGACCTCGAAACCGCGGAGATCGCCATCAAGGCCGCGCAGACCGGCCACATGGTGCTGTCCACGCTGCATACCAACGATGCCCCGCAGACCATCGCGCGCCTGATGAACATGGGCATCGCGCCATACAACATCACCTCGTCGGTGACGTTGGTCATCGCCCAGCGCCTGGCCCGCCGGTTGTGCTCCAACTGCAAGCGTCCGGCGCACCTGCCGGAGAACGCGCTGTTGGCCGAAGGCTTCACCCAGAAGCAGTTGGACGAGGGCATCCAGCTGTTCGAGCCGGTGGGCTGCGATGAGTGCACGGAAGGTTACAAGGGCCGTACCGGTATCTACCAGGTGATGCCGATGACCGACGAGATCGCCGCGATCGTGCTGCAGGGTGGCAACGCCATGGACATCGCCGACGCTGCACAGAAGATCGGGGTCAACGACCTGCGCCAGTCGGCCTTGCTCAAGGCCGCGCAGGGCGTGACCAGTCTGGCTGAGATCAACCGCGTCACCAAGGATTGATCGGCGGCTGCTTGCTGCCTGTCGTACAGCAGAACGCCGGGCACTGCCCGGCGTTCTGCTGTCGGTGGTGCCGGGCGCTGCCCGGCACGGAGCGTGCTTACTCCATGCCCAGCTTCTTCAGCTTGTAACGCAGGGCACGGAAGGTGATGCCGAGCTGGGCGGCGGTCTTGGTCTTGTTCCAGCGGTTCTCTTCCAGTGCCTTCTGGATCGCCGCGCGCTCCATCTGCTCGATGTAGGAGGGCAGGGCGGCACCGGAGGGATCGATGTCGATGACCGCCTCTTCCGTGACCGCGGCGCCCGCGCCGGGGCCTTCGGGCTGCAGCACGCTGGCCGGCTTGGGCGCGGGCAGGCGCAGGTCGCTGGCGTCGATGGTGTCGCCGTCGGCCAGGGCCAGGGCGCGCTCGAGGATGTTTTCCAGCTCGCGTACGTTGCCGGGGAAGGAGTAGCCGGCCAGGGCATCCAGCGCCGAGGGCGACAGCACCGGTGGCTTCTGGTTCTGGGAACGGGCCAGCCGGTCGAGGATCGCGCCGGCCAGCTGCGGCAGGTCACCGCGCCGCTCGCGCAGCGGTGGTACCCGCAGCTCGATCACGTTGATGCGGTAGTAGAGGTCATGGCGGAAGCGGCCATCTTGCACCAGCGCCCCGAGGTCCTTGTGGGTGGCCGACAGGATGCGCACGTCCACCGGAACTTCGGTGGAGGCACCCACCGGGCGGACCGACTTCTCCTGGATGGCGCGCAGCAGCTTGACCTGCATCTGCAGCGGTAGTTCGGCCACTTCGTCCAGGAACAGGGTGCCGCCATTGGCCGCCTGGAACAGGCCGGGCTTGTCGGCATGGGCGCCTGTGAAGCTGCCCTTGCGATGGCCGAAGAACTCGCTCTCCATCAGCTCGCCGGGGATGGCGCCACAGTTGACCGGGATGAACGGCCCTGCCGCGCGCGCGCCCTGGTCGTGGATGGTGCGGGCCACCAGCTCCTTGCCGACGCCGGATTCACCGAGGATGTAGACCGGCGCCTGGCTGCGCGCGACCTTGGCGATGGTGGCGCGCAGCTCGTCCATGGCAGCGGAGCCACCGAGCAGGCGCGTGGCGTTCTCCGGCGGCGGCGGCGTGCTCGGCCGGGCGGCATTGTTCAGTTCGATCGCATGGCGGACCAGCCCGCGCAGCACGTTGATGTCCACCGGCTTGCTGACGAAGTCGAAGGCGCCGGCCTTCAGCGCTTCCACCGCCAGGTCCATGCTGCCGAAGGCGGTGATCATGGCGACCGGGGTGCGCGGGTAATCACGGGTGATCTCGGCGACCAGCTCGATGCCGTTGCCGTCGGGCAGGCGCATGTCGGTCAGGCACAGGTCGAACGGATTGCTGGCCAGCAGCTCCCGCGCTTCGGCCAGGTTGGCCGCGGTACTGATGCGCAGGCCCATCCGGCCCAGGGTCAGAACCAGCAGTTCGCGGATGTCGCGTTCGTCATCGACGATCAGGGCGCTATGTGTCGCATTCATGGGCGAAACGATAGCCGAGGCGAGGGGCCTGCGCCAAACATTCGACGCACGGTTTGCGCATTTTCAACCCAGGTCGCGATTGAATGCGGCCTTGGGGACGGACAGGGTCAGGCGGAAGCAGGCCCCGCCCGCGGGGACGGAGACATAGTCCAGCTGGGCCTGGTTGGCCCGGCACAGCTCGCGCGCGATGTACAGGCCCAGGCCGGTGCCGTGCTCGGAGGTCGTATAGAAGGGGCGGAACAGCTGGGCGGCGATGGCGTCGGGAATCCCGGGGCCGCGGTCCATGACGTCGATCACCGCGTGTCGCTCGCCGGAGGCCACGCGGATGCGGACGCGGGCGGGCTCCTCGGCCATGCGACCATACTTGAGCGCATTGTGGACCAGCGCGGTCAGTACCTGGTGCAGGTGGCGCGAGTCCATCAGCGCCGGCACGCTGGGCTCGCGGATCACCGCCTCCAGGCTGTCGGTTTCCAGCGACAGGCTCTGCCGGTACTCCAGCACGAAGCGCCGGACAAAGGTGACCAGGTCCAGGTTCTCCGGGTTGGCCCGTTCGCGCCGGGCCAGGGCCAGCACGCTTTCCACGATGCCGTTGGTGCGCTGGCACTGCTGGTGGATGATCTGCAGCAGGCGGCGGTCGGCATCGCCCAGGTCGTTGGATTCCTCTAGCAGCTGGGTGGCGTAGTTGATGGCCGCCAACGGGTTGCGGATCTCGTGGGCCAGGCTGGCGGAGAACCGGCCCAGCGTGGACAGGGTGAGCGATTCGGCACGCTTGGAGACGACCGAGGTGTCGTCCAGGAACACCAGGGTCATGTCGCTGTCGGCCAGCAGCCGGGCGAAGCGGGGCAGGACTTCGGCCTGTTCCGGTGCCAGTTGCAGGGCCACTTCTTCTTCCTGCCAACCGCCGCGCCAGCGCTGCAGGCGCCGGGCCAATTCCGGCGAGGCGCTGGCCAGGGTGACGCGTTCGGTGGCCAGGGTGCCTTCCAGGTCGCCAAGCAGGGCGGTGGCCGCCTCGTTGGCCAGGGTGATACGACCATCGATGTCGACCACCAGCACGCCGGTGCGCATGCGCCGGATGATCAGCTCGTTGACCTCGAACAGGTTGGCTACCTCCGCGCCGCGCTGGTCGGCCAGTTGCTGGGTGCGCCGGGTGCGGTTGCCGATCTGGTAGCAGATGAAGGCCAGCGACAGGTAGCTGGTCACGAACATGGCCAGTTCGGCCAGGGTACGGCTGTTGTCGACGTTTTCCAGGTAGGTCCAGCCGAACTCCAGCACGCTGGCGCCGCTGGCCAGCAGGGCCACCAGCATCGCGCGTGACAGCGGCAGCAGCAGGCCGGCGGCGGCGATGTTGAACAGCAGCGACATCGAGATGCCGGCGCTGGAGCCGGGCAGGGCATGGCTGAGCAGCACCGCCGCGACGATGTCGGCCAGCACGCTCCAGAACACGATGGTCTGCAGCCAGCGCTCGTTGCGGCCCCAGAACAGCAGCCCGGCCGATATCAGCAGGTAGCTGGTCGAAACCCATTGGGCCAGCCCGACATGGTGGGCCTCCCCGACCATCATGCTCAGCGGGCTGAACACCAGGGCGCACAGCAGCGAGGCGACCAGCAGGCGGTACAGGGCGAAGAAGTACAGTTCGCGGCGCGGGATCGACTCGATGCGGTCGATCAGCGAAGGGCTGGGGGCCAAGCCGGAACTCCTATCTGCAGACGGGCTCGGGCAAGTATAGGTGCCGGCGGGCCGGTTCCGGGTGTTTTCACAGGCGCCGGACAGTTGCGGCAAGTGGCTGAAAATGCATGGGAAAGCGTGCCGGTCTTGGCGATTTGTACAGACTTCTTTGCGCCCCGGCGCTGGCTCGGCCACAATAGTGGGCCCGCCGCGGTCCATGCTGGCGCCCCTCCGTGGGGCCCGAGGAGATGCGTGCGGTCGTTCCTATTCCCACGGTGACGCATGAATTTCCACGAGTACCAGTCAAAACAGCTGCTTGCCGAATACGGTATCCCGGTTCCGGCCGGCAAAGTCGCGGCTACCCCGGACGAGGCGGTTGCCGTCGCCCAGTCGCTGGGCCAGGGCCCTTGGATGGTCAAGGCGCAGATCCACGCAGGCGGCCGCGGCAAGGCCGGCGGCGTCAAGTTCTGCAAGACCGTCGAAGACGTGAAGGCCGCTGCAGCCAAGATGCTCGGCACCAAGATGGCCACCTACCAGACCGCCGGCGTCGAGCTGCCGATCAACCTGGTGCTGGTGACCACCGCCGGTGAGATCGTCAAGGAACTGTACCTGTCGGTGCTGGTCGATCGTGGCACCCGCACCATCAGCTTCATTGCTTCCTCGGAAGGCGGCATGGAGATCGAGCAGGTTGCCGCTGAAACCCCGGACAAGATCCACACCCTGAACGTGGACTTCGTCGAGGGCGTGCAGGGTTACCACGGCCGTGACATCGGCTTCAAGATGGGCCTGACCGCCAAGCAGGCCGGCCAGTTCGCCAGCATCATGGTGAACCTGTACCGCATCTTCAACGAAAAGGACCTGGCGCTGGTTGAGATCAACCCGCTGGCCATCCTGGACGACGGCAACCTGTACGCGCTGGACGGCAAGTTCAACAGCGACGACAACGCCGCCTTCCGTCACAAGGAACTGGTCGCCATGCGCGACAAGTCCCAGGAAGACGAAACCGAAGTGACCGCTTCGGAGCTGGACATCAACTACGTCACCATGGACGGCAACATCGGCTGCATGGTGAACGGCGCCGGCCTGGCCATGGCCACCATGGACGTCATCAAGCTCAACGGCGGCGAGCCGGCGAACTTCCTGGACGTGGGCGGCGGCGCCAACAAGCAGCGCGTGATCGAGGCGTTCAAGCTGATCCTGTCCTCGGACAAGGTCGAAGGCATCTTCGTCAACATCTTCGGTGGCATCGTCCGCTGCGACATGATCGCCGAGGGCATCATCGCCGCGGTGAAGGAAGTGGGCGTCAAGGTTCCGGTCGTGGTGCGCCTGGAAGGCACCAACGTGGAAGAAGGCAAGCAGCTGCTGCGTGACAGCGGCATGGCCATCATCCCGGCTGACAACATCAACGACGGCGCCAAGAAGGTCGTTGAAGCTGTCAAGAACGCCGCCTGATCCCGACACCAAGGAATTCCCATGTCTGTTTTGATTAACAAGAACACCAAGGTGATCGTGCAGGGCTTCACCGGCCAGCAGGGCACCTTCCACGCCACCCAGATGATCGAGTACGGCACCCAGGTCGTCGGCGGCGTCACCCCGGGCAAGGGCGGCACCACCCACATCGACCTGCCGGTGTTCAACACCGTGGCCGATGCCGTGCAGGCCACCGGCGCTGACGCGTCGGTCATCTACGTCCCGCCGCCGTTCGCTGCCGACGCCATCCTGGAAGCCGCTGCTGCCGGCATCAAGGTCATCGTCTGCATCACCGAGGGCATCCCGGTGCTGGACATGCTGCGCGTGGACAACGTGCTGAAGGGCTCGCACCCGGATACCGTGCTGATCGGGCCGAACTGCCCGGGCGTCATCACCCCGGGTGAGTGCAAGATCGGCATCATGCCGGGCCACATCCACAAGCCGGGCAAGATCGGCATCGTGTCGCGTTCGGGCACCCTGACCTATGAAGCGGTCAAGCAGACCACCGAAGTCGGCCTGGGCCAGTCCACCTGCATCGGCATCGGTGGTGACCCGATCAACGGCCTGAACTTCGTCGACTGCCTGAAGCTGTTCAACGAAGACCCGCAGACCGAAGGCATCATCATGGTCGGCGAAATCGGCGGCGACGCCGAAGAAGCCGGTGCGGAATACATCAAGGCCCACGTGAAGAAGCCGGTCGTCGGCTTCATCGCCGGCGCCTCGGCGCCGGCCGGCAAGCGCATGGGCCATGCCGGTGCGATCGCCTCGGGCGGCAAGGGCACTGCGGAAGGCAAGTTCGCCGCAATGGAAGCGGCTGGCGTCGTCACCGTGCGTTCGCCGGGCGACCTGGGCGCTGCCATCGCCAAGCTGGTCAAGTAAGCGCTGACCGCCGGTGATGTGTCGAGAAGGCCGCCCCTTGGGGCGGCCTTTTCTTTTGTGCCGAGCTTGAAGAGCTGCCCTCACCCCTACCCCTCTCCCGCGGGCGGGAGAGGGGAGAGCCAAGGCGAAGGCCGATGCCGAAGCCAGAGCCAAAGCCAAAGCCAAAGCCAAAGCCAAAGCCAAAGCCAAAGCCAGAGCCAAAGCCAAAGCCAGAGCCAAAGCCAAAGCCAAAGCCAAAGCCAGAGCCAAAGCCAGAGCCAAAGCCAAAGCCAAAGCCAGAGCCAAGGCCAGAGCCAAGGCCGGAGCCAAGGCCGGAGCCAAGGCCGTGCGCTCCTGCGGTTGCTTTCCCCTCTCCCGCCTGCGGGAGAGGGGAGAGCCAAGGCGAAGGCCGATGCCGAAGCCAGAGCCAAAGCCAAAGCCAAAGCCAGAGCCAAAGCCAAAGCCAAAGCCAGAGCCAAAGCCAGAGCCAAAGCCAAAGCCAAAGCCAAAGCCAAAGCCAAAGCCAAAGCCAAAGCCAGAGCCAGAGCCAGAGCCAAGGCCAGAGCCAAGGCCGGAGCCAAGGCCGGAGCCAAGGCCGGAGCCAAGGCCGTGCGCTCCTGCGGTTGCTTTCCCCTCTCCCGCCTGCGGGAGAGGGGTAGGGGTGAGGGCAGCTTTCCGAGCCTTATCCGTCCATATGCCTGATTTTCCCCGCCGTCCCCGCGCGGGACCTTCCTCCTTCCGATGGAAGGAGCGAAGGACATGCGAAAAGGTGCCAAGACCGGCTGCGCCAGGGCCTTGCGGCAACGGATGACCGACGCCGAGCAACGACTCTGGTACCACCTGCGTGCCGATCGCCTGGCCGGCTTCAAGTTTCGTCGCCAGCATCCCATCGGCCCCTACGTGGTCGACTTCGCCTGCCTGGCGCGGCGGCTGGTCATTGAACTGGATGGCGGACAGCATGCCGGTGATCCCAGCGATCCGGCACGTGAAGCCTTCCTGAGGGGGCACGGCTACCGCGTGCTGCGGTTCTGGAATAATGAAGCCCTGAGCAACACCGCCGCGGTCTGCGAGAGCATCCTGCAGGCGTTGTCGATCGAACCAAGCCCCCGCAGGGTGCGGGGCCAAGCAGAAGGTTGTTGATATGTCCCAATCGCTACGCATCGCCCTGGCCCAGTTCGACTTCCCGGTCGGCGACGTGGCCGGCAATACCGGCCGCATCATCGAGCTGATGCACGAGGCGCGTGACGAATACGGCGCGGACGTGGTGCTGTTCCCCGAGTTGGCGGTCAGCGGCTATCCGCCGGAAGACCTGCTGCTGCGCCCCGGCTTCCTGGATGACTGCGAGCAGGCCATCGCCCGCATCGCCACCGAGGCGACCGGCATCGTGGCGGTGGTCGGTTGGCCGCAGAGCGCCGGCGCAGTGGTCTACAACGCGGCCAGCGTGCTGCGCGATGGTGCCGTGGAGACCACCTACCGCAAGCGTGAGCTGCCCAACTACGCGGTGTTCGATGAGCGTCGCTACTTCGATGTCGATCCGGATGGCGGCAACTGCGTGGTGCAGGTCAACGGCGTGCAGGTCGGCCTGGTGATCTGCGAGGACCTGTGGTTCCCCGAGCCGCTGGCCGGCACGGTGGCCGCCGGTGCCCAGCTGGTGCTGGTGCCCAATGCCTCGCCGTACGAGCGCGGCAAGCATGCCCAGCGCGATGCGCTGCTGGCCGAGCGCTGTGCGGCATCGGGCGTGGGCATTGCCTACCTCAATACCATTGGTGGCCAGGACGCGGTGGTGTTCGACGGCGCCTCGGTGGTCGCCGACGGTGACGGCACGGTGCACCCGGCGGCGGTGGCGTTCGCCGAGGAAATGCTGGTGGTCGAGTACAACGTCCAGGCGCGCAGCTTCATGCCGTTGCGCTGGATCGACGACGGCGATGAAAGCATGGATGCGCTGGCGTGGCGGGCGGTGACGCGTGGCATCCAGGACTACTGCCGCAAGAATGGCTTCGGCAAGGTGTGGCTGGGCCTGTCCGGCGGCATCGACTCGGCGCTGGTGCTGGCGATGGCAGTGGACGCGCTGGGCGCGGACAACGTCACCGCGGTCAGCCTGCCGTCGCGCTACACGGCCGATCTGTCCAATGACCTGGCGGTGGAGCAGTGCCGTGCGCTGGGCGTGAAGCTGGAGACGGTGCCGATCGAGCCGGCATTCCAGGGGTTGATGCAGTCGCTGTCGGCGATGTTCGAAGGGCAGGCAGCCGATGTCACCGAGGAGAACCTGCAGTCGCGCAGCCGTGGCGTGATCCTGATGGCGCTGTCCAACAAGTTTGGCGGCCTGCTGCTGACCACCGGCAACAAGAGCGAGTACGCGGTGGGCTACGCCACCATCTACGGCGACATGTGCGGTGGCTACGCGCCGCTGAAGGACCTGTACAAGACCGAGGTCTACGGCCTGTCCAAGTGGCGCAACACCGTCGGCGGTGCGCCGGTGATCCCCCCGGCGGTCATCGCCCGCGCGCCCTCGGCCGAACTGCGCGAGAACCAGACCGACCAGGATTCGTTGCCGGCCTATGACGTGCTGGACGGCATCCTGTACCGCTACATCGACCAGGAACAGTCGCGCCAGGACATCATCGCCGCCGGGTATGCGCCCGAGGTGGTGGAGCGGGTGCTCAGGCTGGTGCGCATCAGCGAATGGAAGCGGCACCAGGCCGCGCCGGGGCCGAAGGTGTCGCGACGTGCCTTTGGTCGTGAGCGGCGCTACCCGATCACCAACGGGTATCGCGGCTGAGGCAAGGTGTTGCACGAACAGTAAAGGGGCCGAAAGGCCCCTTTGCTGTTTCCGTGGAGACGGAAATGCCGACGCGTGTCGATGTGTGTCGACTTCGTGGGCGTTGGATGTCGCCCGCCGTGGGGCGTGCCGGTCGGTGCGATCTCGCGTCAAACCGTTGGCATCCTGGATTGGCACCCTAGGCCCACAAGAAAACATCAAGTCATCTCTCTCCTTTGCCACCGCCCCGCGCGGTGGCGAATTTTTTTTGCGTCATCTGAAGGTGCGCCTGGCCTGCCGGGGAGGCATGGCGAAGCGTGTCAGTGATGACGCGGGACGACGGGCCGTGTCGGGTGATGGCCGGTCGGCGCACTGCATGACACGAAGCTGGCACGGCACTGCCATCAATTGAAAAACAGCAGCGATATCGGATCGTTAATTTTCCGTCAGGCCGGTGCAATGACGCTGTCATGCACGGGCCGATCAAAACGGTTCTGAGCGATCAGGACGTGTCCTTCTTCATCTGGAACACGTAAATAATGAATATCAAGACAAACTCCGGTCTTCGCCGTGGTGCGCTGGTTGTCGCCATTGGCTTGTCCCTCAGCGGTACGGTCGCGGCGCAGGAGGCAGACAGCAGCAGTACGAATGCGACCACCCTGGATCGCATCGAGATCACCGGCTCGCGCATCAAGCGTGCAGATGTGGAAGGTGCATTGCCGGTAACCGTGATCGGCCGCCAGGACATCGAGGTGAGCGGCAGGGCAACGGTGGCCGACATCCTGCAGAACTCCAGCTTCAATTCCTTCGGCTCCTTCGTGCCCAGTTCCGGTAGCTCCGCCCAGTCGTTCGCCGGCCTGAGCCTGCGCGGCCTGGGCGAAGGCCGCACGCTGATCCTGATCGATGGCCGGCGTGCCGCGGTGTCGCCGCTGACCGGCGAAGGCCAGGACCTGAGCTCGATCCCGGCCGCGGCAGTGGAGCGCATCGAGATCCTGACCGATGGCGCCTCGGCCATCTACGGTGCCGACGCGATCGGCGGCGTGGTCAATGTCATCACCCGCAAGAACTATGAAGGCTTCCAGGTCAGCGCAGGCGCGACCGACAACAAATACGGTGGCGATGCATCCGAGGCCTCGGTGCTGTTCGGCGCGGCGGGCGAGCGTGGCTCGGTGATGGGCGGCATTTCCTACACCGACCAGAAGATCAGCTATGTATCCGACTACCCGTGGTCGGACACGGTCGCCGGTTCGTCGTACTCGAACAACTACCTCAACGTGCTGACCGATGCCAATGGCAACCGGGTTGCCGGCTCGAACCTCTATACCAACGGCAGCAGCGTGGTGCCGGGCGGCTGCTCGGGCACCAACTTCTACGAGAGCACCAGCAGCACCGGCCGCACCAGCTGCCTGTACAACTATGTCGGCGACATGGCCGACACCGCCAGCATCAAGAACAAGAACCTGTTCCTGCGCTCGGAGTACGCGCTCAGCGATGCCTGGACCATCAACGCCGACATCTACGTGAACCGCAAGAACAGCACCAGCGTCTACGCGCCGGTGCCCGAAAGCATCTTCGTCAGCGCCGACAGCCCGAACAACACCACCGGGCAGGATGCCTACATCAAGCACCGCTTTGCCGCCTTGGACAAACGCTATACCTACACCGACGAGAACAGCTACGACGTCAACCTGAGCCTGCATGGCCAGCTGACCGACAGCACCAGCGTCGACTTCGGCGTGCGCAGCAATGAGGCGCGCGCGACCGTGACCGGCTACAACTACGTCAACATCCCGGTGGCCGAGCAGTACTTCGAAAGCGGCCAATACAACGCCTTCGACCCGTACGCCAACTCCCAGGAGGTGCTCGATGCCATCAGCACCACGATCGGCCGCAACACCTTCTACAAGCAGAAGGAGTTCAACGCGCAGTTGACCACCGACCTGTTCACGCTGCCGGGTGGCGTTTCCTCGCTGGCGGTGGGCGGTGAGTACAGCAAGCATGACTATGCGGACATCTATGACCAGCAGTCGGCGGCCGGCAACGTGGGCGGTTCGTCCGGCAATTCGGCATGGGGCGAGCGCAACCTGACCTCGGGCTTCGCCGAGTGGAGCCTGCCGATCTTCGACAACTTCTCGGCAGACCTGGCCGTTCGCTACGACCACTACTCCGACTTCGGTGATTCCACCTCGCCGAAGCTGTCGCTGCGCTTCCAGCCGCTGCACAACCTGACCTTCCGCACCTCGTATGGCAAGGGCTTCCGCGCGCCGACGCTGCAGGCGCTGAACCAGCAGGATGCGTTCTCGGCCGACTCGGTGACCGACGAGGCCACGGCACTGGCCTACGGCCTGGCCGCGTCCAGTTCGATCCAGATCAACGGCTACCACGTGGCCAATCCGGACCTGAAGGCCGAGACCTCCAAGCAGTTCAGCTTCGGCGTGGTGTACGACCCGTTCTCGTGGGCCAACATCACGCTGGATTACTGGAACACCGAGATCAAGAACCAGATCAAGTGGTACTCCGCGCAGACGGTGATCAACCGCACCGCCCTTGGCCAGTACCTGCCGGACAACCTGTCGGTCGTGCGCAACAGCGACGGTTCGATCCAGGCGGTGTATGCCGGCTATGGCAATGAAGGGTTGGTCAAGACCGACGGCATCGACCTGAACATCCGCACCCAGTTCGACCTGGACGACTGGGGCAGGCTGACCTCGACCCTGCAGGGTTCCTGGACCCACAGCTACAAGGTCGACAGCCGCTACGGCTCGGACGAGTACGTCGGCACCAGCGGTTACCCGGAGTGGCGTGCCAACCTCAACACCCGCTGGGAGCGCGGCGACTGGAGCGTGGCGTGGACCATGAACATGATCGGCTATGAGCCGGGCTACTACGTCGACTACTACGAAGGTGACTACAGCTGCTCGGAGTTGAAGAGCGAGGGCTACGTGAAGCGCTGCAGCGGCGCTTACATCACCCATGACCTGCAGCTCAACTACCAGGCCCCGTGGAATGCAACGATCTCGCTGGGTGCCCGCAACCTGACCAACAAGGCGCCGGTGTACGACGTGGCGTACTCGCCGACCAACTTCAACAACTATCTGTACAACGGCTACGGCCGCCAGCTGTACGTGCGTTACACGCAGAACTTCTGAGGTCCGCGCGACTGAGGGTGCAATATGGGCGGTCCCGGTGACGGGGCCGCCTTTTTTGTCGACCGGAACATCCAGGGCGGTGCGTGGCCGAAGCCGTGTTCGCCAGTGCCGGAGCAGGGGTTGTTGCGGGACGGGCTGGGATTGCCTCCCCGCCTGCGCTGCGAGGAGATGGGGGAATCGCCGGGGCTGCTACGGCTTGCGGCATGGAATCTGCCCAGGTCACGTACATCCCGGGCATCGCGTCATCCGGGCCTCGGCAGGGCAGGGGCGTCGTTGGCCCCCAACGGGAAAGGGGCCCGAAGGCCCCTTTCCATATTCGCATGCGCTGGCTGCTTACTTGCGTCGGCTCATCGTCGCATTGCTCTGGCCGGTGGCCACCGACTTCTCGCCGGCGAACGGGTTGAGCTTGCGGATCATCCACGGGTACTTCGGCCAGTCGCCGGTCAGCCACGGGTGGTCGGGCTGGTTCAGCTCCAGCACGCGGCGGGCGTCGTCGGCCAGGGTCTTGTTGCCGATGTGGGTGTAAGACTCGCCCAGCACCGCCACGGCGTCGTACTGGAAGGCGCTCTGCGGGTAGGTTTCCAGCAGGTAGTTGGCGCGGCCGGCGGCCGAGACCCAGGCGCCGCGGCGGGCGTAGTACAGGGCATTGTCCAGCTCGTGCTGGGCGAACACGTCGCGCAGCTCGATCATGCGCTGGCGCGCATCGGCCGCGTAGCGGCTGTTCGGGTAGCGCTCGGTGACGATGGTGAAGTCGGCGTAGGCCTGGCGCGGGGTGGACAGGTCACGGCGGCTCGGGTCCAGCGACCACACGCGGCGCAGGAACACCGTGTCGCGGTTGCCGTTGGCCAGGCCGCGCAGGTAGTACAGGTAGGCGATGTTGCGGTGGGTCGGGTAGGTGCGGATGAAGCGGTCGATGCTCGACACGGCGTCATCGTTCTTGCCGGCCTTGTACTGGGCATAGGCGCTTTCGATCATCGCCTGCTCGGTGTACGGGCCGTACGGGTACTGGGCGATCAGGCGCTTGAAGCTGGTTTCGGCGCCGGACCAGTTGCCGCCTTCCATCAGCTTGTGGCTCTTTTCGTAGAGCTGCTCGACAGGCGCGCCTTCATCGGCGTCCTTTTTCTTGTCGCCGCGGTGGCAGCCGGTGGCGACGAAAACCAGGACCAGCAGCAGGGCGGTGAGGCGGACGGGCGCGGACAGCAAAGAGCGTCGGATCATGGGTCAGGGCGGGACGCGGCAGGAATACGAGGTGTCGATGATAGCCTAGTGGCCTGTCCTGCGAATGACTGTTGCTGTCAGGACCCCCGATTTCGTCTTTCAGTTGGCCTTTGACATGTCCGAGAACACCTCCCCGACCCAGCGCCAGGCGCTGGTGCCCGATACCGCCGCCGGCCGCCGCTTCGACGCCGTGGTGGCCGAGCTTTTCCCCGAATTCTCCCGTTCCCGCCTGACCGAGTGGATCAAGACCGGTGCGGTGCTGATGGACGGGGAGCCGGCCCGGCCCCGCGACCCGGTCCGGGGCGGGGAGTCGGTTTCCCTGAATGCGGTGCTCGACACCGAGGTCAACGCGCAGCCGGAGGACATCCCGCTGTCGATCCTGTACGAGGACGAGCATGTCTACGTGATCGACAAGCCGGCCGGGCTGGTGGTCCACCCGGGCGCCGGCAACCCGACCGGCACCCTGGTCAACGCGCTGCTGTTCCGTGACCCGGAGATCGCCAAGGTGCCGCGTGCCGGCGTGGTCCACCGCCTGGACAAGGACACCAGCGGCATCATGATGGTGGCCCGTACCGTGCAGGCGCAGACCGCGCTGGTGGAGCAACTGTCCGCCCGTGAGGTCCACCGCCAGTACCTCGCCGTGGTGGTCGGGGCGCTGGTCGCCGGCGGCACCGTGGACGCGGCGATCGACCGCCACCCGCGCGACCGCCTGCGCATGGGCGTGCGCGAGGACGGCAAGGACGCGGTCACCCATTACCGCCTGCGCGAGCGCTTCCGCGGCCATACCGCGCTGGAGTGCCGCCTGGAGACCGGCCGCACCCACCAGATCCGCGTGCACATGGCGCACATCAAGCACGCCATCGTCGGTGACCCGCTGTACGGCGGGTCGCTGAAGCTGCCCAAGGGCGCCAGCGACGAACTGGTCGCCCAGCTGCGCGGGTTCAAGCGCCAGGCCCTGCACGCCGAAACGCTGGAGTTCCAGCACCCGATCACCGGCGAGACGATCAGCAACACCGCCCCGGTGCCGGCGGACCTGCTGGCGCTGATGAAGGCGCTGCGCGAGGACTCCAAGGCCTTCGCCGAACGCGAGCGGGACCGCTGGTGATGAACGACGCGCTGCCTGCCCTGGCCGCCGACTGGCCGGCCCCGGCCGGGGTGCATGCCTTCACCACCCGGCGCCACGGCGCGGGGGGCTCGCAGCCGCCGTTCGACCACTTCAACCTGGGCAACCGCAGCGCCGCCGAGGGCGACGACCCGGCCCAGGTGCAGTGCAACCGTGACCAGTTGCAGCAACTGGCGGGTCTGCCCTCGGCGCCGCACTGGCTGCGGCAGGTGCACGGCACCGGCGTGCTGCGTTTCCAGGCGCCGCCGCAGGCACAGGGCATTGATGCCGAACCGGTGGCCGATGCGGCGGTGACCTCGGTCCCCGGCGTGGTGCTGGCGATCCTGACCGCCGACTGCCTGCCGGTGGTGTTTGCGGCGCGGGCCGGGGGCGAAGTGGCCGCTGCGCATGCGGGGTGGCGCGGGTTGGCCGACGGCATGCTGGAGAACACCCTGGCGGCGATGCGGACCCCGGCCAGCGCGGTCATCGCCTGGTTGGGGCCGGCCGCCGGGCCGGCCCATTACGAGATCGGGGCGGATGTGCGCGAGGCCTTCCTCGCCCATTCGGCCGCGGCCGAAGCGGCGTTCACGCCGACCCGTCCCGGGCATTGGCGGGTGGACCTGTACGCACTGGCACGCCAGCGGCTGCAGGCCGCGGGCATGGACCCGGCCGATATCCATGGCGGTGACCAGTGCACCATCGCCGACCCGCAACGCTGGTTCTCGCACCGGCGCGACCGCCGCAGCGGCCGCATCGCCACCCTGGTGTGGATGGACCCATGAGCAGGCCGCTGTTCGAGCAGGTTCTTGGCCCTGGGTTC
This sequence comes from Stenotrophomonas sp. Steno-C18, assembly GCF_056393195.1. Classification (NCBI taxonomy): domain Bacteria; kingdom Pseudomonadati; phylum Pseudomonadota; class Gammaproteobacteria; order Lysobacterales; family Lysobacteraceae; genus Stenotrophomonas; species Stenotrophomonas sp. Steno-C18. The sequence goes on along the minus strand of NZ_JBWJOX010000001.1, from coordinate 960,779 downwards.
GGACAGCTGCCCCCGCAGGTACGCGCGCTGCATTCGGTGCGCGGCCGGCAATGCTGGAGCGGGCAAGGCGAGGTGCTGCGCGGCACCCATTGGCTGGTGGCGCCCTGCGCCTGGCTGGCGCGCCTTCCGCCCAGTGCCAGCGTGCCGGTCAGCGTGGAGTTCGTGGTGGATGCGGCCGGGGAACGCTGGAACCGGCGGTTCGGGCCCGCCCGGATGGAATCGCGCCTGTGGCAACAGGGTGGTGGGCTGTTCGAGCAGCTGGGGGCGGTGCGGTTCCGCTTCGGCCTGCGCGAGGAGGAGGGCCAGATCCTGTGGCGGGCCGAGCGCGCCTGGGCCTTTGGCCTGTTGCCCCTGCCCACCCGCTGGTTCGGCCAGGTGTACTGCCGTGAACGCGAGCGACACGGGCGTTATGAGTTCCTGGTGGATGTCTCGATGCCGCTGATCGGGCGGTTGATCCGCTACGAAGGCTGGTTGCTGCCGGAGGACGGGGCGGCATGAGCGGCGAGGCGCCGGTGATCGTGTTCGACGGGGTGTGCGCGCTGTGCAGCCGCTGGGTGCGCTTCCTGCTGCGCTTCGACCGCCGGGGGCGTTACCGCTTCGCGGCGATGCAGGGGGTGCAGGGCCGTGCGCTGTTGCTGGCGCACGGGCTGGACCCGGATGACCCGCTGTCGTTCCTGCTGGTGGAGGACGGCGTGGCCTACACGGATACCGATGCGATCGTGCGCGTGGTCAGCGGCCTTGGCGGCGTGTGGAAGCTCGCGGGGATCGCGCGCTGGCTGCCCCGATCCTTGCGGGACCGTGCCTACCGGTGGTTGGCGCGCAACCGTTACCGCTGGTTCGGGCGGCATGACAGCTGTTACCTGCCGACGCCGCAGCAGCGGGCGCGGTTCCTGGATTGAGGCCGGGGATGCGGTGGCTGATGCCAGCGTTTTGCCCGCACGGCCCCTCACCCCAACCCCTCTCCCGCATGCGGGAGAGGGGCTAACTCATGACGAACCGACGCAATCCGAGCCCCTCTCCCGCGTGCGGGAGAGGGGTTAACTCATGACGAACCGACGCAATCCGAGCCCCTCTCCCGCGTGCGGGAGAGGGGTTAACTCATGACGAACCGACGCAATCCGAGCCCCTCTCCCGCATGCGGGAGAGGGGTTGGAGTGAAGGCGGTGTTTCCAGTGCCTGCAGGTAGTCGCGGCGCCAGCGATTGATGTCGTACTCACGCAGGTGCTGCATCATCAGCTGCCAACGCTCGATGCGTTCGGCCAATGGCATGTTGGCGGCGGCGGCGATCGCATCGGCCACGCCGTCCAGGTCATGCGGGTTGACCAGCAGTGCCTGCTTGAGCTCGTCCGCCGCGCCCGCCAGCAGTGACAGCACCAGCACGCCGGGATTCTCCGGGTTCTGCGATGCCACGTACTCCTTGGCCACCAGGTTCATGCCGTCGCGCAGGGGGGTCACCAATCCCACCGCGGCCTCGCGGTAGAAGCCGGTCAGCGTGCTGTGCGCGTAGTTCTGGTTGACGTAGCGCAGGGGGGTCCAGTCGGCTTCGGCGTGGCTGCCATTGATGTGGCCGGCCAGGCGCTCCAGGTCGGTGCGCAGCTTGCGGTACTCGGTGACGCTGCCGCGCGAGACCGGTGCGATCTGCAGGAAAGTCATCGAGCCCTTCTGTTGCGGGTAGCGGTCCAGGTAGTGCTCGAAGCCATGGAAGCGCTCGGGCAACCCCTTGGAGTAGTCCAGGCGGTCCACGCCGATGGCCAGCTTGCGGAACTGCAGGCTGCGGCGCAGGGCGCGCACCGCGTTGTTGCGGGTTGCGCCGTGCGCCTGTCGCGCGATGTGGGCGGTATCGATGCCGATCGGGAATGCCGAGGTGCGGATGCGTCGGCCGTCCGGTGCCTGGATCCATTCGCTGTCCACCAGCGTGCCGCCGCCGAACAGGCGCGCATAGGACTGGAAGCGGTCGACGTCGCGGCGGGTCTGGAAGCCCAGCAGGTCGTAGGCGTACAGCGTGGAGAACAGGTTGCGGTGGTCGGGCAGGGCCTGGATCAGGTCCGCCGAGGGCACCGGCACGTGCAGGAAGAAGCCGATGCGGCAACCGATGCCGCGTTCGCGCAGCATCGCCGCCAACGGGATCAGGTGGTAGTCATGGATCCACACGGTGTCGTCCTCGCGCAGCAGTGGCGCGAGCCTGTCGGCGAACAGGGCGTTGACCTTCCAGTAGCCTTCGCGCTTGCGGCGGTCGTAGTCCACCAGGTCCAGGCGGAAGTGCAGCAGCGGCCACAGGGCGCGGTTGGAGAAGCCGTTGTAGTAGTTGTCCAGGTCGGGTCTGGACAGGTCCATCGTCACGAAGCGGATGTTGCCCTCGCCCTGCTCGCGCAGGGTGCCGCTGTCCTCGTTGACGCTGCGCCCGCTCCAGCCGAACCACATGCCGCCGCGTTCCTTCAACGCGGCCAGCAGGCCGACGGCCAGCCCGCCGGCACGGGATTCGCCGGGCATCGCCACCCGGTTGGACACCACCACCAGACGGCTCACGACGCGTCCTGCCACGGTCGCGACAGGCGCATGGCGGCGGTGATCAGGCCAACGTGCGAATACGTCTGCGGGAAGTTGCCCCATTGCTCGCCGTCGTCGAAGGCCAGGTCCTCGGACAGCAGGCCGACGTGATTGCGGCGCGCCAGCACGCTTTCGAACAGGTCGCGTGCCTCGGCCACGCGGCCGATCGCGGCCAGTGCGTCGATGTACCAGAACGTGCAGATGGTGAAACTGGTCTCCGGTGCACCGAAGTCATCCGGGGCGATGTAGCGGTACAGCGCGTTGCCATGGCGCAGCTCGCGGCCGATGGCCTCGACGGTGGCGACGTAGCGCGGGTCCAGGGCATCGATGAAGCCGATGTCGGCCAACAGCAACAGCGAGGCATCCAGGTGCTGGCCGTCCAAGGCATCGGTGAAATGTCCAAGGCGCGCGTTCCAGCCACGTTCGATGACGCGCTGGTGGATCGCATCGGCGCGCTGGCGCCAGAGCAGGGCGCGTTCGGGCAACTGCACGCGCGAGGCGATCTTGGCCAGGCGGTCGCAGGCGGCCCAGCACATCGCCGAGGTGTAGGTGTGCACCGAGGTCCTGCCACGGAACTCCCACAGCCCGGCGTCGGGGACGTCGTGCAGGGCATAGGCGCGCTCGCCGAGCGGTTCCAGGCGGGCAAAGGTGTCCGCATCGCCGGGGGCTTCCAGGCGCTGGTCGAAGAACAGCTGGGTGGAGGCCAGGACCACCGAGCCATACACGTCGTGCTGTTTCTGCACCCAGGCCAGGTTGCCGCGGCGCACCGGCCCCATGCCGCGGTAGCCGGCCAGCGAGTGCACCTCGCTCTCGTCGAGCTTCTCTTCCATGCCGATGCCGTACAACGGCTGCAGGCTGCCGTCGCTGGTGGCCAGGTTGAAGATGTAGTGCAGGAAGCCCTCCATCGTGCGGGTGGCACCCAGCCGGTTGAGCGCGCGCACCACGAAGGCGGCATCGCGCAGCCAGCAGTAGCGGTAGTCCCAGTTGCGCGCGCTGCCGGGCGCCTCCGGGATCGAGGTGGTCATGGCCGCGATGATCGCGCCGCTGTCCTCGTACTGGCACAGTTTCAGGGTGATGGCGCTGCGGATCACCGCGTCCTGCCATTCCAGCGGGACGGAGAGGTAGCGCACCCATTCACGCCAGTACTCGGCCGTGCGCTGGAAGGCATCCTGCGCGTAACCGGCCAGGCTGCGCTGCAGGGTTTCATCCACGCCCAGCACCAGGTCCACCGGCTGGGTCAGCGCGAACGCGGTGCCTTCGCGGATGAAGCGCACCGGCACATCGGTGGTCAGGCGCAGGGTGAAACCGGGCAACAACCAGCGCAGGTGGTTGCTGCCCCAGGTGGATTCGGGCGTGCGTGCGCCCCAATCGGCCAAGGGACGCGCCCGGATGCGGATGCGCGGGCTGCCGGACAGCGGGCGGATGCGCCGGATCACGCTGGGGGGGCGGTACAGGCGACCATGGCGTTTCCAGCGTGGCGCGAAGTCGATCACCTCGATCGCCCCTCCCTGGGTGTCACGCAACACCGTGCGCAGGATGGCGGTGTTGGTGAAGTAGTGTTGTTCGCTGTCGGCGAAGTCTTCCAGCTCCACCGCGAAGTCGCCGCCGTCGTGGTCGCGCGGGCTGAGCAGCGCACAGAACGCGGGGTCGCCGTCGAAGGCGGGCAGGCAGCTCCAGACGATGCGCGCCCGCTTGTCGATCAGCGCGCCAAAACTTCCGTTGCCAATGACGGCCAGGTCCAGATCGGCCCGTTGCATGACTTGCTCCTGTTGTGGATGGCGCCCAGGCGCCATGGGGGCCGCAGGATCTACGGCAGGGCGCCGCGCAACCACTCGTGCACGGCGGCGACGTCGGCCAGCCCGTAGCGTGCGTGGCTGGCGGTGCGGTTGCCGACCAGCACGCCATGCCCGCCCTGGCGCATGGCGGCGGCGAAGCCGGCTTCGTCGGTGAGATCGTCGCCGACGAAGATCGGGCGACGTCCTTCGAACGTCGGGGTACGCATCAACGCGAGCACCGCTCCCCCCTTGTCGTGGTCGGCGCTGACGAACTCGATGACCTGGTTGCCAGGCTGCAGGCGGACGCCTGGCAGCTGCGCCACCTGCGCCTGGGCAAAGGCGACGATGGCGCCGGCAGCCTGTGGCGCGGTACGCCAATGCAGGGCCAGCGCGCTGCCCTTGTGTTCGACCAGCATGCCGGGGTGTTGATGGGCCAGCCGCATCGCCTGCTGGTGCAGGGCATGCAGCCATTGCGCGGTGTCGCCGCCGACAACTTCGGCATCGGCGGTGGAGCGCAGCTGTGTGCCGTGCAGGCCGGCGGCGGGCAGGCGCAACGGGGACAGCAGCTGGTCCAACTGTGCGATGGGGCGGCCGCTGACCAGTGCCACCGCGCCGTGCAGGCGCTGTGCGTTCACGGCGAGCAGGTGCGGGAGGTCGTCGGCGGGCACCACCTTTTCAGGATGGTCGGCAAAGGCGACCAAGGTGCCGTCGACATCGAGGAACAGCGCGTCGTTGTCCGTCAGCGCCGGTGGAGCCGGTCGCTGGAGTTCTTCGAGCATGCGGCCACTATGCCGCAAAGGATGTTAGGGAGAGGTAATCAGGTGTGCAGCCCGAGGGGCTGGAATTTCACCCCAACCTGCCAAAGGCGCCCCGGCCCGACGATCAGGCAGCGCACACCGCACGGCCGGATGCAGGCGGGGGCGCAATCCCCGCCTGCGCCCGTGGGTCAGAACGTGTACCGCACGCGGCCGTAGTAGTACGCGCCATTGCTGCCGATCGGCGAGAGCACGTCGTAGGGCAGGTTGCCGAAGTAGTAGATGTCCTGGTTGGACTTGTCGGGGTAGTTGTCGGTCAGGTTCTGCCCGCCGATGGCCACGCTCCACTTCGGGGTGAGGCGGTATTCCACTTCCGCATCCAGCTGCCATTCGGCGCGGTAGGTCTGCGTCGGCTCGTAGCCGCCCCCGAAGTCGAACACGCGCGTGGCGCTGCCGTGCCGGCTCACGCGGCTGCTCAGCGACCAGCGGTCATTGGCCCAGCTGCCGGCCAGCTGCGCACGGGTGCGCGGGGCGGCGTCGGTCAGCGTGTTGCTTTCCTCCACGCCGAACAGCACGTAGTCCGGGTCCAGCGCGAGCAACTGCGACGGCGTGGCCACCACGTTCTTCAGCTCGGTCTTGGCGTAGCTCCAGGTGCCGGTCAGCAGCAGCTCGCCATCGCCCAGCGATTGCCGCCAGTTGGCGACGAACTCGGCGCCGCGCGTGCGGGTGTCGGCGGCATTGACGAAGTAATGCGCGCTTTCCAGTCCGCTGATGCCGAACTGCTGCTGCACGAAGGTGGTCAACGCGTCACCGGTGATGCTCTCCGACAGTGCGATGCGGTCGTCGATGTCGATCTGGAACAGGTCCAGCGACAGGTCAAAGTGGCTGCCGATCTGGCTGGTGAAGCCCAGGCTGTAGTTGATCGACTTCTCCGGCTTCAGGTCGGTGGCGCCGAGCGCGCGGGCGATCGGGTTGTTGACCGACAGCAGGCGGCCCTGCACCAGTTGGCCGCCGGCGGTGTAACCGGTGGAGGTGGACTCGTAGCCGATCTGGCTCAGCGACGGCGCGTGGAAGTTGTTGGAGATGGCACCGCGCAGCGCGAACGCCGGGGCGAACGCGTAACGCGCACCGAGCTTGCCGGTCAGTTCGCCGCCGAAGTCCTGGTAGTGCTCGTAGCGGGCGGCGATGTCGGTGGAGAACTTCTCGCCGAAGGTGGAGGACAGGCTGGTGTAGGCGCTGAACACGTCGCGCGACAGGTTGGCTTCATCCTGCGGGGTCAGCCCGCCGCCGGCCTGCGAGCCGGTGGGGCGGTCGGTGTACGGGCCGGCCGCATAGCTGGCCGGGTCGCCGGCGCCGGTCTCGTAGCGCTCGTGGCGGCCTTCGATGCCGAAGCCGAGGCTGTGGCTGTCGTTCTCGCGCACGAAGATGCGGCCCAGGTCCAGGTTGGCCACGGTCTGCTCGAAGCTGAAGTCGCCGGTCTTGAAGCGGGTCGGGCTGGTCGGGCCGAGCGAGGCGTTGAGCGAGTCGCGCAGGCGGTAGGTGAATTCATTGCGGCCATGGTCGACGCTGGCGTCGTAGTTCCACTCACCCCATTGGCCACGGGCGCCACCGACCAGCTGCACGTCCAGGTTCTCGCCTTCGGAGACCGGGCGGTAGCCGTTCGGGTAGAGCGCCTTCCAGTTGGCCTCGCCGTCCGGGTAGCGGAAGTAGTTGGCGCCTTCGGTATCGCGCTGGTTGTAGGTGCCGAAGGCATAGGCCCTGGAGGTCTCGCCGAATGGGATCTCGGTGTTGAACCAGGCGTTGATGTCCTTGCTGGCGCCGTCGCCCAGCGCGTAGTTGCGCTTGCCGGCCAGGGCCAGGTTGTCCGGGGTCTGCGCCTCCCATGGCGGAATCTGGTCGAAGCCGGCGCGGTTGGTGGCTTCGCGGTTCTTGTATTCCAGACCGACGCGCAGGAAGCCACCGTCATCGGTGAGTGCGGTGCCGACCTTGGCGCTGAAGAAGCTGGCCTGGCCGTCGGTCAGGGTGCGGTTGATCGGCTTGAGGTCGGTGTGGTGCGCACCGAAGCTGGCTTCGATGGCGCCGCCTTCCGGGGCGTCGTCCAGGATCACGTTGATCACGCCGGCCACCGCGTCCGAGCCGTACAGCGCGCCGGCGCCGTCACGCAGCACCTCGATGCGCTTGATCGCGCTGACCGGGATGGCGTTGAAGTCGACCGGGGTGGTGCCCTTGCCGATCTTGCTGTCGGTGTTGACCAGCGCCGAGTTGTGGCGGCGCTTGCCGTTGACCAGCACCAGCACCTGGTCCGGCGACAAGCCGCGCAACTGCGCGGCGCGCACGTGGTCGGCACCGCCGGAGTTGGACTGGCGCGGGAAGTTGAACGACGGCAGCAGCGCCTGCAGTGCGCTGCCCAACTCACCATTGACCACGCCGGCCTTGCGGAGGTCCTCGGCGCTGAGCACGTCCACCGGCGAGGTGGATTCGAGCACGGTGCGGTCCACCGCGCGGGTACCGGTGACGATCACCGTGTCCAGGGTGGTGGCGCTGTTCGGCGCGGCTTCCTGGGCAAAGGCGGGGGAAGACAGCGCCAGCGCGATGGCCAGGCCGAGCGGGGCCGAGGTGGGGCGGGACATGGAAACTCCGGGCAGAACGAAGGGGGAGAGGTTTTGCACTTACATCCATCCGGATGAAGCGATATATTATCTTGGCGTTAACGCGCGGCCGGTTGCAAGCCCTGGATGCCATGAGCTGATGACCGTCCGTGATATCCCCTGCGGTGCGATGGATGCCACCGTGTTGCCCTGTCCGGAGGTTTTCCATGAAGTTGCACGCCGTTGTTCTCCCCCTGTTGCTGGGCCTTGCCACCAGCGCCATCGCCGCACCGCCGGTCACCGAGCCGGCCACCGCCGCGCTGCATGGCGATGCACAGCGCCCGGCCGAGGCCGGCGGTTGGGTACGCAGCGAGCTGTATTTCGGAGTGGGCGAGGAAACCGGCCCGTCCCGGCGGGAGCAGACCGACGTGATCAGCCAGGCGCAATGGCGCGCGTTCCTGGACAAGGAAGTGACGCCGCGATTCCCCGATGGCCTGACCGTGTTCGACGCCTATGGCCAGTGGCTGTTCCGCGGGGCGGCGGAGCCGAACCGGTTGAGCACCAAGGTGCTGGTGATCCTGCACGAGGACACCCCGCAGCGGCGCAACGACATCGAGGCCATCCGCCTGGCGTGGAAGCAGGCCACCCACCACCAGTCGGTGCTGTGGGCACGGCAGCCGGTCGAGGTGTCGTTCTGATCGGTGCCGGATCGGCTAGCCTGCGCGCTGGTCCGCCTTTCGACGAGTCACCTGATGACGCCACATACCCCCGCCTCCCGCCGCTGCGCCGCCTACGGCATGCTGATTGCCGCTGGGATGCTGCTGGCGCCGCCGGCGCTGGCCGATGACAGCGAGATCCGCTTCGAGGTCACCGCCGACGTGATTGCCCATGCGCGGCTGACAGGGGAGGGCACCGTCGAGGTCGGCACCGACCGTTCATCGGCGCGGCAACTGCTGCCGGCGGCCACCGATGAGGAAGACGGGGGCACGCGGTTGGGCCATGCGGACTACAACTTCGACGGCTACCAGGACCTGGCCACCAGCGCGACGCTGGGCCAGGTCAATGAGTCCTTCACCGTATACCTGTACCAGCCGGGCAGTGGCCAGTTCCGCGCGCTGGCCGCACCCACCGGGCCGGAGGTCAGCTGCGAAGGCCTGTGGACGCTGTCACCGGATCCGGCCTCGCGCACGCTGAGCAGCAGTTGTCGCAGCGGGCCGATGTGGTACAGCGACGTGTACCGTTACCAGGGTGACCGGCTTTACCTGTACCGCTCGATGCGCGGCGCACTGGTCGAGACCAGTGGCATGTCCCGGGTGCTGTCCCTGGACAGTGCGGAAGACATGGGCATCCTGGTGGTCTGGAGTACCTGGGATGCCTCGGGCAAGCGCCTGGAGCGCGCGCTGTGGAACGCGTTCGACCCGCCGCTGGCCGACGTGCCGATGAAAGGCTGGGGTGCGTCGGTGGTGCCGGCCCGCCTGCCGCTTTACAGCCGCGCCGGTGACACCGCCACCCGGCGCTACCTGGTCAAGGGCGACCGCGTCGAGTTGCTGGACGAGGCCGATGGCTGGTTGCAGGTGCGCTACCACAATCCCGCGCGCGGTCCGATCCTGGGCTGGGTGAAAGTGCCCGACCCGGAATGAGCCACGTGTTTCCTTTCCCCCTTCCGCCGGCTGATCCAGGCCGGCCCTGCTGACGAACTCCCGCATGAATTCCCCGCATTCCTCCACCGCACGTGCCCGCTGGTTCGTGCCCGGCGACCTCAACGGCTTCTTCGGCCTGGTGGTCGACAACCTGTCCATCCTCGGCTTCATCGCGATGGCGCTGGTTGGCATCTTCCAGTTCCCCGCCGAGGTGGTGTTTGGCCGCATGTTCCCGGGCACCGCGCTGGGCGTGCTGATCGGCAACCTGATGTACACGCTGATGGCGCACCGGCTGGCCGCGCGCAGCGGCCGCGATGACGTCACCGCGATGCCGCTGGGCCTGGATGCACCGACCAGCATCGGCATGGCGCTGCTGGTGCTGGGCCCGGCCTTCGCCGGCTTCAAGCAGCAGGGCCTGGACCCGACCGCGGCGGCCCTGCTGACCTGGAAGCTGGGCATGGCCTCGCTGGTGGTGATGGGCCTGCTCAAGCTGGTGCTGTCCTTCGTTGGTGATGCGGTGACCCGGCACGTGCCGCGGGCGGCCCTGCTCGGTTCGATCGGTGGCGCCGCGCTGACCCTGCTTGGCTTCCTGCCGCTGATCGAAAGCCTGCGCCAGCCGCTGGTCGGCCTGGTCACGCTGGGCGTGCTGCTGTACGTGCTGGTCGCCCGCGGCGTGGTGCCGCTGCGCCTGCCGGGGGTGCTGTTCGCGCTGCTGGTCGGCGTGGTGCTGTACTACGGGCTGGGTTCGGCCGGTGTGCTGACCGGCTTCCAGTGGCCACCAGCGATCTCGCTGGCGGTGGCGCTGCCGCTGCCGTCGCTGGGCTTCGTCGATGGCCTGCCGCTGACCGTGCCGTACCTGTCGCTGCTGCTGCCGTTCGGCCTGTTGATGGTGGTGGGCGGCATCAACGTCGCCGAGAGCGCCCGCGCGGCCGGTGACGACTACCGCACCCGCGACGTGCTGCTGGTCGAGGCGATTGCCACGCTGGTAGCCGGCGTCTGCGGCGGCGTGGCGCAGACCACGCCCTACATCGGCCAGCCGGCCTACAAGCGGCTGGGCGCGCGCAGTGGTTACACGCTGCTGACCGGGTTGTTCATCGGCATCGGCGGCATGCTCGGCGTGGTCGCCGGGCTGGTGCAGTGGCTGCCGGTGGCGGTGCTGGCGCCGATCATCGTGTTCGTCGGCCTGGACATCACCGTGCAGGCCTTCCAGCAGACCAAGCGCGAGCATGCGATCGCGGTGGCGCTGGCGTTCCTGCCGGCCATCGCGTACCTGATCAACATCAAGTTCGGCACCTGGGTGGCGCCGGAGGCCGCCGCCGCGCTGTATGCGGCGGTGGACGGGCATGGGCTGTCGGACGTGGCCACGCTGCAGGTGCTGGGCAACGGCTTCATCATCACCGCGATGCTGTGGGCGGCGGCCTTGGTGGCCTTGATCGAGCGTCGCCCGGGCGTGGCGGTGACGCTGCTGCTGGTGGCCGCGGTGCTCAGTGCGTTCGGGGTGATCCATTCCACCGATCCGCGCGGCGGCATCTACCTGCCATGGCAGCTGGAAGGCCTGCGCCAGGCGATCACCCTGCAGGTCGCCGCCGCCTACGCGGTGCTGGCCACGGTGATCGGCTTGATGTCGCTGCAGAAGCCGCGCTGAACACGCGCGGTGGCGCCGGGGGGAACCCACCGGCGTTGCGCCGGTCACACCTTCACATGCAAGCAAGGAGGATGTGATGGAAAAGCGCAGTGCGGTGTGGCCCTGGGTGGTGTTGGGCGTGGTGGCGATCGGTGGTGTCGGCGGTTGGCTGTTCAAGGATGACCTGGCCCGTTTGCGGCCGGCAGCGCCCGCCGCCGCGACACCCCCACCGCTGGATGGACCCGCTGGCCCCTCGTCGGTGTCGTCACCTGCTCCCGGCACGGGGCCGACGTCGCCCCGTTATCCGCTGGATACCGACGTGGCGGCCGATCCCGCCCTGCCGGCCCTGGCGGACAGCGATGCCGGCGCCTGGCAGGCGCTGACAGGGGTGTTTCCCGCCGATGTACTGGCGGTGCTGCTGCGCGAGCACCTGATCCAGCGGTGGGTGGTGCACGTGGACAACCTCACCCAGCCCAGCCTGCCGGCCTCGGCGATGGCCCTGCAACCGATGCCGGGCAGCCTGCAGGTGGCACAGGGCAGCGACGGTGTCGAGCAATTGGCTGCGGCCAACGCCGAGCGTTACGCGCCCTGGGTGAAGGCTTTCACCCAGGCCGATGCGCAGTCCCTGGCGACGGCCTACGTACGCTTCTATCCGCTGGTGCAGCAGGCCTACCGCGACATCGGGCATCCCGATGGGCACTTCAACGACCGTCTGGTGGCGGTGATCGACCACCTGCTGCAGACCCCCGAGCCCTCGGGCCCGCTGGCGGTGGCGCCGGATGGCAAGGGCAAATACCGCTTCGTCGACCCGGCGCTGCAGTCGCTGTCGGTGGGGCAGAAAGCGCTGCTGCGGCTGGATGCCGGCCAGCGCAAGGCGGTGAAGCAACAGCTGCAGGCCATCCGCGTGGCGGTCACCCGCGGCTGAGCCATGCCGGGTTTGCGCTGGATCAAGGTCGGGCCAGATCGGCTGGCGATACTGGACGGGAAGCAGGCAATGGCTGAACAGGGGGTAGTCGTCACCCTTGAATCACACCGTTGCAACCGCATCTGAACCAGTATCGCCAGCGACGCTGGCCCCCTTTATTCGAGGAAGAAGACCCATGCGGATGGACAAGCTCACCTCCAACTTCCAGAAGGCGCTGTCCGACGCGCAGTCCCTGGCGGTCGGTCGCGACAACAACATCATCGAACCGGTGCACGTGCTCAGCGCGCTGCTCGACCAGCCCGGCGGCAGCAGCCGTCCGTTGCTGGCCCAGGCCGGCGTCAACGTGCCGGTACTGCGCGAGCGGCTGGCCGAGTCGCTGGAGGCGCTGCCCAAGGTGTCCGGCCAGGCCGGCAACCTGTCGATGGGCAATGACCTGAGCCGCCTGCTCAATACCACCGACAAGCTGGCCCAGCAGCACAACGACCAGTTCATCGCCAGCGAATGGTTCCTGCTGGCCGCCGTCGACGACGGTGGCGCGGCCGGCATGGCGCTGCGTGCGGCCGGTGCCGACAAGAAGAAGATCGAGGCCGCCATCGACAAGCTGCGCGGCGGCGAGACCGTGCAGAGCGAGAACGCCGAGGAACAGCGCCAGGCGCTGGAGAAGTACACCATCGACCTGACCGCGCGCGCGGAGAGCGGCAAGCTCGACCCGGTGATCGGCCGCGACGAGGAAATCCGCCGCACCATCCAGGTGCTGCAGCGCCGGACCAAGAACAACCCGGTGCTGATCGGCGAGCCCGGCGTGGGCAAGACCGCCATCGTCGAAGGCCTGGCCCAGCGCATCATCAATGACGAAGTGCCCGAAGGCCTGCGCGGCAAGCGCGTGCTGTCGCTGGACATGGGCGCGCTGATCGCCGGTGCCAAGTTTCGCGGTGAGTTCGAGGAGCGCCTGAAGGGCGTGCTCAACGACCTGGCCAAGAACGAAGGCCAGATCATCCTGTTCATCGACGAGCTGCACACCATGGTCGGTGCCGGCAAGGCCGATGGCGCGATGGATGCGGGCAACATGCTCAAGCCGGCGCTGGCGCGCGGCGAGCTGCACTGCATCGGCGCGACCACGCTGGACGAGTACCGCCAGTACATCGAGAAGGACGCCGCGCTGGAGCGCCGCTTCCAGAAGGTGCTGGTGGGCGAGCCCACGGTCGAGGACACCATCGCCATCCTGCGCGGCCTGAAGGAGCGCTACGCCGTGCACCATGGCGTGGAGATCACCGACCCGGCCATCGTTGCCGCGGCCACGCTGTCCAACCGCTACATCACCGACCGCCAGCTGCCGGACAAGGCCATCGACCTGATGGACGAGGCGGCCTCGCGCATCCGCATGGAGATCGATTCCAAGCCGGAGGAGCTGGACCGCCTGGAGCGGCGCCTGATCCAGCTCAAGATCCAGCGCGAGATGCTGAAGAAGGAGAAGGACGACGCCTCGCGCAAGCGCCTGGCCGACCTGGAAACCGACATCGACACGCTGGAACGCGAGTTCTCCGACCTCAATGAAATCTGGAAGTCGGAGAAGGCCGCATTGCAGGGCGCGACCAAGATCAAGGAGCAGGTGGAGAAGGCCAAGCTCGACCTGGAGGCCGCACAGCGCCGGCAGGATTTCGCCAAGATGAGCGAGATCCAGTACGGCGTGCTGCCCAACCTGGAGAAGCAGCTGCAGGCCGCGCAGGAAATGGAGCGCAAGGACTTCAAGCTGGTGCAGGACAAGGTCACCGACGAGGAGATCGCCGAGGTGGTCTCGCGCTGGACCGGCATTCCGGTCAGCAAGATGCTGGAGGGCGAGCGCGACAAGCTGCTGCGCATGGAAGACATGCTGCACAACCGCGTGGTTGGCCAGGAAGAGGCGATCCGCGTGGTCTCCGATGCGGTGCGCCGTTCGCGCGCGGGGCTGTCCGACCCGAACCGCCCGAGTGGTTCGTTCCTGTTCCTGGGCCCGACCGGCGTGGGCAAGACCGAGCTGACCAAGGCGCTGGCCGACTTCCTGTTCGATTCATCCGACGCGATGGTGCGCATCGACATGAGCGAGTTCATGGAGAAGCACAGCGTGTCGCGCCTGATCGGTGCGCCCCCCGGCTACGTCGGCTACGAGGAAGGTGGTTACCTGACCGAAGCGGTACGCAGGCGCCCGTACAGCGTGATCCTGCTGGACGAGGTGGAGAAGGCGCACCCGGATGTGTTCAACATCCTGTTGCAGGTGCTGGACGACGGTCGCCTGACCGACGGCCAGGGCCGCACCGTGGACTTCCGCAACACCGTCATCGTGATGACCTCGAACCTGGGCTCGCACCAGATCCAGGACATGAGCGGCGACGACAGCCCGGAGGCCTACACGCAGATGAAGGCGGCGGTGATGGGCGTGGTGCAGGCGCACTTCCGCCCGGAGTTCATCAACCGGCTGGATGACATCGTGGTGTTCCACCCGCTGGACAAGCAGCAGATCAAGCAGATCGCGCGCATCCAGATGCGTGGCCTGGAGAAGCGCCTGGCCGAGCGTGGCCTGAGGCTGGAAGTCTCCGATTCGGCGTTCGACCTGCTGGGCAACGTGGGTTTCGACCCGATCTATGGTGCGCGTCCGCTCAAGCGTGCGATCCAGGCGCAGTTGGAGAATCCGTTGGCGCAGAAGATCCTGGCCGGCGAGTTCGCCAGCGGCGACACCATCGAGGTGGAAGCCGGCGGGGCGGGGCAGCTGCAGTTCCGCAAGGGCTGAGTGTGAAGTGCCGCCCTCACCCCAGCCCCTCTCCCGCGGGCGGGAGAGGGGCTTTGAAAGCGTGATTGCAGGCAGCGTTTCATCTCGCCGTAAACGAGACCCTCTCCCGCGTGCGGGAGAGGGGTTGGGGTGAGGGCGGCATTAAAAGCAAAGCGCATCAGCTCATGCCATCGCGGCACAAGTAACCACTGCAACCGTCGCCGCCTGCGCGGCGGTGTTGGGCTAATGTCAGCAGCTCTCTATCCGGCATGAGCGCCCCGATGACCGACCCGCAGTGGAAGCCTGAAACCATCGCCGTGCATGGCGGTTATTCGCCCGACCCGACCACCCGCGCGGTTGCGGTGCCGATCTACCAGACGGTGGCCTACGCCTTCGACGACACCCAGCACGGTGCCGACCTGTTCGACCTGAAGGTCGCGGGCAACATCTACACCCGCATCATGAACCCCACCACCGATGTGCTGGAAAAGCGCATCGCTGCGCTGGAAGGGGGCGTGGGAGCGCTGGCGCTGGCTTCCGGCCAGGCCGCCATCACCTATGCGATCCAGACCATCGCCGAGGCCGGCGACAACATCCTGGCCTCCAGTGCGCTGTACGGCGGCACCTACAACCTGTTCGCGCACACGCTGCCGCAGTTCGGCATCCAGACCCGCTTCGCCGACTACCGAGATCCGCAGGCCTTCGCGGCACTGATCGACGAGCGCACCAAGGCGGTGTTCGTCGAATCGATCGGCAACCCGCGCGGCAACATCACCGACATCGAGGCCATCGCGAAGATCGCGCACGCGCACGGCGTGCCGGTGATCGTCGACAACACCGTGGCCACGCCGTACCTGCAGCGTTCGTTCGATTTCGGCGCGGACATCGTGGTGCATTCGCTGACCAAATACCTTGGCGGGCATGGCACCAGCCTGGGTGGTGCGATCGTGGATTCAGGCCGCTTCCCGTGGGCCGAGCACAAGCAGCGGTTCCCCCGGCTCAACACGCCGGACGTGAGCTACCACGGCGTGGTCTATACCGAAGCGCTGGGGCCGGCGGCCTACATCGGCCGCGCCCGCGTGGTGCCGCTGCGCAACACCGGTGCGGCGATCTCGCCGTTCAATGCGTTCCAGATCCTGCAGGGCATCGAGACGCTGGCGCTGCGCATGGACCGCATCAACAGCAATGCGCTGGCAGTGGCGGCCTACCTTCAGAAGCACGCCAAGGTGGCCTGGGTGAACTACGCCGCGCTGCCGGATCACCCGGAGCATGCGTTGGTGCAGAAGTACCTGCGCGGCCATGGCTCAGGCGTGCTGACCTTCGGTCTGCCGGGAGGCCGCGAGGCGGGGGCCCGGTTCCTCGACGCGCTGCAGTTGTTCACCCGCCTGGTGAACCTGGGCGACGCCAAGTCGCTGGCGACCCATCCGGCCTCGACCACCCACCGTCAATTGGACGAAGCCGAGCTGGAGAAGGCCGGCGTGACCTTGGATACGGTGCGGCTGTCGATCGGCATCGAGCACATCGACGACCTGCTGGCTGACCTGGAGCAGGCGTTGGCCCAAGCGTAAGGCGGGGTGTGAGGGTGGGCGACGCACTGGCGTCGTCCGCCTGCGACAAGACAGGCCTTGCCCATGAACGCAGACGGAGCGCCCGTTGCTTGGCAAACATCGGTGCAGATGGCTGGAACGTAGCCGCCTCCCCGCAGGATGGTGATTGATTTGACCGATTTGGCCGTCCGGTGCTATCTGCTGATCGAAAGCGACAGGGGGTATCTCCAGGATGAGGATTCCGGCGGGCAAGGCGGCGATGTTGGTGTTGGTGTTGGTCCTGGTGGCCGTGGCATTTCATCTGATTCGCAGGTCTGCCGTACCTGGTCCGGCGGGCGTGCTGGATGCGCGCGCACCATCAGGCGCGTCGGCTGTCGCGGTTGATGATGCGTCGTCACTGCGTGTGCCGCCGGTGGAGGCCGTGCCGACCGTGCCGCGTGCCCCGCCATCGGCTGGCTTTGATTCGCGCGAGTACGGCTTCCGCTGGAATCCCCAGGATCCCGGTGTGGCTGCCAGTGCAGAGGATGCGCGTTGGTTGGGCGCCCGTGGCTTTCCTGGGCCGGATGTCGAACGCCATCTGCTCGGCCTCCCCTTGGTAACGTTGCAGGAGTTGTCCGAGCGCGGCGATCCAGCAGCACTTGCCTTCTATGCCTATCATCTGGCGCGCAGGGGCGCACCGCGCGAGCAGGTGTTTGCCATGCTCGATGCCAGCGCGGCGTCGGGCTCGGTGTACGCGCTGAAGATGGCCGGCGACATTGCCTTCACGATGAAGGATCAGCGTGACATGGCGTTGGCTCGTGCCTATTACGGGTTGCAGGCGCGGGCCGGCGATCAGGCAGGATTGACGCAGGCCTACATGGTCGATGTGGTGCTCTCCGACGAGCAACGGTTCCGGGCGAGCCTGATCGAGGAAGACCTGTGGCGACGGATTCGGCCGACCGGCGGTCAGGAAGGCGAGGTTCGGCCGGGCTTCAAGGCATTCGTCGAACAGGGGCGGAGAGCGCCCACCATGCCCTGACGTGCCCGCGACGTGGGCCGGGTGTGGACGTGTGTTCCGGGGTCTCCCTCACCCCAACCCCTCTCCCGCCAGCGGGAGAGGGGTTGGGGTGAGGGCCGCTTTCGCGACGCAATCACCACGCAATCGTGAACCGCTTGCCCACGTGCTTGGGTGTCTCCAGTTCGTCAACCACCGCCAGGGCTAGGTCGGCGGGGCTGATGGTGCCGACGCCGTCGCCGGTGTTCAGCGGGGTGTCGCCGCCGACGCGATAGCGGCCGGTGCGTTCGGTCGGGCCGCCGCCGTGGAAGGCTACCGGCGGGCTGAGCTGGGTCCAGTCCAGCGTGGTTTCCTGCTGCAGCTCGTTGAGCGCATCGCGCGCGGCGTTGGCGCCATCGAAGATCGCGGCCGGGAAGTTCGGCGAATCCACCAGCTGCGTACCGTCCGGTGCGTATAGGCTGCCGGCGCCGCCAATCACGATGTAGCGCTTCACGCCGGCGGCCTTGGTGCCGGCGACGATGGCGCGGGTGCCGCTCATGAAATCCCGGTAGATGTCCGGGTTGCTCCAACCGGCGTTGAAGGCGCTGATGACGGCATCGTTGCCGGCCACCGCAGCCTGGACCTGGGCGGCGTCCTGGGCGTCGGCCTTGACCGTGCGCAGGTGCGGGTGGGCGGCCAGCTTCTCGGGATGGCGGGCCAGTGCGGTGACGTCATGGCCACGGGCCAGCAGTTCTTCCAGCAGGGCCTGGCCGACGAAACCGGTGGCGCCGATCAATGCGACTTTCATGGTGGGTACCTGGTGTTGTGTGGGACTGGCGACAGTGTCCTCCCGGAGCCGGGCCGGTGGCAGTCGCAAAAATCCACAACCACCTTGAAGCCATGCTTCACAATGGGCGGCAAGGAGGTGGCCGATGGACAGTTTGAAACGCATGGCCTTGTTCGCCCGGGTGGTGCAGCACGGTTCGTTGAGCGCGGCGGCGCGCTCGCTGGGGATGAGTACCTCGGCGGTCAGCCAGCAGTTGCGCGTGCTTGAGCGTGAAGCCGGGGTACCGCTGCTGCACCGCTCCACGCGGCGGTTGGCGCTGACCGATGTCGGCAGCCGCTACTACGCGGCCTGCGCGCGCCTGCTGGATGCGGCCGGCGAGGCGGAGGCGGAGTTGTCGGCGGCCCGGCAGGAGCCGGTCGGCGAACTGCGGGTGTCCGCCCCGCTGGGCATGGCCGACCAGATTGGCCCAGCGCTGGGCCAGTGGCTGCACGACAACCTGCAGCTGCGCGTGCACCTGTACTTCGACGATGGCTGGACCGACCTGCTGCAGGCGCGCATCGACGTGGCCCTGCGTTTCGGCCAGCTGCCGGACAGCGACTGGATGGCGCAGCGCATCGGCACCCTGCAGCGCTGGCCCTGCGCCGCGCCGCAATGGTTGCAGGCCCATGGCATGCCGACCGATCCACTGCAGGTGCCGGCCGGTGATTGGCTGGGGCTGGCGCAGGTGCCGGGGCTGGTCTGGCGGCATCCGGCCAGCGGCCAGGAGCGCCTGGTGCCGGCGCATCCGCGCATCGTCAGCCAGAACCAGCCGGCGGTCCGCCAGTTGTGCATGGCCGGCCTGGGCGTGGCGGTGCTGACCTGCCTGGACGTGAGCGCGCAGTTGGCCAATGGCACGCTGCAGCGCCTGTTGCCGGGGTGGGAGGTGCCGCCGCTGCCGGTGTGGGCGGTTACCCCCCATCGTCAATGCCAGCCGGCCAAGGTGAAGCAGGCCATCGCGTTGCTGGAGGCGCACCTGGCCGGTATCCCGGGGGCGGTGCCGATTGCGCAAGATCGGAAACGCCGGCGCTGAGCACGGCTGTTGGAATGGGACCACCTTCAACGGAGTTCGATCATGAAAACGCAGGCCGTCTCCCATTTGCCCCGGCTCGATCGCGTGGTTGCCTGCCTGCAGCAGGCGGTCAACGACGGTGGCCCGCTGCCGGACCTGGAAGCGCTGGCGGCGGTGGCGCATTACTCGCCGTTCCATTTCCACCGCGTCTACCGGGCGCTGACCGGTGAGACCATCGGTCGCACGGTGCAGCGGCTACGCCTGCTCAAGACCCTGCAGCGTCTTGGCCGAAGCGATGCCAGCGTCACCGAGATCGCATTGCTGGCCGGTTATGACACCCCGCAGGCACTGGCGCGGGTGCTGCGCGAAACGTTGAATGCCAGCCCCACCGAACTGCGTGCTGACCCGGGCCTGCTGGAGCGGCATGTCGCCGGGCTCTCCCGGCCCGCCAGCGGATCCACCGCGGCGGCGGCACCGCTGAGCGTGGAGGTGGTGACGCTGGAGCCGTTCGAAGTGGTTACGATGCGTGCACAAGGGGCGTTCGACGACCTGGACGGTGCGTTCGGCCTGCTGTTCGGCTGGGCGGCGGAGCAGGGGCTGGTCGAGCAGCTGCAGCAGCTGATTGGTATCCCGGTGGACGACCATCGCGAACTGCCGGTCGAAGCGTTGCGCTTCGACTGCGCGCTTGCCCTGGACGCGACGATCCCCGCCCTGCCCGAGCCGCTGCAGCTGCGACGCATGGGCGGTGGTCAATGGGCGCGACTGCGCCATGTCGGCAGCTATTCCGGGCTTGAGGAGGCAACCGACCGGTTGCTGGCGGAGTGGTTGCCGGCCAGTGGTCATGCGCTGCGCGATGTGCCGCTGCATTACCACTTTCTGGATGACCCGGAGCACACTCCCGAGGCGATCCTGCGCGCCGACATCCACCTGCCGCTGGTGGGTTGAAAGCGCGGAGGCAGGAGCGGCCTTGGCCGCGAAGCCGAGGATGCAACGGGCCGCCGTGTGGCTGCAGTTGCAGCGCTTCCATCGCAGTATGGGCAGCCAGCTTCGCGACCGAGGTCGCTTGTGTCTCCTACGGCTTGGGTCGTGAACGCAGGCCCGGGCTCACCCGGTACACCGACATTCCATCGCCCTGCTGGCGCTGGGTCAGGCGCCGAGCGTGGCCGCCGCGCCGGGGCGCAGGCTGCGATAGGGCGGGGTGGACAGGATCATCTCCGCCAGCGAGTAGGCCAGCTCGCGCTCGGCCATCACCGTGCCATCGGCGCCGTGCTCGAGCAGGTGGCGGACTTCGGCGTCGCTGTGCGCGCGTGCCAGCAGGGTCAGGTTGGGGTTGATCGCGCGCAGCTTGGCCAGTGCCTCGCCCGATTCCAGCGGCTGCGGGATCGCCAGCACCGCGATCTTGGCGCGCTCGGGATGGGCTTCGGCCAGCACGCGGTCGGAGGCCGCACTGCCACGGATGCCGGGGATGCCGGCCGCATGCGCGCGCTCGACGTGCTCGCGGTTGTCGTCGATCACCAGCACCGGCACGCCGCGGTCGCGCAGCACCTGCGCCAGCTCGCTGCCGACGCGGCCATAGCCGATGACGATGGCATGGTCGTGCAGGTCCAGCGACGGGCCCGGCGGGATGTCCGGTACTTCCGGCACCGGCGTGGTTTCCTTGTGGCGTGCCTGCCAGCGGTCGAGCAGGCCGAACACCAGCGGGTTGAGCATGATCGAGACCAGCGCGCCGGCCAGTACCAGCGACTGGCCTTCCGGCGGCAGGATCTTCAGCGCCACGCCCAGGCCGGCGATGATGAAGGCGAACTCGCCGATCTGCGCCAGCGAGGCGGAAATGGTCAGCGCGGTGCCCTTGGAATGGCCGAATGCGCGCACGATGAAGAACGCAGCCGCCGACTTGCCGAACATGATGATCAGCACGGTGGCCAGCACCTGCCAGGGATGCTCGACGATGATCATCGGGTTGAACAGCATGCCCACCGAGATGAAGAACAGCACCGCGAAGGCATCGCGCAACGGCAGCGAGTCGTGCGCGGCCTTGTGGCTGAGCTCGGACTCGTTGAGCATCATGCCGGCGAAGAACGCGCCCAGCGCGAACGACACGCCGAACAGCGCGGCCGCACCGAAGGCCACGCCCAGCGCGATGGCCAGCACGCTCAGGGTGAACAGTTCGCGCGAACCGGTGCCGGCGACCTTCTCCAGCACCCACGGGATGACCCGGCGCCCGACCACCAGCATCACCACCACGAACAGGCCCAACTGCACGAACGTCCAGCCGATCGAGCCGAGCAGCCCCATCAGCGAGGGGCTCTTGCCGCTGGCCTCCGGGCCGAACACCTCGGCGATCACCGGCATCATCACCAGGGCCAGCACGCAGGCCAGGTCTTCCACGATCAGCCAGCCCACCGCGATCTTGCCGCGCGTGGTCTCCAGCAGGCGGCGCTCCTCCATGGCCCGCAGCAGCACCACGGTGGAGGCGGTGGCCAGCGAGAAACCGAAGATCACCCCGTGCAGCACCGGCCAGCCCATCAGCGTGGCCACGCCCCAGCCGAGCAGGGTGGCGACCAGGATCTGGCCGATCGCACCGGGGATGGCGATCGTCTTGACCTCCATCAGGTCCTTCAGCGAGAAGTGCAGGCCCACCCCGAACATCAGCAGCATCACACCGATCTCGGCCAGCTGGTTGGCCAGCGCCTGGTCGGCGACGAAGCCGGGGGTGAACGGGCCGACGATGACACCTGCGATCAGATAGCCAACCAGCGGCGACAGCCGCACCTTGTTGGCCAGGGCGCCGAGCACGAAGGCGAGGCCCAGGCCGATGGCAATCATGTTGATCAGGGCGGTGTCATGGTGCATCAGGGCTCGCGGGGTCGGGTGGGGGATGCCTCGATTCTAAAGGCCGCATTGCTTTTCATGCGGCAAAGTGGATGAAAAATCTGGATTTTCTTTGTTGCGCGGATGGAAGGGTGAGCCCCGTCGCCCACAAAGGAAAATGCCCCGGTCTCCCGGGGCACCTTCCTTTCACGACGCGGGGGCGTCCTTACCAGCGGTAGCTGATGCGGCCGTAGACATAGGCGCCGTTGAAGCCGAACGGCGAGTAGTTGCTGTACGGCATCATCCCGTAGGTGGAGTTCACCAGGTTCTCGACGCGGTCCGGGTACTCGTCCAGCAGGTTGTCCGCACCGACGGTGAGCTTCCAGTTCTCGCTCGGCTTGAAGCTGGCCGAGGCGTCCACGATCCACTTGGCATCGTAGGTCTGGTCGCGGGCGGCACTGGCCGAGTTGCGCACCGTGAAGCTGCCATGGCGGGTAGCTGCCAGGCCCAGCTCCCAGCGGTCCGAGCGCCAGGTGCCGCTCAGGATCGCCTTGTCACGCGGGAAGCTGTCCTCGATGCGGCCGATCTCGTCGCGGCCGATCAGCGACTGGGTGATGCCCAGCGCCGCGAAGGCGGCCGGCGAGGCGGCGAACTTCTTCACCTCGGTCTCGTTGTAGCTGTAGGCGGCGGTCAGCTCCAGGCTGCTGGCGCTGAACGGCACGGTATAGCTGGAGACGACGTCCACGCCGCGGGTGCGGGTGTCCAGGCCGTTGGTGAAGTAGGCGAACTGGGTGACCTGCGGCAGGCCCAGGCCGGACAGCAGCGCCTGCGCGGCCGGGGTGCTGTTGATGTTGGAGGACAGGATGATGCGGTCGTCGATGTCGATCTGGTAGGCATCGACGGTCACGTACAGGCGGTCCACCGGCTGCAGCACCAGGCCGGCGCTGTAGGACGTGGACGACTCGGCCTTCAACGGCGCCGAGCCCAGCGCCCGCGCCGCGGCACTGTTGGCCGGGAACGTGCCCTTCTCGTAGAACACGCCGTCGGTGATCGAGCTGGTCACCGCCTGGTAGCTCTGCTGGGCCAGCGATGGCGCGCGGAAACCGGTGGAGGCGGTGGCGCGCAGCGCGACCTTGTCGGTGAAGGCATAGCGCGCGGACAGCTTGCCGGAGAACTTGTCGCCGAAGTCGGAGTAGTCCTCGTAGCGGCCGGTCAGGCCGGCGGAGAACTTGTCGGTGAGGTCGGCTTCAAGGCCCGCGTAGACCGCGTAGTTGTGGCGGTCGGCGTCCACTTCGTTGTTCGGCGTGAAGCCACCGAAGCCCTGCGCGCCGAACAGCGAGCCCGGGATGCCCAGGCCGCCGTCGTTGTAGGACGCCGCCTCGCCCGGCAGCTGCTTCCACTTTTCCTTGCGGTACTCAGCGCCGAAGGACAGCGTCACCGGGTACGCCAGGCCCCAGTCCAGCGCCTGGGTGAAGTCGGCGTTGAGGATGTCCTGGCTGTACTCCAGGCGGCCGTCGTAGAAGCTGGTCTGGCTGCCCGGGCCGTAGGTGTAGTTGATGCTGTTGCGGGTGTGGAAATCCAGCGTGTTCTCGCCATGGTTGGCGCTCACGTCCCAGCTGAAGCCGCCTTCGGTGCTGCCCTTGACGCCGGCCACGATCGAGCGGTCCCGGGAGTACTGGTTGATCTGCGGCGTGAAGCCGTTCGGGTACACCTGCGCCAGCAGCGCGCCCTGGTTGTTGTGGTTGGGCGAGCGGTAGAACGCGAAGGAGGTGATGTCGCGGTTGCTCAGCAGCGCGTTGGCGTAGCCGGTGACGTTGTCACTGAAATTGAAGGTGAGGTTGGCCGACACCGCGGTGGCATCCACGCGGGGGTCGCCGACGACGAAGGTCTTCTCGCCGATGTCCGGGAAGTTGCCGGTGTTCGGCGAGGTGCCCTGGTACGGGCCGGCGCGGTTGCTCTCGTCCTGCTGGCTGACCTGGCCGGCCACGTGCAGGCTGCCGCGGTCGTCGGCGAAGCCGATGCCGGCGTCGCCGGAGAGCTGGTACTTGTTGCCATCGCCGGCCGAATACTGGCCGTAGTCCACCGCCAGGCTGCCGCCGCTGCCACTGCCCTTGAGCACGATGTTGACCACGCCGGCGATGGCGTCGGAGCCATACTGGGCCGAGGCGCCGTCACGCAGCACTTCCACGCGCTCGATGGCGGCGATCGGGATGGCGTTGATGTCCACCGCCGAGGAACCACGGCCGATGGTGCCGTTGACGTTGATCTGCGCCGAGGTGTGGCGGCGCTTGCCGTTGACCAGCACCAGCACCTGGTCCGGGGACAGGCCGCGCAGCTGCGCCGGGCGGATGCCGCTGGTGCCGTCGGTCAGCGCCGGGCGCGGGAAGTTCAGCGAGGGCAGGGCGCGCGACAGCGCGGTGGCCAGCTCCGAGGTGCCGGTGGACTGCAGGGCCTCGGGGGTGATGATGTCGATGGGCGATTGCGACTCGGCGACGGTGCGGTCGGCCACGCGGGTACCGGTGACGATCACGGTGTCCAGGGTCTGGGCGCCGGACTGGGCGAGGGCGGGCAGGGCCGGGGTGGACAGGGCGATTGCGACGGCGATGGCGAGCGTACTGGACTTGCGGTTCATCAGATTGCAGCTCCGATTGTGGGGGCGGCGCCGGGCGAAAGGTGATGCGTTTCGCGGATCTCTGCGGTGCGCCATTAACGGATTAACCAAAAATTTACCTCGTGTCAAACCGTTTCGCCGCGTCTAAATCGTTGCTTTTGAAAGCAATATTGGATCGGGTGACAGACATCTGACCGGGCAAGTACCGGTTCCCCATGCGCGCGGAAGGGTGCAATGCGGCAATGGGAAGTGAGTCAAGTATTCGTTAACGCTAGAATCGCGTCGCAGGAATGTTCCTTACGTCTACATTCCTTTTCGTTATAACGGACCCCCTCATGATTGCCCTTCGTAATTTCGCCCTCCGCCGGGGCGAGCGCCTGCTGTTGTCCAACGTCGACCTCACCCTGCATGCCGGCTACCGCGTCGGTGTGGTGGGCCGCAACGGTGCCGGCAAATCCAGCCTGTTTGCCGCCGTGCGCGGCGAGCTGGAAGCCGACAAGGGCGACGTGTCGCTGCCGGGCAAGATCCGCATCGCCGACGTGGCGCAGGAAACCCCGGCGCTGCCCGACCGGGCCATCGACTTCGTACTGGGTGGCGATGACGTGGTGGCCGCGGTGCTGGCCGAGGAAGCGGCCGCCGCCGAGCGCGAGGACTGGGAAGCGGTGGCCAATGCCCACCAGAAGATGGCCGAGCTGGGCGCCTATGACGCGGAGGCACGCGCCGGCAAGCTGCTGCACGGCCTGGGCTTCCCGGCCGAGACCCACAACCGTCCGGTGGCGGCGTTCTCCGGTGGCTGGCGCGCACGCCTGAACCTGGCCCGCGCGCTGATGATGCCCAGCGACCTGCTGCTGCTCGACGAACCCACCAACCACCTGGACCTGGACGCGGTGTACTGGCTGGAGCAGTGGCTGCTCAAGTACCCGGGCACGCTGCTGCTGATCTCGCATGACCGCGAGTTCCTGGACAACGTGGCCACCCACACCCTGCACCTGCATGGCGGCAGCGCCAAGCTGTACGTGGGCGGTTACACCGACTTCGAGCGCCAGCGCGCCGAGCACCTGCGCCAGCAGCAGATCGCGCACGAGAAGGAACAGGCCGAGCGTGCCCACCTGCAGAGCTTCATCGACCGCTTCAAGGCGCAGGCCAGCAAGGCCACCCAGGCGCAGAGCCGCATGAAGCGCCTGGCCAAGATGGCCGGCACCGAGGCGGTGCGCGCCGAGCGCGAGTTCCGCATCGAGTTCTCCGAGCCGGCCAAGCTGCCGTTCTCGCTGATCCGCCTGAACCACGTCAACGCCGGCTATGGCGACGATGCGGTGATCCTGAAGGACGTGGGCTTCGGCCTGGAGGCCGGCCAGCGCGTGGGCCTGCTCGGGCCGAACGGCGCCGGCAAGACCACGCTGGTGAAGACCCTGGTGGGCGACCTGTCGCCGCTGGCCGGCGAGCGCAGCGCGCACCCGGACATGAAGATCGGCTACTTCGCCCAGCACACGGTCGAGTCGCTGCACGAAGGGGCCACGCCGATGGACCACTTCCGCGATATCGACCCGGACGGCGTGAACCAGAACTTCCGCGACTTCCTGGGCAAGTGGAATTTCCCGGGTGACCGCGCCTTCGAGCCGGTGGACGGGTTCTCCGGCGGTGAACGTGCACGCCTGGCACTGGCGCTGATCGCCTGGCAGCAGCCCAACGTGCTGCTGCTCGACGAGCCGACCAACCACCTGGACCTGGAAATGCGCGAGGCGCTGGCCGAAGCGCTGAGCATCTTCGAAGGCGCGATCGTGATGGTCTCGCACGACCGCCACCTGATCGGCCTGGTCTGCGACACCTTCTGGCGCGTGGCCGACGGCGTGGTCGAGCCGTTCGCCGGTGACCTGGACGAGTACGCCGCATGGCTGCGTACCCGTGCCAGCGCGCAGGGCTCACGCAACAAGTCCGACCGCGTCGAGAAGGCACCTGCACCGGCCCCGGTGCAGCAGGTGGCCCCGGCCAAGCCGGCGACGGCGAAGAAGCCGGTCAACCCGCACAAGCTGGAAGCGGCCGAGAAGAAGGTGGAGCAGTTGGGCGCATCGTTGGCCGACGTCGACCGCCAGCTCGCCGACCCGGCCAACTACGCCGATGCGGCGAAGATGGGCAAGCTCGGCGGCGAACGCGAGGTGTTGGCGCAGCAGCTCGAACAAGCCGAGGCCGCCTGGATGGAACTGCTGGGCGACTGACCCAGTGCGAGCGGGCTGGGCCGCGACGCCGATGGAATAAAGGCGTTCCCGGCAACTGCAACAGCCAAAGCCAAAGCCGACCCCTCCCCAGCCCTCCCCTTGGCTGCGCCAAAGGGAGGGGGCGGTTCATGCGATCTGGCAGCGCGCCGCCAAGCCCGCTCTTGCCCCCTCCCTTTGGCGCAGCCAAGGGGAGGGCTGGGGAGGGGGAGCTTCTGCTCCCGTTCCCTGCTTCCTGCTTCTGCTCCCGTCACGCCGCCCAAGGCCAGCCACCGGCCTAACCCCCTTCCTGCCCCACCAACCACAACCGGAACCGCTTCATCGCCTCCCGCTCCTCGCGCGAGCGCAGCCGCGTCAACCAATAGCGGCCAAGTTCCAACGTCTGTGCGAACGGCTGCACCAGCCGCCCCTCGGCCAGTTCCTGCTCGAACATGCGCAGCGGCAACAAGGCCACGCCGGCACCCGCGACCGCGGCGCTGGCCAGGGTCAGCGAGGAGTCGAACATCGGCCCGCGGGCTTCCACGCCACTGACACCGGCCGCCTGCAACCAGCGCGGCCACTCATCGCCGCGGTACGAACGCAGCAACGGTACGTTGGCCAGGTCGCGCGCACGCTTGAGCCGGCGCGCCAGCGCCGGGGCGCAGGCCGGTGCGAACGGGGCATCGACGATGGCCGTGCAGTCCTGGCCCTGCCAGTCGCCGTCGCCGAAGCGGATCGCGAAATCCAGGCCTTCGCCAGCCAGATCGATACGGTTGTTGTGGGTCTGCACGCGCAGTTCGATGTCCGGATGCGCGGTCTCGAAATCGACCAGCCGCGGCAGCAGCCAGCCGGTGGCGAAGGTTCCGACCACGCCCACCGTCAGTACTTCGCGGAAGCGACCGCCGACGAAGCGGTCCAGTGCGATCGCCATGCGGTCGAAGGCCTCGGTCAGCACCGGGTACAGCGCCGCACCCTCGTCGGTCAGTGCCACCCCGCGCGGCAGGCGATGGAACAGGCTGACCTGCAGGCGGTCTTCCAGTGTCCGGATCTGGTGGCTCAACGCGGCCTGGCTGACGCACAGTTCCAGCGCCGCACGGGTGAAGTTGAGGTGCCGGGCCGCCGCCTCGAAGGCACGCAGGGCATTGAGCGGGAGCTGGGGGCGGATCATGGCAGCCATAACGCGTGATGATGGACGGGGGCATTATTCCGCTTCCCGCGATCCGTTTTTGCCTATTGCTACAAATTTATCTAATGGCTCCCGATGATTATTCGCGCTGGTGGCGAGGGGGCGGGTTTCCAATACTCACGGCCACCCATTGCCAAGGAGCGTCCGCATGCTTGCCCGCCGCCAATTCCTGAAGTTCGGAGGTGCCGCCCTGCTCAGCAGCGTGGCCATGCCTGCGCTGGCGCGCCTTGGGGCGGGCGCCGGCGCGACGCCGGCGGGCGATGACTTCGCGGCGCTGGAGGCGCTCAGTGGCGGCCGGCTCGGCGTATGCCTGTGGAATCCGGACAGCGGCGTGCGCATCGGTCACCGCATGGATGAGCGCTTCCCGATGTGCAGCACCTTCAAGTTCCTGTTGTCGGCAGCGGTGCTGCATGCCGCCGACCAGGGGCAGCTGTCGCTGGACCGGCGCGTGCCGGTGCGCGCGCAGGACATCCTCAGCAACTCGCCGGGCACCGAGCGCCATGTCGGCAAGGACATGACCGTGCGTGACCTGTGCCGGACCACGATGATCGTCAGCGACAACGCGGCGGCCAACCTGTTGCTGCCGCTGGTCGGCGAGCCGGCCGGGCTGACCGCGTTCCTGCGCGCGCAGGGCGATGCGGTGACCGTCACCGCACGCTACGAGCCGGAAGCCAATCGCTTCGCACCGGACGATCCGCGTGACACCACCAGCCCGGCGGCGATGGCCGCCAACCTGCAGCGGTTCGTGCTCGGTGATGCGCTCGGCGCCGCTGCGCGCCAGCAGCTGGCGGACTGGCTGATCGACAACGAAACCGGCGATGCCCGCCTGCGGGCCGGCCTGCCCGAAGGCTGGCGGGTCGGTGACAAGACCGGCAGCAACGGCAGGGACACCACCAACGACATCGCCGTGCTGTGGCCAACCGCGGGCGGTTCACCGTGGATCCTGGCCAGCTACCTGCAGGGTTCTGCACTGGACGATGACGGCCGCAATGGCATCCTGCGTCGCGTGGGGGAGCTTGCTGGCGCCCGCCTGCGCTGACGGGTTCGTCGCGGGGCAGTGGCCGGTGCGCGCAACCCGCGCATCCGGTCGCAATCAAAAGGCTCCCATGAGCAAGGAACTCATCTACCTGCTGTTGATCTTCGCGTTGCTGGTGATCCCGCGCGCGCTGCAGCGTTTCAGCATTCCCGCCCCGCTGAGCTGCCTGGTGTTCGGCATCGCCGCGATGCTGTGGCTGGGCAACAGCGCACACGACCCGGTGGTCGGCCTGCTGGCCACGCTGGGCATCTCCTCGCTGTTCCTGTTCGCCGGCCTGGAGGTCGACCTGGCGGACCTGCGCAAGGGCATGTGGCCGCTGTTGGCGCATCTGGTGATCCGCAGCGCCACGCTCACCGGCGTGGCCTGGCTGGCCTGGCATTACGCCGGCCTCCCGTGGCAGGCCGCGGCCCTGCTGGCGCTGGCGCTGCTGACGCCGTCGACCGGCTTCATCATGGATTCGCTGTCGCAGCTCGGGCTGGACGAGGCCGAACGGTTCTGGGTGAGCAGCAAGGCCATTGCCGGTGAACTGTTGGCGCTGGCGGCGCTGTTCGTCGTGCTGCAGGCCGGGGATCCGCTGCACATGGGGCTGTCCAGCCTGGCCCTGATCGCGATGATGGTCGGCCTGCCGTTGCTGTTCATCGCCCTGGGCCGCTGGGTGGCGCCGCATGCACCCGGCTCGGAGTTCTCGCTGCTGGTGATGGTGGGCATGCTCGCGGCCTACATCACCTATTCGCTGGGCGTGTATTACCTGGTGGGCGCCTTCATCGCCGGGCTGGTGGCGCGCCTGCTGCAGCAGCGCATGCCTTCGTTGGCCTCGCATGACAACCTGCATGCGCTGCGCCTGTTCGCTTCGTTCTTCGTGCCGTTCTACTTCTTCAATGCCGGCACCAAGGTGCCGAGCGAAGCCCTGAGCTTCGAGGCGCTGGGGCTGGGGCTGGTGATCACGCTGGTGGTGCTGCCGTTGCGCATCGGCGTGGTCTGGCTGCAGCGCCGGCTGATGTTCGGCGAGAGTTTCCGTTCCAGCCTGCGGGTGGCGTTGGCACTGTCGCCGACGTTGATCTTCACCCTGGTGCTGGCCGCGATCATGCGCGAGCGCTTCGCCATTCCGGCGGTATTGTTTGGTGCACTGCTGCTGTACGCGGCGCTGACCACGCTGCTGCCGTCGTTGGTATTCCGCCGCCCGCTGGACGTGGATCCGCTGCAGAACGAGTCCGATCCCGGCGCCGATCACGCGTTGCACGACGAAGCCGTAAGAGACCCCGACGCAATGCCCGGAACCGAACAGGCCGCCGTAAGAGACGCCTGATCACGCCGAACGTCCCGTTATGATCGCTGCCGGCATGCCTCGTCGCCCGGACGACGCAGCCCTGGGGGATGGCGATGGAACGGAACAGCTGGCAGCAGGTGCGGGCGTTGTTCGATGCGGTGTGCGAGATGGAACCGTCGCAGTGGCGGGCCGAACTCGCGCGCCTGAGTGGTGATCCGGAAGTGATCGCCGAGGCGCTGGAATTGCTGCACGCGCAGACGCGCGAGTTGAGCAGCGCACGCGAGCCACTGGAGCAGTTGCTCGGTGCGGTGATCGCGTCGGAGCTGGCCGAAGGTGACCGCATCGGCCCCTGGCGCCTGCGCGAGCGGCTGGCCAGCGGCGGCATGGGCATCGTGTTCCGGGCCGAGCGCGCCGATGAGTTGTACGTCCAGGAAGTGGCGATCAAGTTCCTGCAGGGCGCGCCGGGTGCGCGCGTGGCCGAGCGACTGGCAGCGGAGCGGCGCATCCTGGCCAGCCTGCAGCATCCCAACATCGCGCGCTTGTACGACGGTGGCAGCACGCCGGCGGGCCAGCCCTACCTGGTGATGGAGTACGTGCGCGGCGAGCCGCTGGACGTGTACTGCAACCGGAAGCAGCTGGACC
Organism: Stenotrophomonas sp. Steno-C18; assembly: GCF_056393195.1. NCBI lineage: Bacteria > Pseudomonadati > Pseudomonadota > Gammaproteobacteria > Lysobacterales > Lysobacteraceae > Stenotrophomonas > Stenotrophomonas sp. Steno-C18. The sequence goes on along the minus strand of NZ_JBWJOX010000001.1, from coordinate 930,085 downwards.
TGCAGCAGCGCCTGGCCCTGTTCCTGAAGATCTGCAGCGCCGTGCAGGCCGCGCATGCGCGCCTGGTACTGCATTGCGACCTCAAGCCCGCCAACATCCTGGTGCGCGCCGACAGCGAGCCGGTGCTGCTGGACTTCGGTGTCTCGCGCCTGTTGGAGGAGGAACAGGATGCAGGTCGCGGGCAGTTTTTCACCCCGGCCTACGCGGCACCGGAGCTGCAGTCCGGGCAGTCGGTCGGGGTGGCCGGTGATGTGTTCAGCCTCGGCTGCCTGTTGCTGGAGCTGCTGGCCGGCAAGGGCGGGCGACGCGGCGCGCTCGACGCCGGCCAGGCGGTGGCCTCCCCCAGCCGGGTCGCCGGTGCCGATTGCCCGTGGCCGAAGGCGTTGCGCGGTGACCTGGACGCCATCGTCGTCCGCGCCGGCGCGGTGTCGCCCGAGCAGCGCTATCCGTCGGTGGAAGCGATGGCCGCCGACATCACCCGTTACCAGCAGCATCGGCCGGTGCAGGCGCGCAATGGCGGGCGGCTGTATCGCACCGGGCGCTGGTTCCGGCGCTACTGGAAAGGCGCCGGCATGCTGCTGGTGGTGTTGCTGCTGGTTGCCTGGTTCGTCTGGCGGCTGGACCAGGCGCGTGCGCGCGCCGAGCAGGAGGCGCGCGTCGCCCAGGAGGTCAGCGACTTCCTGGTTTCCTCGTTCGACGCCGCCAACCCCCGCAAGGGAGAGCTGCGGGGCAGCAATGACGTCACCGCGCGCGAGGTGCTCGAGGCCAGCCAGGCGCGCATCGACCAGCAGCAATGGACCTCGCCGGTGATCAAGGCCCGGCTGCAGTCGGTGCTGGCCCAGGCCTTCCAGAACATCGGCCAGGTCAAGCGCGCCGAAGCGTTGTACCGGGATGCCATCCCGGTACTCGCCGCGGCGGGGGCGAGCAGCCGCGACATCACCGCCGTGTCGCTCAACGAGCTGTCCACCTTGCTGGCCAACGCGCAGCGCGGCAAGGAATCCGAGCAGTTCGCCCGCCAGTCGCTGGCACTGGATGCCCCGCGTCCCGGCCAGCTGCGCATCGCGCAGGCCTACAACTCGCTGGGGCTGGCGTTGAACATACAGCGTCGCTTCGATGAATCCGAGCAGGCATTCGACCAGGCATTGACCATGCACCACGCGCTCGGAAGCAGCCCGCTGCGGATCGCCACGGTGAACCAGAACAAGGCGCTGATGTACATCGAGAAGGGCGACTACGTGCCGGCCGAGAAGATGCTGCGCCATGCGGCCGAGCTGCGCCGCCCGTGGGGCACGCGGACCTTCGAGTGGTGGTCGGGGCAATACGTGCTGATGCGCGCCATCGCCGCCCAGGGCCGTTACCAGGAAGCCTTCGACGTCAGCGGTGAAGTACTGGTGCTGGCCCGGCACCTGTTCGGCGAGGTCAACGACAACGTTGCTTCGATCCACAACGAACGCGCCGCCGTGCTGCAGGACCTGGGGCGTTACGCCGAAGCCGCCGCCGAGTACCGGCAGGGCCTGGACCAGTACGTGCGGCTGGACGTGGCGCAGACCATGGATGCCGGGATCACGCTCAACAATCTGGCCGGGCTGGAGCAGGCGCGCGGTGACGCGGCCAGCGCCGATGCGTTGTTCCGGCGCAGCCTGGCCATCCGTCGCGCGACCGTGGGCGATGACGTGCCGCCGGTGTGGATCGTGGAGGCCAACCTGGCACGCCTGCTGGTCGAGGAAGGACAGTTGCAGCAGGCGCGGCCATTGATCGCCCATGCACGCGCGGGCTGGGCACGGCAGGTGGCGGCCGAGCATCCACGCCGGCTGCTGGCCGAGGCGATCTGGGTGCAGCTGCTGGTGGCCGGAGGTGACCTTGCCGGCGCCGATCAGTCGCTGGCGGCGATCAAGGCACAGCTGCAGGGCAATGACATCCGCGTGGAGCGGCGCTACCTGTCGGTGCTGGCCGAGCGGCAACGCAAGGCCGGTGATGCCGCTGCCGCGGCGCAGACCCTGCAGCAACTGGTGGGCCTGTATGAAAGCCAGGTCGGCCGCGATTCGGTGGAGACGGCGCAGCAGCGGGTCCGTCTGGCCGACGCGCAGGCCGCGGCGGGGCAGTGCAGGGCGGCACAGGAACAGGCGCGCCTCGCCTGGACGGCGGTGGAACGCGAGTTGCTGCCGGCCAGCACGCTTCGCCGGCGTGCCCAGTCGCTGCTGGCGGGGTCGGGGTGCGCGACCGGCTAGGATCGGCCAGTCCAACTGGCCTCCTGCGCGGGTGTGCCCCATGATCGCGCCGCAGTCCGATTGCCGGGTGCCGCGTGCGTGGCTAGGGTCGCGGGCATGCAACGGAACCCCCTGTTCGTAGCGCTGGGCGCAGTGGTGCTGCTGACGAGCGCCTGCACGGCCCGTGACGAGGACTCGCGCTCCGCCGACGCCTTCATGCAGGCGTTGGCGAGCCATTGCGGGCAGGCCTTCGCCGGGCGGGTGACGGTCAACGAGCCGGCTTTCAGCGTGCCCGACCCCTTCGAGGGCAAGCCACCGGTGCTGCATGTCGCCGAATGCACGCGTGGTGGGCAGGAGGTGCGCTTGCCCCTGCACGTGGGCGATGACCATTCCCGGACCTGGGTGTTCACCCGCGTCGCACAGGGCCTAAGGCTGCGTCACTACCAGTGGCGCGCGGATGGCAGCCCGGATGAGGTCAGTGACTTCGGCGGCCTGTCGTTGCCGCCGGGGAGCGCGCGGCGGCAGGCGTTCGCGGTGGACGCGCCGTCGATCGCGATGTTCCGGCGGATCGGCCTGCCGGCGTCGCTGGAGAACCACTGGACGGTGGACGTGCAGCCGGGGCAACGCTTCAGCTACCAGTTGTCGCGGCCGGACGGGCGGGTGTTCCGGGTGGATTTCGATCTGCGCCGGCCGGTGGCGTTGCCACCGCCGCCGTGGGGCTTGCCGGCGCAGGCGCCCTGACCGCGGCTTGCCGCGGCAGGGGGGCAACGGCTAGGGTCGGGGCATGAACCGTCCATCCCGTCGTCTCCTTTCCTGCCTGCTGCTGGTTGCAGCGCTTCCCGTCCTGCCAGCCCTGGCGGACGATGCCGCCCCCGCCGACCGCTTCATGGCCGCCGTGGCCACGCATTGCGGCCAGGCCTTTGCCGGGCGCGTGGTCCGCAACGTGCCGGCGTCAGCCACCCCGGATCCGTTCGAAGGCAAGGCGCTGGTCATGCACGTGCGGGGCTGCGATGCACCGGCCAGCGAACTGCGGGTGCCGTTCCATGTCGGCGGGGACCGCTCGCGGACCTGGGTGCTGACCCGCCAGCGGGACGGCCTGCGCCTGAAGCACGACCATCGCCACGAAGACGGCACGCCGGATGCGGTGACCCACTATGGCGGCGACACGGTCGCCGCCGGCACCGCCGTGCGCCAGCAGTTCCCGGTGGATGCCGCATCGGTGGCGATGTTCAGCGCCGAGGGCATGGCCGCATCGCTGCAGAACACCTGGGCGATGGAAGTCGAGCCCGGCCGCCGCTTCCTGTACGAGCTGTCACGGCCGGACGGGCGCCTGTTCCAGGTTGAATTCGATCTGAGTCGCCCGATCACGCCGCCGCCACCGCCGTGGGGCAGCGACACGACGGAAAAGGGCGCCTGACGGCGCCCTTTCCATGTTTCCGTCCGCGGCAGGCGCGGGTTCAGCGGGCGCCGAAGCGGGCCCGGCAGCCGTTGTTCACCCACAGGCTGTTGCCGTTGTAGCCCCAGCTGCGACCTTCGATGCAGGGCGAGCTGGACAACTGCTGGACCACCACCGGCCGGCCGGCGCGGCGCTCCCATGCGCACGAGCGCATGCGGTTGCCATCGCTCGCGCATTCGACGACGTAGTTGCTGCCACCGCCCCAGCCGCCGCCACCGCCGCCGCCCCAACCGCCACCACGGCCTTCGGCGAACTCGGCGCGGCAGCCGCCGTTGACCCAGATCGAACCGTTGTTGCTGCCCCAGTTGCGGCCTTCGATGCAGCGGGTATCGGAGAGCTGGCGCACCAGCGTGGCGCTGCGCCAGCCGGTGCGGCAGACCTGCTGGCGGCTGGAGTTGCTTTCGCAGCGGATCGTGCCGGCGTTGCCTTCCCAGTTGCCGCCACCGCCACCACCGCCGCCCCAGTTGCCGCCACGGCCCTCGGCGAACTCGGCCCGGCAGCCATTGCTCACCCACACGTTGCCGTTGCTGCTGCCCCAGCTGCGGCCTTCCACGCACTGGCTCTTGGACAGCTGGCGGACCAGCACGCTGCGGCGCCAGCCGGTGTTGCAGACGCGCTGGCGGTTGTCATTGCTGTCGCAGCGGATAGTGCCGCTGTTGCCGGGGTTGCCACCACCGCCCCAGCCACCGCCGCCGCCCCAATTGCCGCGGCTTTCGGCGAATTCGGCGCGGCAACCGCCGCTGACCCAGATGGTGCCGTTGTTGATGCCCCAGTTGCGGCCCTCGACGCAGCGCGTATCGGAGAGCTGGCGGACCACGGTGGCGCCGCGCCAGCCGGTCACGCAGGTCCGTTGGCGGTTGCTGTTGCTCTCGCAGCGGATGGTGTCACCGTCGTAGCCATAGGACTGGGCGTGGGCCGGCGCGGCGAGCAGTGCCAGGGGCATCAGGGCGGTCAGGCTGGTGAGCAGAAGGTGGCGATGCATGGCGTCATCCCTGTTCAGGTTTAGGTGGCGGAACTATAGGGGTAAGCCCGCTTAAGCCCATGTGACTGAATGGCGGATTTGCCCCGGCCTGCCGTCGGCCGCAAAATACGGGGCTGACCGGTGCGCTTCCGCGCCGGCGTCCCCCTGCGGAGTTTTCCATGCGTACCCATTTCTGCGGCCTGGTCGATGAGACCCTGATCGGCCAAACCGTGACCCTCGCCGGCTGGACCGACGTGGCCCGTAATCAGGGCGGCGTCTGCTTCATCGATCTTCGCGATCACGAGGGCATCGTGCAGGTGACGGTGGAGATCGACAACGCCGAGGTGTTCGCCGTGGCCGCGTCGCTGGGCTACGAGGACGTGCTGCAGGTCGAAGGCGTGGTGCGCGCCCGCCATGCGGTCAACGACAAGATGCGCACCGGCAAGGTGGAGGTGATCGCCACCGCCATCACCGTCCTCAACAAGGCCGCGCCGCTGCCGTTCCACGCCCATGAGAATCCGGGCGAGGACACCCGCCTGAAGTACCGCTACCTGGACCTGCGCCGCCCGGAAATGCAGCGCATGCAGCGCACCCGCATCAAGCTGGTGCAGGCGCTGCGCCGCCACCTGGACGTGCGCGGCTTCCAGGACATCGAGACCCCGATCCTGACCAAGGCCACCCCGGAAGGCGCACGCGACTTCCTGGTGCCGGCGCGCATGCACCCGGGCGAGTTCTACGCCTTGCCGCAGAGCCCGCAGCTGTTCAAGCAGATCCTGATGGTGGCCGGCTTCGACCGCTACTACCAGATCGCCCGCTGCTTCCGTGACGAGGCCCTGCGTGCCGACCGCCAGCTGGAGTTCACCCAGCTGGACATGGAGTTCGCCTTCGTGCGCGAGCGCGACGTACAGGACTTCGTCGAGGACATGATCCGCTCGATCTTCAAGGAAGTGGTCGACGTCGAGCTCGACGCCCAGTTCCCGCGCATGACCTGGGCCGAGGCGATGCGCCGCTACGGCTCGGACAAGCCGGACCTGCGCATCGACCTGGAGCTGGTCGACGTGGCCGAGCTGGTCAAGGGCAGCGAGTTCGCCGTGTTTACCGCCGCGGCCAATGACGCCGACGGCCGCGTGGCCGCGCTGCGCATCCCCGGCGGTGCCACGCTCAGCCGCAAGCAGATCGACGAATACGCCGCCCACGCCGCCAAGTACGGCGCCAAGGGCCTGGCCTACATCAAGATCGCCGACAACGGCGAGGTCAGCTCGCCGATCCAGAAGTTCTTCGCCGAGGACGCCTTCGCCGCGCTGCTCAAGCACGTCGGTGCCGGCAACGGTGACATCGTGTTCTTCGGCGCCGGTGGCTACAACAAGGTGTCCGACTTCATGGGCGCGCTGCGCCTGAAGGCCGGCAAGGACTTCGGCCGCGTGGCCGAGGGCTGGCGCCCGCTGTGGGTCACCGACTTCCCGATGTTCGAATGGGACGAGGAAGAACAGCGTTACGTCGCCCTGCATCACCCCTTCACCGCCCCGGCGGTGGACGACGTGGCCGACCTGCGCGCCAATGCCCGGACCGCCGTCTCGCGCGGTTACGACATGGTGCTCAACGGCAACGAGATCGGTGGCGGCTCGATCCGTATCCACCGCCCGGAGATGCAGAGCGCGGTGTTCGAGCTGCTGGGCATCGGTGCCGAAGAGGCCCGCGCCAAGTTCGGCTTCCTGCTCGACGCGCTGAACTACGGCGCGCCGCCGCACGGCGGCATCGCCTTCGGCATCGACCGCATCGCCGCGCTGATGGCCGGCACCGAGTCCATCCGTGACGTGATCCCGTTCCCGAAGACCACCGGCGCACAGTGCCTGATGACCGACGCCCCGTCGCCGATCGCCGACGTGCAGCTGGCCGAAGTGCACATCCAGGTCCGTCCAAAGACCAAGGACTGAGTCGGATCAACGAGGCGCGAGAATACCGCTCCCTTCTCCCGTTCGCGGGAGAAGGTGCCCGGAGGGCGGATGAGGGCGCCGTGCTGTGGTTCCTCCTCTTATCTTTTCCACTCCTGACCTGATGAACATCCGCCGCGCCACCCCCGACGATGCCGCGCTGTTGTGTGCGCTGGCCGAACGTACCTTCGTGGAGACCTTCGGCCACCTGTACCCGCCGCAGGACCTGGCCGATTACCTGGCCACTGCCTATCCGGTGGACGGGCAGCGCCAGCAGCTGGCATCGGGCGACTACGCGGCCTGGTTGCTGGAAGTGGACGGGCAAGCGGTGGGCTTTGCCTTCGCCGGCCCCTGTGGCCTGCCGCACGCCGACGTGCAGCCCGGTGACGGCGAGTTGAAACGCCTGTACGTGCTGCGCGAGCACCAGAACGGTGGCCGCGGCGGGCAGTTGTTCGCCGAAGCACTGCAATGGCTGCAGGCGCGGGGCGGGCAGGCGCTGTGGATCGGCGTGTGGTCGGAGAACCTCGGCGCGCAGCGCTTCTACGGCCGGCAGGGGTTCGTGCCGGTGGGCAGTTACGAGTTCCCGGTGGGCCAGGTGCGCGACAAGGAGTTCATCCTGCGCCGCACGTTGGGCTGAACGCATCGGGATTGGCCAGAAGCAGGCCCCGCCCACCCTCACTGGCAACCGACACCGCTTGGCGCTCCCCGGAACTTCGTCCAGACTGCCTCCATGTCGCATTCTTCTTCGCGCCAGCCGCGTGTGCTGTTGCTGCATGGCATCTGGAACCCCCGTTCCTGGCTGATGCCCTTGGCGCTGCGCCTGCGCCAGCAGGGCTTCCGGGTTGACCTGTTCGGCTATCCCAGCGTCTTCGGCGGCCCCGACATCGCGGTGCCGTCGCTGGTGGAGCGGCTGCGGGGCAGCGGCCCGATCCACCTGGTCGGGCACAGCCTGGGCGGGTTGGTGGCGCTGGAGGCGCTGCGCCAGGCGCCCGATCTCGACGTTCCCCGCGTGGTCTGCCTGGGCTCGCCGCTGTGCGGCAGCGGCACCGCCCGCGCGCTGGCCGAGCATGGCTGGTCCAAGGCATTGGGCCGCAGCGGCAGCCTGCTGCTGCATGGCCTGCCGGAATGGCATGGCCGCGCGGAAGTGGGCCTGGTCGCCGGCAACGTCGCCCACGGCCTGGGCACCCTGATGGGCGCCCTGCACGGCGACTCGGACGGGACCGTCGGGCTGGAGGAAACCCGCCTGCCGGGCCTGACCGACCATTGCGTGGTGCCGGTCAGCCACACCGGGATGGTGCTCTCGGCCGAGGTGGTGGCCATGACGGCGGCCTTCCTGCGCCAGGGGCGCTTCCCCAGCGAGGCGGCGCGTTACGCCGGATGACGGCCGCGGCGAGGGGATCAGGTAGAATTCGCCCCCTGTTCCTGACAGATGTACGGTAAATCCCATGGGTAGAGGTCCTTCCATCGAAGCCCGCAAAAACGCGTCTGACGCGAAGCGCGGCAAGATTTTCACCAAGATCATCCGTGAGATCGGCGTTGCCGCTCGCGGCGGTGGAGGCGACCCCAACAACAACCCGCGGCTGCGCGTGGCCATGGACAAGGGCCTGGCCGCCAACATGTCCAAGGACGTGATCGAGCGCGCCATCAAGAAGGCCACCGGTGAGCTGGAAGGCGTCGAGTACGAGGAAATCCGCTACGAAGGCTATGCCCCGGGCGGCGTGGCGGTCATCGTCGACTGCCTGACCGACAACCGCGTGCGCACCGTGGCCGACGTGCGCCATGCCTTCAGCAAGTGCGGCGGCAACCTGGGCACGGAAGGCTCGGTGGCCTTCATGTTCAAGCGCCTGGGCGTGCTGACCTATGCGCCGGGCGCCGACGAGGAAAAGACCACCGAGTCGGCCATCGAGGCCGGTGCCGACGACATCGTGGTCTACCCGGACGACGGCTCCATCGACGTCATCACCGCGCCGGAATCGTTCCAGGCGGTGAAGGAAGCGATGGAAGCGGCCGGGCTGGTGCCCGACCACGCCGAGATCACCTTCCGCGCCGAGAACGACATCGCCGTGGAAGGCGACACGGTGCTGCAGGTCAAGAAGCTGCTGGACATGCTGGAAGACCTGGACGACGTGCAGGACGTGTACTCCAACGTGGACCAGGCCAGCCTGGAAGGCTGATTCGGTCCCGGCAGGTGAGACGGCGCCCTGCGATGCTGCGCGCCGTCTTTCTTCCACAGGCATCCCCATGACCCGCATCCTCGGCATCGACCCCGGCTCGCAACGTACCGGCGTCGGCATCATCGACATCGATGCCAGCGGCAAGGCGCGGCATGTCCACCATTGCCCGCTGGTGCTGCTGGGCGCGGCCGACTTCCCGCAGCGGCTCAAGCTGCTGGTGCAGGGGCTGCACGCGCTGATCGAGGAGTACCAGCCACAGGAAGTGGCGATCGAGCGCGTGTTCATGGCCAAGAACGCCGACTCGGCGCTCAAGCTCGGCCAGGCACGCGGCGCGGCGCTGTGCGCGGTGGTGATGCGTGACCTGCCGGTCAGCGAGTACGCCGCCACCGAGATCAAGCTGGCCGTGGTCGGCCGCGGTGGCGCCGAGAAGCAGCAGGTACAGCACATGGTCGGGCTGATGCTCAACCTGCACACCAAATTGCAGGCCGACGCCGCCGATGCGCTGGCGGTGGCCATCACCCACGCGCACGTGCGCGCCACCGCCAACCGGCTGGGCGTGGACGTGCGCAAGGCTTGGAGTCGAAAGTGAATCTGAAAGCAGGGCAGGGGGAGCGGGGCGCCGGCAGTGACGGTGCTTCCTGTTCCGGTTATCACATCGCCGTCGACGCCGTGGTCCATCATGCGCCGTTGCCTGTTTCCCGTTTTCCCGCCCGGAGGGCTGCCCCATGATCGGACGACTGCGCGGCATCCTGGCCTACAAGGCACCGCCGTGGCTGATGATCGACGTCAATGGCGTCGGCTATGAGCTGGAAGCACCGATGAGCACCTTCTACGACCTGCCCGATGTGGGCCGCGAGGTCGTGCTGTACACCCATTACGCGCAGAAGGAGGACAGCGTGTCGCTGTACGGCTTCCTGCGCGAGGGCGAGCGGCGGCTGTTCCGCGACGTGCAGAAGGTCACCGGCATCGGCGCCAAGATCGCGCTGGCGGTGCTGTCCGGGGTGAGCGTGGACGAGTTCGCGCGGCTGATCCAGGCCGGCGACATCACCGCGCTGACCCGCATCCCCGGCATCGGCAAGAAGACCGCCGAGCGCATGGTGGTGGAGCTGCGCGACCGTGCCGCCCACTTTTCCGGCGGCGGTGCGCCCATCGCCGGCCAACTGGCCGCCGACCCGGTCTCCGAGGCGACGGTGGCTTTGCAGCAACTGGGCTATAAACCGGCCGAGGCGGCCAAGATGGCGCGCGATGCGGCAGCCGAGGGCGACGATGTCGCCACGGTGATCCGCAAGGCGCTGCAGTCGGCGTTGCGCTGAACCCTTCATCCACGGCCGCATGACGCCATATCGAGAACGCCATGTCCCACGCTTCTTCCCCGTCTGAATCCCACGCTCACACGGGCGGCCACGGCGCCGCCGGTGGCCTGGCACTGGTCATCGGTGCCATCGGCGTGGTGTTCGGCGACATCGGCACCAGCCCGCTGTACACCCTGAAGGAGGCGTTCTCGCCGCACTACGGGCTCAACAGTGACCACGACACCGTGCTGGGCGTGCTGTCGCTGGCGTTCTGGGCGCTGAACATGGTGGTCACGCTCAAGTACGTGACCATCATCATGCGCGCCGACAACGACGGCGAGGGCGGCATCATGGCGCTGATGGCGCTGGCCCAGCGCACCCTGCGCAATGGCTCGCGCACGGCCTACGTGGTCGGCATCCTCGGCATCTTCGGCGCCTCGCTGTTCTTCGGCGACGGCGTGATCACCCCGGCCATCTCGGTGCTGGGCGCGGTGGAGGGCCTGAAGGTGGCCGCGCCGGGGCTGGGCCACTTCGTGGTGCCGATCACCCTGGTGGTGCTGGCGGCGGTGTTCGCCGCGCAGCGTTTCGGCACGGAGAAGGTCGGCAAGGTGTTCGGACCGGTGATGATCATCTGGTTCCTGGCGCTGGCGGCCATCGGCATCTACAACGTGATCGGCACGCCGGAGGTGCTCAAGGCGTTCAATCCGATGTGGGCCGCGCGCTTCTTCATGGAGCACGGCTGGCACGGCATCTTCATCTTCGGCGCGGTGGTGCTGGCGGTCACCGGCGGCGAGGCGCTGTATGCGGACATGGGCCATTTCGGCGTGCCGCCGATCCGCCATGCCTGGTATTTCTTCGTGCTGCCGTGCCTGGTGCTGAACTACCTGGGGCAGGGCGCGCTGGTGCTGGAGCGCCCGGACGCGGTGGCCAACCCGTTCTTCGAGGCGGTGCCGCAGTGGGCGCTGTACCCGATGATCATCCTGGCCACGATGGCGGCGGTGATCGCCAGCCAGTCGGTGATCACCGGTGCGTTCTCGGTGTCGCGCCAGGCCATGCAGCTGGGCTACATCCCGCGCATGCGCATCCTGCATACCTCGCACGACACCATCGGCCAGATCTACATCCCGGGCATCAACTGGGGCCTGGCGGCGCTGGTGTTCGGGCTGGTGCTGGCCTTCCAGAGTTCCAGCAACCTGGCCGTTGCCTACGGCATCTCGGTGTCGGCCACCATGCTGATCGATACCCTGCTGCTGGCGCTGGTCGCGCGCGCGCTGTGGCCGCGCGCGCACCATGGCATCCTCGCCCTGTGCGTGGTGTTCTTCATCATCGACCTGTGCTTCGTGGTCGCCAACGGCGCCAAGCTGCTGCAGGGCGCATGGTTCCCGGTGGTGCTGGGCCTGGTGCTGTTCACCATGATGCGCACCTGGCGCCGTGGCCGTGAACTGCTGCGCGACGAGATCCGCAAGGACGGCATCCGCCTGGACAGCTTCCTGCCGGGCCTGATGTTGGCCCCGCCGGTGCGTGTGCCGGGCACGGCGATCTTCCTCACCGCCGACCCGGCCGTGGTGCCGCATGCGCTGATGCACAACCTCAAGCACAACAAGGTGCTGCACGAGCGCAACGTGTTCCTGCACGTGGAAACCCTGCCGGTGCCGTACGCACAGGAAGGCCAGCGCCTGAAGATCGAATCGGTCGGCGATGACTTCCACCGCATCTACATCCGCTTCGGCTTCATGGAGACCCCGGACGTGCCACTGGCGCTGATGCGCTCGTGTGACCACGGCGGCATCTACTTCGACCCGATGGACACCACCTTCTTCGCCAGCCGCGAGACCATCGTGGCCAGCGCCAACCGCGGCATGCCGATCTGGCGCGACAAGCTGTTCGCCTTCATGCACCGCAACGCCGCCCCGGCCACCGGCTTCTTCCGGATCCCGGGCAACCGGTTGGTGGAGCTGGGGGCGCAGGTTGAGATCTGACCGCCGGGGCAGTGCCGCCCGGCCGGCGGGCGGCCGGCGCCGGGCGGCGGTTTTGCCAGCTTTTCGTTCCTATTCAGGCGTTTCAGGACGTACCATAGTCCGATGACTGACGACCGCATCATCGGCGCCGGCGCCACCCGTGAGGACGAGGCGGCCGACGCCAGCATCCGTCCCCGCAGCCTGGCCGACTATCTCGGCCAGGCACCGGTGCGCGAGCAGCTGGACATCTACATCCAGGCCGCCAAGTCACGCCGCGAGGCACTGGACCACGTACTGATCTTCGGGCCGCCCGGCCTGGGCAAGACCACGCTCAGCCATGTCATCGCCAACGAACTGGGGGTCAGCCTGCGGGTGACTTCCGGCCCGGTGATCGAGAAGGCCGGTGACCTGGCCGCGCTGCTGACCAACCTGCAGCCGCACGACGTGTTGTTCATCGACGAGATCCACCGCCTCTCGCCCGTGGTCGAGGAAGTGCTGTACCCGGCGATGGAGGATTTCCAGATCGACATCATGATCGGCGAAGGCCCCGCGGCCCGCTCGATCAAGCTCGACCTGCCGCCGTTCACCCTGATCGGTGCCACCACCCGCGCCGGCCTGCTGACCGCGCCGCTGCGCGACCGCTTCGGCATCGTGCAACGGCTGGAGTTCTACTCGGCCGAGGAGCTGACCCGCATCGTGCGGCGTTCGGCCGGCATCCTGGGCATCGACTGCGACGCCGAAGGCGCCGGTGAGATCGCCCGCCGCTCGCGCGGCACCCCGCGCATCGCCAACCGCCTGCTGCGACGCGTGCGCGACTATGCCCAGGTCAAGGCCAACGGCCACATCGACCATGCCGTGGCACAGGCCGCGATGCAGATGCTCAAGGTCGACCCGGAAGGCTTCGACGAGCTCGACCGGCGCCTGCTGCGCACCATGGTGGAGTACTTCGACGGTGGCCCGGTCGGCATCGAGTCGTTGGCCGCGGCGTTGTCCGAGGAGCGGGGCACGCTGGAGGACGTGGTCGAGCCCTACCTGATCCAGCAGGGCTTCCTGGTGCGCACCGCGCGCGGCCGCATGGCCACGCACAAGGCGTACCGGCACATGGGGCTCAAGCCGAAGGCCGCGCCGGCCGACCTGTTCGCGGAGCAATCCGATGAGTGAGGCCCGGTTCAGTTGGCCGACACGCATTTACTGGGAAGATACCGACGCCGGTGGCGTGGTGTACCACGCCCGCTACGTGGCCTTCATGGAACGGGCACGCACCGAATGGATGCGCGCCCTGGGCTACGGCCAGGAAGCCATGCGCAGCGGTGACGGCCAGGTGTTCGTGGTCCGCGCCATGACGCTGGATTTCCTCAAGCCGGCCAAGCTCGACGATGCCTTGTCCGTCACGGTGGAACTGGTGCAATGCCGTCGGGCCAGCCTGCTGATGGAACAGTCGGTGAAGCGGGGCGAGGAGGTGCTGGTCACCTCGCAGGTCCGCCTGGCAGCGGTTGGCGCCCGCGATTTCAAGCCACAAGCCATTGATGACACGCTGTACGCAACGCTCCACCCCCTACAAACCAAACACGCGTAAGTAAGACTGAGGAAGATCGGATGATCGCTTTGCTTCTGGCCCTGCAGGCCACCGTGACCGAGGCGTTGCCGGCCGATGTAAGTGCCGCTGCCGCGCAGACCGTGGCACAGGCCAGCCATGGCGGTGGCATCAATTACCTGGACCTGATGATCAAGGCCAGCATCCCGGTCAAGCTGATCGTGTTGCTGCTGCTGGCCGGCTCGTTCATCAGCTGGGTGATCATTTTCCGCAAGGCGCGCGTGTTCAAGGCCGCCGACCGCTCGGCCGATGATTTCGAGAACCGTTTCTGGTCCGGCGCCGACCTGGGCAAGCTGTATGCCTCGGCCACCGACCGCAACCGCCAGGTGGACGGCCTGGAATCGATCTTCGAATCTGGCTTCCGCGAGTACACCCGCCTGCACGGCCGCCGTGGCCTGGACGGCCGCACCCAGCTGGAAGGCGCCCAGCGCGCCATGCGCACCACCTTCGCCCGCGAAGTGGACGGCCTGGAACGCAACCTGGAACTGCTTGCCAACATCGGCTCGACCGCCCCGTACGTGGGCCTGGTCGGCACGGTGTTCGGCATCATGGTGACCATGCACGACATGATCAGCAGCGGTGAGCAGGCCGGCATCGCCTCGGTCGCCCCGGGCATCTCCGAAGCGCTGTTCGCCACCGCCATCGGCCTGTTCGTGGCGATCCCGGCGGTGTGGGCCTACAACCGCTTCACCACCCGCGTCGAGCGGCTGTCGGTGCGTTATGAAACCTTCGCCGAAGAGTTCAGCTCGATCCTGCAGCGCCAGGCCGGCGGTGACGAGTAAGTGCGCCCGCACTTCACTCTGACCCGCAGGAGCACCCATACATGACTGCCGCCATTCCCCGCCGCAAGCGCCGCAAGCTCAAGTCCGAGATCAACGTCGTGCCGTACATCGACGTGATGCTCGTGCTGCTGATCATCTTCATGGTGACCGCGCCGCTGCTGACGCTCAGTTTCGAAGTCGACCTGCCCAGTTCCACCGCCAAGGCCCTGGAAAGCAAGCAGGACCCGGTGATCGTCTCGGTCCGTGCCGACGGCCAGCTCAGCCTCAAGCTGCCCGAGGCCAAGGAACCGCAGGCGATGGACAGCGGCGCGCTGCAGGCACAGCTCGGCGCGCTGGCCTCGCAGGACAAGAACCTGCGCGTGATCGTGGCCGCCGACAAGACCGTGGCCTATGAAAAGGTCGTGGCCGCGATGGACGTGATCAAGGCCGCGAAGATCGAGAAGGTGGGTCTGGCGACCGATGCACGCTGACGCACTGCCACCGCCGCACGATCACCGCGACGACTGGGGCCGGCCGGTCGCGTTGGCGCTGCTGGTCCACCTGCTGGTGGCGGCAGTGTTCATCGTCGCCTGGCTGTGGTCGCCCTCGCGCGACACCGAGGCTGCCGCCGGGGATCCGGCGGTGGAAGCCAGCCTGGAACTGTCCGCCGCCGAGGCCACCGCCGCCCGGCAGGCGCTGCGCGCCTCGGAAAAGCTGCCCGACCTGCCCGAGCCGGTCGAGGAAGTACCCCCGGAGCCGGTGCCGGAAGACACCGTGACCCCGCCGCAGCCGCTTCCCGAGCCCCGACCGCAGGATGCGCTCAGCCCGCAGCAGCACAATGCGCAGGAGCGCGTGGCCCAGCCTGACAAGGTGGACCAGGAGCGGGTCAGCGCGCTGGCCATCTCCGAGGAAAAGGCCCGCCAGGAGCAGGAAGCCAAGCGTCGCCAGGAACAGATCGACCTGACCGAGCGCAAGCGCGTGGAAGAGGCCGAGCAGAAGGCGCGCCTGGCCCGCCAGCAGGAAGAGGCCGACCGCCAGAAGAAGCTGGCCGACGAGCAGCGCCGCGCCAACGAGACCCAGGCCGAGCAGGAGCGCCAGCAGAAGATCGCCGAGTTGCGGCGCCGGCGCGAGCAGGCCGAGCGCGAGGCCCGGCAGGCCGAACAGCGCCTGCGCCAGGTGGCCGATGCCCGTGCACGCGCCGCTACCAGCGCGCCGGCGGCCTCCAGAAACACCGGCGGCCAGACGCCGGCGACGCCGGGGCAGGGCGGCACCAGCGATGACCTGACCGCCAAGTACGCCGCCGCCATCCAGCAGGCCGTCGTCACCCAATGGAACAAGCCGGACAACGTGCCCAACGGTACCCGCTGTCGCATCCTGATCCGGCAGCTGCCGGGCGGGGAGGTGGTCAGTGCCCAGGTACAGTCGGGCTGCTCGATGGATGCGGCCGCGCGCGACTCGATCGAGCGTGCCGTGCTGCGCGCCCAGCCGCTCCCGTTCCGTGGTTTCGAGTCGGTGTTCCGGCGTGAGCTGATGTTCACCTTCACCGCACAGGACTGAGCGCGACGAACGTGCGCGCCCGTTGTTTCCGGGCATGATTTCGGATGAAACCGTCATGCCATTCAGATTCAAGGGCGCTTCACACTATCTTCGTTAATGATTGCGAAACTGTTCATCCGCTTGCTGCTATCCCTCCTGCCTTTCCGTACTGCTGAGCGCCTCATGAAGAAACCCTCACGCTGGCTGGTCGCCCTTACTGTCCTGTTGTTGCCGTTCGTGGCAATGGCCCAGCAGGGGGCACTGGAAATCAACATCGTCGGCGGCAATCCGTCGGCCACGCCGATCACCGTGGTGCCGATGCCGTACCAGGGCACGGCCGGCGCGCCGTCGACCGACGTCGCGGCCGTGGTGCGCGCCGACCTGGACCGCTCCGGCCAGTTCCGCAGCCTGCCGGAGGCGCAGATCGTGGAGCGCCCGACCCGCGGCAGCGAAGTCCAGTACCCGACCTGGCGCGCGCTCAAGCAGGACTACCTGGTGGTCGGTCGCGTGCTGGACGCCGGCGCCGGTGCCTACCGCGTGGAGTACGAGCTGTTCGACGTGGCCAAGGGCGAGCGCACGCTCGGCCTGGCGATGACCGCCCGCTCCAATGCCATGCGCGACGTCGCCCACCAGATGGCCGACGCCATCTACGAGAAGATCACCGGCGTGCGCGGCGCGTTCTGGACCCGCATCGCCTACATCACCGCCAGCGGCAGCGGCGCGAACATGCGCTACGCGCTGATGGTGGCCGACTCGGACGGCTTCAACCCGCAGACCATCGTGCGTTCGGCCGAGCCGCTGCTGTCGCCGAGCTGGAGCCCTGACGGCCGCAAGCTGGCCTACGTGAGCTTCGAGCGCGGCAACTCCTCGATCTACGTGCAGGACATCGCCACCGGTGCGCGTGAGCTGCTGACCAGCTTCCGCGGCATCAACAGCGCCCCGTCGTTCTCCCCCGATGGCCGCCGCCTGGCGCTGTCGCTGTCGCGCAGCGGCAACCCGGAGATCTACGTGATGGACCTGGGCAGCAAGCAGCTGACCCAGCTCACCAACCATTTCGGCATCGACACCGAGCCGACCTGGGCCGCCGATGGCAGCTCGGTCTACTTCACTTCCGACCGTGGTGGCCGCCCGCAGATCTACCAGGTCTCGGCCAGTGGCGGCAGCGCCAGCCGCGTGACCTTCCAGGGCAACTACAACGCCAAGGCCAGCGTGTCCTACGATGGCAAGAAGATCGTCACCGCCCAGGGCAGTGGCAGCAGCTACAAGATCGCCCTGATGGACAGCAGCCTGGGCGCTGCGCGCTGGAGCACGCTGTCGGTGGGCTCGCTGGATGAATCTCCCAGCTTCGCGCCCAACGCGAGCATGGTGCTGTACGCCGCCCGTGAGGGTGGCCGAGGTGTTCTGTACGAAGTGTCCGCTGACGGCCGCGTCCGCCAGCGGCTGGTCCTGGCCGACGGTGATGTTCGTGAGCCGGCTTGGGGGCCATACCGCACCGCCCGTTGATAAAATGTTAATATCCCACTCGCATTAAACCCAACATTGGCCCAGGAGCCTCTAGGTATCGCCATGAACAAGTCCACTCGCGTTTTGCTCGTTTCGCTGCTGTCCGTAGCCGCGCTTGCCGGCTGCTCGAAGAAGGTCAAGGAACAGCCGGCTCCGCCGGTCGACAACGGCGCGGGTGTGACCCAGCCGACCGCTCCGTCCACCTCCGGCCTGTACGGCCCGGGCGATCTGGACACCGATGCCTGCCTGCGTCAGCGCGTTGTCTACTTCGACCTGGACAAGGAAGAAGTGAAGTCGGAGTTCCAGCAGATCATGGCTTGCCACGCCAAGTACCTGCGTGACCGTCCGTCCTCGCGCATCACCCTGCAGGGCAACACCGACGAACGCGGCAGCCGCGCCTACAACCAGGCCCTGGGTGAGCGTCGTGGCAACGCCGTCAACTCGGCGCTGCAGGCCAACGGTGGCTCGGCTTCGCAGCTGACCGTCGTGTCCTACGGTGAAGAGCGTCCGGTCTGCACCGAGTCGAACGAGTCCTGCTGGTCGCAGAACCGTCGCGTCGAAATCGTCTACACCGCGCAGTAATCGATGCGTATCGGCATCAATCGACTGATGCTCGCGGTTGCGGCAGCCCTCGTGGCTGCCGCGCCCGCGTACGCGCAGCGTGCAAGTCTGGCTGACCGCGTGGGCGTGCTCGAGCAGCAGGTCAACAACAGCCAGGCCAACACCGACATGCTCAACCAGCTGCAGCAGCTCCGCACGGAGATGCAGGCACTGCAGGGCACGATCGAGCAGCTCCAGCACGAGAACGAACAGCTGAAGCAGCGCAACCGCGACCAGTACCTCGACCTCGATGGTCGGTTGAACCGCCTTGAGGGCGGTGCACCGGCGGCCACGGGTGCGGAGCCGGTCTCGGCAGTCCCGGCCGCTCCGGCCACCAAACCGGCAGCGGCAACCGGCAGCGAACGTGCACCGACCGTGCGCGGTGATG
Organism: Stenotrophomonas sp. Steno-C18; assembly: GCF_056393195.1. NCBI lineage: Bacteria > Pseudomonadati > Pseudomonadota > Gammaproteobacteria > Lysobacterales > Lysobacteraceae > Stenotrophomonas > Stenotrophomonas sp. Steno-C18. Next base: position 911,724 of record NZ_JBWJOX010000001.1, on the reverse strand, counting down.
CCAGCAGCCTGGCGGCTGCAGGCGATGAGCGTGCCGCTTACAACGTGGCATTCGATGCCCTGAAGGCCGGCAACTACGACGATTCGGCGCAGCTGTTCCAGAGCTTCCTGGAGCTGTACCCGAATGCGGCCTACACGCCCAACGCGCTGTACTGGCTGGGCGAGAGCTATTACGCCACCCGCAATTTCAAGATGGCCGAGTCCGAGTTCAATGATCTCGTGGCCCGCTATCCGACCCACGACAAGGCCGCCGGTGGCCTGCTGAAGCTGGGTCTTTCGCAATACGGTCAGGGAAATGCCGCCCAGGCGCAGCAGACGCTGGAGCAGGTGATTTCCCGTTTTCCCGGCAGTGATGCGGCCCGCACCGCCCAGGATCGTCTGCAGTCGATCCGGCTCGGCCAGCAACTGCGTTGATTGGAGCCGCCACCGCGTCGTCGCGGGGCGGTTGAGCAGCCATGAATTCTCCCGCCGCCGCTGTCCCCAGCGAGATCGTGCAGTCGCCGTTGCCGCGATTGAAGATCACTGAAATCTTCCTGTCCCTCCAGGGCGAAGCCGATACCGCCGGCTGGCCGACGGTGTTCGTGCGCCTGACCGGCTGCCCGCTGCGCTGCCTGTACTGCGACACCGAATACGCCTTCCATGGCGGCGAGTGGTGGGACATCGACGCCATCGTCGCCGAGGTGCTCCAGCAGGGCGTGCGCCACGTCTGCGTGACCGGCGGCGAGCCGCTGGCGCAGAAGCGCTGCCTGATCCTGCTGCAGAAGCTGTGCGACGCCGGGCTGGATGTCTCGCTGGAAACCTCCGGCGCGCTGGACATCGCCGCGGTGGATGCGCGGGTGTCGCGCGTGGTCGACCTGAAGACCCCGGATTCGGGCGAGGTGGCGCGCAACCGGCTGGAGAACCTGCCGCTGCTGACCGCGCGCGACCAGCTCAAGTTCGTGATCTGCAGCCGCGGCGACTACGAATGGGCGCGTGCGATGGTGGCCGAGCATGGCCTGCCGGCGCGCTGCACGGTGTTCTTCTCGCCCAGCAAGTCGCAGGTAAGCGCCCGCGAGCTGGCCGACTGGATCGTCGCCGACCGCCTGCCGGTGCGTTTCCAGATGCAGTTGCACAAGATCCTCTGGAACGACGAGCCCGGGCGCTGAGGCCCGCACGTCGTTCATGGCTTCAACCCCGGCGCGGGACAGCGTGCTGGCATTCCTCCCCCAACCGGATCAACACATGAAGAAGAAAGCAGTCGTGCTTCTTTCCGGCGGCATGGACTCGGCCGCCGTCGTCGCCATCGCCCAGGAACAGGGCTTCCAGGTGTACGCGCTGAGCGTGCGCTACGGCCAGCGGCATACCTCGGAACTGGAAGCGGCCAAGCGGGTCTCGGCCGCGCTGGGCGTGGCCGGGCACAAGGTGGTCGACGTCGACCTGCGCAGCATCGGCGGTTCGGCGCTGACCGACGACATCGACGTCCCCGAGGCCGGCGGTGCCGGCATCCCGGTGACCTACGTGCCGGCGCGCAACACCATCATGCTGTCGCTGGCGCTTGGCTGGGCCGAGGTGCTGGGCGCCAACGACATCTTCTGCGGCGTGAACGCCGTGGATTACTCCGGCTACCCGGACTGCCGGCCCGAGTTCGTGGCCGCCTTCCAGGCGCTGGCCAACCTGGCCACCAAGGCCGGCGTGGAAGGGGCGGGCATCGTCGTGCACGCGCCGCTGCAGTACCTGAGCAAGGCGCAGATCGCCGCCGAAGGACAGCGCCTGGGCGTGGACTTCGGGCTGACCGTGTCCTGCTACCAGGCCGACATGAACGGCCGAGCCTGCGGCCATTGCGACGCCTGCCGCCTGCGTGCGGACGGCTTCGCCGCCGCCGGCCTGGCTGACCCCACGCACTACGCCTGATTTCCGGTTTGCTGCTTCTTGCGCTAGAATGCGCACCCCGGCTACGGCCGGGTCTTTGTTTGGGCCGTTAGCTCAGTCGGTAGAGCAGAAGACTTTTAATCTTTTGGTCGAAGGTTCGAATCCTTCACGGCCCACCATAAAAACAGGCACTTAGCTCACGCTAAGTGCCTTTTTTTTGCCCATTTGGGAAAACGCTTGGGAAAAAACTAGCTGCGTTGGGCCGGTTTTACCCGCTCCAGCTTGTGCCTGTAGCGCTGCCGCATGGCCAGCGTCCGGTGGCCACCATCGGCCTCGTTGTCCGAGTCGGTAATGCCGCGATGCTTCAGCCCGTGGAGCGAGAAGCGGTCGGCCTCGGCGATAACCTTCGCGCTGATGGCGGCGTGGATCAGCCGCTGCCAGGCGCTGTCCAGCGCCGATTTCGTCAGGGGTGTGCCGGACTCGCTTACTAGGAGCTGGCGGGCTTCCGGCCGGATCGGGACCGGCCGGCTGTGCGCCGCCATCCTCTGCGTGCGGTATTCCTGCAGCCAGGAAACAGCAGCCTTCAGGTCATCGTTCCATTCCGTCAGATTGTCGATCGAGCCTTTCGTGCGGTTGCTGACGATGCCTTCGTCGGTCAGGTGGGCGTCGGTGAGCGTGGTCACCTCGATGCCGCGCAGGCGCACGGCATATGCCAGCACCATGACTGCCGGCATGTAGGGTGAAACGCTGCCGGCGGTGTGGGCCTTGCGGGCGGCGCGTTCGCGTGCGAACGCCAGCACAGCTTCTTGCGCCTCGGGCGTTGGCATCTTGAACTGACCAACTTCGGTGGCCTCCCGAACACCCTTGCACGGGTTGTGCTTGCAGTGCCCGTGACGGATGCCCCACGCGAACAAGCGGCGCAGGTAGCGCAGAACGTGGTTGGCCTTGGTAGGCGTCGCAGGCACCGCAGGCTGATGCCCTTGTGCGGGCCTGCCGGCCGCGATGGTTTCCACAAGGCGCTGAATGGTGGGCACGTCGAAATCGCGCAGCTGCATCTCGCCCAGGGTGGCCCCGCTTTTGAGCCGCCAAGCGCACGCATCTGCGGCTTGCCGGTCGTAGCCCTTGCGCGTGCCCTTCGTGAGGCCGCGGTACTCGGTGGACCCGGTGAACGCCTCTACCAGGTGCTGCAGGGTGCCGCGCTGGACGCCCGTGAGGGCGTCCTCTACAAGGGCGTGTAGCTCCGATAGCCTGGCGTTGGGGCCGGCGATGGTCTTCTTGCGTGGCCGGCCCTCCGGGCGGTCGACCAGGATGTACCACCTGGCCTGATCCCAGTAGACGCCAGCGGGCAATGCCCGCTGGTCGATGTGGCCCGGAATGTCCGGGTTGAAGGTGCGTTTTCTTCCCATCAGATCTGATCCTTCAGGTTCTTGTCCGCCAGCTCCTGCATGCCCGGCCCGATTCCCAAGGCCGCATTGATCGCGTCAACCGTCGTGAACACGCCACCGGCACCGTCCTGCAGCACACGGACGTGATTCCGCTTTGCCCACCGGATGACGGTGGCCACCCTGGGCAGGCTTCCCACTGGTCGCACGATCCGCTGCAGCGCTTGGAATGTCAGGACGCCGCCGGCGGATCCGCCAGCCAGTCCTGCCTGCAGAGCCATTGGCGGCGCATATCCTGCCGCAGTTGATCGGCTGCGTCCTGGCCACGAACCGCGCTGATCCTGGCCACCAGTGCGTCCACCGACCGCTTGTCCGTGTATCCCTGGCGCAACCACGACCGGGCTTCGCAGATCCGCCGGTATTCCTCGCTGTGCGTTTCCATCAGCCACGATGCCCCCCAGTGAGCCGCAGGCCGAGCTGCAGCACGTTCGACGGGGTAGGGGCAGGGCGACGGGTGCGAATGCCCTGCATGCGCCGCCAATCACGCTCAGCGGCTGTGCGGTCGTCATAGCGGGCGGTCTGGCTGCAGGTGCATTCGACAAAGATGCCGCCGCTGGAGGACCGGCAGCGCCGGTCCTCCATCAGCCTGGCCACATGACCGTTCTTGCACCTCATCACCTCGGGCAGGCGTTCGAGCTGGCGCTGGGTCATTGGCACACCTCCGCCGGCATGGTCAACGCTACCGCGACATCGCGCACCCATATCGGTGTGCTCGACAGGGCGAAGGTCTGCCCGGTCCATGCGAGCAGGAGGGTTCGGCCGATTTCCTCGGCGATGGCGCGGGCAGCTGCCGGCGGCACCGCGTTGCCGATACGCTCGCGCCAGGCCTGGTCGCTCAGTCCGTCCAGCTCGAGCTTTTCCTCGGGGTCAACCAGCGACTGCAGCGCCGCAAGCTCCAGCGTGGTGAACGGCCGATGCCATGTGCCGTCCAGGCTACGGATAACGCAGACCAGGTTGTCCCGCTCGCCGGGAAGGCGCGGATCCGCCACCGACCAGCGGCCGTTGTCGTGCCCGGCAGCCGCACTGACCGCGCCGCTATTGCTGTCCCACCCGACGACGCCGTAGTGGCCATTGGTCAGGTAAGCGTCGCCCTGCACGCGCTGGTTTGCCGGGCGTGGATCCGCCACCGCAAACGCGCCCTGGCCAGTGTCGCTGCGTGCGATCACCGTGCCGGCCGTCTCGCCGTAGCCGGTCACTCGGTACTTGCCTGCGCCCTCAAAGCGGCCGGTGGCACGGATGTCCTGCACGCACTGGCCGGTGCCGTGCGCGCCGGTGACAGCGCCGGCGGCACGGGCCCATGGCACGATGCGGAATTCGTTGTTGTGCTTGGCCGGGCCACCGTGGCGCGGATCAGCGACCGAGAACGTGCCCTGGCCGGGTGACTTCACCCCGATGACCGCGCCGGCCGTGTCTCCCATGCCGAGCACGCCGTACTGCTGGTACTGGGCTGCGCCGGCGACGGCGCGCGGGTCAGCCACGCTGAAAGCGCCGTTGCTCGGCAGGCTCTCCCCAGCAACGGTGCCGGTTGTGTCGTCCCAGCCGTGCACGCCCAGATAACCGCGGCGGTACTCGGGCACGACCAGGTAGTCGCGCAGCACGCCGTCCTCGACGGCCAGCCGGTTGAGGCTGCGCCAGTCGCTCCCGGCCTCCACGAACGCCAGCCGCACCCACGTCTTCCACTGCAGCGACGGCATGCGGTGCATCGGTCCTGCGCGCTCCACGTCGCCCGCAAGCGGCATGCGGCCCAGCACCGAGCCCACGGCTTGCAGCGGGCGCTTCACGGGCTCGTACAGGAACGGCGGAACCTTCTCGGCATGCCGTGCCACCAGCAGGAACCGCTTTCGGCTCTGCGCCAGGCCACCGAGTTCACCGCAGTCGTGTGTGGTTTCGGAGACGACATAGCCATAAGCCCGCAGCAGCGCGCCGATCTGATCGAGCAGGTGACGGCCACGCGAGGCAATGCGCGGCACGTTCTCGAACAGCACCATTTCCACCGGGTCGTCCTTGTACGCCTCCAGCATCAGCCAGATCCCGCGCAGCGTGAGGCGGTTGAGCGCCTGGTACTTCTCGGTCCGGCTCTTGCTTTCCGCCATCAGCCCCGAGAAACCCTTGCAGGGTGCGGACAGGAACATGACGTGGGGGCGCTCGCCACCGTAGGCGCGGTGAATGTCGCTGGTCGTGGCCTCGCGCCACCAGGAGGGCGGCTCGCAGCCCCAGAATGCCCGGTACTGGTCACGGTCGAACAGGTCCATCACCGTGCCAGGCACGCCCGCAATACGGTTGAAGTCGGCGATTGCGGCGCGGTCCACGTCGATGCCACCGATGCAGCGATAGGCAGCGCGGGCGGTGCCGATGTCGGGGCGGGCCTGGTTGAAGCCCTTAGCACCCGCACCCAGGCCTGAGAACATGCCGGCGTGGAGGATTTCGAAGTTATGCATGGAACGCCCCCCGCTCGATGTCGAAGCCGAAGCGCAGCTGGGAGACGCTGCAGGCGAACTGCAGCAGCTCGGCGGCGATCTTGACCTGCAGGTCATTCAGCGGGCTGCGGCCGGCGGCGGCATTCGCACTGGCCTTTTTCATCATGGCCACGCCATGCTTGAGCCCGTCCAGGGTTTCGGATCCACACTCACGGATCCAGCGATCGCGCACCGCCCGGGCTTCACTGGCCTTGATGCCGACGCACCCAGCCCGTTCCAGGATCTGGTCGTGCCGGCGGATGCAGTCCTGGCTCAGCTTTGCCAGCTGGTCGTCCATCGAGACAGACAGGGGGCCGGGGCCGAACTCCGCCTGCAGGGCGCGCTCGGCGGCGCGCAGATGCTGCACGGTGTCGGCATCGATCCGGTCCAATGCCTGGGCGACGGTATAGCCCTCATCCTTCAGCCAGTCGTGGCGGTTCAGGACAAGGGCCACGGTCAGGGCTTCGCCCGTGGACATTGGGCCGGGCGTGCCAGTAGCGCGGGCAACCTTGCTCAGTTCGATGATGCGAGAGAGATTCATGCTCGGCCCTCCACATCGTTCGCGCGGGCGTTCCAGCGTTCAAGGCGTTGCCCGTCCGCGCGGCGGATGGCCTCGCAGATGGCCTCATCAATGGTCGCGGCGAGGATCCACTCGCTGCCGTAGTAGCCCCAGCCCATTCGCCAGGTGCCCAAGGGGAAGCGCTCGCCCGTGCTGATGCAGTCAGCTATCTGCCACTCGATCTTCACGATGAAAGGAGTGGGACAGTACCGGAGCAGATGAGCAGCCACCTCTTCCCTGAACATGGTCTCGGCGTGGCGCCGGCCCAGCTCGTTCTTGGTGTCGAGGAACGCACGCTCGAAGGACTGCAATGCCGCCTTGAACTCGGGCCACTGACGGAAGATCGGTTGACACGCCCCATCGGTGCTTGCCAGTTCGGTTTCGATGAACTCCGCGAAGGGGCCTGCCGGCGACTCGGGGTCAGCCGCCATCCCCACCAGGTGGAGGATTTCGCCGATCCTTACGCCGGCTTCATACATGCGATCCAGCAGTTCCGCGCGGTTCTGAATGGTTGCAGTGGTCATGCGCAACCTCCTACGCGAACCGCCATCGGCCGCCTGCGACGGGTGATCGTGGCCTGCCCGACAGCCAGACCCGTGTGCTTGATCGCCGGGGTGCGGGTCATCCACAGGTACAGCCCGATGGCACCGCCGGCGGCGGGTGCCAGGGAGATAAGCAGCAGGTTAACCATGGGCCACCTCCTGGGCTGCAGCGGCGATGGCTTCCAGCGCGGCCGGCGTGGCTGCCCTGGGCAGCATGTTGGCCAGGTGGTAGGGGAACGGCATGCCGAACACCAGGCCGGCCAGTTCGTGCCCGAGAGCCCGCGCGCAGGCCTCTACGTCCCGTGGCCCCTCTACCTGCACCCAACCCACACGCACGCGGCTGCGGCGCTCCCAGCGGCGCACCACGGCCCAGCCACGGCCCATGGCCAGCTCGGCGACGATCACCACCTGGTCGTGGGTCACGATCATGCTGACCGACGCCTGCGGTGGGGTTTCGCGTGTTTTCATGGGGGCCGTGGTAGCCTCCCTGCCGGGTCCGGTGGCCGGTACCGGCGAAGGTGTAACGGTGTGGGGAACATTCCCGCTCATCTGTTGCATGGCTCTCTTCTCCTGAGCTTCGTTGGAAGGCCCTCGGGGTGGTGTTGGCGCACCGCCCGCCGGACCCGCTTTCTTTGGCGCTTGCGCGCCGGTTGGGTCAGGTGTTCAGGCTTCGAACACCCAACATTTCACGGTTGCCGACTTGCCGATTTCACCGTCGCGCAACTTGCTGTTCACCGAGATGCTTGCGTCGATGAACTTGTGGCGGCGCGAGTTGCGCAGCAGGTGGCGCATTTCGTTGACATCGGCCAGCCGCTGCGAGAACTGCGCGGCTTTTGCGTAGAACTCGTTGAGGTTGATCGCGATACGGGCGGGGTCGCGCGAGTGGTTGACCCTGCGCTCCGTGCCCAACCCTTCCAGGTACTCGAACACTTCCCAGAACTGGGTCACGTCGGGGTGGTCTGCACTGATCGCCTGCTGGCGTTCCTGGGCCATGTCTGCCAGCGCAGCTTGTGTCTTGTCCCGCAGCTCCTTCGGTAGATCGATCACGACGGCCAGGCAATCCACCAATGCCATCATCTGCGCGTGGTTCTTGATCACGCGCTCGATGCGGATTTCCTTTCGCTCGCGCAGCGCCGCTTCCCAGAACCTGACGCGCTTGGCGAACGTCTTCAATACTTCGCTTTCGGCCCTGATGGCTTTGACCAGGAAATAGCTCAACTGCTCGACTTGCAGCTGGTTGAGGTTGTCGGCCGCGATGCGGCTCTCGGTCGAGACATTCGGCCGCTTGAAATGCAGCTTGACGATACGGGTCAGGATGGCTTCGCTGGCGTCAACCGCGGCGTTCTGGGAAATAACGATGGTGCCCCGGAACGGCGGCTCGTAGGTATCGTTACCGCCGTTGCGCACGCCGCGCGTGGCAAGCGTGCCACCGCCGAAGAAGTCTTTCAGTTCGTCCCACTCGAAGGTCTTTGCATGGGCCTTGTCGGGGCCACTGCGGTCGGCTTCCAGCAAAACGACCGGCATGCCGCTGGTCTGTCCCATTGCGCGGGCGCGGCCGGCCTTGGACGATTTCGCGGGGTCGAAGCCCTCGTAGTCGCTGCGGCCTAAGAGCTTCCACAGGAAGGTCAGCAAGGTGGTTTTACCGGCACCGGCTTCGCCCGTAGCTTCAAGAAAGGGGAAGCTCTTGTGCTCGGCGCGGATTTGCTCAGCGAACAGCGAGCCAAACCAGAACGTCAGCGCGACCACGCCATGCGTGCCGAAGCACAGCCACAGCCAGGGCAGCCAGTCCGTGCGGTAGCTTTCGTCATCGCGTTGGATGTCCATGCGTATCGACCTTTGCGTGGTCTTCAAGCGCAGCTTGTCGAACTCGAAATAGTCCTCGGCGTTGGCCTGGACCAGCTCGCCGTCGCGCACAGCGATGTCGCCCAGGACGTAGGCGCGGTGTTCTTTGCTGTAGCCAACGTAGTCGATCGTTTCCACTTTCTTGATGTTGAACAGCTGGTCTTTCATTACGTGGGTAAGCTCGCTCGCGGTTCCGTCAAACACGGCGCCGGGTGCGAAGCTCGCCAGGCGGTCGCGAAAGGCGGGCGCGTTGAGCGTCTGAGATGAGGTGAAGGTGCCCTTGACGCTCGGCCCGTCGTGCGGGAAATCGACACGGAAGAAGTACCAGCTCTCATCCGTCACATCGTTGCGCTGAAAGTACAGTGCTTCCGGATAGCAATTGGCGATCTCGTGGACCTGCGCCGCCGCCCGCTCCAGCTCGGGCAGCTTTTCGTCGATGTCGTCGGCACCATTCGTCTTGATGTGATCCGCCTTGAACTTCTCAAAGCGGCTGACGTCGAAGGCGAACCAGTACAGGCGGGAGCGGAACTCAAGGTGGAATTCCCGCCGGCCGCTGTGCCTATAGATGAGCAGGCCCTTCTCAATGGCGCTTTTGGCGAGCAGCAAGTCGCCTTGGTGGCGTGCTTCCTTGATGTCGTCCTGCCACTGCTGCATACGGTCCGCCTTGTCGGCGTTCGCAATTGCGCGCAGATGCAGGTCGTTCCAGTCCACCTTGCGGTGGTCAGGCTGGGGGATCAGTGCCGCCCTGCAGGTGAATCCCATGGCCTTAGCGCGTGCGGCATGCTTGCGCAGGTAGTCATGGGTGCCAGGGCCATTGCCTTTGGCGGGCTCGTTGTCCGGTGCCCAGATCAGCGTTGGCAGGTTCCCCTCGCGCAGCTTCGCCAGCTCCTGCAGGTCATCCACGGGGAACTGGTTTGATGACATCGCCGAAACGGCGACGTTTCCGTGGTGCATGTGTGCGATGGCGTCGAAGATGCCCTCAACGATCCACAGCTCGTTGCAGCTCGCCAGTTGCTCGGTCACGGACGGTGCCGCCCACCAGCGGCCGGCGAAGCTCTGGCCCGGCGCGAAGCGCGCCTTCATCTTCCCGAAGCGGTGCGGGCGGTCGATCAGGCGCTCCCACCATTCCCCCTTCCGCAACGGGAAGCGCACGGTGGCGCTGCCCTGCCTGATCTGGGGGCTGTAGTAGTCGGCCTGCTTGAACAGCCCGCGCACCTTGGCGAGGTCGAACCCGCGCGCGTGCTGCAGGTATGCCTCGGCCGCTGCGTGTGGGTTGTCGTCGGAGGTCGGGTAGCGTTTGCCCCAGTCATCGAACAGGTCCGCGTACACGTCCTTCACGTGCACCTCGCGCCCGCACTTCGCTTGCCGGCCGCAGCGCAGAACCCACGGTTTGAGGTAGTTGGTGTAAAGCTCTTTTTTACTGCACGACGGGCACTTGCCGCCGCGCATGTACTCAGTGCCGGGGCGCAGCTTGAGCCCGTAGTCGCGCTCAAGCCGCTGTAGCACCTGTTGGCGCAAATCTTCCTGCATTTCAGGCCGCCGTGATGCTGTTGATGGGGTGTTGCATGGCTCTCTCTCCTGGTGGTGCTGCAGCCCGGCCGGTGTTGGCGCACCGGCACGGACCGTTGGGGCTAGATCTGATCTTCGAGCGGCGTGGAGCGGTTCAGCACCTCGCGCATTCCCTCGCTGATGTACTCAGCGACGGCGGCGGTGTTGTCGGGGGTGATGCCGGTGGCCTCGGCGATGGGGCCGGTGATGCAGGCCAGCAGCTCGGCTGCCTGCTGCGCCCGCCAGAGGCGGTCGTAGTCCTGGGCGGGCATCGCCTGGTCGGTTACCAGCGCCGGCTTGTCAGGCGTCATGGCGCACCTCGCTACGGGCATCGCGCGTCGCATTGACCGCGTTTTCAACGTCGGCAAGGGTCAGCGCATGGATGGGCTTGCCGCACGACTCCAGCCGCGCCCCAAGGGCGAGCCAGTCGGTGTGATTCCAGTCGAGGGTGTCGGCGATGAGGCCGAAGTAGTGAGCTACCTGGCGCGCGGCTGATGCGGGCGCAACTTGGGTGTCATTCGACATTGAGACGTCTCCTGTTTCCGAGAATGAACCTCGGCGAGACGTTTCTAGGCGTCGCACCGGGGGTGTCGGGAGGCTAGAAACCGGGAAACAGACCGGCGGGCAGTTTTCCCCTTGCGGGTGTTGTATGGCTGCCGCCCTCCCGACGCAAAAGGCGTCGGTGCGCTCGAATTGCAGGCGCAAAAAAACCGCGATGCTTACGGGCGCGGATACCGCTGTTTCCTCGGAGTTTCTAGGCTCCTTGGCGGGCATCCTGCCGTCGTGCATTCCTACTGTCAAGCCCAGCGTCACTGGCGTTGCGACGCGCACGGGGTGCCAAGCACCCATGCGAAAATTCGCCGGTTCGCAGTTCCGCGAACATGCCAAAGACAGGGACGAATGAAGATTACAAAGCACGTGTGCGCCTTGACGCTGCTGGCCGCGCTCTCGGCCTGCAATATGCCGCCCGCCGAGCATAGCGGCCAGCAGGCCAGGACGACGACCGGCAAGGGTGGCGCGGCGAAGGGAGGCACGACGGAGGAAACCCCGGTCGCCGAAGGCGGCGACGGTGCAATCCGAGCCCTTCACCCCAGCGTGGCTGCGGTCGATCACATGGCCTTCGCAACACCGCCGAAACTGGTGCTCACGCTCGCCGCAAGCGGCTGGAACGAGGCTGGGGTGTTTCACGGCTTTGCGAGCGATGCCAGCGTGGTGTTGAAGAAGATGGCGGCAGCCGGCCTCATCCCGAATGGAGAGGACGCGGTGTTTATCCTTCGTGCCGAAACTACCGATGGCAATGCGGTGAACGTCCTGCATCTGCAGATCGCGGCTGATGCGATCGAGCGCGTAACCACGGCACCCGGCGTTGGTGCCGAAGCGCTGCTGCGTGAGGCGACCGTTGAGTTCAACGGCGGTAAAGGCCGGACTGTCGTGACCGCCTTCTGCGGTGACGAAACGTACAACGGCCCGGCAGGGATCCTTCCGGCCGCTGAGTTCTGCCAACGGGCTCTGGCGGGTTGAGGCGACGGACTGCACTGGGGTGTCGGTCACGACTGAGCCCCAGTGCGGCCAACCTGTGCCGGACCGATGCATTCGTAGCGACCGCCGGCAGCCAGGTGAGCTTCGACAGCAGCGCGCAGCTGTTCAGCCTCGCGTTGCTTCTGTGCAGGCGGGACAGGGGAATCGCCCAGGATCTGGCCTTGAACCAGTCGCGGCATCTGCGCAGTAGCCCAATTGCCGCCGGTTTTGTCATTGTCCCGCGTCATTCGTCGTCCTCGGTGTTATCGGCGTCTTCCAGCAGGTCTAGCTGGCGGCTTTCCATTTCGGCGCGGTAAGCGCGCTCCATTGAGCGACGCATCAGGTACGGCGTGTCAGGCAGCTCGCACGGCAGCGCGTGCGGAATGCCCGTTGGGCTGGCCACATGCGTCAGCTCGGTGTGTGCGTTGAAAGCGGCAGAGCAGAGGGGGTTGTCGCAGACGAACACATCGTTTCGCAGGAACTGATGCGCGAGATGGCTGGTCCGCTTGTAGAGCGCCGACCTACAGAACGGGCACAGGAACGTGGCCTTGCGGCGAGCAACCAGGGCGACCATCAGATCACCGCCCGCGTGTGTTTTCGCGTGACTTCGCGGGTAAACGCGGGTTAGGCTTCATGCCGAGTGCGACGGCTGCGGCGTGTGCCATTCCAGTCCTAGCTTTGCTGCGACCCAGCAGTACGTCTTTCACGGTGTAAACCGGCAGGGCGTGGGTTTTTGCAAACTGCACGACGGTGATGCCGTTCGCCACTAGCCATTCGCGTGCCTCCTGGGCAGTGCGAAGGCCGGAGGTGGCAGGGCGGCTTTTCGAGTGGTTGGGCATGCGTGGGCCTTCGCGTGAATTCGCGTGGAATCATGGTGAACAATCATGCACCTGTCAAGCGAACTTTCTTTCAAAAAATGGAGTTGTCTATGTCAATCGGGATCCGACTGAAAGAAGAACGTCAGCGCCTGGCGCTGACGCAGCAGGCATTGGCCGAAGCCGGTGGCGTGTCAAAGCGCGCCCAACTGAACTACGAGCAGGGCGAACAATTGCCAGGTGCTGGCTATCTCGCCGGTGTCACCGCTGCAGGCGTTGATGTCGTGTACGTGTTGAGCGGCAAGCACGGAAGCGATGGCACGGGCGTCAGTGCGGAAGAGATGCTTCTGCTTGCGGCCTATCGCAACGCCGCGCCCGCTACGCGCTCACTGGTTCTGGCTGCCCTGGGTGCGAATGCGCCCGCGCCGAAGGCGCCCGCAGGGATCAAGATCAGCGGCGGCAAGCAGCATCAGGTAATTCAGGGCGACGTAACGCAAGGCGACGCAGTGTTTAACGTCGGCGGAAAAAAGAAAAAGTAGCGACACCCTGTAGATATTCAATATTCCCATGCAGCGGCCGATAATTTCGGCCGTTGTAGTCATGGAATTTTGAAGTGAAGGAAACGGAGTATCAGGCCGAAAACAACGTCGGCCAAATTGTTTACGGGGATGTTCACGCCAACAAGCTGGTGCTGAATATCGGTGGTCAGCCACTCGCGCTCTACGAAATCGACACCCGCATTCTCGAAGGAAAGCGCAGCAGCATTGAGGCAGCGATCCTGCATCGCAAGCGCCTGATACTGGTGCCGCGAACAATCACCATGATTCTGATCTTGGGGTTGTGGTGGATCGTTCCACGGATGGTCGAACAGATGAAAGGCGAGCCCGAAGTAATTGCCACGGTTGCACTGGCGATGTACATCGCCAGTGCGGTGGCAAGCTGGCAGGTTGTGCAGTGGCAGCTTGGCAAACAGCAGCGGCGCAACCAGCTGACGGTGAAGCATTTGGAGCGCGTGCAGGCGCAGTTGGATGCCGAGCTGGATATGCGACAGCCGGCCAGCGCGTTCACGGTGTGGGCCATGGTCCGCAAATTCTTCAGCGCCCAGCAGCACTGAAATACTGGTCACTCCGTTGGGGTCGTGTCGTCTTCCGAATCGGAGTCGCCGGCCTCATCGGCCTTTGCCTTTTCCAGCTCCAGCGATGTCGTGAAGCCGCTACCAGGGTCGATGCGATGCGTGGCCTTCGAAACAAGCCACTCGGTTCCGTCGATCTCTGCTTTGAAGCCCTGAACCGTGACGGTCTGCTCCGGTGAAATCTCGGCACGCCCGAGCGCAAGCTCGTAGGTCAGCGTGGCCGTTCCGCGCTGCAGGCGCTTGAACTCCGCATCCGCATGCTGCAACGCCTCGGCCTCGCTGGCAAAGGTGGCCTGCAGCTTCTTCTCGTTCTGCGCCGTGCCCACCAGGACTGCTTTGCGACGGGCCGCGTTGCGGTCGCCCCAGTACGCACGCACGCCGCTGTAGCTGTCGCGGTCGGCGATGGTGAAGCGGTGTTGGTCACCGGATGCCCGGGTGATTGTCACGCGCGGCAGCGGCGCACCGCTGGCCGTCGTGCCGGCGGCAATGGGGGAAAAGATCAACGCGCCCCCCTTGATCGTGGCCACCGCGTCGAAGCGTTTGCCCAGCCGGGTTAGCAGGTTCACATCGCTTTCGTTGGCCTGGTCGAGGTGTGGAATGGCCACGCTCGCAAGCGTGGGAGCCACGGCAGCTTTGAGCGAGTGCTCGGCGGCGATAGCGCCGACGATCTCGCCCAGGCTGGTGTCATGCCAGCTGCGTTCCTTCCGGCTGCGAATCGAGCCGGTCAGGTCCGCGCTGCGGGCGCGGATTGTGATCACGTCCGGTGGGCCGCTGTGCTCAACGGCATCCACGGTGAACGTGCCCTTGTCGATCATGCCCCCGTCCTGCCAGCCCAGCGCCACCTGCAACGCGACGCCGCGCCGTGGGAGCGCGGTGCGGCCGTCGTTGTCGCGGATCTCCAGGTCGAGCTGGTCGGCTTCGTCCCCACGCGCCTCGGACAGCGAGAGCGAGATCAGCCGGGGCGCAATGCGCTCGGTCAGATCCTGGCCATCCAGCGTCACGCGCCAGGCGGGGATGGGATACGGCGACGACCTCACGCGGATGCCTCCGCATTGTTGTCCTCGTCACGCTCCAGCTGCATCTGGAAGTCGATCAGGCGCGGCGTGCCGTCGCTGTGCAGCTCCCGGCGCGTCTCGCTAAGGCTTACCAGTACATAGCCGCCGTACACGCGCCCGGTGCCCTCCACCAGCGCCTGCGGCTTCCCTTCGTCAGCCAGGGCGCGCAGGTCGTCCAGCGTGTCGGGGTTGTCGGTCAGCTCGGCGCTGATCGTTCCCTGCAGGGTGATCGTGTCATCACCCTGGCCGACATACTGCCGAGCGGGCCGAGCGCCCACCCGGGCGCTCGATGCGTGCCGCCAGTCCATCTGCCGCTGCATCTGCTGATAGGCGGCGGTGGGCAGGGAGAAAACGAAAGTACCGAAGATCATCATCATGGTGGCGATCAATCCGAAAGGCGGGAGGCGCGGCGAGCAAAGCGTTCGCGCTCGATTGCCTCAATCTGGCGGCGGACCTCGCGTGCGATGTCCTGGGCGGCATCGGGGGCGACGCCGTGGATGTTGATCTCGTACCGGGCGGCTTCTGGCGCGCTCACAGCGCCCCGCGCAGCACTCGGCGCTGCCATGGGTGCGGCAGCGGCCAGAACGGGCGCTGTGGCGGCCGTGAGGGCGATCCCTTGGCCTGCCTGCAGGATGCGGTCGCCCAGGCTCTTGACCTGCGCCAGCGGCGCGCCAGAGCCGCGATCCAGCCCGCCGGCAAGACCCTGCATCGTGAAGACGCCCAGCTGCGCGAACACGCGCGACGGGCTGTGGATTCCCAGCATGCCCTTGAACTGATCGATCACGGATCCGGCCAGCGAGCCGATGACCTCGCGCACCTTGGCCTGCGTGCCCAGGATGCCGTTCACAAGCCCGGTGACCATATCCACGCCGGCCTGCACCATCTTCGCGGGCCAGCCCATCAGGATCTGGTTGATTCCTTGCCACATGGCCAGCAGGCCGGCGCTGATCCGGTCGCCGTTGAGGGTGAAGATGCCGACGATCAGATCCCATGCGCCCTGCAGGTACGTCCACGCACCGCCCATGACGTTCTGGATTGCGGGCAGCACGACCTGGAACGCGCGCATCAGCAGCTCTAGCGCCGCCACGGCCATCTTCAGATTGACGGTCAGCACCGTGCCCAGGATCCGGCCGAAGCTGCGGCCGGCGTCGGTCGCACCCTCCAGCTGCTCGTTGGTTGCCTCGAACGGCTCCAGCAGCTGCTTCACCCAGTTCCACGCAACAGCCAGCGCATCGGAGATGGAATCCCACACCGGTGCCAGCGGCTGCAGCGCCGTCATCAGCTGTTCGGAGATGGGCGTCAGAACCTCAACGATCCCTTCCCACATGCCGACCATGAACGCCTTGATCGGCCCCCAGTATTTCCACACCAGGACGGCAACCGCGGCGATGGCGGCGCCGATGGCCAGCACGGGGCCGCTGATACCGCCCAGGGCGACCAGCAGCATGCGGCCGACGTTCAACAGCATGGGGAAGGCCCGCCCACCGACAGCCAGCACCTGCCGCAGCAGCGTGCCGAAGCCGCCACCGCCACTCAGCAGCATGACGGCCTTGTGGATCTGCGTGAGCGCCATTGCCCCGACGCCGCCGGCCACCAGCAGGCCACCTAGCACGGTCACCAGTGCGGTGCCGGCGACAGCGGCCTTTGCGATAGTTGCGACCAGGGCAGGGTTGGCCCGGATCCAGTCAGTGATGCGCGCGACCACGACGGCAGTGCGTTCCACCAGCTGCTTGAACTCGGGCAACAGGGTTTTCCCGATGGATTGGGCAACGACCAGGCCGCTGTTCTTCAACAGCTGCAGCGCGTTCTCGGACGTTGCTACACGGGCCGCATACTCGGCGCTCATTGAGCCGGCGTACTGCTGCGCATCCGTGACCTTCTGGAAGTTCCCCTTCAGCAGCTCCAGGTTGGTCAACAGCGGCGCGATCGCGCCGACAGATTCGCGCCCGAACAACGCGGTCATGGTGGCTGACTGCTCATGCTTGGGCAGCTCGCGCAGCTTCTCCAGCACCGACAGGATCGCGCCGCCGGCGTCGTCCTGCATGGCCTTGGCCATGTCCGTGGCGTTGAGGCCGATCTTCTGCAGGGACTCGGCCTGGCGCTTCGTCGCCGCTTCGCCAGCGGCCAGCGTCAGCAGCATGTTCTTGATGCCGGTTGCCGACACTTCCGACTCGATGCCCATGCCTGCGACCGTCGCGCCCAGGGCTGCCAGGGGGCCGCTCTGCAGGCCGGCGACTTCGCCCAAGGCACCAATGCGGTTGACCACCTCGCTGATCTTCTGGACGCTCGCTGGGCCAGTGTTGCCCAGATAGTTGATCTTGTCGGCGAGTACGACGACCTCGCGCTGGCCCATCCTGAACGCCGTGCGCCAGGTGGCCATCGTCTGTCCAGCATCCTCGGCGGTGGTGTCGAACGCCACGCCCATCTTCGCCGCGTCCTCGGCGAACGCCAGCAGTTCCTTGCGCGGGATGGACGCCTGGCCGGCAGCGGCCACGATCTTGGCAATCTCCGCCGGCAGCATCGGCAGGCGAAGGGACAGATCCTCGACATCGCGCCCCATCTGCGCGAACTGGGCCGGGCTGTCGAAGTCCACCACCTTTTTCACGTCGGCCATGGCCGATTCGAAGGTCATGGCCTGCTGGATCGGGAACATTTCGGCGCGCAATGCACCGAGCCCGGCGAATGCCATGCCAGCGCCATGCGCAGCTGCGTTCATGCCGGCAGCGTGGATCCGCTTGCTACGCGCCATGGCGGCATCCATCTGCGCCAGCCGGCGGCGCTGTGCCTCCATCTGCGTGGTTGTGGCCGCGATGTCGGCCCGCAGCCTGCGCTCATGCGCGCCCAGCTGGCGGGTGCTGACGCCAGCGCCCTCCAACCGCGAGCGCAGGCGCTGCAGCTCCACTGCCTGCTGCTGATGCTGGTTCTTCAGCTGGCCGGCGGCGAACTTAGCCTGCTTGAACTCGTTGTTGAGCTTGCGCGTGGGCTGCGCTGTGTTGGCGATCTGGGCAGCGAGCTGCCGCACCCGTTCCTGGGCCTGCTGGTGCGCCGCTGCCGCCTGCCGGGTGGCCTGCTGCTGGGTGCGGTACGCGCCGACGTCGCGCTGCGTGGCGTTGAGCTTGCGAAGGGTAGCCTGTTGCGCCTGCAGCGCAGCGGTCAGGCCTTTGCTGCCGGCCATCATCTTGCGGAAGGGGGCGGTGGCCTGGTCGAGGGCCTGCAGGATGACCTGCAGCCGAAGGTTGCCGCCGCTCACGCGACGACACCCGGTCGGCTATTCAGGGATTGCTGTGCTCCGCTTCGGCCGGCAGAAGGGCCGAAAGGAACCGAGCGGCCGCGCTGACCGCCCAGATCACACCGCAGAACACGGTGGCCAGCAGCACCAGGGCGAACAGGGTGATAAGGATCGTTGCCATGGGCGGACTGTAACACTAGTTGGCTCCACTTCTCTCGCGGGCACGTTCGTGCCACTCCATCAGTTCGGTGAGCGACATCGCCGACATCTCGGTCAGGGTGAACCCGAGTACGACGGCGATGTTCGCCATGAAATCCTCTACGCAGGCAGGGATTCCCGTTGACTCTTGCTCAGAAAAAAAGTGAGCAACTCGGTGCTGATCGACACCAGGTCGGCCGGGTCGATCTTGGCAACGTCGGCGGTGGTGAGGGTCGGCGTGGTGATGCGCGGCAGCAGCGTCTGCACGGACGCCACGTCCATCTGCAGCAGCTCCATCAGCTTGATGCCGCGCAGCGTGCCGGCGTCGGGCTTGCGCAAGGCGATGCGGTCAATCACCTGGTCGCCGCGCGTGATCGGGTGTTCCAGCGGAACCACGCCCGGCTTTGCGACGGGATCGGTGGCGGCGGTGTTGGTCGATTCGTTCATTTCGCTTTCTCTCTCGATGCTGCCCGGCCGGGTGGCCGGGCGCTATGGTCAATAGCCGATGGCGCGGCGGTGGGCTTCCATCAGATCCACGCCGTTGACGATGAAAATCATCCCCACGTGGTCGATCTCGATCTCGGTGCGGCCGTTGATCGTCAGCTTGTAGTAGCTGGCCGACGTCTTGACGCTGAACTCGGTGTCATCACCGACCTTGGCGTTCCCGGCGTCGATCTCGCTGTGGCGGCCACGGATGACGATCTCAACGGCATCAACATCGCCGGTGTCTTCGCGCTGGTAGGAACCGGCGAAGCGCAGCTGCACGGCGTTGTGGCGGATGGCACCAAACTGGCGCAGGACCTGGCGCATCAGGCCACCGCACTTCCACTCGGCCTCGATCTTCTCGCCGCCCAGGTCGATGTCCACCGGGCCGCCCATGCCGCCGGCGCGGTATTCCTCAAACTTGCGCGAGAGCGTGGGCAGCTTGAATTCGGTGATCTGGCCGATGTAGCTCTCGCCGTCATTAAACAGGTTGAGGTTCTTCAGCTTGCTTGGCAAAGCCATGATGGTTTTCCTTTAGGCAGAGACGCGCGCGGCGAAGTCGGAGAAGTAGCGGTTGGTGATGCGCTGGCGCAGGGTCAAGTTCTCCAGCGGCGGCACCGGCGTGTAGTCGTAGTCGATTGCCAGCTTTCCGTCGGCCAGCTGCGTGTTGGTGTTCGCGCTTTCGTCGTACCAGGCGTTCGCGTCGATCACATAGCCGCCGGCCTTCAGCTCGCGGAACTTGGCGTTGATCGATTCGAGGATGTCCTTGACGATGGACGGGTGCAGCGGCTTGTCCGAGTAGATCATCATCGCTTCGGCGATGGTGTCGGCCAGGATCTGGGCCGTGCGCGTGGCCGACTCGAAGGCGAACAGCGGATCGTCGCTGCAGGTGCGCGAGCCCCAGAAGCGGTAGCCGTTGGAACAGATCAACGTGGTGATCTGGTTCGCGTTGAGCAGGCCTGCATCGGTATCGGGATCCTGCAGATCCCAATGCACCGACGCGCTGATGCCGGTCACGCCCTGCACGGGTACGTTCGAGATCGTCTTGTGCCAGCCCTGTTCGTGATCGATCTTGGCGCGCAGGCCCATCGCCCGTGCGGTCGAATAGGTGACCGTGTTCGCGTTGGCGGTGGTGTCCCATGCCAGGAAGTCGGGATAGATGAGCATCAGCTCGCGGTCGCCGAACTTCTTGCGGTAGGTCAGCATCTCGGCGAAGGTCTTGGCCGCACCCACGCCGGCGTAGGTGATCCCGCGCAGCTTCTTGGCTACCGCAGCCAGGGCGACGGTGACTTCCTCGGTATCGAGGCCCGGCGCGCCGATGATGCGCGGCTTGACGCCGAGCGTGGCTTCGGCGGTCAGCAGCGCCTGCAGGCCGGTGCGCTGGCCATCCTCAAAGCTGCCGATCACGTTGCTGATGGTTTCGGCTGCATCAGCGCCCTCATCCACGCGCACCACCACCGTGGGCGGGTTGGCCTGATCGGAGATTGCCTTCAGCGCGCCGGCCAAGGTGCCTGCCGTGCCGGCCTTGGCGATGGATCCGATGATGTCGGTCAGCAGAACGGCCTTGTTCTTGGGGAACGTGAGGTCGTCGGCGTCATCGGCGGTGGCCACCAGGCCGATGATTGCCGTGGCAACGGTACGGATCGGGCGTGCGCCGCCGTTGATCTCGATGACGCGAACGCCGTGATGGTAGTTGTCCATCGGTGAGGGCTCCTGATTCAGTTGGCGCTTTTGCGCAGGGGGACGGTGATGCGGGTGATGGTGTTGCTGGCCTCTGTCGAGCGGCCTTCGATCTCCAGCTCGCATTTGCCTTCAAAGCTCGCGCCCGCCAGCGACACCCGGGTCACCCGCAGGCGCGGTTCCCAGCGCAGCAGCGCCGTGGCTGCCGCTCCGTAGAGCCGCAGCTTCGTGATGCCGTTCAGGGGCTGGTCGATCAGCTCGGGGATCAGTGACCCGTAGTCCCGCCGCTCCGTCCGCGAGCCGATTGGAGTGGTCAGGATGTCGGCGACGGATTGCGCCAGGTGATCGCCGGCTTCGATCCGCTTGCCGGTGCGTGCGTCCATGCCGATCACCGGGCACCCCCTTGGAGGGTGACCGGCTGCTGATCGGTGTGGATGTGAAAGGCATGTTCCATGCCTTCATGGTCGGTGACGCGCTGCGCGAAGCCACCGTTTTCGGCTTGTAGATTCGCCGTCTACTGGATCTTTGTCACGATGCCTTTTGTCACCGTGATGGTTTTGCCGTCTTGGCTCTTGAACGTGCCGCTGGCGGCATTCCCAACGGTCGCATCGCCAGCGATCTCCACCGCCCCGCTGCAGGTGATGGTTGGGGTGTCCAGGGTGATGCCGTCGCTTGCCTGCAGCAGAGCGTTGCCGCAGACGATGGACACACCGCCGGCCCCGGCCTGAACCGTCAGCGTGGACGTGCTGGTGTCGTAGTCGATCTGGGTTCCGTCAGCGTAGCGGGTGCGCTGCAGGCCGGTGGCCGAGCCCGGTGGGGGCTGGTCGTCGCTGGGCAGGCTACAGATGGCGATGGCCTGGGCGATGTCGCCCTCGGGACAGAGCAGCACGACCTGTTCACCTGCGGCCGGTGGCGTCCAGGTGTTGATGTCGGCACCTGCCCGCTGCTCGCCCCAACGAATCCAGTCGGTCTGGATCTCCCCTGTCATTACGCGCACGCGCGGGGGCTGGGCCTGAACCTCCATCACCGTGCCCACCCGAATCATGTTCGATACGGATGCGGGCAGCTCGCGCATCTGGCTCACTGCGCTGCCTCTGTCGGCGGCGCTTCCGGCGTGGGCTCGGGCTGCAGGCGCGCCCAGCCACCGGTGGCGCTATCGAACTCCCACGGGCCGGCGGCGGGGTCCGGCGGCGCGGTCGTGGTCAGGGAGTCGGGCAGGGCGGCGCCAGGCGGCAGGGGCGCGGCCAGCGCGCCGCTGGCCTTCTCGTACAGCAGGGCGCTGCTGTAGTCCGGCGACAGGCCCCACGCGCCCGCCTTGGCGTCCCAGACACAGCACTGGTGCGCGCCGGGGGCCACCTGCAGCGGCGGCAGGTGCGTGGTGTCCTTGGGCGGCAGCTCGCCCAGGGCGAGGCCATTGACGATGGGGGTGGCCGTAGCCTTGTCCCAGAGCCTGCAACGGCGGTAGTCGGGAACCACCTGCCAGGCGCTGCCACTGGCAGAAAGGCGCAATGCTTCCAGCGCGCCGGGCTGGCGCTTGGGCGCAACCAGCACGGTGCTATCCGGCAGCTGCCAGTTCCCCTGGCCGTCGCTGTAGACCTTGACCGGCAGAACGTATTCGCGGGTCACCGGGTCGAAGGAATGGGCGGTTGTGGTGTTGAGGGTCATGGCGGGCTCAGTAGGCGATGAAGTAGCGCATGCGAATACCGGCCGGCAGGTTGGCTGTGCCGCCGGTCGACTTCACGGTGATGGCGTGGGTATGGCTCCCTGCGGAGGCGACGGAGATGGAGTGGCTGTGGACACCACCGGCTGCAACGGACACGGTGTGGTTATGCCCGCCGCCGGCCACGACGGAGACGCTATGCGTGTGGTCGGCGGCATTGGCAACGGAGATGGTATGGCTGTGGCCGCCGGCGCCGCTCACGACCACGCTATGAGCATGGGCACCAGCCGACGCGGTGGTGAAGCTGTGCGCGTGGTCGCCAGCACTTGACGTGGCGATCTCATAGCCGGACGAAAGGGGCGAGCCGTTGGCATTGCCTGAGTAGCGGATGTTGTAGCCGAGATTCGACTTGTACGGATCATTCACAAGCCACGGCGAGGTGTTGTGCGCGTGAGCGCCAGCCGCCGACGTGCTGCCGGTGTGGGTGTGCGCGCCAACGTTATCCGTCCACGACGAGTGCGTGTGATCGGCAACCGCCGCCGCTGACGCGCCGTGGCCGTGGGCACCGGCTGCGCCCGTGCTTGCAGTGTGCGTGTGGCTCCCACCATCGCCAGAGCTGGCCGTGTGGCTGTGGCCCCCAGCATCGCCAGAGCTGGCCGTGTGGCCGTGGTCGCCTGCAGCTGCGGACTCGCCGACGTGGGCGTGCGCAATCACGCTACCAGTGGTTGCCTGGCCGACCTTGGCAACGTCATCGGTGTGGACGGGCACCGTGTCCGCGACGATGTTGGGCAGGTTGAAAGTCGAGCTGCCGTTGCCGCCGCCGTAGCGCGTGCCAATGGCATTGAACAGTGCCGGGTACTGGGTGCGGCTGACTTCCCGGCCGTCACACGGCAGCAGGCCGGCCGGGGTGTTGATGTTGGCCATCAGCACCACTTGGCCCGGCATGAAGTAGGTGCCAGGGCGGTTGGTCAGGTTCGCCCAATCCAGATAGAAGTCCCCGTGCTTGCCGTCGAGCGTGTCGGCGTCCAGCCCATTGCCGTGGCCAGTATCCAGAAGCGCAGCGCCCTTGATGCCGATCAGTTCGCGGAAAACCGCTTCGGTGGCGGTGGCGATGAGCTTCTTTGCCAAAGCAGTGGGGGCACCATTGCCCAGGCGTGCGTTCAGCGCGTACAGCAGCGCGGCCGACGTCACCGCGCGCTTATCGTCCTTGCCTTCGGCAACTTCCAGATTGGTGGCCAGCTCCACGACACCCTGCACCTCGGTGGTTGCCGGCGGGTTCAGGAACTCGGTGCTGCCGAAGGTGATGGTCGACGCATCGATGTCGGACAGCATCATGTCCGCCGCCAGAAGCATCATTGCCTGCGGCGACTTCTCCAAGATCACTTCGGGCTGTGATGAAACACAGAGCAACGTCCCGGTGTCCAGGTAAAGGCCGATACCGCGCAGTGAGTATTTATCCGTGCTGTCGTCGCGGATGCTGACGTGGATCACGTCACCGGCAACGGCCGAGCCGCCGAAGGTCGTCAGCCGCTTACGCTCGCCCGGCAGGGTGAGATAGCCGCCCTCCGGGTCAGGAACGAATGCCTGTTCGGTGACGCCGATCTGCGTCACCAGCACCGCATTGGTGCCGGTGTTCTGCGCATTGATGATCGCGGCACGACCTTCGGGGGTGAATACCAAACGCATCAGGTCATTCCTCAGTGGTCATTGTCATGCGCCGGTACACCGCCGGTCGGATCGCGCCGGCTAGGCCGATCTCGCCGGCGAACTCAGCGCCTTGGGTGAAGGTGAAGTGGGAGCGCACCGGTTTCGTGCGGTTGACCTCGGCAATGACGTCCTCAACGTACTTTGCCGACGCCTCCACGCCGGGGCGGCCGGAAAGAATCAGCAGCAGCTCAAAGCTGTGTGGTCGGCCCGGCGGCGATGTCTCCCACCATTCACGGATGACCACGCTGCCGCCGAAGGACTCGATCACGTCGCGGACGCTGCCCACGGTGCCCTTGTGGCGCTGGATGTCGATTGCGCTGGCGATGCGCTGGCGCTTGATCCGCAGCGGCCAGTTGCTGTCCCACGTATCGAGCGACAGTTCCCACGCGAGCCAAGGCAGGAACTTCTCGGGGCACCGATAGGGATCCTTCAGCAGCGCGTGCAGCATCACCATGCGCAGAACCAGCGCTTCGGCTGCCTCCACCGCGCGCTCCAGTGGTGAGGCATTGGGCGGAAGGAGGGACGGCGTGCTACTCATCGGTGCCGGCGTGGTTGATGGTCACGGATTCGCAGTAGGCGGCGTGCGTGCGATCAACAACGATGTCGCTTGCCGGCGAGCGCAGCACCACACGCTGCACGCCCTCGGCGTGCAACTGCGCGTAGATGGCCGAGCGAGGGACGTCACGGCCCAGGCGGTGGGATTCGGCCTGGTAGGCGGCCAAACGGCGGCGCGCTTCAGCGATGACAACCTGGGCATCGGGGCCGTCGAAGGTGTACAGGTCAGCGTCTACCGCGTAGGAAGCGATCTGCGCCGATTGAACGACTACCAGGTCGGTAAGCGGGCGCACGTCCTCGCTCGTCAGCGCGGCATCTACGGCGGCTACAACTTCCGGCGTGGCCGCTCCGTTGCCCTCGCGGCTCAAGACCGAGACAACGACCGTGCCTGGCCAGGTCGCTTCCTCCAGCGCAGTGGTCATCTCTTGCACCAACGCCTCGCTGGCGCTGTGGCGCGCGAGGATCTGGAGCACCAGGTCTTTGATGTCGTCCGGCTCGGGGCTCTGCGCGCTGGCATCCAGAACGCGGGAATCCGCGCCGAGCGTGTGGAAGATGTACGCGCCCTCTGGCCCGGCCACCGACAGGCCTTCGGGAGAGAGCTGGATCCGGCGGCGGAACGCGGTGTCGCCTTCGTAGACGTCGGCGGTGCCCTTGTCAGGGTCGCCCTTCTCCAGCAGCTGGCGCGCGACGCCGAATGGCACGGCGAAGTTGTCCAGGTCCGCCTTCTCGGCGGTGGCCAGGAACAAGCCCTTGGCGCGCTGGTTGAACTGGGCGCGCAGCACCAGTTCGTTGTACGCACCATTCTGCAGCAGCTTGTAGATGGGATCCGACTCCACCACCGCGTCGAACTCCGGCATCAGCTGCTGGAAGGTGGCGAGGCGTTCGCGCAGGATCTCCTCGAAAGTGCGCTGCTCGAACACGTCCGGCAGCGGGATCTTGGACAGGTCAACGGCAGTGAAGGTGGACATCGGAGAGCCGGCATTGGGTTGCAATCAGGCTCTCATCGCGCGCGCGTGGGCCGCGCTTTCGCAGGATGTAGTTGAGCCCGTTACAGCACGGCGCTCGACAGGTGATCAAGTATCAGATCGCGGATGAGCTGCTGATCGGCATCCGTGAAGCCGAGCAACTGCCGGCGTGCATACGTGACACGCGGACCACCGCGGCTAACCGCATCCGCGCGGCCCTCCTGGTGAACGGTTGCGATGCGCGAGACGCGGCCGACAAAGCCAACAGCAACGTCGTTCGGCGTGGCGCGAATCCGCAGGTGCTTGGCCTGGCGGATCTTGGCGAACATCGCACGGCGCTTGATCGCGCCCTTCTTCGCACGCTTGGGATCGGCTGGGCGGCGCGGTGCGAAGGGGCTGCCATCGGGGTTCTGCTGGGACGCGATGCGCGTCTGCTGGCTGCGGCGCAGGCCTGCGCCCACGGCTCGGGCCAGGCGCGAACGCTGGGCCGGCTGGAGGCTGCGCAACAGCGGGCCGACCCAATCCTCCAGTTTCTGCAGGTCGTCAGTCATTGGCGAGCTGCGGCAGGGTGGCGATGGTGCCGTCCGGGCCTACAACGTGCCCACCCCGGAGGGTGTCAGCGTGGCCGCTGTCCACCGGGGTTTCCTTGGGGTAGGTGAGCTGGAAGTTGCCTTCCTCATCGCGCATAACCGCGACGCGCTCGGAGAGCTGCAGCTTCAGCTCGATGTCCACCAGGTCGCTTGCCAGGACATCCACGGCAAAGGCGATCTGTCCGCGCGTGGAAGGATGGGCCAGCAGTTCGGGCTGGTGCCGTGTCACCCACTGCAGCAACGGAACCATGATCGCTTCCGGTGTCCCTGCGAAGTCGGTGACGATCATCGTCAGCTCGTACTGGTACTGGTACGACAGGCCCGGCACGTTGGAGCTGACCAAATGGCCGTTCTCCACAAACAGCAGCAGGCGGTCGGGATCGGCCTGCAGCACCGGACAGGCGGCGAGCATGTGCGCGCGAAGGTCGCTTGGCTTCTTCATGGGTCGCTGGCTGCCGTGTCGTGTTGGGCGGCCTGCAGCTCGCGCACGTAGGCCTGCAGCCCGATCAGCTGCTCGGCGTTGGCGTGGCAGGCGGTGTAGTTGCTGACGACGGTGTCGGCGACGGTAGAGAGCGCAACGCCTGGGGCGGGCGCATCAGGATCTGTGGGGGCTCCGTCCAGACTGGCGCCTTCGGCAGCGGCGTCGTGGACGCGCACGAAACCAGCAGTAACAGGGCAGGAAGCATCAGCTTGCGCAGTGACATAGACAGGCACCTCTTTGATGATGGTCGCGCCGCGTTCGCGCACGACCTGAACACGGTCAACGTACTCGGTGATGACCTTGGCCTCAGAGCGGGCAAGGTCCAGGCGGGCCTTGATGGTTCGCAGGAGGGATGCGGATGCGGCCAGGTCCGCGCGGGCCTCAGCCAGGGCGGACTGTGCGCGGTTGATGCGCTGCTGCTGGCATGTGGCCAGCGCGGCAACGACAAGGATCAGGACCAGTAGGCCGATGGCGCGGTTCAGCATCAGGCAGCCTCCAGAACCTGCAGGGCGCGGCGCGTGCGGGCAGTGCGGTCATCCATGCCGTTCGGGCGGGCGCGCAACTTCGTGGTGCCCAGGTTGATGATCCGGCTGATCGACAGCACGTCACGCGCATCCGCGTAACCGTTGAGGCCCTTGTCGGCCCAGAACGCTGCAGCGGCCATCGCGCCATGCTCGGGCTCGATCAACAAGGACGGCTGCCGCTCGAACGGCTGGCCGACCAGCTCGCCCATACGGCGGTAGTTGCCACGGCCGGTGTGCTGCATTGGGCCACGGCCACGGTACAGGTAGCCGTCGCCGCTGGCCTCATTGCCATTGCCATTGCGACTGGCATAGACCCGGTTGCCCAGCTTCACCGGCTGGTGGACGTAGGCCGCTGCTTCGGTTGGGGCGATCCGCGTGCCGAACACCTCCAGCAGGCGGTCGCGGCTGTAGCTCAGCGATTCTTCCACGCGCGACAGGGCCAGGCTTTCATGCCCGACCTGGGCGAGGAAGTGCGCGATCCGCACGCGGCTGGTGATGCCGAATCGTGCCAGGGCAGCGTTGAACGGCCCGACCCAGCGCTGGGCGCGGGTGGTCGGGCATTGCATGATCTGGGAGAGCTGCAGGGTAGTCAGTTGCACGTCAGCGGCTCCCGAACAGATGGGCGACGTTGCCGCGCGAGCGGTACACCGCCACCAGCAGGACGACCAGCAGGATCAGGTTCCAGCCGGTCACGGTTGCACGCGCGCCCTGCAGCATGATCTGCAGCGCCTGGCCGCCAGTGGCAGCCACCAGCAGCCACGCGCACCAGGCGATGCCCGGACGGTGCCGGGCGAGTGAATGCGGGCGATACAGCAGCAGCCGGACGCAGATGGCGACACAGCACAGAAGGGTGGCCGCGCTCAGAAGCTCATTCATCGGTTTCACCTTGACGGATCTTGGCCTTGGTCGGGTCTTCCGTGCGGCTGCGCTCGATCAGGCTCAGCGTCAGGGTGACGATCACCGCTGCGCAGATGAACGCGGCCAGTCCACTGGACGTGACGTCGAAGCGGCGCATCACCTCGGTGCCGCCCATGTAGCCGGCCACCACGCTGATTGCCAGGTAGATCAGTCGCTTCCAGATCGGCAAGTCTTTTGCCGACACGACAAACAACGTGGCACCGGCAAATGCACCAATGAACGCATCGGATTCAATTCCCGGCAGCAGTGAAGCGAGGCCAACACCGGTGGCCAATGCCAGCATGCCGCCGGTGGAAGTGGGTTCGGTCATCATCAGTTCCAAAGCTGGACAAGGGGGCGCATCTCTGCGCGGTTCGTTTGTGTGGTCAGGTCGGGCAACTCGACCACGGTGCCGGTGGGAAGGACTGGGCCGTGCAGACTGATGCCGTAGTTCAGTTCGAGCACCTGTTCGACAACGCCAACCGTCCGGCCCAAGTGGCGGTGACAAAGCGCGTCGATGGTGTCGCCCTGAAGGGATCGCACGCGCATCAGATCAGCTCGGCTGTAACGCGCCGCGTGCCGAGAATGTCGGCCACGGCATACCGCAGATCACGGCGCACCTCATCGATGGTCGGCGTCAGGTCGTCGGCGCGCTGGTTGCCCTGGGCGGTGGCGTCGTAGGAGCGGTAGCGTTCGTGCAGCTCGACGGCGGTAGCGGAGTAGACCGCGCGAAGGTAGAGCAGTTCGTGCTTGGTCTTCCCATCCACGGGCATGGACGGGACTGCGGCCAGCGTGGAAATGCCCGCAGCGATGTGGCCGAGCGCCCAGGTCTCCAACTCGGTGTTCACGTCGATCACCGCCTGCACCGCTGCTGCGCGCAGGCGCTCGGCGGTGACATCGCCGGGGATGCGCACTGCAGCGCGCAGGGCTGCCAGCTCGACCTGCGGCCAGAACGTGCCCGATACGATGGGCGGCTCGGGCTTCACTGGGGATGCATTGGCGACAAAACCACTCATGGCACCTGCTCGAATAAATCGCCGGTGGTCGGGGCTTCACTGCAACGGGAGAGAGGACGTTGCAGATCCGCCCCGAGCCGGCGGGGTCGCGGGGACGCTCGGTTAACGGTCAGCTGTTGGCGCTGTCCGTGTATTTCTTCAGGCGGCTTTCGGCCTTGCCCAGGTCGGTCTTGCCGCCGCAGCCGTCGTGCAGCTGGATGGCCCGGCGCAACGCCTCCACGGCCGTGGTGGTCAGCTCGACGGCGTCGTTCGGGGGCTGACCGCCGGCGGCCTCTTCGGCCTTGGCAAGGTCATGCATGATCCAGCGAGCGCGGGACAGCAGCAGCTTGGCGCGCACCTGGTCGGGCATATCCTGGTCATCGGTCAGCGCGCAGGCCTGCTGCAGGATCGATGCGTCGAACTCGGCACCGCTGCGCAGTGCGTTGAGGGCAGCATCGGCCACTTCCTCGGCCACCACGGTGCCCGTCGTGCGCTCGAAGCGATCCGGCATGGGCAGGTTGTGGCGCAGCACGTACTCGGCCAGGCGCATGGCCTCGACGTAGCTGCCGGCATCGATGTGCCAGAGCATTGCCGTGGTAACCACTTCGTCGGCCGCGCCGTTGCCTTCGGCCAGCACGCCGTCCAGGTACGGGCCGTATGCCGGCAGCAGCTCGGCCTTGAGCTGACATTTGGCGGTGGTTGACTGGATGTTCTTCAGGCGGGCGCGGTCGCTGGCCAGCTGCAACAGCATCTGCTCGTAGATGCCCGTGCCGGGCATCAGCTGGTGGCCTGCCGCCTTACTGGCGGCTTTCGCCGCCAGCTGGCGCTGCAGGTGCCGCTTTGCGGGGCTGTCTGCCATTGTCTCAGTCCTCGACCTTGATGTTCTCGATCAGGCAGCCCATGCCGTAGTCCTCCACGACGTAGGCATCGTTGGACGATTCGAAGTTCGCCACCCGGTTCTTCGCCGGCTGCTCCTGAATGAATCGGCGGCGACCGCCGATCTGCCAGTACAGCGACAGGTTGCGCAGGCTGGTGATCAGGATCGCGTTGTTGGGCATGAACGGCACGTCCGCCGGGGCCAGGCCGCCCATGCGCTTGGTGCCCAGCACCAGGTCAGCGGCGAGCTGCTCGGTGGGCGCGTTGTTCTGGTTGATGATCGGGAAGTACTTATCGTGGAGAAGGCCACGGCCCAGGATCACGACCAGCCCCGGATCCTTGGCGTGCCACGGCTCGATGAGGTTGGCAACGGCATCCATCACCAGTGCGTCCAGGTTCGCGTAGTCGCCATCGGCACCGCCCACCTTGACGATCCCATCCGTCTTGCCGCCAGTCATCACACGCTCGGGCGCGTTGTCGCGGTACTGCTGCAGCCAGCCCTTGTTGACGTCCTGCAGCAGCGGGTTGGTGGTCCGGTTGCTGGTGGCGGCAGCGTGGGTGCCGTTGAAACCGATCATGATGCGGTCCAGCGCCTGGCGTTCGAGGATTGCATTGCGGATCAGCTGCTGGAAGTTCTTGTGCCGCGCCCAGGCGTCGATCCGGGCGTAGCTCAGCGCCGTATCGAAGTCCGTCTGGTAGCAGCGGTACTCGTTGTCGTCCAGGATCGTGGGGTCGCTCGGCTGGCGCTCGGCTTGGCCGGTGGTGTCGGTGCGGCCGGCGATGGTGCTGCCGATGCCGATGCCAACTTTCTGGCCCTGCATGTCGTTGACCGGCACCATGTTGATGGACCGCAGGAATGCACTGGATTCCTGCATCTTGCCTTCCAAGGTCTGCTGAACCTCCGGCGAGACGGTGAAGATCTTGGACGGGTCGGTCACACCGTTGAGCTGCGCCAGGCGCAGGGTGTACTGATCAAACAGCGGGCGGGTTTCGGTACGCATCAGTTGCTCCTGAATCTTGAAAGTGGGGGCGCTGGGATCAGCAATCGGTGGCTTCGTCGTCGCCCGGGCCAGCAACGACCGGGCGCTTGGTGAAGCCCTGCGGCGTATCGGACAGGGTCTTCGTGATGCTGGCCAGCTGGGCGGCGAACTGCTGCTGTCGGCCATTGCTCAGCTCCAGCTGGCGCTTCAGGCTGTCGATGTGCTCATCCTGCTGTTCGACGGCTTCGAGCAGCGCGTTGCAGAACGCGGCGACATCCGGGGATTCCTCGGTCTGCGGTTCCGGGTTCTGCTTGGGCTTGATGCCGAACGTGGCCAGGATCTTGGCCATCTGGGACTGACGCGGGGCCGGCGGCTCGACTTCTTCGAACTCGATGGTGGTTTCGGCGGCGGCGGTGAAAAGGTTCTCCGGCAACTGCTTGCGGTCGGCCAGCGGGTTCTTGTCGGGATGTTGCGCGGCGAACGCGAGCATTTCGGTGCCCAGGCTGGCGGGCGAGTCGGTGACGGCCAGGCCGTACAGATACGCCTTGCCCGAGTCGGCGAACTTCGGCGCGATCTCAATGCTGGTGAACAGCTTCTGCTTCTGAACGTTGACCATCTCCACCAGTTCGTCGGTGGGTTGGATCTGCGCGAACAGTGCCAGCCTCTTACCACCGTTGAGATCGACTTCCTCGGCTTTCAGGCTGGTGATGTCGCCATACGCACGGAAGGGGCTGTCCGGATGGATGCCGCGGATGTGCTCGATCCAGATGCGGGCGCCGTAGACCTGCGGGTCATAGGTGGCCGCCATCTCCTCGATGTCCTTGCGCTCGATGGCGCGGCCATCGCACGTCGCGCCTTCCACAGCGACACGGAAGAACTTCGAACGGAACTTTTTCACTTTCTTGGCAGCCATCTTGCCCTCTGCATGTGTCAACGGCATCGGAATTGATGCGATGACCCATGGTCGGTTGGGGGCAAAACAGCGGCAACGACGTCAGGGTGTAATCACGACGATTACAACGGCCTTGGCTGCCCTACGCGCGAGGCGGGCGGCAACCTTGATCCAGTGAGTATTGTCGCCGAACAACTGCAGATGGATCCCCGCCGACAGGCCATGTTCCTGTACTGGATGGGCTGGCGTGTGTGCGAAATCGCCGAAGCCATTGGCGAGAAAGAGCGCACGATCCACAGTTGGAAGTCGCGCGACGAATGGGACCGCGCTGACAACGTTGCACGAATTGGCGGCGCGTTGGAAGCCCGCTTGGTGATCTTGATCCACAAGGACAAGAAAACGCCTGGCGACTTCAAGGAAATTGACCTGCTGCACCGTCAGCTGGAGCGGCAGGCTCGCATCCAGCGCTACCAGGGCGGCGGAACCGAAACCGAGCTGAATCCCGAGCTTGCCAAGCGCAACGCCGCGCCGAAGAAGCGGCAGCCCAAGAACAGCTTCACGGATGAGGAAGTCGAACGGCTGCAGGAGGCCTTCCTCGACGGCTGCTTTGACTACCAGCGCGACTGGTTCAAGGCCGGAAGCGAACGCACGCGCATCATCCTGAAGTCGCGCCAGATCGGCGCGACGTACTACTTCGCGCGTGAGGCGCTGATCGATGCCCTGACTTCTGGGCGTAACCAGATCTTCCTAAGCGCATCAAAGAGCCAGGCGCATATCTTCCTCGGCTACATGCGTGCGTTCGTGCGTGAGGTGCTGGACCGTGATCTGTCAGGCGATCCCGTCACGCTAGGTAACGGTGCAGAGCTGTTCTTCCTCGGGACCAATGCGCGCACTGCGCAGGGCTATCACGGCAATTTCTATTTCGACGAGTTCTTCTGGACACATGGCTTCAACCAGCTGAACAAGGTGGCCAGCGGCATGGCCATGCACAAGAAGTGGAAGAAGACCTACTTCAGCACGCCGTCCACGATGGCCCATGAGGCCTACGACTTCTGGACCGGCGAGCGCTTCAACAAGGGCCGGCCGACCGCCCAGCACCTGAATATCGATGTGAGCCATGGCCGGCTGTTCGGTGGGCGGCGATGTGAGGATGCCATCTGGCGGCAGATCGTCACCGTGCTGGATGCGGCTGGGGGCGGATGCGATCTGTTCGACATCGAGGAGCTGCGGCGCGACTACAGCGCCGAAGAGTTCGCCAACCTGCTGATGTGTCAGTTCGTGGACGATAGCGCCAGTGTGTTCCCGCTGACCTTGCTGCAGACGTGCCAGGTGGATAGCTGGGTTGATTGGGCGGGCGACTATAAGCCCTTCGCCTTGCGGCCTTATGGTGACCGTGCGGTCTGGATCGGCTATGACCCAGCAGAGACGGGCGACAGCGCCGGCATCGTCGTGGTGGCACCACCGAGCGCTCCCGGTGGGCAGTTCCGCGTGCTGGAGCGGCACCAGTTCAAGGGCATGGATTTCGCGGACCAGGCAGACTTTATCCACAAGATCACTCTGCGCTACTGGGTGACGTATATCGGCGTAGACACCACGGGCATGGGAACCGGTGTGGCGCAGCTGGTGAAGCAATTCTTCCCTGGCGTAACCACGTTCAGCTACTCGCCGGAAGTGAAGTCGCGGCTGGTGCTCAAAGCCTATGACGTCATCAAGAACGGACGCTTGGAGTACGACTCCGGTTGGACCGACCTCACGCAATCGCTGATGGCCATCCAGAAGACCATCACCAGGAGCGGGCGGCAGATCACCTACACCGCCGGGCGCACACAGGCGACGGGTCATGCGGACCTGGCCTGGGCGCTTCTGCATGCCCTACACAATGAACCGCTGGAAGGCGCTGCGGCTGTCGCCAGCACAATGGAGATCTTCTGATGAACACCGAAGACCAGGCCACGGCGAGTGAGCCGGCAGGCAAGTTTGAGGCCTTCACCTTCGGCGAGCCCACGCCGGTGCTCGAATCGCGTGGGTTGCTCGACTACTTGGAATGCTGGCGCAGCGGCCGCTACTTTGAACCGCCGGTGGACTATCAGGGGCTGGCGCGCACGGTGCAATCGAACCCGTACCTGCAGAGTGGGCTGAAGTTCAAGCGCAACATGCTGCTGCGCACGTTCAAGCCGCATAGGCTGCTGTCGCGCCAGCATTTTGCGCAACTGACGCTGGACTTCCTTACCTTCGGCACGGCCTACGTGGAGCGAGTGAAGGCGATGTCCGGCGCCGCCCATAGCCTGATGGTGCCACTGTCGCTGTACGTGCGCCGGGGAACCACCGAGGGAGAGTTCTTCCAGGTGCGGGCCGGTGGCATCGAACACGAGTTCACTGCGGGCACGGTATTCCAGCTTCGCGAGGCTGACGTTAGCCAGGAGATCTACGGGGTGCCCGAGTGGATGCCCGCAGTGCAATCAGCGCTGCTCAATGAGTCCGCCACGCTGTTCCGCAGGAAGTACTACAACAACGGATCCCATGCCGGTTTCATCCTGTACCTGACCGATTCGCAGGTGAACAAAGACGACCTGGACAACCTGCGCGAACAGCTGAAGGCGTCGCGTGGCGTTGGCAACTTCCGAAACCTGTTCCTGCACTCGCCCGGTGGCAAGAAGGAAGGGATCCAGCTGATTCCAGTCAGCGAGGTGGCGGCAAAGGATGAGTTCACTGGAATCAAAAGCGTGACGCGGGACGACATGCTTGCATCCTTGCGCGTGCCGCCACAGTTGCTGGGCATTGTGCCGCAGAACTCCGGCGGCTTCGGGTCCATCCGCGATGCGGCGATGGTGTGGGCGGCAATGGAACTGGAGCCGCTGCAATCGCTGTTCGAGCCGATCAACGAATGGGTGGGCGAACGGGTGATCAGCTTCGACCCGTTCTCGCTCGCTGCGGTTGCCGCCTGATGGTTGCGTTCACCAACCTGCGATGCGGCCAGTGTGCGCGACTGCTGGCCAAGGCCAGCGGCTACAGCGAGCTGCAGATCAAGTGCCCAAGGTGCGGCACGATGAATCACATGAAGGCCCAGAGCCTCCCGACAGATCGCCGCGAGCGACTGACTGAAGGTTCTACTGATGAAGAACGAGTTGTTGCAGGGCGATGCCCTGAAGCTGTTGCCCACCCTCCCGGCCGCGTCGTTCGACGCGCTGATCACTGACCCGCCCTACGCTAGCGGCGGGCTATCCACCACGGATCGCAAGAAGATTCCCTCGGCCAAGTACGTGCAGAGCGGCACCGGCCGCCAGTTCCCTGAGTTTGCTGGGGAGGAACGCGACCAACGCTCGCATCTGCGCTGGATGACGATGTGGCTAGGAGAGTGCAACCGCGTGCTGAAGGAGGGCGCGCCGGTGTGCTTGTTCACGGACTGGCGGCAGCTGCCGCTCACGACCGACGCGATGCAGTGCGCTGGGTTTGTCTGGCGCGGCGTCCTGGTGTGGGACAAGACCGAAGGGGTACGCCCGCAGCTCGGCCGACCGCGCAACCAGGCCGAGTACGTCGTATGGGGGAGCAAGGGGAGCATGCGCGGGGATCGGCGTGCGCCCATCCTGCCGGGCGTGATCCGTGAGCCCATCCGCAAGGCGGACAAGCTGCACATGACCGGAAAGCCCACGGCGCTGATGCGACAGCTGGTCAGGATCTGCGAGGCCGGTGGCCGGATCCTCGACCCGTTCGCCGGATCCGGCACCACACTGGTGGCCGCGCAGGAGGAGGGCTATGGCTGGACGGGCATTGAGATGACCGACCACTACACCCACGTCACGCGCGAGCGCCTGCGGGCGCTGTAGGCCCACCACCGGCACACCAAACACCGAGCCGCCCTCTGGGGCGGCTTTTTTGTGCCCGCTCGCCGAACCATACGGCGCGGGTCCATGCCGTATGGTTTCGGGCGGCTACCCCCCCGGGCAAACGCACTCGTCTCCCCGCCACGCCTGCCGTCTAAACAGGGTCGTTTTTCTGCAGGCCTGCAGGGGCCGCGCGGCTGCGCCTGTGCTGGGCGACGCGCGCATTGCCAGGGCACCGGGAACCCTGCGAATCCCTGCGCTCTGGGGGGCTTCCTGCTGCCACTGAGAGGCGGTAGAGCCGCTGCCCAAAATTTTAGGACACCCATCGGGGCAAGGTAATTGGTAATCAGGCCCTCCTTTGCAGTCCTAAGCCATTGAAATAGTGCGCTTTTCGGAGGTTACCGTTGACGGTAATCCGGGGTAACAAAAAAGGTAATCACTCCATAAGTTGTTGATTCTATTGATAGTGAGATAGGCAAGAGATTACCTTCCCAAAAGGTAACCTGATTACCATTCAGTTACCTAAAAATTACCTTTCTTTAGGTCTAATAACTTGTTGAAAGTAATAGGAAATAAGGTTGTTTTCTGGCGCTAATTACCTTTGTTACCTGTTCCCGATGCCGTCCCTAAAATTTGCTTACTGGGCGGCGGGGCTTCCCTCCGCTTGATGTTGCTCACTGATCGACGCCACAGCCCTGCAGCCGCGCGATCGATGCGGCCGCGCTGTCAGCGCCGGCGTTTGCGTGTGCCGATCGATGGGGCCTGGACGTCGACCAGGCCTTTGCCTGCAGCTCGGCCGGTGGGGAGCTGCCCGGTGGCCAGTGCGTCGTATGCCTCGCGTATTCGGTCCTGCCACTTGATCGCCCAGGCGCAAAGGAAGCGTTCGGCGTTGGCAACGTCGCTGTGAAACTCATGCTGCAGGTGGACCGTTCCGACGCATCGCTGTGATCGAGCGCGGCCGTCAGCCAGTGGGGACACGCACGCGATCATCTTGCCGTTGAGGAACAGCGCGGGACCGTCCAGCCAGTGTTTCAGTTCGAAGCCGTGGGGAACTTTCATGCGTGCGAGCGTAAGGGGATAGCGGCCACCGCATGAGACTCGGCTGCCAATCACGAGGGCGCCCCAACCTGGTGTGCGGGTTGGGCTGTGTGGTTTGACTCGCGCGTGGATGCTGAGAACACTCATTAAACCGCGAGTACCGGTTCTATCTGCCTCCACCCCCTTTGGGAGTTTTCCATGTACGCAACAAAGAACGAATTGCAAGAACAAGTGTTCTTGGATCAGATGCTTAAAGAGCTTGAACGTCACGCTGCAACAGATGGAATGGCTGCTGAGGCCCTGCGCTCAATAGGCTATGGCTTCACCAACGACCTGCCGACCCGGAAGCGGGAATTGAAGGCACTTCTGTCGCACTTGGGGGAAGGTGTTGAGGCTCAGCGCTTCTTGCGCGGACTTGTGCAAGCGGGTGTACAGAGCCGCGACCAGTTCGGGGCGCAGGATCCCATGCTGATCGCCGCCGCTCGCCGCCTTGGCCTTCTGGTGTAGTCGATCGCGCAACGGACGCAACTGGTGGCTAAATGCCGGGGTGGCCTGTGCGGATGGGAAAATACCTATCTCGGTGCGCACAAAATCAACGGTTTGGGCTTCCCTGCTTGGGAAAATAATCTTTCCTAAGTGACTGAATAGTCGTGACAGTTTGAGAAACTTTTAATCTTTTGGTCGAAGGTTCGAATCCTTCACGGCCCACCAGTATTGCCAAGGGTTCCGGAGATTCCGGAGCCCTTTTTTGTGGGCCGCTGAATGAACGTTGCTCGGCAAGTGACTTCGTTCTAGTTACGGAGAAAGCACCGCATGACGGTGCCTTTTCCGTTGGGGGCTTGCACGCCTGTCCGCCATCCCGGCGGTGAGGCGGCGGTGGATGCGCGGTTACTTCAGCAGCGTCGGCACATCGACGATGCGCACGTCGTGCATCTGGTCCAGGTAGGTGTCCAGGTAGGCCTTGTGCGAGGCGCCGACGATCACCAGCGTGCGCATGCCCGGCGTCGGTCCCATCAGGTCGCGGATGTTGGCCGCCATGCGCAGGTTGCGGGTTTCCCACGAGGTCACGTAGAGGCGGCCATAGCCTTGCGGCGAGGGTTCCTCCAACGCGGCGCCGTAGTCGCTCTCGAAGGCGATCGGCGCCATCTCCGGACCGTTGTAGTGGCGATACAGCGCCAGCGCCTTTTCCGGTGTGTCGATCTGCGCTTCGATGCCTCCGAACATCGCCGACCGGCGCGCGTTGGCGGGGTTGTCCCAGGCCTTGCGGATGGCTGCCACATAGGCCTTGGGATCGGGCCCGTAGCGGTCGGAACTGTGGTCATCCATCGGCCAGAGCCGCTCGTGGCCCAGGCGTGCGGCGAGTGTGGCGGCAATGACCGTGTTTTCATTGCGGCTGGCACGCAGGGCTTCCAGTGCGTTCACCAGTTCCTCGTCCAGGCCGTCGCCGGCGTGCCGTTCGGCGGCGGGAAGCCGCAGCCACTGGACGAGCGCGGAATCGCGCTCACCGGCAGCCAGGAAGGTGGCGGCCAAGCGGCGACGTTGCGCCGGAGTCGGCTGTGCGGGCCAGTTGGCCAGCAGGGTTTCCGCCGCCGCGTTCGCGGCCGGTATGTCGAGCCCGGTGGCCTTGGCTGCGGCCGAGACGTCGGGGCAATAGTCGTGCATTGTCAGTGCGTAGCGGGAGGGCTGGCGGCTCAGCATGTCGCACTGCAGGCCCGAGACGGCCTCGATGGCGATGGCCCGTGGCTGCCAGTTGGCCAAGCGGTCGAGCAGGCCGGCGAGCGATGCGGGGTCGAATGTGTCCGGCAGCCCTGCCAGATGGGCGGTACCCAGTACGACGACCTCGTTCGGCACCCCGTGCCGGGGCCCCTTGTGTGCGCGCGGTTCAAAGCCCTGCGCCTGTGCTGCGCCTGCCAGCAGGCACCCGGCCAGCGCCGTCCCGATCAGTAGGTTTCGTCCCAACATTCCCTATATCACTCCCTGGCCCATGGTGGTTTGCCGTTGAAGCGCCAGCTCGGCGCAAGCTGGCGAGGATTCCTGTCTGCCCGAGGGGCTGTCAATGGCCATGTTTCACGGTGCCCAAGGTCATCGACGGACGGCGCAGGATGCCGGCCTCACCTGCCGCCGGGGGACGACGCGCGCTATCGGGATGCCGGCGATGGCTGGCAGTGGATGAGCGCTCGGCCTACCATGCGGCTTGGCATCCGGCGCCCACGGCAGGCGGATGGCGACACCGATGGCGGCCCGGGGGCACGTTTGGACAGACAGATCACGCTATTGCTGCATCGCTGGCGCGAAGGCGACCTGGATGCGCGTGAGCACCTGTTCCAGGCGCTGTATGCGGACCTGATGCAGATCGCGCGCAGCCGCCTGTCCAACCAGACCAACGGCACGCTGCAACCGGCCGCGCTGGTCAACGAGTCACTGATGCGCCTGCTTGGCAGCGACGCCGACTACCAGGACCGTACCCATTTCATCGCTATTGCCGCGCTGAAGATGCGCTCGGTGCTGGTCGACCACCTGCGCGCGCGCTCTGCCGACAAGCGCGGTGGCAACGCCGAGCAGCTCACGCTTTCGCATGCGCAGGACATGAGCGATGAGGACACCATCGGCCATGACGTGCTGGCCCTGCACCAGGCGCTGAACAAACTGGCCGAGCTGGAGCCGCGTGCGGCCAGCACCATCGAGCTGACCTATTTCGGCGGCATGAGCCGGGACGAGATCGCATTGGTGCTGGATGTCTCGGTGCCGACGGTGGACCGCGACCTGCGTTTCGCGCGGGCGTGGTTGAACCGGGAACTGCGCTGAAACCGCGCACGCCGGGGGCAGGGTGAAGGAGCACTGGCAGCGGGTACGGGAACTGTTCGATGCGGTGTGTGAGCTGCCGCGTGAGCAGTGGCCCGCCGCGTTGGCCGAGCGTTGCGATGACTCGCAGGTGCGGGAGGAGGTGCTGCAGCTGCTGGGTGCGCAGACGGTGGGGCTCAGCCGGGTCAGCAACCGCCTGGACATCGCGCTGGCCCGGGCGATGGCCCCGGAGTTCGGCATCGGTGACCGGCTGGGACCGTGGCGGCTGATCGAGCGCGTCGCCCAGGGGGGCATGGGCACGGTGTTCAAGGCCGAGCGTGCCGACGGCGTGTACCAGCGGGTGGTCGCGATCAAGCTGCTGCACGGCCTGCCCGGCGGCATGGAAGTGGAGCGGCTGGCGATCGAACGGCAGGTGCTGGCCGACCTGCAGTTGGCGCACGTGGCGCGGCTGTACGACGGCGGCACCACGCCCGATGGCCATCCGTACCTGGTGATGGAGTACATCGACGGCAAGCCGGTGGACCAATGGTGCAGCGAACAGCAACTGGACCTCCCTGCGCGGCTGGCGCTGTTCCTGGACATCTGCGGCATCGTGCAGTCCGCGCACGAACGGCTGGTGCTGCATTGCGACCTCAAGCCGAGCAACGTGCTGGTGCAGGGCGACGGGCAGCCGGTGCTGCTGGATTTCGGCCTGGCGCGGATGCTCAGCGAGGTGCGCCAGGAGCGGGATTCGGGCTATTGCACGCCGTCGTATGCCAGCCCGGAGTTGATCCGCGGGCAAATGGTCGGTGCCGCCGGTGATGTGTACAGCCTGGGCGTGATGCTGCTGGAGCTGGTATCAACCCGGCCCTGCCTGCGCGAGCCCGGTGACGTGGACGTGCTGGTACCACTGCCCAGCGAGCATGCGCCGGCGGAGCTGCCGTGGCGCCGGCGCCTGCGCGGTGACCTGGATGCCATCGTCCGGCGTGCCTGCGCGCTGGATGTCGGCGAGCGCTACCGTACCGCCGAGGCGTTGATGGGCGATGTGCGCCGCTACCTGGAACAGCAGCCGCTGCAGGCCCGTCGTGCTGATCGCCTGTACCGCGTGCGCAAGGCGTTGCGCCGCAACTGGCAGGGCGTGGCAGCGGCCAGCGGCTTGCTGGTGCTGCTGCTGGCGTTCGTGATCGGCCTGGTGCAGACACGCCGGCAGGCGCAGGAGGAGGCCGCCGTCGCCCGCCAGGTTAGCAAGTTCATGGTGGGCGTGTTCGAGACGGCCGACCCGTTCCTGCGCACCGAGCGGGGGGAGGAGGAACTGACCGCACGCCAGCTGCTGGATCGTGCGGCATTGCAGGTGGACAACGAGCTGCGCGAGGCGCCGGTGGAGCGTGCGCGGATGCAGGCGGTGCTGGGTGCGGCCTACCAGAACTCGGGGGTGCCGCTGCAGGCGGAGCGGTTGCTGCAGCGGGCGTACGAAGGGTTCATGCGCACGGATGTGAACCGCCGCGAGGATGCCGCGTCGGTGCTGGCCAGCCTGTCCACGCTGAAGACGGGTGAAGGTGACGGTGCCAAGGGGCAGCAACTGGCCGAGCGCGGCCTGGCGCTGGTCGATGGCGCGGCGACGTCGGAAGTGAAGGCACGCCTGCTGGCGGCGCGTGCGTTGGCCTATACCAACCAGCAGCTGTTCGACCGTGCGGAGGTGGCGTTCAAGCAGGCGCGCGCGGCCTATGCGGGGCTGTCCGGCACCGATGACGAGGCGCAGCTGCACGAGCTGGTCTACAACACCGGCCTGATGTACCTGCGCTGGGGACGCACGCAGGACGCCGCGCGTCACTTCCGGCAGGTGATCGACAGCCTGCACGGCCGGCGCACCAGTCTGGCGCTGGCCGCGGAAACCCGGCTGGCGCAGATCCTGCGCGAGCAGGGCGACTACGCGCAGGCACTGCCATTGCTGCAGGCCGGCATGCAGCAGGCCATCGCACTGTATGGCGCCGAGAACAGCTTCGTGCTGGTGCAGCACGAGGCCCTGGCCGACCTGTACCAGGACATGGGCAACTTCACCGCGGCCGAGGAGCAGTTCCGGGCACGGCAACGGCTGAGCGCGATCATCGATGGCGAAGCGTCGGTGCGCTACTCGATGGGATTGTTCAACTACGGCACCCTGCACGAGCAGCGCGGTGACCTGGATGCGGCGGAGCAGATGTATCAACGCGCCTGGGAAATCCGCCGCGACCAGCTCGGGGCGCAGGCGCCGGTGACGATGCGCGCCGAAAGCGGGCTGGGGCGGTTGCTGATGCGGCAGGGGCGGATGGAAGCGGCCGGAACCCACCTCAAGCACGCCGACCTCGGGATGGCCGCCGCGCTGCCGGCCGATGCACCCGGACGGCAGGAAGTGCGGCTGTACCGCATCGCCTGGCATGTCCGCCAGAACGAACTGGAGCAGGCCAACGCGTTGCTGGAGCCCATTGGCGCGCAGGCAACGCCGATGCTGTCGCTGCAGTTGCTGCAGGTGCGCGCGGACCTGGCCGCGCGGCGCGGTGACGGGAAATCCGCGCTGGCCCTGCGTGATGCGGCGTTGGGACTGTCGATCAGCGTGTACGGCCAGGACAAGATGGAGACCCTGCAGAACCGCATCGCACTGGCTGAAACGCAGCTGCAGTTCGGCCATGCCGGCAAGGCGCTGGCCGAGCTGGACAAGGTGGCCCCGGTGCTGAGCCGCATGCAGGTCGATGGTTCGCCGGACCGGCGCAAGGTCGAAGGGCTGCTGTTGCTGGCCCGCGGTGGACGCGGCTGACGGCTCAGCCCTGCTCGCGCACGATGTCCACCAACCGCTGGCCATAACGGGCCAGCTTGCTGCCACCGATGCCGCCGACCCGGCCCAGCGCGTCGATGCTGGTCGGCCGTTGCTCGGCGATGTTGCGCAGCGTGCTGTCGTGGAAGATGACGAAGGCCGGCACGTTCTGCTCGCGCGCCAGTTCCGCGCGCAGCCCGCGCAGGGCATTGAACAGGGCCAGGTCCCCGGCCTGCACCGGCAGGCCGCTGCGCTGGCCGCCACGTTCGCGTTCGCGCGCCACCGGGCTCTCACGGCGCATCATCAGCTGGCGACGGCCCTTGAGCACGTCGCGGCTGGCGTCGGTCAGGCGCAGCCCGCCGTGCGCCTCCGGGTCGACTTCCAGCAGGCTGGCCGCGACCAGCTGGCGGAACACGCTGCGCCAGCTGCGCGTATCCAGGTCGCTGCCGATGCCGTAGGTGCTGAGCTTGTCGTGGCCGAGCTGGCGCATTCGCTCGTTGTCGCTGCCGCGCAGGATGTCGATCAGGTGGCCCACGCCGAAGCGCTGGCCGCTGCGGTACACGCAGCTCAATGCCTTCTGCGCCGGCACGGTGGCATCCCATGCAGCCGGCGGGGTCAGGCAGTTGTCGCAGTTGCCGCAGGGCTTGGGGTAGGTCTCGCCGAAACCGGCCAGCAGCACCTGGCGGCGGCACTGCATGGATTCGCAGTAGCCGAGCAGGTGGTCGAGCTTGGCGCGCTCGAGCTGCTTGCGCTCCTCGCTGGCCTCGGACTGCTCGATCATCTGCTTGAGCAGCACCACGTCGCCGAGCCCGTAGCACAGCCACGCCTCGGCGGCCTCACCGTCACGGCCGGCGCGGCCGGTCTCCTGGTAATAGCCTTCCATCGACTTGGGCAGGTCGGTATGCGCGACGAAGCGCACGTCCGGCTTGTCGATGCCCATGCCGAAGGCGATGGTGGCGCACATCACGATGCCGTCCTCGTGCAGGAAGCGGCGCTGGTTGGCCGCACGCACTTCCGCCGGCATGCCAGCGTGGTAGGGCAGGGCCTGCAGGCCTTCGTTGCACAGGAACTGCGCGGTTTCCTCGACCTTGCGCCGGGACATGCAGTAGACGATGCCGGCTTCGCCGCGGTGCGCCTTCAGGAAATCCAGCAGCTGGCGCTTGGCGTTGTCCTTCTGCACCACGGTGTAGCGGATGTTGGGACGGTCGAAGGAACTGACGAAGTGGCGCGCCTGCGCCAGGTCCAGGCGTTCGGCGATCTCGCGCTGGGTCGGCGGGTCAGCGGTGGCGGTCAGCGCGATGCG
This sequence comes from Stenotrophomonas sp. Steno-C18, assembly GCF_056393195.1. Classification (NCBI taxonomy): domain Bacteria; kingdom Pseudomonadati; phylum Pseudomonadota; class Gammaproteobacteria; order Lysobacterales; family Lysobacteraceae; genus Stenotrophomonas; species Stenotrophomonas sp. Steno-C18. The sequence continues at coordinate 868,525 of NZ_JBWJOX010000001.1, read as the reverse complement.
CGGCACCTGCGGCCAACGCTCGTGCAGCACGGTCAGCTGCCGGTATTCCGGGCGGAAGTCATGGCCCCATTGCGACACGCAATGGGCCTCGTCGATGGCGAACAGCGCGACCCGGCTGCGTCCCAGCAGCGACAGGAAGCGGCCGGTGAGCAGCCGTTCGGGGGCGACGTAGAGCAGCTCCAGCTCGCCATCGAGCAGTTCGCGCTCGACCCGTGCGGCCGTCTCTGCATCCAGCGTGGAGTTCAGGAACTCGGCACGCACGCCGGCCTGGCGCAGCGCTTCCACCTGGTCCTGCATCAGCGCGATCAGGGGTGAAATGACGATACCGCAGCCATCACGCAGCAATGCCGGGATCTGGTAACAGAGGGATTTGCCGCCGCCGGTGGGCATCAGCACCAGCGCGTCATTGCCGCTGGCAACATGTTCGACGATGGCCTGCTGGTCGCCGCGGAAACTGTCGTAACCGAAAACGCTGGAAAGCAGTTCTTGCGCGTGACTTTGGGGCATCGCGCTAGTTTACCTGCTGGCGTGGACTGGCCGGGTGTCGGTTATGCGGCTTTCGCGCCGGGGAGACGATGCCGGGGCGCGTAGGGCGGTTGGCGGCGGTGCGCAGGCAGCACCCCACCCCGGCCCTCCCCTTCGCTGCGCGAAAGGGAGGGGGGTTCACGCAACCTGGCAGAAGCCAGCGAAATCGCCGAACGCAGCGAACCCGCTCTTCCCCCTCCCTTTCGCGCAGCGAAGGGGAGGGCCGGGGTGGGTAAGCGCTGCTTCCCCGGCTCGAACCTGCCTCGTCCACGCGAGGGGAGGCAGCCCTGCAACGCTTACTGCAGCAGCGAACGCAGCATCCAGGCGTACTTTTCGTGGATCTGCAGGCGCTGGGTCAGCAGGTCCTCGCTGGGTGCGTCATTGGCCTTGCCGGCCTGTTCCAGTACCTTGCGCGCGGTGCGGCAGACCGCTTCGTTGCCGGAGACCAGCTGCTGGACCATTTCGCGCCAATCCGGGGCATCGGTCAGGCCCGGCTCCTCGGCGATAGAGGTCAGGGTCACGAATTCACGGTAGGAACCGGGTGCGTTGAAGCCCAGCGCACGGATGCGCTCGGCGATCTCGTCCAACGCGTTCCATTGCTCGGTGTACTGGTCCATGAACATGTTGTGCAGCGAGTTGAACATCGACCCGGTGACGTTCCAGTGGAAGTTGTGGGTCTTCAGGTACAGGGTGTAGGCATCGGCCAGGAAGTGTGAAAGGCCGTCGGCCACCTTCTTGCGATCGCTGTCCTTGATCCCGATATCCACCCCCGGGGCCGACGGTGCGGCCGCGGCGAGCTTCTTCTTGCCGGCTTCGGATTTGCTGCTGTGCTTGGTTTTGGCCATGACGCTTTACTCCTTGGCGGGTTGAATGGCTTCACAATACCGCTCCGGTAACCGTACCGGTATTTCAAGTTTTCACGTTGAACGATTGATGAGCGCTATCGAAAATCAGACTGCCACCCGCCTGCGCGACGCCCGCAAGGCCATTGACGGGGCGATGAGCCGAGACCGCGGCCGCCTGCTGGGCCTGTGGTCACGCTGGCGGGGCAAGCCGGCCGATGCGGCCGCCGAGCAGGCGCTGTTGCAGCTGTTGGAACGCTCGCAGGCGCAGCGCAGGCAGCGGGCCGCGCAGCCGGTTTCCATCACCATGGACGATGCGCTGCCAATCGCGCGTGAAGCCGACCGGATCACCGCGCTGATCCGCGCGCACCAGGTGGTGGTGATCGCCGGCGAAACCGGTTCGGGCAAGACCACCCAGCTGCCGAAGCTGTGCCTGGCCGCCGGCCGTGGCCAGGCCGGCATGATCGGTTGCACCCAGCCACGCCGCATCGCCGCCCGGGCGGTGGCCGCGCGCGTGGCCGAGGAACTGCAGACCGAGCTGGGTTCGGTGGTGGGTTACCAGGTGCGCTTCACCGACAAGGTCGGCGAGGACAGCCGCATCAAGTTCATGACCGACGGCATCCTGCTGGCCGAGATTGCCTCCGACCGCTGGCTGTCGCGCTACGACACGCTGATCATCGACGAGGCGCACGAACGCAGCCTCAACATCGATTTCCTGCTGGGTTACCTGAAGCAGCTGCTGCGCAAGCGCCCGGACCTGAAGCTGATCGTCACCTCGGCCACCATCGACACCGAGCGCTTCTCGCGCCACTTCGACGATGCACCGGTGGTCAACGTCGAGGGCCGGACCTACCCGGTGGAAGTGCGCTACCGCGCGCTGGACGAGGCGGTGGCCAACGGCGAGGAAACGCGCCCGGCCGGCACGCGTGGTCGCCGCGAGGACGCGGATTCGGACCCGGTGTCGGTCAACGACGCCATCGTCGCTGCGGTGGACGAGATCACCCGCAGCGACGCGCGTGGCGACGTGCTGGTGTTCCTGCCCGGCGAGCGCGAGATCCGTGACGCGCACCAGGCGCTGGAGCGCCGCAAGTACCGCGAGACCGAAGTGCTGCCGCTGTATGCGCGGCTCTCGGCCAAGGACCAGGACCGGGTGTTCAACCCGGGCCCGAAGCGACGCATCGTGCTGACCACCAACGTGGCCGAGACCTCGCTGACGGTGCCGCGCATCCGCTACGTGATCGACCCCGGCCTTGCCCGCGTCAAACGCTACAGCCCGCGCCAGAAGCTGGACCGCCTGCACATCGAGCCGGTGTCGCAGGCCAGCGCCAACCAGCGCAAGGGCCGCTGCGGCCGCATCTCCGAAGGCATCTGTTACCGGCTGTACTCCGAAGCCGATTTCCAGTCGCGCGCGGAGTTCACCGACCCGGAGATCCGGCGCTCCTCGCTGGCCGGCGTGATCCTGCGCATGTTGCAGCTGGGCCTGGGCCAGATCGATGAATTCCCGTTCCTGGAAGCCCCCGACGAGCGCGCGGTGGCCGACGGCTGGCAACAGCTGGCCGAGCTGGGCGCCATCGATGCGGAGCGCAAGCTGACCGCGATTGGCCGGCAGATGGCCCGCCTGCCGGTGGACGTGAAGCTGGCGCGCATGCTGGTGGCCGCACAGAAGGGCGGTTGCCTGCGCGAGATGCTGGTGATCGCCGCATTCCTGGGCATCCAGGACCCGCGCGAGCGTCCGCCGGAAGCCCGCGAGGCGGCCGACAACGCGCATGCGCAGTTCGCCGACGGCCGTTCGGAGTTCATCGGCATCCTGCGCCTGTGGGAGGCCTATCGCATCGCACATGAAGATCTCACCCAGTCCAAGCTGCGCGACTGGTGCGGACGGCATTTTCTGGGCTTCCTGCGCATGCGCGAATGGCGCGAGCTGCACCGCCAGCTGCGCCTGCTGTGCGAGGAGCTCGGTTGGTCGGTCAACGAGGGCGATGCCTTTGGCAAGGCGTTGCTGGCCGCACCGGTCGCGGTACCGGCCGGCGGCGATACCGAGGCCAAACGCAAGGCCACGCGTGGCGAGCTGCACAAGGCCGCGCGCCTGGCGCGCGAGGGCAAGCCGGACCCGGCTGCCACCGGCACGCCCCGTGCGCAGGGCAGGGGGAACGCCGAGTCCGACACCGCGCCAGGTATCCCGGAGAAGGTGCGCGTGGCCGCCTACCAGGCCCTGCACCGCGCGATCCTGGCCGGCCTCCCGACCCAGGTCGGGCATCGCACCGACAAGGGCGATTTCCAGGCGCCACGACAGCGCCGCTTCCACCTGTTCCCGGGGTCGGCGCTGGCCAAGCGGCCGCCGCCGTGGGTGCTCAGTGCCACGCTGCTCGACACCCAGCGCGTGTGGGGCCTGACCAATGCGTCGATCGAGCCGGACTGGGTGATCGCCGAGGTGCCGCACCTGCTGGCGCGCAAGCACTTCGATCCGCATTGGTCGCGCGCGCAGGGACAGGTGCTGGCGTCGGAGCAGATCAGCCTGTTCGGCCTGGTGCTGGCACCGAAGAAGCCTGTGCATTACGGCAAGATCAACCCGGGCGAGGCACACGACATCTTCGTGCGGCAGGCGCTGGTGACCGGCGAGATCAACACGCGCGCCGGCTTCGTCGCCGACAACATCAAGGTGCTGGAGCAGGCGCGCGAGGAAGAAGCCAAGCTGCGCCGTGCCGGCATCGTCGCCGACGAGGATTGGCAGGCGCGCTGGTACCTGGACCGGGTGCCGCCGCATATTCATTCGGCCAGCCTGCTCGACGGCTGGTGGCAGGCGTTGCCGCCGGAGCAGCGTCGCACGCTGCAGTGGTCGTTGACCGACCTGCTGCCGGGCGAAGGCAGCGAGGAAGACCGCTACCCGAAGTACTTCGCGCTGGGCGACGCACGCTTGGCGATGCATTACCGCTTCGAGCCCGGTGCCGAGGATGACGGCGTGACCCTGGACGTGCCATTGCACCTGCTCAATGCGCTGGACCCGGCGCGGCTGTCGTGGCTGGCACCGGGCTTCGTCGCCGACAAGGCCAGTGCCATGATCCGTACCTTGCCCAAGGCGATGCGCCGCAACTACGTGCCGGCGCCGGACTTCGGCCGGGCCTTCTTCGAGGCCTGGCCGCAGCCTTCGGCCGATGACATCCGTGGCGAGCTGGCGCGCTTCCTGAGCAAGACCACCGGGGCGACGGTGGCGGCCACCGATTTCGAGGTGGATGCCCTGGAGCCGCACCTGCGGATGAACCTGCGCCTGTTCGAGGCGGCGCCGTCGCGCGGCGCTGAACCGGGCAGGGGCAATGCACCGGGAAAGGAGGTCTCGGCGAACGGGAAGGGAGCCAGGCTGCTGGCCATGTCGCGCGACTTGGAGGCGCTGCGTGCGCGCTTCGGCGAACGCGCCGGCAGTGCGTTTGCCGCGCGCGCCGGGCAGGCGCTGGCGGCCGAGGGACTGCGCGAGTTCCCCGCCACGGCCATCCCCGAACAGGTCCCGGGCGAGGCCGGCGTGCCCGCCTATCCGGCGTTGGTGGACACCGGTGATGCCGCCGCGCTGCGCATCTTCGCCGACCGCAACGAGGCGGCGCTGGCGCATCCGCTGGGTGTACGCCGGCTGCTGGAAATCGGCCTGGCCGACAAGGTCAAGCAGGCCCGCAAGCAGTTGCCGGTCTCGCCCAAGACCGGCCTGTTGTACGCGGCCATCGAGTCGCAGGAGCGCCTGCGCGGCGACCTGGTGGATGCGGCGATGAACGCGGTACTGGCCGATGGCCTAGCCGGGATCCGCACACCGGAGGCGTTCGAGCAGCGTCGCAGCGAGGCCGGCAAGCAGTTGTTCGGCGAGGCAATGACGCGGCTCAAGCTGGCCGAGACCATCCTGGGCCTGGTCGGTGAGCTCAAGCCACAGCTGGAAGCACCGCTGATGGGCTGGGCGCGCGGCAACCTGGACGACATGGAGGCGCAGTTGGCAGGGCTGGTGCATGCCGGCTTCCTGCGCGAAACGCCGGCCGATGCGCTGGCCCAGTTCCCGCGTTACCTCAAGGCCATGCTGTTGCGCGCCGAACGCGCCAAGCGTGACCCGCCGCGTGACCAAGCACGCATGCTGGAGCTCAAGCCGTTCGTCGACGCGCTGGATGAGGCACGGTTGCAGGGCCGCGCCGCGCGTGCCGAATGGGCGGCGTTGCGCTGGGACATCGAGGAGCTGCGGGTATCGCTGTTCGCGCAGGAACTGGGCTTCCGCTCGGGGATCTCCGCCAAGAAGCTGGCGCAGCGGGTCGCCGCGTTGCGCGGCTGACCCCTCAGCGGGCCGGCACCGCCGCCGGGCGGTGCTGCTCGGCGCAGGCGCGGCGCGCGGTGTTGAGCTGGCTCTGTGCGTTGGCGTGTTCGCGGGTGATGGCCTGGCGGAACGTGGCCATGCGCCCGCGCAGGGCCTGGCTGCGCTCGGCGGTGGTGGCCGCGGCCAGCTGGTCGTTGAGCATGGCCATCTGCTGCTGCAGGGTGCCGACGCGGTCGTTGGACGAACCGTAGATCGATGCCGTAGCCGTGGCGATGCAGGCACGTTCGGCGGCGCGGTTGGCCTCCCCATCGGCGCTGGTGCCGGCACCGGCGGTCGCCGCCGGCACGGCCTCCGTCGGGGGCTGGCCGGGCGGCTCGGTACCGGTGCCGGCAGCCGTCGACGCGACGCGGTCCTCACGCAGCTTCATCGGCTCGGCGCGGGCGTCGCAGGGGTGCTCGGAGTACATCGTCTCGCCCGATTTGCCCTTGCATTTGTAGACCTGCGCATGCGCGCCGGCAGGAAGCAACAGCAACAGCAACAGGGGCAGCAGGATCGTGTTGGGCATGGCAGGTGGGGTCGCTGGGAGGGGCGGTGCCGCGGCGTCGGTCACTTGGTCCGGCGGACCTTGGCGCGGGTGTTCAGACCTTCCACGCGCAGGTACCAGACGTTCATCAGCCCGGGGGTGATCTCCACCGTGGGCATGTCACGGCGCACGCCGGAGACGCTGGCCTCGTCGGTCTGCTCCCAGACCTGGCCGTTGTCGAGCGTGTACTGGCGGCCCTTGCCGAAGCCACGGAATTCGCCTTCCAGCTTGGCCACGATCGGATCGCGGCTACCGAAATCGAAGAAGCCGCGGTTCTTCACGATCACTTCCTGGCGCCCTTCCTCGCGGGCCTGTTCCACCGCGGCGCTGGCAACGCTGGCGGCCTGTTCCACCTTGCCCTGCAACCAGTTGTTCAGTGCCGCCAGCTCCTCGGCATTGAGCTTGTCCAGGCCGGCGGCCTTGAACTCGGCGGGCGACATCTGCTGCTGCAGGTCGCCATGGACCACGCGCTGGGCATGGGCCGGCAGCAGCGGCGACAGTGAAAGCGCGGTGAAGGCGGCGAGGACGGCAAGGCGAGGCAGCTTCATGAACGTTGTTCCCGGCGGCAGTTGGGCGCTAGTGTAGGGGCATCCACCTGCAATTGACTGCTGTGAACCGTTCTTCCTCCCCTGGCCTGGATACGCTGCTGCAGCGTCCTTCCACCCGCGCCCTGTCCGAACCGCTGCGGCAGGCCCTGTTGTCGTGCTGGCAGCAGCCCGACGTGGCGCACGCGCCGCGCCTGCCCTGGCCGGTGTTGGCCGACACCCTGGATTCCCTGGCGCTGCTGTCCGCCGACGAGAGCGTGATCATCGCCGCGCTGCTGTTCGACCTGCCGGGCCTGCGCGCGCGGGTGGCCGAGCTGCCGCTGGGCGGCATGGTCGCGGCGGTCACCGGCCTGCTCGATGGCCAGGACGCCGCCGACCAGGTGTGGGCGCTGCATGCCGGGCGCGACGCCGGGCGCAACTCCGAGGGCCTGCGCCGCCTGCTGCTGTCGATCATCCACGACCTGCGCGTGGTCCCGATCCTGCTGTCGCGGCAACTGGCCTGCATGCGCGCGGCCGACAAGCTGCCCGACGAACAGCGCCGCGCACTGGCCCAGCTGACCCGCGACATCCATGCGCCGCTGGCCAACCGGTTGGGCATCTGGCAGTTGAAGTGGGAACTGGAAGACCTGGCGTTCCGTTTCCTGGACCCGGAAACCTACCGCCACATCGCCCGCGAAGTGGACGAGACGCGCATCGCGCGCGAGCGCTACGTCGAAGCAGTGAAGCGCAAGCTGTCCGGTGCCCTGGCCGAACAGGGCATCCCCGCCGAGGTCAGTGGCCGCCCGAAGCACATCTACAGCATCTGGCGGAAGATGCAGAAGAAGCACCTGGCCTTCGAGCAGCTCTACGACCTGCGCGCGGTGCGGGTGATGGTCGACGACGTGGCCGCCTGCTACGCCACGCTGGGCGTGGTGCATGCGCTGTGGACGCCCATCCCCAGCGAGTTCGACGACTACATCGCCCGGCCCAAGGCCAACGACTACCGCTCGCTGCATACCGCGGTGATCGGCCCGGAGGGGCGCACGATCGAAGTCCAGATCCGTACCCATGAAATGCATGCCCAGGCCGAACTGGGCGTGGCCGCGCACTGGAAGTACAAGGAGGGCGGCAAGGGCGCGGAGAAGGCGTTCGACCGCAAGATCACCTGGATGCGCCAGCTGCTGGAGCAGGCCCAGGACCCGGCCGCGCCGGAGGACCTGGCCGGCGCGCTGGATGCCGAACTGGTCGAGGACCGCGTCTACGCGCTGAGCCCCAAGGGCGAGGTGATGGACCTGCCGGCCGGGGCGACGCCGCTGGACTTCGCGTACCACGTGCACACGATGGTCGGGCACCGTTGCCGCGGGGCGAAGATCAACGGCCGCATCGTGCCGTTGACCTACCACCTGCGCAGTGGCGACCGGGTCGAGATCCTGACCGGCAAGGAGGCCGATCCCCGTCGTGACTGGCTGTTGCCCGCCAACGGCTTCCTGGCCAGCAACCGCTCGCGCGAGAAGGTGCGCTCCTGGTTCCACAAGCTGGACCGTGCGCGCAACGTGCAGGCCGGCCGCGACCTGCTGGACCGCGAACTCAAGCGGCTCGGCCTGCAGCAGGCCGACCTGGCGACCGTGGTGCGGCGCTTCCACGCCGAGAGCGTGGATGACCTGTACATCCAGGTCGCGCTCGGCGACACCGGCCCCAACCAGGTCAGCCGCGCGCTGCTGGAAGCGGAGAAGGCGGCGCAGGCACCGGCCGCGCCGCCGCCGTTGCCGCGTCCCACCGCGCGACGCGGCAGCACCGGCAAGTCCGATTTCACCGTGCAGGGCGTGGGCAACCTGCTGGTGCAGCTGGCGCGCTGCTGCCAGCCGGTGGCTGGCGAACCGATCCAGGGCTACATCACCCGCACCCGCGGCGTCACCGTGCACCGGGCCGACTGCGTCGCGCTGGCCCGGCTTGCCGCCGCGCACCCGGAGCGGGTGCTGCCGGTGGAGTGGGGGCGCACCGGCTCCGGCTACGAGGTGGACGTGATGGTGCGTGCGGTCGACCGGCGCTGGCTGCTCAAGGACATCACCAACCTGATCGCCCAGGAAGACGCCTACGTCACCGAGATCAACAGCGACAACCTGCGCGAAAGTGGCCGGGTGCAGTTGCGCCTGCGCCTGAAGGTCAGCGACTACGGCCAGCTCTCCACCTTGCTGGGCAAGCTGGATGCACTGCCGGGCGTGGACGACGTGCGCCGCTTGGGATGATGCCGCGCGCCCTGTCCGGCAGCGGGCAGGTGCGCGCCTCACGGGGAAACACGGCAGGGCACGGCAGGATGGCCGTCATGCCCCGACAGGTATGCTGGAACGCATGGAGAATTGGCGGCACCGCTGCAGGCAGGGACTGGAAACGCTCGGCGACACGCTGCGGCTGTATGGCCGTTGGTGGGTCGCGCGTGGCTGGAACAGTCCGCGTGCGTGGCGCTCGATCGGCCTGGGCGTGGCGGCGTTGGCGTTGCTGTTGACCCTGCTGCGGCAGCCGTTGGCCGATTGGTTCTGGCCGGAAACACGCATCCAGCAGTTGCTCGATGACGGTCGCCGTGCCCTGGCACAGGGGCGGCTGACCGCCCCGGATGGTGACGGGGCCCGCGAACTGTTCGCCGCGGCGGCGGCCCTGGACCCGGACCGGCGCGACGTGCAGGACGCCTTGGTGCAGACCGGCCAGGCGGCGTTGGCGCAGGCGCGCCGGCAGATGGGTGCCGGCCAGTTGGCCGCGGCGCGTACGTCGCTGGAGCTGGCACGGCAACTGCAGGCGCCTTCGGCCGAGATCGAGCAGATCGAACGCGCGCTGCAGCATGGCAGCCGCGAGCAGGACGGCGTGGAGCAGTTGCTGCGCGATGCGGAGGCCGCGCACCTGGCTGGCAGCCTGGACGACGGGCCGGACAGCGCGCTGCCGCTGTACCAGCGCGTGCTGGCGGTGCAGCCGGACCGCATGCAGGCGCTGGAAGGACGCGACGACGCGTTGTCCGACCTGTTGGCACGGGCTTCGGGTGATGCCAACGAAGGACGGCTGGCCGACGCGGCGGCGCTGCTGCAGCGGGTGGAGCGTTATGACCCCGGCCATGCCGAACTGCCGGCGGCCAAGGCGGCGCTCAATGCGGCGTTGGAACAGCGCGCCCGGCAGGGCGAGCGCGAACTGGCGCGTGGACGGTTGGCGCAGGCCGCCGAATCGTTCCAGAAGGTGCTGGCGGTGGGCGAGGACGCGGCCGCGCGCCGTGGCCTGCAGCGCATTGCCGTGGCACAGGCACAGGAGGCCACGCGCCTGGCCTCCGACTTCCACTTCGGGCAGGCCGAGGCGGCGCTGGCGCAGGCCCGCGCGTTGGCCCCGGACAGCACCGAGGTGGCCACCGCCGAGCAGGCGGTGCAGCGCGCGCGCGACGCACGCCAGTCGATGGAAACCCCCTTGTCCAACGCCGAGCGCGAGCGGCGCCTGAAGCGCCTGCTCGCGCAGTTGCAGGAAGCCGAGGCGCGCGAGCAGTGGCTGTTGCCACCGGGCAGCAGCGCCTATGACCGGTTCAAGGCAGCGCAGGCGCTGGCGCCGCAGGATGTGCGGGTGCGGCGCGCCGCTGCCCGGATCCAGCCGGCGGCCCGGCAGTGCATGGAAGACAACCTGCGCGGCAATCGCCTGCGTGCCGCGCGCACCTGCCTGGATGCCTGGCAGGCGTTGGCGCCGAGCGACCCGGCGCTGGCCCCCGCGCATCGGCGCCTGGCCCAGCGCTGGCTGGCCGTTGGCAGCGAGCGGCTGGGCATGGGCGACACCGCGTTCGCCGCGCAGGCCCTGCAGCAGGCGCGCCAGATCGACCCGGGCACGCCGGAAATCCACGCGTTCGCCGAACGCGTGCGCTCGGCCGGTCCGGGGCCCTGAGCCGCGCCCGGCGGCGTCAGTCGAAGAACACCCGCGTGACCGCCGCCTGGGCGGCCTCCATCGAGAAGTGCCGGGTGATGTTGTGCAGGCCGTTGTCGGACAGGCGCTGCCACAGCACCGGATCGGCATACAGCTGCACCACCGCATCGGCGAAGGCCTGCGCCTCATCGGCCACGCGCACGTCCTGGCCATCGCGCAGGAACATGCCCTCCACGCCGCAACTGGTGGCGACCACCGGCTGGCCGTGGGCCATGCTCAGGTTGACCTTGCCCTTGACCCCGGCGCCATAGCGCAGCGGTGCCACCGCGAGGCGGGCCTGTTCCATGTACGGCACCACGTCCGGTACGTAGCCGTGCACGATCACGCCGGGGCAGGCGGCGGCCAGCGCCTGGATGGCCTCGGGCACGTCCGCACCGATGCAGTGGAAGCGGACATCGGGCAGCTGTACGCGGATCCGCGGGAACACCTCGCCGATGAACCATTGCATCGCGTCCAGGTTCGGCGGGTGGCGGAAGCCACCGACGAACACCAGGTCGTGGCGCTGCGCGTAGGGCAGGCCGTGGCCGGCCACCTCATGCAGGTTGGACACCAATTCGACCCGGACCTGCGGCGCGTCCACGCGCAGCTGCTCCTGTTCGGCGGCACTGACCAGCAGGGTGATGTCGGTGGCGGCCATGATCGCCAGCTCGCTGGCGCGGGTACGCTCGGCGCCACGCAGCAGGCTGGCGTCGCCGGCCACTTCGGCGCCGCGGCGCTCGCGCAGGTAGTGCAGGTCGACGGTATCGAACACGGTGCGCGCCTGCGGGGCGAATTCGCGGACCAGCGCCAGGCACTCGTTGGCGACGTGGTAGCGCACCATCATCACCACCGCGAAGCGCTTGCCGTTGTCGCGCAGCCAACTGCCGATGCCGCCCAGGAACGGTGCGTGCCAGACTTCCACGCCCATCGCCTGCAAGGCTTCGGTGGCGCCGCCGGCATGCTCGCCGCGGGTGGGCACGAACACCACGTGCGCGCCCTGCGCGAGCAGCATGCGGATCAGGTTGACCTGGCGCAGTGACGCCGAGTCACGGTCCGGGTGCGGCATGGATTCGTCCAGGACCAGGATCTGGCGCTGGTCCCGGTGCAGCAGCGCCGGGCCGGGCACGCTGCCGACCGGCAGCTGCCGGCGCAGGGCATCGCGCCACTTGTCGGCGAACACCTGCTGGTTGCGTACCTGGTAGGCCTTGACCCCGCTGCCGGTGTCGGTGCCGTTGCTGGTGCCTTCGTCGTGCACCACGCGGCTGGCCGGCTGGACCAGCACGCGCCGGCCGGCGGCGCGCACCTTGAAGGCCAGGTCGGTGTCCTCGTAATACGCCGGCGCGTAGCGGGTATCCAGCCCGCCAAGCTGTTCGAACAGTGCACGCGGCACCGCCAGCGCCGCACCGGAGCAGTAGTCGGCATCGCGCAGGCTGGCATAGCGGGGATCTTCCGGCGACTCGAAGCGGCCGTAGCTCCAGCAGCTGCCATCGTCGAACACCACGCCACCGGACTCCTGCAGGCGGCCATCGGGGTACAGCAGCTGCGCGCCGACCAGGCCGGCTTCGGGAACCCGGGCGAAGGTATCCAGCAGCGCATCCAGCCAGCCGGGCTGGGGAACGGTGTCGTTGTTGAGCAGCACCACGTAGTCGCCGCGACTCAGGCGCAGCCCGTCGTTGCAGGCGGCGATGAAGCCGCCGTTGCGTTCACGCAGGTGGTAGCGCAGGCCCTGCACCTGCGGCATCCAGGTGGCGGTCTCGTCGCTGCTGCCGTCGTCGACCACCAGGATCTCGCAGCTGGCCGCCGGCGGATGCGCGGCCAGCGCGCGCAGGCAGGCCAAGGTGTGGGCGCAGTGGTTGTAGACCGGGATCACGATGCTGGCGCGCGGCTGTTCGCTGGCCGGCACGCTGAACGGTGCGAACGGGGTGGCTTCCGGGAAGAACAGCGGCGCGCGCTGCGGCGGCGGCTGGCGGCGGGTATGCACGCCGACCCGGTGCAGGGTGGCGCGCCAGCCGCGGGTACGCAGGCTGGCCAGCCCGCGGCGGATCAGGCCGACGATGCGTTTGAGGTGGTAGCGCGCATCGGCCAGCGACATCGACATTCCGGTGGAACTCCAGCTTAAGCAGGGAAGGGCCCGCGACCGCGCCCCGGGGCATGGCTGCGTTAGACTCATTGCAACTCACATTCTCGCATCCCCGTGCCGCCACGCTACGATTCCGACGAGTTCGACGACGATACCGACGACAGCAGTCCGCCGTGGCGCAGCCGCCTGATCACCTGGGGCATGGCCGCCGTCGCACTGGGATTGGGCTTTCTGGTCCCCTACACGATCTACCTGAACAACCAGGTCACCCAGCGTTTCGGTGAACTGCGCTGGCAGATCCCGACCCGTGTCTACGCGCGGCCGTTGGTGCTCAGCCCGGGCGTGGCGATGAACGCGGCCACGCTCAAGACCGAGCTGGCGGCCTCCGGCTACCGTGATGACGGCACCGGCAGCAGCCCCGGCACCTACCGCGTGCAGGGCGGCAGCTTCCGCATTTCCAGCCGCGGTTACATCGACGTGGATGGCCGGATCGCGCCGCGCCAGGTCGAGGTGGTGGTGTCTGGCGGGCAGGTGGCTTCGCTGCGTGACGCGGCCGACCGCAAGGGGCTGAAGGCGGCGCGGCTGGACCCGGCGCGCATCGCCACGCTCTATGGCCAGAAGCAGGAGGAGCGCCGCCTGGTGCGGATCTCCGAGACCCCCGAGCTGTTGGTCACCGGCCTGCAGGCGGTGGAAGACAAGGACTTCGCCCATCACCACGGCATCGACATCAGCGGCATCGTGCGCGCGGTGTGGGTGGCCGTGCGTTCGGGCGGTGAAACGCGCCAGGGCGCCAGCACGCTGACCCAGCAGCTGGCGCGCAGTGGCCTGCTCGGGATCGGCAAGGAACAGACGCTGACCCGCAAGTTCAATGAAGTGCTGTACGCGCTGATCATGGAGGCGCGCTACGACAAGGCCACCATCCTGGAGGCCTACCTCAACCAGGTCTACCTGGGCCAGCGTGGCAAGCAGGCCATCCACGGCGTGGCGTCGGGCGCGGAGTTCTGGTTCGGGCGCGACCTCAATTCGCTGACCACCGAACAGGTCGCGCTGCTGATCGGCCTGGTCAAGGGGCCGTCGTACTACGACCCGCGGCGCAACCCGGACAACGCGCTGGACCGCCGCAACTTCGTGCTTGGCAAGCTGCACGAGAACAAGCTGATCGACGATGCCGAGTACCAGCGCGCACTGAAGGCACCGCTGGGCGTGTCCAAGACGCCGGGCATCGCCGCGGCCAACCGCTTCCCGGCCTACATCGACCTGGTGCGCCGCCAGCTGGGCAACGACTACCCGGAAAGCGTGCTGCAGGGCGCCGGCCTGAACGTGTTCACCGGCATGTCGCCGTCCGCCCAGGCCTACGCCGAAGGAGCGGTGCAGCACACCATCAAGGCACTGGAGAACAAGCGCCGCCCCGAACTGCAGACCGGGCTGGTGCTGACCGACGTGCACAACGGCGACGTGTTGGCGGTGGTGGGCAGCCGTGACGTGTCCGAGCCGGGCTTCAACCGCGCCATCGAGGCGCAGCGCCCGGTCGGCTCGCTGCTCAAGCCGTTCGTCTACCTGCTGGCGCTGGCCCAGCCGGACCGCTTCTCGCTGGCGACCTGGGTCGAGGACACGCCGGTGACGGTCAACCTCAGCCGGGGCCGCAACTGGACCCCGGGCAACGCCGACAACCGCAGCCACGGCACGGTCCGGCTGATCGATGCACTGGCGCGCTCCTACAACCAGGCCACGGTGCGCGTGGGCATGCAGGTCGGCCCGGAGCGGCTGACCCACCTGATCAACGTGCTGGCCGGGCTCAAGGCCGAGGCCAACCCGGCGGTGATCCTGGGCTCGACCGACCAGAGCCCGTACGGCATGACCCAGCTGTACCAGTTCCTGGCCTCCGGTGGTGAAATCCAGCCGTTGCACGCGGTGCGTGGCGTGGTCGATGCGCAGGGCAAGCTGCTCAAGCGCTATGACAAGAGTCCGGCGCCGGCGCAGGAGGGCGATTCCATCGCCGCCAACCTGATCAGCGTGGGCCTGCAGCAGGTGGTAGCCAGCGGCACCGCTGCCCGGCTCAATGCCGAGGGCCTGTCGCACCTGCAGGCGGCCGGCAAGACCGGCACCTCCAACGATGGCCGCGACAGCTGGTACGCCGGCTACACCGGCGACCACCTAGCGGTGATCTGGATGGGCAACGACCAGAACGAACAGACCGGCCTGTTCGGTGCCTCCGGCGCGATGCGGGTGTGGTCGGGCATCTTCCGCAACCTGCCGAGCAAGCCGCTGCGCGTGAACAACAAGGGGCTGGACTGGCAGTACGTGGATGCCAACGGCAACAACGCCACTGACGAAGGTTGCCCGGGCGCGCGCCGCTTCCCGTTCGTGGTCGGCTTCGCGCCGGCGTATGCGCCGTGCAGCCCGCCGGCCGAGGCCGTGCCGGATGCCGGCGAGGGTGGCAGCGAAGGCGGTGGCTGGCGCAGCTGGTTCGGGCTGGACCGCAAGGCGCCTGAACCGGCCTCCACGCCCGCTTCCGAGACGCCTGCGCGATAATGCCGGGCATGAACGTTTCTTCTGCTCTTCGTTTCGCGCTGGCCGCTACGGCGGCCTCTCTGCTGCTGGCGGCCTGCGTGAGCACGCCGCCGTCGCCACCGGTCGTGCAGGACACCACCACGCCGGCCCAGCGCCTGGCCGCGGTGGAGGCCATCGCCGGCGTCGATGACACCGAGTTGTCGGTGCAGCCGCTGCGCGACGCCCAGGTCGATGACCTGCGCGAGAACGCCATCGCCAAGCGCAAGGCCGGTGACCTGGCCGGTGCCGCCGAGGACCTGAACCAGGCGCTGATGCTGGTCGACAACGACCCGGGCATCCTGCAGGAACGTGCCGAAGTGGCGCTGCTGCAGGCCGACTGGGCGCGCGCGGAGACCCTGGCCAAAAAGGCCGTGGACCTGGGTTCGCGTACCGGCCCGTTGTGCCGCCGGCATTGGGCGACCATCGAGCAGTCGCGCCTGGCCCGCGCCGAGAAGGAGAACGCGGTGTCCGCGCACGCGCAGATCGAAGGCTGCACGGTGCCGGGGATCAAGCGGTTCTGACCACGCCCGGGACGCGGGCAGCGATGCCGCGACGCTGAGTGGCCGGCAGGACCCGTGCACCGGGTTCCCTCGAACGGTCGTCTCGTCCACCGCCCTCCCGTTCCCCGACACCGGTTCTCCGCGTCAAGGCCATGTCCTCCCTCGCCACCGCCAGCTGTGAAGCCCTCAGCGAAGGCGGCGCGCTCGCCCGCGCGCTGGATGCCTTCGTGCCGCGCCCGGCCCAGTTGCGCCTTACCGGTGCCATCGCCGAGACGCTGCAGCAGCGCGACGTACTGCTGGCCGAAGCGGGGACCGGCACCGGCAAGACCTTCGCCTACCTGGTGCCGGCGCTGCTGTCGGGCCTGAAGACCATCGTTTCCACCGGTACCCGCGCGTTGCAGGACCAGCTGTACCACCGCGACCTGCCGCGCGTGCGCGCCGCGCTGGGGGTCGGCCATCGTGCGGCGTTGCTGAAGGGACGCGCCAATTACCTGTGCCGCTATCGCCTGGACCAGGCGCGTGGCGAGCCGCGCTTCAGCACGCCGGAGCAGGTGGCGCAATTCCAGCGCATCGTGACTTGGTCCGGGCGCACGCAGTACGGCGACATCGCCGAGCTCGATGGCCTGGCCGACGATTCGCCGCTGCTGCCGATGGTCACCTCCACCGTCGACAACTGCCTGGGCACCGATTGCCCGTTCTGGAGCGATTGCTTCGTGGTGCGGGCCCGCCAGCGCGCACAGGAGGCCGACCTGGTGGTGGTCAACCATCACCTGCTGCTGGCCGACCTGGCGCTCAAGCAGGAAGGCTTCGGCGAAATCCTGCCTGGCGCGCAGGCGTTCATCATCGATGAGGCGCACCAGCTGCCGGAACTGGCCACCAATTTCTTCGGCGAAGGCTTCGGCATGCGTCCGTGGCAGGAGCTGGCCCGCGACTGCCTGGCCGAATGCCGCAGCGTCGCCGGCGCGCAGGCCACCCTGCAGCAACCGCTGGCGACGCTGGAGCTGGCGCTGCGCGCGCTGCGCGAGGCGATGGAAAAACTGCCGCCGCGCGGCACCCGCTGGCGGGCGATGGCCCAGCCGGAAGTGGCCGACGGCTTCGATGCGGTCAGCGCGGCACTGGCGCAGCTGCGCGATGCGCTGGCGTTGGTGCGCGAGGCCTCGCCGGGCCTGGATGCCTGCCATGCGCGCGCGCAGGAAGCCGTGTCACGGCTGGCGCGCTGGCTGGGCGAGGACCTGCCGCTGTTCGATTTCGAGGCCGACGAGCATGACGCCGCCGGCGTCGACGATGGCAACGACGTGCTCTGGTACGAGCTGACCCCACGGGGGTTCCGCTGCCAGCGCACGCCGATGGATGTGTCAGGCCCGTTGCGCGAGCACCGCGAGCGCTCGATGGCGGCGTGGGTGTTCACCTCGGCCACGTTGACCGTGGACGGCGGCTTCGACCACCTGGCCAAGCGGCTGGGGCTGGATGACCCGGACACGCTGGTCCAGCCCAGCCCGTTCGATTGGCCGCAGCAGGCACTGTGCTATCTGCCCCAGCACCTGCCCGATCCGGCCGCGCGCGGCTATGGCACGGCGCTGATCGCCGCATTGCGGCCGGTGCTGGAGGCCTCGCAGGGGCGGGCGTTCCTGCTGTTCGCTTCGCATCGCGCGTTGCGCGAGGCCGCCGCGGCGTTGCGCGACGGGCCGTGGCCGCTGTTCGTGCAGGGCGAGGCACCGCGCGCCAGCCTGCTGCAGCGCTTCCGTGACTCCGGCAACGGTGTGTTGCTGGGCTCGGCCAGCTTCCGCGAAGGCGTGGACGTGGTCGGCGATGCACTCAGCGTGGTGGTCATCGACAAACTGCCGTTCGCCGCACCGGACGACCCGGTGTTCGAGGCGCGGCTGGACGCGATCCGGCGCGAGGGCGGCAATCCGTTCCGCGACGAACAGCTGCCGCAGGCGGTGATCGCGCTCAAGCAGGGCGTGGGCCGGCTGATCCGCAGCGAGACCGATCGCGGCGTGCTGGTGCTGTGCGACCCGCGCCTGTTGTCCAAGGGCTACGGCCGGGTGTTCCTGGATTCGCTGCCACCGTTCCGGCGGACGCGCGAACTGGCCGATGTGCAGGCCTTCTTTGCGCGACAATGGGGCCCTTCGCCTGAAACCGATGCCGCCGCGGCCATCGCCGCGGGTGTGCCTGACGCCGTCGCGGATCCTGCCGCGCCGCCATTTTCCCTGTCGTGAACGTATCGCCATGAAGCTGCTCGCCTTTGAAACCGCCACCGAAGCCTGTTCCGTCGCCCTGCATGTGGATGGGCAGGTGCTGGAGCGTTTCGAGGTCGCGCCGCGCCGGCATGCCGAACTGAGCCTGCCGTGGGCCGGGCAGTTGCTGGCCGAGGCCGGCGTTGCCCGCAGCCAGCTCGATGGCATCGCGCTCAGCCGTGGTCCCGGCGCCTTCACCGGCGTGCGCCTGGCCATCGCCATCGCCCAGGGCATCGCGTTGGCGCTGGACCGCCCGTTGCTGCCGGTATCCACGCTGCAGACGCTGGCGTTGCGCGCACCGGCTGATGCGCCACGGGTACTGGCCAGCATCGACGCCCGCATGGGCGAGATCTACGCCGCGCGTTACCTGCGTGATGCGGAGGGTGGGCTGCTGCTGGACGGGCAGGAAGTGCTGGTGGCCCCGGAGGCGTATGCGCTGCCGGACGACGCTTCGGCCTGGTCCGCGGTCGGCACCGGCCTGGGGGCGCTGGAAGGCGTGCTGGCGACGCGGCTGGCCGGGCGTCTGCTCACGCAGGACCCGGCGGCGCTGCCACATGCGGCGGACGTGCTGAAGATCGCGGTGCCGATGCTCGCCCGTGGCGAAGGCATCGCCCCGGAACGGGTGCAGCCGGCCTACCTGCGCGACAACGTCGCCCTGACCCTGGTCGAGCAGCAGGCCCTGCGCGATTCCAGGCGCTGAGCGGGCCGCAGGCAGAACCCCACAGGCAGGGATGGAATCCCCGCCGTCACCGCCTCAGCGGTCGTCGCGCAGCTCGCCACCGGGCAGGAATACCCAGGTGCGGGTGACCTGCAGGATGTCGATGTCATCCTCGGTCCGTGGCAGCGCCGGGAACGGCTGCGCCAGTTCGATCACGCGCAGGGCGGTGGCATCGAGCAACGGCACGCCGCTGCTGCGCAGCACCCGGCTGCTTTCCACGCTGCCGTCGCGGCGCACGCCCACCGTGATCACCACCTGGCCACCCAGCCGGCGCCGGCGTGCTTCGTCGGGGTAGTTGAGGTTGCCCACGCGCTCGGCGCGGTCCACCCAGGCGCGCAGGTAGTTCGCGTAGGCGTATTCGCGGGTGCTGGCCGAGACGAACTTGCGGTTCGGCCGCTTGGCATATTGCTCCGAGCGCAGGTGCACCTCGGCGGCCAGGCGCGCCATCTCCGCGTCGCGCTGCTCGCGGGCGGTCATCGGCGCATTGGCATCGGGGCGGTCGGGCAGGGGCCGCGACTGCGCATCGGCGACGCGGTCCTGGCCGTGCACGCTGGTGATCACCCGTGCTTCCGGCGGAGGCGGCGCGGCGGCCGACTGCGCCTGCAGCGGCACCGGGGCCAACCCGTCCTGGTTCTGCGGCACCACGCCGGCCTGGCTGTCGCGCGGACGCTGTGCCTTGTCATGGTCGCCGCCGCCCTGCTGGTTGGCCTGGGCGAGGAAGTCGGCCTGCTTGGGCGTCAGTGGCGTGCTGGTCTGGCTGAAGATCACGTCCAGCGTCGGCACCAGTGGCGCGTTGTCGCTGACCGCGAAGCCCACGCCCAGGATCAGCAACCCATGCACCAGCGTGGACAGCACCAGCGTGGCGGTCAGTCGTTGCTGTTCGGTAACGCGTGACGAGGCGGGCAGGCCGGCGGCGGTGGAACTCATTGCGTCAGGCCGGCCTCGATGACGTCGAACAGCTGCCCGGCGATGTTCAGGCCGAACTGGGCGTCCAGCTCGCGCACGCAGGTGGGGCTGGTGACGTTGACCTCGGTCAGGTAGTCGCCGATCACGTCCAGGCCCACGAAGCGCATGCCGCGGCGCTTCATCTCCGGGCCGACCTGGGTGGCGATCCAGCGGTCGCGCTCGCTCAGCGGGCGGCCTTCGCCGCGGCCACCGGCGGCCAGGTTGCCGCGGAACTCGTCGCCCTGCGGGATGCGCGCCAGGCAGTAGTCCACCGGTTCGCCATCGACCAGCAGGATGCGCTTGTCGCCGGCGCTGATGTCGGGGATGAAGCGCTGCGCCAGGGCCAGCTTGTGGCCGCCTTCGGTCAGCGTTTCCAGGATCACGTTCAGGTTCGGATCGCCCGTGCCGCTGCGGAAGATCGAGCGGCCGCCCATACCGTCCAGCGGCTTGAGCACCGCCTGGCCGTGTTCAAGCACGAAGGCCTTCAGCTCGGCGGCGCTGCGGCTGACCAGGGTCGGCGGGCAGCACTGCGGGAACAACAGCGCGGCCAGCTTCTCGTTGAAGTCGCGCAGGCCCTGCGGGTCGTTGACCACCAGCGCACCGGCCTGCTGGGCGATGCCCAGGACGAGGGTGTCGTACAGGTACTCGCCGTCGAACGGCGGGTCCTTGCGCATCAGCACGATCTGGCCGGGGCCGAAGACCAGCGGCGCGAAGGCCCCCAGGGTGAACCAGCCGGCCTTGTCGTCGCGGACCTGCAGCGGCGCCACCTCGGCCATGGCCACGCCCCCGTGCAGGGACAGGCCGCCCGGGCGGACGTAGTGCAGGCGGTGGCCACGGCGCTGGGCTTCCAGCAGCATCGCGAAGGTGGTGTCCTTGGCGATCTTGATGTGGGCGATGGGGTCCATCACCACGATGACGTCTAAAGGCATGGGTCCAATCCGGCAATTCAGACGGTGATGGTAGCCGTTCGTGGCAGGTGCGCCCAGCGCGGGGCGGGGCGGGAGAGCCTGAATGGACTTGCGCCATAAATGAGAAGTGCGTCACATGTGAAGGATGTCCGGCCTGTTCCCGTGGACATTGCTTGACAGCAGCCGCGTGGGCTGGGATATAGATGCGCTTTCGCGGCGGCATCGTCGATGCAGGCCGCGCGTTCGGGGAAACAGGAAATGGTTGAAGAAATGGCTGCGGGTGGGGAACTCGCAGGACTGAGGGTGATGGTGATCGATGACTCGAAGACCATCCGGCGTACCGCCGAAACACTTCTGAAACGTGAAGGCTGCGAGGTCGTTACCGCGACCGATGGCTTCGAGGCATTGGCCAAGATCGCCGACCAGCAGCCACAGATCATCTTCGTCGACATCATGATGCCGCGTCTGGACGGGTATCAGACCTGTGCCCTGATCAAGGGCAACCAGCTGTTCAAGTCGACGCCGGTGATCATGCTCTCGTCCAAGGATGGCCTGTTCGACAAGGCACGCGGCCGCATCGTCGGCTCCGAGCAGTACCTCACCAAGCCATTTACCCGCGACGAACTACTGGGTGCCATCCGCACATACGTCAACGCCTGACCAGGGGGTAAGGCAAAATGGCTCGAATTCTGTTGATCGAAGACTCACCGACCGACCGGGCGGTGTTTACGCAATGGCTGGTCAAGGCCGGCCACGAAGTATTGTCGGCGGACAACGCCGAGGAGGGGCTGCAGATCGCACGCAGCCAGGGGCCGCAACTGGTGTTGATGGACGTGGTGCTGCCGGGCATGAGCGGTTTCCAGGCCACGCGCGCGATGTCGCGTGACGAGGCCACTCGCGATATCCCGGTGCTGATCGTCAGCACCAAGAGCATGGAAACGGACAAGGCCTGGGGCATGCGCCAGGGTGCGACCGACTACATCGTCAAGCCGCCGCGTGAGGATGACCTGATCGCGCGGATCAACAAATTGGTGGGTTGATGCGTTCTCCCTTCGACATCCTTGAAGCTTACGAACGGCGCAGCCTAGCGCACGCGGTGCAGTTGCCCGAGCGGCGCTTCTCACAGGATGTCTGGCGCGGGGTGGGCTTCCGCATCGGCACGCGCCACCTGGTGTCCGACTTCCGCGAAGTGGTCGAAATCGTGCCGATGCCGCCGATCACCCTGGTGCCCGGCGCGCAGCCGTGGCTGCTGGGCGTGGGCAACCTGCGCGGCAACCTGTTCCCGGTGGTGGACCTGAAGAATTTCCTCGAAGGCGAGCGTACCGCGCCGCAGGAAGGCCAGCGCGTGCTGATCATGCGCCAGGCCGGCGGCGACGTGGCGCTGGTCATCGACGAGTTGTACGGCCAGCGCAGCTTCGAGCAGCACATGCAGGTGCCGGCCGGTGACATCGCCCAGGGCCGCTATGCCCACTTCGTCGAGCGTGCCTTCCACGACGAGGGGCGCGACTGGGGCGTGTTTTCGCTGTCGTTGCTTTCCCGCACTCCTGAATTCCGGCAGGCCGCCGCCTGATTGGCGTGCCTGCTTCATCGCATTGATATCGAGGTCGAACGATGAGTACTGCTCCTGAATCCACCAGGGCCGGCAAGCTGGGCAACGTGGGCACCAACTTCTGGTTGGGCCTGCTGGTGCTGTCGATGATCGTCTTCGGCGCCAACACCGGTGTGGCAACGTGGCAGGGCAGCCGCCTGGCAGGCGCCAGTACCGGCGCGGCCGACCTGCAGGTGCTGTCACAGCAGCTGGCCAACCAGGGCCGCGACGCCGTGGGCGGCAGCCGCACGGCCTATGCCGCGTTCAAGGACACCCGCAGCAAGATCGAAGGCACCGTGAGCGAGCTGCAGGGCCGCTTCGGCACCGAGGCCGGCGTGTCCCGCCCGCTGGCCAACCTGGTCGATACCTGGAAGCCGCTGTCCAAGAACGCCGAACAGATTGTGGCCAGTGAGCCGGCGATCATGGCACTGGCCGGCAACGCCGACAGCTTCGTCGGCGCGGTGCCGCAGCTGCAGGCGCAGTTGAACGAGGTGGTGCGCGAAATGACCGCCGGTGGCGCGCAGTCCTCGCAGGTGTACAACGGCCTGCAGCAGGTCGTGGTGGCCGGCACGATGGCCCGCCGCGTGACCGAAATCCGCGCCGGTGGCCCGGGCGCGAGCGGCGCCGGCGACGCGCTTGCGCGCGACATGGTGGTGTTCTCGCAGGTACTGGAAGGCCTGCGCCACGGCAACCAGGAAATGGGCATCACCGCGGTGCGCAGCGCCGATGCACAGGTGGCGCTGGAGCAGTCGGCCAACCAGTGGGCGAAGATGAAGAAGGACGCCGACGCCATCCTGGCCAGCTCGCGCAACCTGTTCGCCGCACAGTCCTCGGCCACCGCGCTGACCACCGGCTCGGACAAGATGCTGGAGAGCAGCCGCAGGCTGTTCGACGCGTTCTCGGCCTTCGGCTCGACCCGTGATACCCGCATCTTCCCGAACTTCTGGTGGAGCGTGGTGTTCGGCGGCCTGTCGGTGCTGTCGATCATCATGTTCGTCTGGAGCACCGTGCGCAGCCGTTCGCGCGAACAGGAAACCCGCTACCAGACGCAGGTGGAGTTCAACAGCCGCAACCAGCAGGCGATCATGCGGCTGCTGGACGAAATCAGCTCGCTCGGTGAAGGTGACCTGACGGTGAAGGCCTCGGTGACCGAGGACATGACCGGCGCCATCGCCGACGCAATCAACTACGCCGTGGACGAACTGCGCCACCTGGTGACCACCATCAACGACATCTCCAGCAAGGTGGCGGTGTCGGCGCAGGAAACCCAGGCCACCGCCATGCAGCTGGCAGAAGCGGCCGGCCACCAGGCCGACGAGATCACCAGCGCCTCGGACCGCATCGGCGAAATCGCGACCTCCATTGAACAGGTGTCGCGCAACTCCAGCGAGTCGGCCGAAGTGGCACAGCGCTCGGTGGTCATCGCGACCGAGGGTGCCGGCGTGGTGCGCCAGACCATCCAGGGCATGGACCAGATCCGCGACCAGATCCAGGAAACCTCCAAGCGCATCAAGCGGCTGGGCGAGTCCTCGCAGGAAATCGGCTCGATCGTGGAACTGATCAACGACATTTCCGAGCAGACCAACATCCTGGCATTGAACGCGGCCGTGCAGGCGGCGTCGGCCGGTGAAGCGGGCCGCGGCTTCGCGGTCGTGGCCGACGAAGTGCAGCGCCTGGCAGAACGTACCTCCGGCGCGACCCGTCGAATCGAAGGCCTGGTGCAGGCGATTCAGGCCGATACCAACGAAGCGGTCACCTCGATGGAGCAGACCACCGCCGAAGTGGTGTCCGGTGCGCGCCTGGCCGAGGACGCCGGTACCGCGCTGACCGAAATCGAACGCGTGTCCAACGCGCTGAACAACCTCATCAAGAGCATCTCCGTCGCCGCCAACCAGCAGGCCGCAGCCGCTACCGACATCACCCAGACCATGGGCGTGATCCGGCAGATTACCGGCCAGACCTCGCACGGTGCGGGGCAGACCGCCGATTCGCTGGGCCAGCTGAACCAGCTGGCGGCCGAGCTGCGGCGTTCGGTGGCCGACTTCAAGCTGCCGGCTTGAACGGGCTGACTGGTCGGGGATGAAGGGAACCAGCAGATGAAGTATTGCCATACCGCGAAGCAGGGCCAGAACCTCGCCATGCGATCGCTGCTGTACAGGGGAGTGCGATGAGTACCTTGCGCGATGCCATGAGCCACGCGGCGCTGGGCTGGGTGAAGCCGGAGCTGGACGAGACCCTGCGCCAGGTGCGCAACGAGGTCGAGCAGTTCGTTGAAGACCCGAGCGACACCAGCCGCATGCGTTTCTGCGCCGGCTACCTGCACCAGGTGCAGGGCACGCTGCGCATGGTCGAGCTGTACGCCCCGGCGATGGTGGCCGAGGAGCTGGAACTGCTGGCCAACGCGGTGCGCGACGGCGCCGTGCCCGAGCGCGAGGAAGCCTGCGCCACGCTGATGCGCGGCACCGTGCTGTTGCCGGACTACCTGGAGCGCCTGCAGAACGGCCACCGCGACATCCCGATCGTGCTGCTGCCGCTGCTCAACGAGATCCGCGCCGCGCGTGGTGCCGAAGGCATCAACGAGAGCGTGCTGTTCGCGTTCAACCCCGATGCCAGCGACGCCAGCCCGGCCGAACTGGAACATGCCCGCGGCAGCCTGCGTGGCCGCAACCGCGAACTGCTCGACACGGTCGGCAACGCGGTCAAGGAAGACCTGATGCGCATCAAGGATGCGCTGGACCTGCACGTGCGTACCGGTGGCAATGCGGCGGACCTGCAGACCCAGGTCGACGAACTGCGCGCGGTGTCCGACACGCTGGGCGTGATGGGCCTGGGCGTGGCCCGTGGCATCGTCGCCAAGCAGCGCGACGCGCTGGCCGAGGTGGTCGCCGGCAACCGTGGCATCGACGACAACCTGTTGCTGGATATCGCCGGCTCGCTGCTGTACGTGGACGCCTCGCTGGACGACCAGGTCGCCCACCTCGGCGCGAATGCCGAAGGCGAGGACGACGCGGCCGCGGTGGAGACCCGGCGCACGGTGGAGGTGCTGGCGCACGAAGCCATCGCCAACTTCACCGCCGCGCGGGAATCGTTCGTCGCCTTCATCGAGACCAACTGGGACCACGAGCGCCTGGCCGAAGTGCCGCGCCTGCTCGGCGAGGTCGCCGGCGCGCTGCGCATGCTGGAACTGCCGCAGCCGGCCGACTACCTGCTGGCCGTGCGCCAATACATCGAATCCGAACTGATCGGGCGCCGCCGCATTCCCGGTGGCCGCCAGCTGGATACCCTGGCCGACGCCATGGCCAGCCTGGAGTACTACCTCGAAGCGCTGCGTGACCGCCGCTCGGGCCGCGAGGACATCCTCGACATCACCCGCAGCAGCCTGGAAGCACTGCATTACTGGCCGATCCCGGCATTGACCGTCGACGCGCCGGCCGGCATCGCCGCCGCCGTCACGATGGACGCACCTGCCGTGGAGGAAGTTGCCCCGGTTGCGCTCGTCGAGGCCCCGGCAGCGGCCGAGCCGCCGGTCGAGACGCCGCGGTGGGATCTGGAACCGGTGCAGGAAACGCCGGTCATCGTCGAGGAAGCCGCGCCGCAGGCCGAGCCCCCGGTACAGGAGCCGGTTGCCGCGGTGGTTCCGCCGCCGCTGCCGGAGATCGCGCCTGCCGCTGCCACGTCAACGCCGGCCTATCCATTGCTGTTCGGCGCGGCCATCCATGCCAAGCCCACCTTGAACGAACTGCCGCCGGTGCCGAATGTCGCCGGGCCGTTTGAGGTGCCGGCCGAACCGGCCGTCACTGCGGATGCGTCGGTGTTCGACCCGGTCGCGGCCGAATACGCGCAGCCGGTGGGCAACGACGATGTCGTGGCGCCGATCGTGCTGGAAGAGCGAGACGATGCACCGGCCACGGACATCGCACCCACCGCTTTCCAGGCCTTCGACCCGGTGGCCTCCGAGGAGGTCGTGCCGGAGGCCGCGGCATCGACGGTCTTTACCTTCGACAGCAGCCTGCTGGAGCTGGACGATGCGTCTGCGCGCGTCGCGCCGGCCGTGGTGCAGGACGTGACCGTTGCCGACGGTTTCTTCGCGCCGGAGCTGGACGAGGCAGTCACGCTGGAAGCAGCGTCGCCCGCCGAGCCCGCCGCGATCGACGCGCCGGTTTACTGGCAGCTGGAGGAAGCGCCGCTCGCGCAGCAGCCGACCGAAGCCGTCCATGCCGCCGCACCGGTGGCACCGGCCGAGGAGCCGTCGGTCGTGGTCGCCCAACAGGTGCCCGAAGCGGTGGAAGTGGCCGATGCCGAGGCTGCCGCCTTCATGGCCGAGCTCAATGCTGCCGCCGACGCGTTCGATCCGTTCGCACGCCCGGCCGCGCCGGAACCGGCACGCGTACCGGAGTTGGTGGAGGCCGCGGCCGCCGCCGCCGCACCTGCCGCGCGTGCACCGGTGTCGTTCGCCACGCTCGATGGCGGGTTCATCGATGGGGGTGATGACATCGACCAGGACATCCGCGATGTCTTCATCGAGGAGTTCGACGAAGAACTGGTCAACCTGGGGCACCTGTTGACGGCCTGGCGCGCTGCGCCGGGCAACATGGAGCGGCTGCGCCCGGTGCGCCGAGTGTTCCATACCCTCAAGGGCAGTGGTCGCCTGGTTGGCGCACGCACCTTGGGCGAGTTCAGCTGGAAGATCGAAGGCATGCTCAACCGCGTGCTGGACGGCAGTCGCCCGGCCAGCCCGGCCGTGGTCGCCATGGTCAACCAGGCCTATGACGTGCTGCCGGAGCTCAATGCCGCGCTGCGCGGCGCCGGCAGCCTGCATTCGGACCTGCTGGGCATGCAGGATGTGGCCGACCGCGTCGCCGCAGGCGAGGAAGCGTTCTACCAGACGCCGAGTGCTGCGCCTGCTCCGGCACCCGCGCCGGTCGCCGAGGCGATCGTGGCCGAGCCGATGGCGGTGGCCGCCGTCGAGGCGGAAGGCACCCCGGCCTCGGTGGACAGCGTGCTGCGCGAGATCCTCGAAGCCGAGGTCAGCGTGCACCTGGAAACGGTCAATCGCTGGCTGGCACAGTCGAACGAAGCACCGCAGCCGGTCAACGAAGACCTGTTGCGCGCCGTGCACACCATGAGCGGTGCGTTCGCGATGACCGACGTGCCGGTGATCACCAGCATCACCTCGCCAGCCGAATCCTTCGTCAAGCGCTCGCTGGCGGCCGGCATCGTGCCGGGCGCGGTCGGTGTGCAGGCGCTGTCGCAGATGGCAGCGGCCATCGACACCACCATCAACGCACTGCGCGACCCGGCGCCCCGCATCCCGGCATTCCCGGGTGTGGCCGAACGCCTGCAGGCGCTGGTCGATGCATTGCCCGATGCCAAGTGGCCGCCGATGCCGGTCGAGGACGAGCTGTCGCTGGACGACGCCGACCCTGCAGCCGTCGAGGAAACCGGCGCGGCGGAGCCGTCCGCCCCGGAACTGTCCATGGCCGAAGACCTGTCGGCGTACCTGGATGCCTCGCTGCTGGAAGGCACGCCGGGCGCCGTGCCGGTGCAGGATGTGCAGACGGATGCCGGACAGGCCATCGAATCGCCTGTGGACCTGTCGTCCGCCGAAGCGGAGATGGCCGTCGAGCCGACGACCACGACGGATGCGGTTGCCGCCGCGTTGAATGTTGTCGATGCAGCCGATACCGCGCAGCAGGATTCCCACGCCGACGTGGATGAAGCCGCACAGCGGGCACCGATCGATGAGGCACCGGTTGCCTTCGCCGACGACGTCCGCCAGGCACCCGCAGAAGCGGCCGAAGCGTCGTCCGCGCAGGAAGCGGTTGAGTCTCCGGCGGCTTCGGGTACATCGTCACCGTTCGCCTGGCTGGCGACGGCCGGCGCAGCGGTCGCGGGCGTCGCGGCCGCGGCGTTCCGCAAGGACACGCCAGCCGAGGAGGTTGTTCCGGCCCGTGAGGCGAACGCGCTGGAACCGTCCGTGCCCGACGAAGCCACGCCGAGCGAATTCGAAGCGCCGTCGGTGCAGGACGCCGACCTTGTTGCCGACGCCGACGCCGACGTGCAGGTGGCGGAGATCGCGGCGCAGGTGGACGAGCTCGAGGACCTGTCTGCCGAGCTCGCACCGCTGGCGGATAGCGAAACGGTGCCGGCCTCGGAAGCTGCCCTGCAAGATGCCGATGCCGAAGGTGCTGTCGCGGTCGGGAACGACGTGGATGCACTGCAGGAAGCGGTTGTCGTCGACATCGAGGAAACTGCCTCCGACGTCGCAGCGACGGACGCCGCCGTGAACGAAGCGACGGCCGGTGTCGAGGATGTCGATGTGTCCGCGCCCAGCGAAATGCGGCTGGAAGACATCCATGACGTCGCCGAAGACGCGCCGCTGGAAGACGCAGCGGCTGAAGCCGCAGTCGCACCGGTGCTGGAAGACGCCGCGGTCGACGTGCCGGTTGCCGTCGTCGTGGAACGCGACGACGCCGCCACCGCAGGCGCCGAGGTCGCAATCGACCCGGTCGTGGACGCGGAAGAGATCGACACGCTGGCTGCCGATGTGGCCGGGCAGGGCGACGAAATCACGGAGCCGGCTGAACCGGTTGCCGTACCGGTTGCCGACGTGCCGGTCGATGTGCCGGGTACGGCTGCCAGGATCGAACTGGCACCACTGACCGCCCCGTTGCCGGAAGACCAGCCGGTGGTGGTGTCCGAGCCGGTGCTGGCCGAACTGGTGGTCGGCCCGCTGGACTTCAACGAGCTGGACCGCGAGCTGGTCGACATCTTCGTCGAGGAAGGCAAGGACCTGCTCGACCACTGCGATGGCCTGCTGCACGAGCTGCGCTCGACGCCGGAGGACCGCGAAGCACTGGCGGGCCTGCAGCGCGACCTGCACACCCTCAAGGGTGGTGCGCGCATGGCCGGCATCAATGCCATTGGCGACCTTGGCCACGGCATCGAATCGCTGCTGGAAGCGGTGGCGGCCAACCGCACCGAGATGACCCGCGGCGACGTCACGCTGCTGGAGCGGGGCTTCGACCGCCTGCACCAGCTGCTGGTGCATACCGGTGACCACCACGCGGTGCAGATGCCGCTGGACCTGATCGGCGCGTTCGAAGCCCGTACCGATGGCCGCGCCGAAGCGGCGCCGGCACCGGTCGAGGCACCGGCGCTGGACGCGTCCGCCCCGATGCCGGTGACGGACGAGGTGCAGCCGCAGCCGCTGGCAGCCGCGGTGCCGTTGTCGGCACCGGTGATCGACGAACAGACCGCCGAGGAAGACGGTGCCCCCCGTGGCCAGGAACAGGTGCGCGTGCGCGCGGACCTGCTCGACAGCCTGGTCAACCACGCCGGCGAAGTGGCGATCTACCGCTCGCGCCTGGAGCAGCAGCTCGGTGCCTTCCGTGGCGCCATGGCCGAACTGGACCGCACCAACGCGCGTCTGCGCGACCAGCTGCGCCGCCTGGACCTGGAAACCGAAGCCCAGATCGTCGCCCGCTACCGCCGCGAGCACGAACAGGCCGACCAGACCTTCGACCCGCTGGAACTGGACCGTTTCTCGACGCTGCAGCAGCTCAGCCGTGCGCTGAACGAATCGGCGGCCGACTTGGGCGGCCTGCAGGGCGTGCTCGACGAGCTGTCGCGCAACTACGACACGCTGCTGCAGCAGCAGTCACGCGTGAGCTCGGAACTGCAGGACGGCCTGATGCGCGCGCGCATGGTGCCGTTCGACGGCCTGGTGCCGCGCCTGCGTCGCGTGGTCCGCCAGGCCGCGCACGACACCGGCAAGCAGGTGCACCTGAAGCTGGAAGGCACGCACGGCGAACTGGACCGCAACGTGCTCGACCGCATGGTCGCGCCGCTGGAGCACATGCTGCGCAACTCGGTTGCGCATGGCCTGGAAGAACCGGCCGCACGTGCCCGGGCCGGCAAGGTCGAGGAAGGCGAGATCGCCCTGCGCCTGCGCCGCGAAGGGTCGGAAATCGTGCTGGAAGTGGCCGATGACGGCGCCGGCCTGGACCGCGCGGCGATCCGCCGTCGCGCCGAGCAGCGTGGCCTGCTGGGCGCCGAGGAGCAGATCGACGACAGCCAGCTGGACCAGATGATCTTCGCCTCGGGCTTCAGCACCAGTGAGCAGGTCAGCCAGCTGGCCGGCCGTGGCGTGGGCATGGACGTGGTGCGCAACGAAGTACGCCAGCTTGGCGGCTCGGTGGACATCCATTCCGAGCGTGGCCACGGCGCCACCTTCACCCTGCGCCTGCCGCAGACGCTGGCGGTCACCCAGGCGGTGTTCGTCCGCATCGGCGAGACCACCTACGCGGTGCCGGTGGCATCGGTCAGCGGTATCGGCCGCATTTCCCGCGAGCGCTTCGAATCCGGGCAGAGCGGTTACCACTACAACGGCGAAGACTTCACCCTGTACAACCTGGGCACCCTGGTCGGCCAGGCCGCGGCCAAGGCCGAAGGCCAGAACGAGATCCCGTTGCTGCTGGTGCGCTCGGGCGACCTGCGCGCGGCGGTGGCGATCGACCAGGTGCTGGGCAACCGCGAAATCGTGGTCAAGCCGGTGGGCCTGCAGATCGCCTCGGTACCGGGCATCTACGGCGCCACCATCACCGGCGAAGGCAACGTGGTGGTGATCCTGGACGTCGCGCCGCTGGTGCGTCGCCACCTGGCCCAGCCGCAGCAGGCGGTGGAGGCGACCGTGGTCACCAGCCAGCGCCATGCGCCGCTGGTGATGGTGGTCGACGATTCGCTGACCATGCGCAAGGTCACCGGCCGCGTGCTGGAGCGCCACAACTTCGAGGTCGCCGCCGCGCGCGACGGCGTCGAGGCGCTGGAGCTGCTGGAAGAGCGCGTGCCCGACCTGATGCTGCTGGACATCGAGATGCCGCGCATGGACGGCTACGAGCTGGCCACCGCCATGCGCGCCGACCCGCGCTACAAGGACGTGCCGATCGTGATGATCACCTCGCGCAGCGGTGACAAGCATCGCCAGCGTGCGTTCGAGATCGGCGTGCAGCGTTACCTGGGCAAGCCGTACCAGGAGCTGGACCTGATGCGCAATGTCTACGACCTGCTGGGGATCGCACGTGTACGCGAATGACACCACCAAGCCGGTAGCCCTGCTGGCCCGTGCCGGTGCGGCACGCGAACGCCTGCGTGAGGCAATCGCCGCCGCCGGTGGCCACGTCGTGCTGGAGGAGGATCCCAACCAGCTCGACGGTGCCGCCCTGGAAGCGGCTGCGCCGCAGGTGGTGCTGGTGGCGTTGGAGCCGGCGGTCGAGGACGCCCTGGAGCGCCTGGAGCCGCTGCTCGAAGCCCCGCACCTGACCCTGATGTTCGAGGAAGCCGAACTGGCCGCGCGTCGCGAGGGCTGGGAGGCGCAGCGCTGGATTCGCCACCTGGCGGCCAAGCTGCAGGGACATGGCAACGTGCTGCCCCCCGGGCAGGAGGACGAGGCCGCCGAGCCGGCCGCCGCGCTCGAGCCGGGGCTGCCGGAACGTCCGGCCGATCGCCATGTCGATGCGCCGTTGCAGTTCCACCTCGACGAGGCATTCGTCGAGTCGGTGGACGTGCCGGCCGACGCGCTGTACGTGCCGCCGGTCGTGCCCGAAGAGCGTCCGCAGGTGCTTTCCTTCGAGGAACTGATCGCAACGCCGGCGGCCGAGTCGCCGGTGCTGCCGCCGCCGCTGCCGGAACCGGCCGGGACCGAACCGGCCGTGCAGGTGCCGGCGGCGGAGACCACCGCACCGGTCATGGACTTCAGCAAGTGGTCGCTGGTCGAGGAAGAGGGTTACCAGGAGGTTGCGACGACGCCGGAGGCCCCGCCACCGCCCGCGCTTGCCAGCCTGCTGAACACCTCGCTGTCGCTGGTCGACATCGAGGAAGAAGGTGCCGATGGCGGAGCAGTGCTGCTGTTCGCCGGCATCGGCGGCCCGGACGCGGTGCGCCGCGTGCTGGCCGGCCTGCCGGAAGATTTCGCGCGCCCGGTGCTGGTGCAGTTGCGCCTGGACGGTGGTCGTTACGCCAACCTGGTCAAGCAGATGTCGCGTGCGACCAGCTTGCCGGTGAGCCTGGCCGAACCGGGCGTCAGCCTGGCCGGCGGCAATGTCTACATCCTGCCGGATGCCACCAGCCTGTCGTCCGAGGGCGGCTTGCGCTTTGGCGACGGGCAGGGTGACCTGCTGGAGGCATTGGACCCGGTGCGCAGCGCGGTGATGCTGCTCAGTGGCGCCGATGTCGGCCTGGTCGAGCCGGTGCTGGCGTTCGCCGAACGCGGTGGCTGGGTCGCGGGCCAGATCGGTGAAGGCTGCTACGACCCGGCGGCGGCCAGCCAGCTGGCGGTTGCCGGCAAGCCGGCGGGCGACCCGGAGTATCTGGCCGCTGAACTGGCAACGCATTGCGCCGGCTGATGCCGGCGCAACCAAGGAATCGACGATGAGCTACGCAAACAACGACGAAGTACGTGGGGTCCTGATCCAGGCCGGCAACGAGCGCGTGCTGCTGCCCAATGCCACGGTCGCGGAAATGATGTCGCGTGTGCCGGTCGAGCCGATCGGCAATGCCCCGGCCTGGCTGGTCGGCCAGATCGCCTGGCACGGCTGGAGCGTCCCGCTGCTGTCCTATGCCGGCCTGAGCGGGCA
Organism: Stenotrophomonas sp. Steno-C18; assembly: GCF_056393195.1. Classification (NCBI taxonomy): domain Bacteria; kingdom Pseudomonadati; phylum Pseudomonadota; class Gammaproteobacteria; order Lysobacterales; family Lysobacteraceae; genus Stenotrophomonas; species Stenotrophomonas sp. Steno-C18. The sequence continues at coordinate 835,691 of NZ_JBWJOX010000001.1, read as the reverse complement.
GGGCGGCGAGCCGGTCAGCGGCAACAACAAGGTGGTGGTGCTCAAGGCCCTGGGCGGAAACCCGGAGCTGCCGTACTTCGCGCTGCTGACCCAGTCCTTCCCGCAGCTGATCGCGGTGCCCCGCGATGGCCTGCTGGCCGACGCATCGGAAGAAAGCCTGCCGGGCGTGGTGCACATGCGGGTGCTGCTGGGCGAGCAGAGTGCCCTGCTGCCGGACCTGGATGCCATCGAAAGCGCGGTGACCGCGGCGCTGGCGGCCGCCTGAGCCCAGCGCCGGGACAGAGAAGCCGCGCACTCGCGCGGCTTTTTTTATCTGTCACCAGCCTGTGCGGTCGCGACCGCCAGCCGGGCCACTCGCGCCTGCACCGGGCAACGCTCAGAGATCGCCCAGCTTCGCCTGCAATGCGGCGATGGCCGCCAGCCCCGCGGTTTCGGTGCGCAGGATGCGCGGGCCGAGCTGCAGGCCCTGGAAGCCGGCATCGGCCAGTTGCTGGCGGTCACGGGGCGACCAGCCGCCTTCCGGACCGATCGCGATCACCACGCCATTGGCCGGTGCCGCCTCCAGCGTGGCAAGGCGATGCTCGCCCTGCGGGTCCAACGTCAGTCGCAGGGTCTGGGGCGGCAATGCCGCGGCCGCGGCGGCCAATGACAGCGGTGCGTCGATCCGGGGAATCCGGGCGCGCCCGGATTGCCCGCAGGCCGAGCCAACCACGCTGCGCCAGTGCGCCAGCCGTTTCTCGGCGCGCGCCGCATCCAGCTTCACCTCGGTGCGCTCGGCGTTGACCGGCAGGATCCGGCTCACGCCCAGTTCGGTGGCCTTCTGCAGGATCAGGTCCATCTTCTCGCCGCGCGCGATGCCCTGCAGCAGGGTGATCGTCAGCGGCGATTCGTTGTCCAGTGCGTCGGAGCGGTCGACATGCACCTGCACCTCGCGCTTGCCGATGCTGCTCACCGTGGCGGCGTAGTCGTGGCCGTCACCGTTGAACAGCACGCAGCCTTCGCCTTCGCGCAGGCGCATCACCCGCACCAGGTGATTGGCGGCCTCTTCGGGCAGCGACAGGGTCTGGCCCACCTGCAGCGGCAGGTCGACGGGGCAACGGGTCAGGCGCATCGGGGGACCTCGCAATGGCGGGTCGGCGGGAAAGGGGCCGGGTCTGCTAGCATTTCAGGCTCATGAGAACGTATCTGCCAATGCGCATTCTATCGATCCTCCGCATTCGTGCCGGGGCCCACGCATGAGCCGCCGGTTGCCGCAGATCCACAAGGTGGTCGAGCAGGACATCGGTCCGTTCCGCCAGGAACAGCTGGACCTGGAGTTTTCCAACGGTGAACGCCGCCACTTCCAGCGGCTGGTGAGCCGTGGGCATGGCGCGGTGGTGGTGGTACCGATGCTGGACGCCGAGACCGTGCTGCTGGTGCGCGAGTACGCCGCCGGCCTGCACCGCTACGAACTGGGCTTGGTCAAGGGCCGCATCGATGCCGGCGAAACCCCTGAACAGGCCGCCGACCGCGAGCTGAAGGAAGAAGCCGGCTACGGTGCGCGCAAGGTCGAGGTCCTGCGTGCGATGACATTGGCACCGACCTACATGAGCCACGCGTCCTGGCTGGTGCTGGCGCGTGACCTGTACCCGGAACGGCTGGCCGGGGATGAGCCGGAGGAGCTGGAAGTGGTGCCGTGGAAGCTGGCCGAGCTGGACCAGCTGATGCTGCGCGAGGACTTCTCCGAAGGCCGTTCGCTGGCGGCGTTGTTCATCGCCCGCGAGTGGCTGGGGAAGCAGGCATGAGCGGGCTGGACCGTTTGCAGCGCGAGGCGGTGATCGACATTGCCCAGCGTGCCGGCGTGGCGATCATGCAGGTCTACGCCAATGGCTTCGATATCGAACGCAAGGACGATGACAGCCCGGTCACCACCGCCGACCTGGCCGCACACCGGCTGATCGTCGACGGCCTGGCGGCACTGACGCCCGACATCCCGGTGCTGTCCGAGGAGTCGGCGCAGCTGCCGTGGGAAACCCGTCGGCAGTGGTCGCGCTACTGGCTGGTCGACCCGCTCGACGGCACCCGCGAATTCATCAAGCGCAATGGCGAGTTCAGCGTGAACATCGCGCTGATCGTCGATGGCCATGCGGTGTTCGGCGTGGTGCAGGCGCCGGTGACCGGCGTGGTATGGCACGCAATGCGTGGCGACAGGGCCTATCGCCGGGAGAACGGGCAGGACGAGGTGATCATCACCCGCGTGCCGCCGGCGCTGCCGTTGCGTGTGGCCGCCAGTCGTTCGCACCGCAGCGGCCGCACCGAGTTGCTGCTGCAGCGCATGGGCGAGATCGAGATGGTCGCGCAGGGCTCGTCACTGAAGTTCTGTCGCATCGCCGAGGGCACGCTGGACGTGTACCCGCGGCTGGGGCCGACCAGTGAATGGGACACGGCCGCCGGGCAATGCGTGCTGGAGGCCGCCGGTGGCGTGCTGCTGGCCGCCGACAGCGGCGCACCGTTCCAGTACAACCAGCGACCGCGTCTGCTCAATGGCGACTTCGTCGCGTTGGGGGATGCCTCGCTGCCGTGGCAGGACTGGGTGGCCGGGCTCTGAGCCCGCTGCCTGCATGCTGATCCGCGCCGGCCGAAGCCGGCGCTTTGTTGATGAGGGCACCACCGACATGTCCGGGCGCAACGACATCCAGACGCTGTTGAACATCATGGCGCGCCTGCGCGATCCGGACGGCGGCTGTCCGTGGGACCTGCAGCAGGACTTCGCCAGCATCGCGCCGTACACCGTCGAGGAAGCCTACGAGGTGGCCGATGCGATCGATCGCAACGACCTGGACGACCTGAAGGACGAACTCGGCGACCTGCTGCTGCAGGTGGTGTTCCACGCGCAGATGGCCAGCGAGCAGGGGGCGTTCGACTTCGGTGACGTGGTGGCCTCGATCAGCGACAAGATGGTCCGCCGCCATCCGCACATCTTCGCCGACGCCCGCGTTGACGGTGCCGGCGATGTCAGCGCCAACTGGGAACAGATCAAGCGCGCCGAGCGTGCCGCCCGGGGCGAGACCGATGATTCGGCGCTGGCCGGCATCTCGCGCGGCCTGCCGGAATGGCAACGGGCGACCAAGCTGCAGTCGCGTGCCGCGCGCACCGGCTTCGACTGGCCCGACCCGGTGCCGGTGCTGGACAAACTGCGCGAGGAGGTGGATGAGGTGCAGGCCGAGTTCGCCGCCGGGCCGGTCGATGCCAACCAGGCGCGCCTGCAGGAGGAGATCGGCGACGTGCTGTTCGTCTGCGCCAATCTCGCGCGGCACGCGCGCGTCGATGTCGGCACCGCGTTGCGCCAGGCCAACCTCAAGTTCGAGCGCCGCTTCCGCGCGATGGAAACACACGCGCGGGCACGCGGTGGTGCCATGCAGGACCTGGACCTGGCGCAGCAGGAAGCACTGTGGCGGCAGGTGAAGGACGAGGAAAAGGGCGCGGCGCGATGAAGACGGCGTTGCTGTTCCTGCTGACCGCGGTGGCCGAGATCGTCGGCTGCTACCTGCCGTGGTTGTGGCTGCGCAAGCAGGGCAGTCCCTGGCTGCTGCTGCCGGCGGCGGCGAGCCTGGCGCTGTTTGCCTGGCTGCTGACCTTGCACCCCACCGCCAGCGGGCGCGTCTATGCGGCCTACGGCGGCGTCTATGTGTGCGTGGCGCTGCTGTGGCTGTGGCTGGTGGACGCAGTGCGGCCGAGCCGCTGGGACCTGCTGGGCGGTGGCCTGTGCCTGCTCGGCATGGCCGTGATCATGTTCGCGCCGCGCGCCGACTGAAGGTTCTATCCTGCGCGCGGGAACCCCGGGAGCAGGCCATGTCGCGTTTCAGCAGTTTCCGCCAGTTCTACCCGTACTACCTGCAGGAGCACCGCAACCGCACCTGCCGCCGGCTGCACTTCATCGGCAGCTGGGGCGTGCTCGGCTGCCTGGCGCTGGCCATGTGGCAGCAGCAATGGGGCTGGTTGCTGGCCGCGCTGCTGTGCGGCTACGGCTTTGCCTGGGTGGGGCACTTTTTCTTCGAGAAGAACCGCCCGGCCACGTTCAGCCATCCGTTCTATTCCTTCGCCGGCGACTGGGTGATGTTCGCCGACATCCTGCGCGGGCGCCTGCCGCTGTAACCGGCGGGGCTGGCTATACTCGCCCCATCACACAGGCTCGGGAGAGGGCAGATGGGCGGCGGAGCAGGATTTCTCGCGTTGGTCGTGGCGGTGGCAGGCATCATCGTCCTGTTCAAGACCGTGCGCATGGTGCCGCAGGGCTACGAGTGGACGGTCGAGCGCTTCGGCAGGTACACCCACACGATGACCCCCGGCCTGCACTTCCTGTTCCCGGTGGTGTACGGGGTGGGGCGCAAGGTCAACATGATGGAGCAGGTGCTGGACGTCCCCAGCCAGGACGTGATCACCAAGGACAACGCGGTCGTGCGCGTGGACGGGGTGGTGTTCTTCCAGGTGCTGGACGCGGCCAAGGCGGCCTATGAAGTGGCCAACCTGGAAGTGGCGATGATCGCCCTGGTCCAGACCAACATCCGCACCGTGATCGGTTCGATGGACCTGGACGAATCGCTGAGCCAGCGCGAGACCATCAACGCCAAGCTGCTCAACGTCGTCGACCACGCCACCAACCCGTGGGGCGTGAAGGTCACCCGCATCGAGATCAAGGACATCCAGCCGCCGACCAACCTGGTGCAGTCGATGCAGCAGCAGAAGATGGCCGAGCAGAACAAGCGCGCCGCGGTACTGGAAGCCGAAGGTGTCCGCCAGTCGGAGATCCTGCGCGCCGAAGGCCAGAAGCAGGCCGCGGTGCTGGAGGCCGAGGGCCGCAAGGAGGCCGCCTTCCGTGATGCCGAGGCCCGCGAGCGCCTGGCCGAGGCCGAAGCCAAGGCGACCACGATGGTGTCCGACGCCATCGCCAACGGCAACGTGCAGGCGATCAACTACTTCGTCGCGCAGAAGTACGTGGAGGCCTTCGCCGAACTGGCCAACTCGCCGAACCAGAAGCTGGTGCTGATGCCGATGGAGGCTTCCGGCGTGATCGGTTCGATCGCCGGCGTCGCTGAATTGGCCAGGGAGGCATTCGGCCGCCAGGATGAGCGCAAGCCGGCACCGGCACGCGGCAACCCGCCGCCGCTGGAGCGCTGAGCCATGCGCTGGGAGGTCATTGCGTGGGCGGCGCTGGCGGTGGTGCTGTTCGCCGCCGAAGCGTTGCTCCCCGGCGCATTCATGCTGTGGATGGGCATCGCCGCGGCGGTGGTGTTCGCGCTGGTGTGGCTGTTCGATGGCATGAGCCTGCTGCTGCAGGTGGTGCTGTTCGTGGTGCTGAGCTTCGTCTCCATCCAGGTCTACCGCACCTGGTTCCGCAAGGCGGCACGGCAGAGCGACCAGCCACTGCTCAACCGCCGCGCCGAGCAACTGGTCGGGCGCGTGGTGGTGCTCGAACAGGCCATCGTCGATGGCAGCGGGCGGGCCAAGGTCGACGATGCGCTTTGGGTGGTGGCCGGGCCGGACCTGCCGGTGGACAGCCGCGTGCGCGTGGTGGCGGTGGACGGCATGACCCTGAAGGTGCAGCCGGCCTGAGTGCCGGCGGTGCCGGCGGTGCCGTCGTGTGGCGGTGCCGCAGGTTTTAAATGGTGCCATCTGGGATAATGCCGCACCTCTTTTACGTGGAACGGCCATGACCCTGAAAACCCTGCTCAACGACACCCACCGCTCGCTCGGCGCCAAGATGGTCGACTTCGGCGGCTGGGACATGCCGATCCACTACGGCTCGCAGATCGATGAGCATCACCTGGTCCGCACCGCGGCCGGCATGTTCGACGTCAGCCACATGACCGTGGTCGACCTGAAGGGTGCGCGCACCCGTGAGTTCCTGCGCCACCTGCTGGCCAACTCCATCGACAAGCTCAAGGTCAGCGGCAAGGCGCTGTATTCCTGCATGCTCAACCCGCAGGGCGGGGTGATCGACGACCTGATCGTCTACTTCCTGGGCGAGGACTTCTTCCGCATGGTGGTCAACGCCTCCACCCGCGAGAAGGACCTGGCCTGGATCCGCCAGCAGGCCGCCGCGTTCGACGTGGACGTGGTCGAGCGCGAAGAGTTGGCGATCGTTGCCGTGCAGGGGCCGCAGGCGCGTGCGCTGGTCGCCGGGCTGGTGGCCGAGGCCGACCGCGCCGCGCTGGACAAGCTGGCACGTTTCGCCGCGCTGGAGGTCACCTCCAGCGCCGGCGTGAAACTGTTCGTCGCACGTACCGGCTACACCGGCGAGGACGGCTACGAAGTGCTGTTGCCGCAGGACCAGGTCGTCGCGTTCTGGAACGCGCTGCTGGCCGCCGGCGTGAAGCCGGCCGGCCTGGGCGCGCGTGACACGCTGCGCCTGGAAGCGGGCATGAACCTCTATGGCCAGGACATGGACGAAACCGTCAGCCCGTTCGAAGCGGCGCTGGCCTGGACCGTCAGCCTGGACGAGGGTCGTGACTTCATCGGACGCCCGGTGCTCGAGGCACAGAAGGCCGCCGGTGACGCGCGCCAGATGATCGGCCTGGTGATGGACGAGAAGGGCGTGCTGCGCCATGGCCAGAAGGTGCTCACCGCCAATGGCGAGGGCGAGATCCTGTCCGGTACCTTCTCGCCGACGCTGGGCAAGGCGATCGCCTTCGCCCGCGTGCCGGCCGGCGTGCCGGGCGAGGTGCGCGTGGACATCCGTGGCAAGGAAGTGCCGGTGCGGGTGGTGAAGTTCCCGTTCGTGCGCGACGGCCAGGCGCAAGCCGGCATCAACCTCTGATTGTTTGCCTGACCGGACCGGGCACCACCGCGTGCCCGGTTCGTTAAACTAGTGTTCCATCCCGACCACCGCTTTTTTCGGAGCAGTTCCATGAGCGAGATCCCTGGCGACCTCAAATTCCTCAAGTCCCACGAGTGGGCCCGTACCGAAGGTAACGGCCGCGTCACCGTCGGCATTTCCGACCATGCCCAAGGCCTGCTGGGCGACCTGGTGTACGTCGAGCTGCCGGCTGTCGGCGACAGCGTGCAGGTAGGCGTCGGCGCCGCCGTGGTTGAATCGGTCAAGGCGGCATCGGATGTCTACAGCCCGGTGTCCGGTACCGTCGTGGAGGTCAACGAAGCGCTGACCGACAAGCCGGAAACCATCAACGAAGACGCCTACGGCGACGGCTGGCTGTTCGTCGTCGAGCTGTCCGAGCCGGAGCAGTTGAACGACCTGCTCGGTCCGGACGACTACGCCGAGATGCTGGAGAACGAGGACCACTGAGTCCGTTCCGCATCGACGAGACGGCCGCCGCGAGGCGGCCGTTTTTGTTTGCGCCGATGTCAGCGCCGCGTGATGACGTGGACGCAGGGCAAGTGTTCGGCGACGGACGGCGACATGCTCGACCGGCATCAACACATGCGTGCGACGGAGCGAACGGTTGCCGCCAAGGCGGCGAAGGGTGCAAAAAATTCTGCGCAAAATGTCCGTCGCGCTGAACAAAGGATCACCACCGGCTGAATTTTTTTTTGCTGCCGGGCGGGTGTCGGCCGAGCGTCGCCGGCACCCCGCAAGGTGTCGGCGTCGATGCTGCACGCATGCATGCGTTGCCGCATGCGTGAAACGAAAAGTGCGTTTTTCCCGATGTTTTTTGCATTCGTGTTTTTCGCGACCGCCTTGGGTGCGATCGATGGGCGGGTGCCTGCGGTGCCGGAAGGTCGGTGGCGGCGGAGGGGTGGCGCGGGTGCTTCCCGAAAATTTTTTGAAAAGACAGTTGACAGTAAAAAAAACCGTGATTAGGTTTCGCCCAGCAGACCTTTCCTGCGGAAGCGAGTGAGCCGGATCAACATTCAGACGCGAAGCACAACTTGGACGTCCGCCAGGATTCTCTCGATGGTGGAGCAGGACTCGCTTCCTTCCGCGAAACACCCCCCGAACAAGACATGGCACCCGTGGCGGGAATCGTTGCGGGTGTTTCTGTATCCGTCACGACGCGCCTGACGCGTCGTCGGTCCTCCGCGGATCCAACCGCGGGTTTGCTTCAACTGGGCATTTCAATTCCATAGATCACTGACGAGGAGCCATACAATGGCCACGAAAAAAGCTGCTAAGAAGCCGGCCGCCAAGAAGGCGGTGAAGAAAGTCGCCAAGAAAGCTGCCGTGAAGAAGGTTGCCAAGAAGGCAACCGCCAAGAAGGCAGTGAAGAAGGTCGCCAAGAAGGCCACCGCCAAGAAGGCCGTCAAGAAGACCGCCAAGAAGGCAGTGAAGAAGGTCGCCAAGAAGGCAACCGCCAAGAAGGCAGTGAAGAAGACTGCCAAGAAGGCTGCTGCCAAGAAGACCGTCAAGAAGGTTGCCAAGAAGGCCGCCGCCAAGAAGGCGGTGAAGAAGGTTGCCAAGAAGGCAACTGCCAAGAAGGCCGTCAAGAAGGTTGCCAAGAAGGCCACCGCCAAGAAGGCCGTGAAGAAGACCGTCAAGAAGGCCGCTGCCAAGAAGCCGGCTGCCAAGAAGGTTGCTGCCAAGAAGAAGCCGGCCGCTCGCAAGAAGAAGGCCGCTCCGGTCGCCCTGCCGGCAACCCCGGCACCGCTGATCTGATCCAAGCTCGGTAGCGGTACCTGAGACTCCTTCCCCGACTGCCCAGCGGGGAGGGAGTTTTTTTATGCGCGACGTCCACCCCGTGGGAGAGGCCTTGGCCGCGAAGCCGATACCCAACCGGGCGTAGGCGTGATTCGGTGGCCGCTCGTTGTGCGGGTGACGGATGTACTGCCGGCAACTGCGGGATTGGTCGCCGTGGTGCCGGCTTCGCGGCTGATGCCGCACCTGCGAAAAAAGAAGGGCGGCCATTGGCCGCCCTCGGGTGTTGCACGAATGTCGGGATCAGCGTGGCGAGGCGTTGGCGCGCTCGGACGAGGCGCCCTTCTTGCCGCTGCGTGCCGGGGCACTGTCCTCGGCCATCAGGTTGTCGCTGCCGAAGTCGGTGTCCACGTCGAGCCAACGCTGCGTCGGCAGGCCGATGGCACGGTCCAGGATGGTCGGCATCATGCCGCTGGGCAGGCTGCTCTCGCCGTTCCACATGATGGCGATGCCCAGGTCGCGCTCGGGCAGCAACGCGACCAGTCCGCGATAGCCCTGCACGGCACCGGCATGGAACACCACCTGGTGCCCGGAGTAGTCGAACACGCGCCAACCCAGTGCATAGCCGGCCGAGGACAGGCGCTGGTGACGCCAGCCCGAACGCATCTCGCCGGGCGTGTTGACCAGCGGTGCATGCAGGGTGGCCAGCAGCGGCGCCGGCAGTACGTCCGGACGGTGGCCGGTGTGGGCCAGCAGCCACTGCGCCATGTCACTGGCGCTGGCGTTGACGCCTGCCGCCGGAGCCACGCGGTAGTAAGTGGGCTTGGGGCTCAGCGACACCCAGCCATTGCGGCTGCGCACGTGCGGGCGCGCCCAGCGCGAGCTGGCCTGGATGCCGGCCAGACCCAGGCTGGCATCGTTCATGCCCAGCGGCTTGAGGATGCGCTTCTCCACCGCCTGCTCGTAGAAGTTGCCCGAGGCGGCGAACACCACGTCGCCGACCAGACTGAAGGCGACGTTCTGGTAGGCGTAGCAATCACCCGGCTCGCAGCGCAGTGGCGCGCTGGCCAGCTTCTGGGTCAGCGTGTAGTAATCGGCATTGGCTTCGACGTCGCGGTCGTAGGCGTTGTAGGTGAGGCCGACACGATGGCTCAGCACGTCGGCGACGGTGAGCTTGCTGGTGGCCTCCGGCGTGGACAGGCGGAAGCCGGGTACGTAATCGGTGACCTTGCTGTCCCAGCGCAGCGTGCCGTCGTTGACCAGCAGGCCGGCCATGGTGCCGGCGAAGGCCTTGGACAGCGAGGCCAGGCGGAACACGGTGTGCGCATCGACCGGCTGCGGGTTGCTGATGTCGGTGACGCCGTAGCCACGCGCCGACAGGATGCGGCCGTCCTGCACGATCGCCATCGCCATGCCCGGCACGCGGTTGCCGTAGGTCAACTGCTCGGCCAGCGATTCGATGGCAGCGACGTTGAAATCGGCGGGCAGCGGTTGCACCTGGTCCGGCCGCAGGGCGACGCGATAGGGCATCGGCTGGGTCGGCGATTGGGCGGGGGCGTTCTCAAGGTTCACCGGCAGGGCGGCCGGCGCTGCCGCGGCGGGCAGGCTGTCGTGGGTCGGCGTCTGTGCCGTCGAAGACAATGCGAAGGGCATCAACACCCCGAGCAACCCCGATGCCACCGGACGGATACGCCGGCGATTGTTGTTCTCTTTCATCGTGATGGATGCCTGTTGGTTACAGCTGCCAGCGATTCTAGCGCCGCTTTTCCTGATTGCACAAACAAGAAGAGGATGAATGGGCATCATGTTGAAATCGCTGATTTTTCTTTAAGCCGGCAGCAGGGTTCGGGACCGTCCGCTGGATCGCCGGGGCCATGCAAAGCTGACTGCGCTGCAAAGCGTGATGCCTGCCACGAAGCGATGGCCTCTCAGCCCCGGATCAGGGCAGCGGCGCGCTCGGCGATCATGATGGTCGGGGCGTTGGTGTTGCCGCTGACCAGCGTGGGCATGACCGAGGCATCGATGACCCGCAGCCCGTCGATGCCGCGTACCCGTAGCTGCGGATCGACAACGGCGGTGGCGTCGCTGCCCATCCGGCAGGTGCCGATGGGGTGATAGATGGTCTCGGCCTTGGCGCGGATGAAGGCCTCCAGCCCGGCGTCGTCCAGGTCCTCGCGTTCGGGGAACAGCGGCGCCCTGCGCCAGCGATCGAACGCGGGCTGGCGCAGGATGTCCCGGCTCAGCCGTGCGGCCTCGATCATCATCTTCAGGTCGAAGCCCCCGGCATCCCCCAGGTAGTTGGCGTGGATGCGCGCCGGCGCACGCGGGTCGCTGCTGGCCAGGCCGATGTGGCCGCGGCTGCGCGGATGCAGGTAGCAGGCGTGCAGGGTGTAGCCGTCGCCGGGTAGGCGATGGCGGCCGTGGTCATCGAGCATCGCCGGGACGAAGTGGAACTGGATGTCGGCGCGCTCGTCGGGGGCGTAGCGGCTGCGGACGAAGCCGCCGGCCTCGGCCACGTTGCTGGTGCCGGCGCCACGCCGGCCGCGCAGGAAGTAGTCGAAGCCGATCTTCAGTTCGCTGGCGCGGTCGTAGCTGACGCCGGGCACGGTGCGGTAGAGCGTGCAGATGTCCAGGTGATCCTGCAGGTTGGCGCCAACGCCGGGCTGGTCCAGGTGCACGTCGATGCCGTGGCCGCGCAGGTGGTCGGCCGGGCCGATGCCGGACAGCATCAACAACTGCGGCGAGTTGATCGCACCGGCACTGAGCAGTACCTCGCCGCTGGCGCGCAGGTGCCGGCGTTGCCCGCCGACGCGCAGCACCACGCCGGTCGCGCGGGCGTCGTCGATCTGCACGCGCTCGACCTGCGCACCGGTGAGCACCTGCAGGTTGGGGCGCTGGCGCACGGGCGTGAGGTAGGCCGCGGCGGAGGAGCAACGGGCACCGTCCTTCTGGGTGACCTGGTACAGGCCGACCCCCAATTGGTCAGGACCATTGAAGTCCTCGTTGAGCGCATGGCCGGCCTGCTGCCCGGCCAGCAGGAAGGCATGGCTCAGCGGGTTGACGTGGCGCAGGTCGGCCACCTGCAGCGGGCCGTCGGCACCGTGCAGGGCATCGGCACCGCGGCGGTTGCCCTCGCTGCGCCGGAACCAGGGCAGCACGCTGTCCCAGTCCCAGCCGGTGGCACCGGCCTGTGCCCAGCGGTCGTAGTCGCCGCACACGCCGCGCACGTAGCACATGGCGTTGATCGAACTGGAACCGCCCAGCACCTTGCCGCGTGGCCACCACAGCCGACGCTGGTTCAAGGCCGGCTCCGGCTCGGTGTCGTAGCTCCAGTTGACCCGGCGGTTGCGGACCAGCCGCGCGATGCCGGCGGGCATGTGGATCAATGGGTTCCAGTCACGGGGGCCGGCTTCGACCAGCAGCACCCGCAGCTGCGGGTCGGCGCTGAGCCGGTTGGCCAGCACGCAACCGGCCGAGCCGGCACCGACGATGATGTAGTCGAATTCCTTCACGGTATTCCCCTGCACGAGCGTTGCAGGATAGGGCCTGCGACAACTGTCTGGCAGCACGTCCGGCGCACTGGCGATGTTGCAGTGCATTAGATAACGTACGCGCACCGTATCCCCCGGAGTACCCATGCCGTCGTCCCACTGCCACCTGTGCGCCCGGGGTGCTGCATGAGCGTTGCCGGCCGTACTTCCCTGTCGCGATTGACCCAGGCACTGCGCGAGTCGCCGGCGCTGTGGTGGTCGTTCCTGTACTTCTTCTGCCTGCTCAGCGGCTACTACGTGCTGCGCCCGGTGCGTGAGGCCATGGCGGCCTCGGCCGACCTGCAGACGATCTTCCCGGCATCGCTGATTGCCTGGTTCGACGCGCACGGCATGCCGCTGAAGGACTTCACCCTGCAGTTCCTGTTCACCTGCGTGTTCCTGATCATGCTGGTGATGCAACCGCTGTATGGCTGGGTGGTCAGCCGCTTTCCGCGGCGGGTGTTCCTGCCGGCGGTGTATGGCTTCTTCATCGCCACGCTGCTGGGCTTCTACGTGATGTTCAACAGCGGCGTGCCGGGGCGGGGGATGGCGTTCTTCTTCTGGATCACCGTGTTCAACCTGTTTGCGGTGGCGGTGTTCTGGAGCTTCATGGCCGACGTGTTCTCCAACGCGCAGGCACGCGCCTACTACGGCTACATCGGCGCCGCGGGCACGGTCGGCGCCTTCCTGGGCCCGATCATTACCAGTTCGCTGGTGCAGCGGGTGGGCATCGCCAACCTGATGCTGGTGTCGGCCGGCTTCCTGCTGGTCTGCGTGCTGTGCATCTGGCAGTTGCGGCCCTGGGCGGTGCAGCGCGAGCGCGAGCAACGCCTGGTCGATGGCGAGAAGCCCATGGGCGGCAGCGTACTCGATGGCCTGAAGCTGATCGCACGCGAACCGCTGCTGCGCTGGCTGGCCTTGATGGTGGTGTTCGGCGTAGGCGTGGGCACGATGCTGTACAACGAACAGGCGTCCATCGCGCGGCGCATGATCACCGACCCGGCCGCCAGCACCGCGTTCTATTCGCGGATCGACCTGGCGGTGAACGCATTGACCCTGATCGTGCAATTGGGCCTGACCCGCTGGCTGCTGTCGCGCTTCGGCATTGCCCCGGCGCTGCTGATCCCGGGCTTTGCCATCATCATTGGTTTCTCGGTGCTGGCCGCTTCACCATTGCCACTGATGGTGGCGGTGGTGCAGGTGATGACCCGCGCCAGCGAGTTTTCGCTGGGCAAGCCGGCGCGCGAGACGATCTATACGCGCGTGGACCGGCAATGGCGCTACAAGGCCGGTGCGGCGATCGACACGGTGGTCTACCGGGGCGCCGACCTGACCTTCGCCTGGGTCCACAAGGGACTGTCGCTGTTTGGCTCGCACCTGGTGTTTGCCGGCGGCACGCTGGTGGCAGTATTGATGACACTGTCGGCGCTGGGCGTGTTGCGCGAGGAAAAGAAGCTGCCGCGCGATCGTTGAACGCAGCGGCGTGTCCCTCTGTCTTTGTTGGCTTGAAGGAAACAACATCCATGTCCCTGTTCGCGCTGCTGCTGACCGTGCTGGTCGCACTCCTGCACGTGTACTTCCTGGTGCTGGAGATGTTCCTGTGGACGCACCCGCTGGGGCTCAAGACATTCCGCAACACGCCGCAGAAGGCGGAGACGACCCGCGTGCTGGCGGCCAACCAGGGCTTGTACAACGGCTTCCTCGCCGCCGGGATCATCGCCGGCCTGGCACTGGGACAACCGGTGCTGGTGACGTTCTCGTTGGTCTGCGTGGTGGTGGCCGGTGCCTATGGCGCGTGGAGCGTCAGCCCGCGCATTTTCCCTATCCAGGCCGTGCCGGCGATTCTCGCACTGGTGTTGCGGGTGCTCTGACGCCAGCGCGCGCCGGCAAGCGCCGCCGCTCAGTGGCTGATGGCGCGCATGAAGCCCAGCCACATCGGCACGGCATGCAGCACCGCGCCCAGCACGAACAGGCCGGTCAGCAGGTGCACGCGCCAGTCGTTGATGCGCAGGAAGACGAACTGTTCAAGCGCGCGGCCCAGCCAGAACACCGCCATGAAGCACAGCAGGACCACCCCCAGGCGCGTGTCGACCAGGTCCGAGGTGAAGGCCAGCGCGATCACCCCCATTCCCAGGAACACGTAGATCACGCGCAGGTTGAGGATCTGCAGGATCGCGCGGTTGGCGGTGCTGAGCTGGGCGAGCTCGCGCTTCCAGCCGAACAACCGCCAGAACGCCAGATGGAAGGCGGCAAACCCCAGGCTGTGAACGCCTGCCAGGCGCACCAGCAATTCGGCGGTCGTCATGGGTGATCAGCCTGTGCGGGGAGGGCGCGGCGACACCCACATCGCGATGGTCGCATGGAACACCTCGGTCCCTGCCGCATCGGTCACGCTGACCCCCACCGGCAGGTCGTAGCCGGCCGCGGCGCTGGCGATGGGCCGCAGTGGTGTCGCGACGGCCTTTAGCACGCCCAGGGCCTTGGCCTGGTACTTCACCTCCATGCCCTTGGGGATCCAGCGCATGTCCGCCGGCAGGCTGGCGTCCACCATCACCCCGCCGACCAGCTCGGCCAGGTTGCACATCGCGATCGCATGCACGGTGCCGATGTGGTTGCTGATGCGGCGGCGCTGGTGGATCACGCCCTCGCAGCGGCCTGGCTCCAGCGCGGTGATGGTGGGCGAGATGCTGGCGAAGTAGGGGGCCTTGAAGCACACCGCGCGCGTGAACAGCCAGTGGCCGGCGGGCCAGCGGGTGAAGCGGCGGTACAGCGAAAGCAGCGGAGCGGTCATGGGAGCTTCCTGATATGAAAACGGCGGGCACCAGGCCCGCCGTCGTTGTCGCATTGTCGCTGGCTTACGCGGCCCGCTGCGGGCGCTGCTTGCCCGGCAGGTCGTAGTAGCCGGCCGAACGCAGTTCGTGCGGATCGAAGTCGTCCACGGTGATCGTGTCCATGGTGAGTTCGCGCAGCTCTTCCAGCAGCTTGCGCTCGTCCTGGGTGATCACGCCCTCGGCCACGGCCTCGTCCAGCTGGGTGGCGAAGGTCAGTGCCTCGATGCCCTTGGTCTTCAGCGCTTTGAGGAACTTGCGCTCCACCGGCTCGGCCATGATCGCCTTGGACAGGTAGCTGTTGATGCGGCCACCCGGGTTGTTCTCGCACGGGGTCAGGAACACGCCGTGGGCCAGGCGGTCACGGGCCTCGCCCGGTGCCATCAGGGTGGCGGCGACGCGGCGGCTCAGGCGGTCGCCCGGTGCCTCGGCGCGGCGGCCGAACGGGAAGATCAGCGCCCACATCAGCCAGCCGATCGGACGGATCGGGAAGTTGCGCAGGGCAGCGGACAGCGATTCCTCGATCTTGTGCACGCTGTCGTGGAAGGCCCAGGCCAGCAGCGGCTGGTCGGCCTGCGGCGCGCCTTCGTCGTGGTAGCGCTTGAGCATGGCACTGGTCATGTAGATGTGGCTGAGCACATCCCCCAGGCGGCCGGACAGCGATTCCTTGAACTTCAGCTTGCCGCCGAGCGTCATCATGGAGATGTCGGCCATCAGCGCCAGGTTGGCCGAGTAGCGGTCCAGCTTGCGGAAATAGCGGCGGGTGTAGGCGTCACCGGGGGCCGCGCCGAAGCGGGCGCCGGTCAGGCCGAACCACAGCGAGCGCACGGCGTTGGAGATGCCGAAGCGGACATGGCCGAACAGGGCCTGGTCGAACTCGCGCAGGCCGGCCTTGCGGTCCTCGTCCTGGGCGGCCTTCATTTCCTTGAGCACCCACGGGTGGCAGAGGATCGCGCCCTGGCCGAAGATCAGCAGCGAGCGGGTCATGATGTTGGCGCCTTCCACCGTGATGGCGATCGGCGCGGCCTGCCAGCTGCGGCCGGCGAAGTTGCGCGGCCCCAGGATGATGCCCTTGCCGCCGATCACGTCCATCACGTCGGAAATGACTTCGCGGCTCATGTTGGTGCAGTGGTACTTGGCAATCGCCGACGGCACCGACGGCACGTCGCCACGGTCCACCGCCGCGGCGGTGGCCTGCGACAGCGCGCTGATCTTGTAGGCCTTGCCGCCGATGCGCGCCAGCGCTTCTTCCACGCCTTCGAAGCGGCCGACCGACAGGCCGAACTGCTTGCGGATGCGCGCGTAGGCGCCGGTCACCACCGCGCCGGCTTTGGCGCCGCCCGAAGCGGTCGAGGGCAGGGTGATGGAGCGGCCCACGGCCAGGCACTCGTTGAGCATGTTCCAGCCCAGGCCGCGCTTCTCGGCGCCGCCGATCAGCTGGGTCAGCGGGATGAAGACATCCTTGCCGCGGATCGGGCCGTTCTGGAACGTGGAGTTCAGCGGGAAGTGGCGGCGGCCGATCTCCACGCCGGCGGTGTCACGCGGCAGCAGCGCCAGGGTGATGCCGATGTCCTTGGTGTCGCCGAGCAGGCCGTCCGGGTCATACATGCGGAAGGCCATGCCGATCAGCGTGGCCACCGGGGCCAGGGTGATGTAGCGCTTGTCGAAGGTCAGCTTGACGCCCAGCACTTCCTCGCCCTTCCACTGGCCCTTGCAGACGATGCCGAAGTCGGGGATGGAGGTGGCGTCGGAGCCGGCGAACGGGCCGGTCAGGCCGAAGCACGGTACTTCCTGGCCGATCGCCAGGCGCGGCAGGTAGTAATCCTTCTGTTCCTTGGTGCCGTAGTGGTTGAGCAGTTCACCTGGGCCCAGCGAGTTGGGCACGCCGACGGTGGAGCTGACCACGCTCGATACCGACGCCAGCTTCTGGATCACCTTGTGGTGGGCCAGCGCGCTGAAGCCCAGGCCGCCGTACTCCTTCGGGATGATCATGCCGAAGAACCGGTTCTTCTTGATGTAGTCCCACAGCTCCGGCGGCAGGTCGGCGTGGACGTGGGTGATCTCGAAGTCGTTGACCATCCGGCACAGTTCCTCGACCGGGCCATCCAGGAAGGCCTGTTCCTCGTCGGTGAGCTGCGGCTTGGGATAGTTGAGCAGGATGTTCCAGTCCGGGTCACCGGTGAACAGCTCGCCCTCGAAGCCGACCGAGCCGGTTTCCAGCGCGATGCGCTCGGTCTTGGACAGCGGCGGCAACACCTTGCGGAACACGCCCATGAACGGGGCGGTGATCAGCGGCTTGCGCAGGAACGGCAGCAGCACCGGCACGCTGACCAGGGCCAGGATCGCGGCGGCCACGAGGATGGCGGTCTGGTGGACGCCGGCGAACCAGCAGATGCCCAGCAGCACCGCGCTGATGGCGGTCCAGATGACCAGCCGCATGCGGTGGTAGGCGACGAAGGCGCCTGCGAGCAGCAGGGCCAGGAAGGGGACGACGATGCTCATTGGCTTGCTCCGGTAACGTGCTCGGTTCGGGCGGACGCTGCGGCAGAAGGCAGTGCGTCCAGATAGTTCAACACGGCGGCGGTAAACGCGTTGTTGTCATCGCCGGCGACCATGTGGGTGGCCTCGGGCAGATGCACGTGCTGCGCGTGCGGCACCAGTGTCATGAATTCCTCGACGGTCTGCGGCGAGACCAGGTCGCTGCGGCCGCCGCTGATCAGCAGCAGCGGGCAGTGCACGCGCCGCGCCGCATCGGCGATAGCGTCCTGGTGCTGCTCGCTGTCGCGGGCCAGTTCCTGGACCAGGCGCGGATCCCAGTGCCAGCTCCAGCGGCCGTCGGTGGTGGGGCGCAACAGCGCGCGTAGTGCGTCCTCGCTCTTGCGCGGGCGGTGCGGCATGTAGGTGGCGATGCTGTCGGCGGCGGCTTCCAGCGAGGCGAAGCCCTCCGGATGCGCGCTCATGAAGGCCAGGATGCGCTCCACGCCGCGCGTTTCCCAGCGGGGGGTGATGTCCACCAGCACCATTGCCGAGAACAGCCCCGGCCAACGGGCTTCGGCCATCAGGCCGAACAGCCCCCCCATCGAGGCGGCGACCAGCACCGGTGGGCGGCTCAGCTCGCCGGCCACCACGATCAGGTCGTCGGTGAACTGTTCGCCGTGATAGGGCAGGTCGGCGGCGTTCCAGTCCGAGCCGCCATGGCCGCGGGCGTCGTGGCTGAGCGCGGCATAGCCGGCCGCGTTGAGGGCCGCGGCGGTGCTGGTCCAGGCGCCACGGGTCTGGCCGAAGCCATGCGCGAACAGGATCGGCGGGCGCTTGCCGGGCCAGCGCGTGGCCGCCAGGGTCGCGCCGTGGGCGCCATCCAGGCGGATGTCTTCGCTGCGCGACGGGGAAGAGGGCATGTTGACCATACCCGATGGTATGGATTGCGTGCGATGACTGTCAATACCCTTCGGTATGGAAGCCGGTTATCCCGCGGTGACGGGCTTTCCGGGGACCGGTCGTAAGTGCACTTTGTGCGGATATATCCCTCGTGCGTACTGCAACCAGTCCCCGCCGTATGGTTAAATCTGCGCATGAATGACACGACAGCTTCTTCCGCGGACGCCCGCGGCGCGCGGCACAGCCGCCTCAGTGCGGATGATTGGGCACAGGCAGCGCTGGACCTGATCGCAGAGCAGGGGGTGGGTGCGGTGGCGGTCGAGCCGCTGGCCCGGCGCCTGGGCGTGACCAAGGGCAGCTTCTACTGGCACTTCCCCTCGCGCGATGCACTGCTGCAGGCGGCGCTGGAGCGCTGGGAAGTGGTCGAGCAGCAGCAGGTCTTCGGCAGCCTGGAAGAAGTCCCCGACCCGCGCACGCGCCTGCGTGCGCTGTTCCAGCTGGTTGCGCACGAGGTCACTCCGCACGTGATCTACAGCGAACTGCTCAAGGCGCTGGACAACCCGATGGTGCGCCCGGTCATCGACCGCGTGTCACAGCGGCGAATGGAGTACCTGATCGCCTCGTTCCGTCAGGCCGGCCTGAGTTCCACCGATGCCCGCCATCGCGCGCGCCTGGCCTATGCCGCCTATGTCGGCTTCCTGCAGCTGTCGCTGCAGCTGCAGCAGCCCAAGCAGGCCCGCGAGGACTTCGAGGCCTACGTCGAGCACGTGATCGAGACGTTGATCCCGGGCAACTGATCGTGGCGCCGTGAATGAGAAGGCCGTAGCGTGCTGCGGCCTTTTTTGTGTCCTTGCAACAGCCAACAAAAAACCACGGCCCCGAAGGGCCGTGGTCTGTTTCCGGGTACTACCTGGCTACGATCAGAACTTCTGGTTGTAGCGCATGTAGAAGAAGCGGCCCGGGATTTCGTACTGCGGGTCGAACGAGTTGGCGAACGTGGTGTACGACTTCGGCGGGTCACGATCAAAGGCGTTGTTGACGCCGATGGTGATCTGGCCGTTCCACGGGGTCTTCCAGTAACCGCTCAGGTCGGTGTAGGTCACGCTCGGGATGTGGCGCTGCGGGTCAGCCTTGTTGCCACGGCCGATGTGATCCGCGTCCGAGCACAGGCGTGCGAAGTTGCCGCCGGTGTAGTTCGAGCCGGTGCAGTCCTCGACCTGGCTGGAGTAGTAACGCGCCGAAGCGGTGGCACCGAAGTCACCCAGCTGCCAGGCAACCAGCAGGTTGGAGCGGATACGCCAGTAGTTGTCGCGGTCCAGGTAGTTGCCGACGCGGTTGTAGCCTTCGGTCACCGGATCCTCGACGGTGTAGCTCGAGGTGTAGGTGCTGTCCCAGATGAAGTTGAAGCTGCCGAAACGGGTATCCGGCAGGCGGTAGCCGACGGTGAAGTCCCAGCCTTCCACTTCCATGGTGCCGACGTTGTTGGGCACGGCCAGCATGTTGGAGATCTGGCCGGTGGTGTCACGGGTGATCATGTCGCAGATCGAGCTCACGCCCTGCTGGTAGCAGGCGTCCAGCATCTGCTGGGCGTTCTGGGCGTAGATGGCGTCTTCGATCTTGATGTTCCACCAGTCAAGCGACAGGTCCAGGCCCTGCACGAAGCTCGGGCTGTAGACGAAGCCCAGGGTCTTGGAGACGGAGGTTTCCGGACCCAGCTTGGTGTTGCCCCCGACCGTGGTGCGGATCTGCGGGTTGGACTGGGTGTAGGCCGGCACGCCGGCGCAGCTGGCCGGAGGCGTGTTGGCATCGTCACCAATGGTGCCGGCGCACGGATCGGCGACGTCTTCAAAGGTGTCGCTCACGCCCGAGAACAACTCATTGATCGACGGGGCACGGAAGCCCTGCGACCAGTTACCGCGCACCATCAGGTCATTGATCGGCTTCCAGCGGAAACCGAACTTGCTGTTGACGGTGTTGCCGAAGTTGCTGTAGTCGGAGAAGCGGGTGGCCACGCTGAAGTCCAGCAGCTGGGCGCCGGTCACGCCGGCGAGCAGCGGGATCGCCAGTTCCAGGTAGGCTTCGTCGAGCTTGTAACCGCCGCTGGTGGCGGTACGCGAGTTGCCGGTGGTGTCACCGGAATTGATCAGGCCATCGGGATCATCGAAGCCCGACTCATCACGGCGTTCAACGCCGGCGGAGAAGGCGAACGCGCCGCCCGGCAGGTCGAACAGCTCGCCGCCGATGTTCGCGTAATAGGTCTTCTGCTCATAACCGTAGACGTCGTGCGCGGTGAAGCTCGCGTACTTGATCATCTCCGGGGTGAGCGAACCGGCGCCGCTGAGCATGTTCATCGGCACGCAGCCGTCGATCGCGTTGCCTGCGGTACCGCAGCGTGCAACGCCATCGCCGTCGATGAACGATGCGCCCAGGGCGTTGCGCAGGGCCGAGATGTTGAAGAAGCCGGTGGTGATGTCGGTCTGGTCGTTCTTGCCGTAGAACATACCGGCTTCCCAGTTCCAGAAGCGGCTGCCGACTTCGAAGTCACCTTCGAACGCGCCGTTGAAGCCGTAGGTCTTTACGTTCTGCGTATAGATACGGCCACCGGTCTCCATCGCACGGTACTGGATGTAGTCGATGTCACGACCGGTGTTGTTGTAGATGTTGTCCTTGCTGATGACGATGTTGGCGCCGTTGGTGCCCGGTGCGGCACGGCCCAGCACGATCGGCATGGCGGCCAGGACCTGCTCGGACTTGCGCTCGTTGTAGGTCACCGTGGTCTTGAAGCGGACGTTGTCGGTGATCGACAGGCCGGCGTCGGCGAACAGCGAGGTGCGCTCCTGCGGGGTCACCAGCAGGTTGCCCGGGGCGTGGTTGAAGCTGTCGGCGCTGGTGTAGTTGCGCCAGGTGCTGCCGCCATTGCCGGTGACGAAGTAACCAGCGCTCGCCGCTGGAGCCGATGGTGAAGTCGTACGATTCGCGCGAGCCGTCGCCCTTGTCGTACTGGCCGAAGTAGGCATTGGCTTCAGCGCCGTCGAAGTTCTGGCGCAGGATGATGTTGACCACGCCGGCGATGGCGTCGGAGCCGTAGATGGTCGATGCACCGTCCTTCAGGACTTCAATGCGCTCAACCGCAGCGGTGGGAATGGTGTTCAGGTCGACGGCGCCGCCCAGACCGGTGCCACCAACCCAGCGACGGCCATTGACCAGCACCAGCGTGCGGTTGGAGCCCAGGTTGCGCAGGTTGACGCGGGTTTCGCCGTTGCCACCGTTGTTGTAGGTGCTGTTGAGGCTGGAACCGTTGGTGCTGATGGTCTGGATGATGTCGCCGATCGAGGTCTGGCCCTGGGCCTGGATCTGCTCACGGCTCATCGTGAAGACCGGCTGAGAGGTTTCCACGTCGGCGCGCTTGATGCGCGAGCCGGTGACTTCGATCTTGTCGAGGGTGGTGGTGTCCTGGGCGAACGCGGCGCCGGCCGGGAATACACTTGCTGCCAAGGCGACGACAACTGCGTCGCGCAGCTTGGTGGTCTTGCAATTCATTGGGTCTCTCTCTCTGCCAAGTGGACTTGGGTGTTGCACGTGTGGCCTGGGTGGGGTCGAAGGGCGATCCCAAAACCCGAGGTCGATACCGATAGTACTTGCGCCTGCAAATAAATTAAAGATTGGTTAATGGAAGGGTGGAAGGTCATCAAATTCGGCAAAGTGCTGATTTGAAAGGCGGAAACGAAGAACGCCCCAAAAAGGGGCGTTCAGGGAAGTCACTTGGAAATTGCGGTTACAGATCCTGCTCGTAACGCACGTACGGTATCGCACCGTCGTCGTTGCTCTCATTGCGGGGCGAGAACGGGTTCTTGCCGCGGGTGATGACGTTCTCCGCACCGACGGTCAGCTGGCCGCTCCACGGGGTGCGCCAGGTGATGCCCAGGCCGAGCCCTTCCCACTTGCTGCTGCCGGGGGCATCGACCACGCGGCCGATGACGTTGGCGCTGAAGGCGCCGTAGCCACCGCCCACGCTCAGGCTCTTGCTGTCCCACTGGTCGACGATGGCCGGGGAGGCGTCACTGAGCGGTACCAGGCGGGCCTTGGCCAGGGTGCCGCCGATCGAGACGAAGCCTTCCCTGCCGATGTTCTTCTGCCCGAACACGGTCAGGTCGTTCTGCTCGACCCGGGCCGCGCCGGAACGGCTGCCACCGGCCAGCCAGGCCGGCAGGGTGTCGCGGCCGGTGCCGGCGGTGACGCCGATGCGGCCGCCGGGACGGTTGAAGGCGGTGGTGGCGGAGATGTGATGACCATTGTCGTCGTCATCGTCGCCCAGGCTGGCCAGCATGCAATGGCTGGCCAACCCGCTGATGCTGCTGCCGCGGCTGCTGTTGCACAGCAGGCCCAGCGAGTCGCCGGAGGACAGGCCAAACGCGGCATCCAGCGAGCTGCGGCCGAAATTCCAGCGGGCACCGGCACGCTGTTCGCCGGTCGGCTCCAGGTAGAGCAGGGCCTCGACCTTGCCACTGCCGCGGTTCCAGACCGGCAGGACGGTGCTGTCGGTGCGCGGCTTGTTCTGCGCATGCACGCCCGTGATCGCGCCAAGGGCGATCATCAAGGCAAGCGGCAGGCGCAGGAAGGCGTTCATGGACTCACTCTGACCCCGGATGCGCGGGGAAGTTCCCGGCGCGTGAGCCATTGATCCTATGGTGTTTATGGTTTCTTAACAAGTCCTCGTCCTCCCCAGAACGTAAACTCGCAATCCCTTATTGCAACCGCTCGGGGGCGGGCTGCTGGGCCGGTGTAGAAGCGAACAATACGCCGAATTCCGTCAAAGGGAAGTGGTATTGGCGGCCACAGAACTCGCAGCGGACCTCGACCTGGCCGGTGGCCTCGGCGGCGGCCCGGGCCTCCTCCTCGCCCAGCGACTGCAGCATGGCCTCCACCCGCTCGCGCGAGCAGGAACAGCCGAAGCGCAAGGGCTTGTCGCCCATCAGTTGGGGGTGCTCCTCATGGAACAGACGGTGCAGCAGTTCGGCGCCGGGCAGGGCCAGCAGTTCCTCGCGGCCCAGGGTGTCGAACAGGGCGCTGACGCGGACCCAGCCGTCCTCGTCGCCGGCATCGCCGGGCAGCTTCTGCAGCAGCAGGCCGGCGGCGTGCTCGCCGTCGCAGGCCAGCAACAGGCGGGTCGGCAACTGCTCGGAATGGCGGAAATAGTCCTCGAAGGCGTCGTCCAGGGTGTCGCCGCTGAGGTTGACCAGGCTCTGGTAACGCTGCGGTTCGCGCGGGTCCAGGCCCGGGTTTTCGATGGTGATCGCCAGCAGGGTGCCTTCGCCGAGCCTGCTCAGGCTGGACGGCGCGTCCTCGCCCTCGGCCAGCTGGGCGATGCCGCGCAGGGTGCCGGCGGAGGTGCATTCGGTGAACAGCGCGCGCAGCGCGGAGTTGCTGCGCAGCTGGATCGACAGCCGGCCATCGACCTTGGTGTGACCGGTGAACAGCGCCGTAGCCACGCTGGCCTCGCCGAGCAGCCGCGCGGCGGCGGGCGGGTAGTCGCCGTGGGACAGGATTTCGCGCCAGCTTTCACCCAGACGGACATGGACGCCACGGACGCCGGCATCGGGCAGGAGGAAGCGGGTGAGGAGGTCGGAGGTATCAGTCATGGGGACGGCATCTGCGCGAGGTGGGGGCCGGTGCCGGATAATGCGCCGGACGATGGAATCTGCAAGGTGGGTCTTCAATGGGGGCGGAGCAGGACGAGCGCAAGGTCGTGCCGGAACAGGCGGGGGTGGCCCGACGCCGGCGCGGCTGGTGGTGGTGGATGTGGCGGGTGCCGGTGGCGCTGGCGTTGTTCAGCGTGCTGCAGGTGCTGGCGCTGCGTTTCATCGACCCGCCGTTCTCCACGGTGATGCTGTTCCGGCAGGTGGAGGCCCTGGCGCAGGGCGAATGGGGGTTCCGGATCCATTACCAGTGGCGGGACCTGGACCAGATGGCGGCCAGCGTGCCGATCTCGCTGGTGGCCGCCGAGGACCAGCGGTTCCCCGAGCACAACGGCTTTGACCTGCAGGCCATCGAGAAGGCGCGGGCAAACAATGCCAAGGGCAAGCGCCTGCGCGGGGCCAGCACGATCAGCCAGCAGACCGCCAAGAATGTGTTCCTGTGGCAGGGGCGCAGCTGGCTGCGCAAGGGGCTGGAGGTCTGGTACACGGTGCTGATCGAGGCGTTGTGGTCCAAGCAGCGCATCATCGAGGTCTACGCCAACGTCGCCGAATTCGGTGACGGCATCTACGGCGTGCAGGCCGCCTCGCGCAGCTACTGGAACAAGGACGCCTCGCAATTGAGCGCGGCCGAAAGCGCGCGCCTGGCCGCGGTGCTGCCGTCGCCGCGGCGCTACAGCGCAGCCCGCCCCGGTCCTTACGTGCAGCGCCGCGCAGCCTGGATCCAGCGCCAGGCCCGGCAGCTGGGCGGAGCGGACTATCTGGAGGCGGGCGATTGAGCCGGCGGCCTGCGTAGAATCGGGCCATGAATCCCGCTGATCGCCTGACCCTTGTCATCACCGCCTTCAACGAGCAGGACGCGCTGCCGCTGCTGCATCCGCGGCTGTGCGCGCAGCTCGATGCGATGGCGGACGTGGATGGCCGCATCCTGTACGTGGACGACGGCAGTTCCGATGCCACCTGGGCGGTGATCGAGCAGTTGGCGCAGGATGACCGGCGCGTGGCCGCACTGCGGCTGTCGCGCAATTTCGGCAAGGAGATCGCGCTGACCGCCGGGTTGGATGCGGTGGAGGAAGGGGCGGCGATCATGCTGGATGCCGATGGCCAGGATCCGCCGGAGCTGATCCCGGAGTTCGTCGCGCTGTGGCGGCAAGGTTACGACGACGTGCACGGCACGCGCTGGGCACGCGACGGCGATGGCTGGATGAAGCGGGCGACCGCGGCGGTGTTCTACCGCCTGATCGGTCGCCTGTCGAAGACGCCGATTCCGGCCGATACCGGTGACTTCCGCCTGCTCTCGCCACGCGCGCTGGCCGGGCTGCGGCAGCTGCGGGAGCGGCAGCGTTTCATGAAGGGATTGTTCGGCTGGGTCGGTTACCGCCGCATCGCCTTGCCGTACCGGCGTGGCGAGCGCATCGCCGGGCGCAGCAAGTTCGGTTTCTGGAAGTTGTGGAATTTCGCGCTGGAAGGCATCACCAGCTTTTCCACCGCGCCGTTGCGCGCGGCGACCTACCTGGGCCTGTTCACCGCGGCCAGTGCATTCGTGTTCGGTACCTGGGTGGTGGGCAAGGCCGCGCTGTACGGCGACCGGGTCGCCGGTTGGCCGACGATGATGGCGGTGATCCTGTTCCTGGGCGGGGTGCAGCTGATCGCGCTGGGCCTGATCGGCGAGTACCTGGGGCGCCTGTACATGGAGGCCAAGCAGCGGCCTTTGTACCTGGTCGACACATGGCGCCCGGCGAACGTGGCAGTATCGGCAGCACCGATCAGCGCAGGAGAACGCCATGCAGACCGTTCGACAGTTGCTGGGGAGCAAGTCCCCTGAGATCCACGCGGTGCGGCCCGAATCGGCCGTGATCGACGCCATCCGCCTGATGGCGCAGAAGGGCATCGGCGCGGTGCTGGTGATGAATGGGCCGAAGCTGGTCGGCATCCTGTCCGAGCGTGACTACGCGCGCAAGATCGTGCTGATGGACCGCTCCTCGGCGACCACGCCGGTGCAGGAGATCATGACCGCCGAGGTGGTCACCGTGGCGCCGACGGTCAGCGTCGAGCAGTGCCTGGAGCTGGTCACCCAGCGCCGCATCCGCCACCTGCCGGTGCTGGAGGGCGGCGAGGTGGTCGGCGTGATTTCCATCGGCGACCTGGTCAAGTCGGTCATCGAGCAGCAGCGCCGCGAGCTGGGCCAGTTGCAGGAATACATCACCCAGGGCTGAGCGGTCCGGTGGCGGGTGCTACCGGGCGTAGTGCCCGCCGCAGTTGGCGTCCTTGCCCGGCCCGGTTTCCAGGGTGGCCAGCAGCGCGGCCGGTGGGGCGATGCTGCCCAGCGTGAGGGCGATCGCTCCGCGGATGCCCAACGCCTTGAAGTCGGGGCGGAAGGACGGGTCCTTGAAGGTACCGCCGATGCGCAGCGGCGAACGCAGGGCGAGGATGCTCATGTCCTTTGGACGCGGCCGCAGCAGCAGGTCCAGGTGTTCCTGGCGCAGGCTGACCGTGCCTTCGCCGACGACCAGCGTGTCGGTGGTGTCGAAGGCCAGCGCGCGCGCCTGCATCAGCCCGTCCTGCACGCCGAAGTCGGCGAAGGCGCAGCGCAACGGGATCTGCTTGTCACCGGAGAACAGGAATTTCACCGATTCGGCGATATCCAGCCCGGCCACTTCCATCAGCAGGTTGCCGATGTGGCCGCGGCCCATGCCGATGGCGACGTTGCCGTCGCTGCTGCCGAGCATGGCGGCCACGGAATTACCGGTCCCGCTGAGCTGGACGCGGCCGCTGATGCCACCGGAGGCCTGTTCGGCCAGCTTGGCATCGGGGAACAGCCGGCCCAGCTGCACGTTGCGCAGGTTGGCATCCAATGCGGTGGCGATCTGCGGGCGACGGGCATCCATGCGCAACGTGCTGCGGATATGCCCGCCGGCCACGCCGAAGTCCAGCGGCTCCAGCCGCAGCAGGCCATCGTCGAGCAGCAGGTGTGCGTCCATGTCATCCAGCGGCAACGACGGCGCGTTGATGCGGCGGGCCTTCCAGCGCACATCGGCATCCATCGCGCGCAGCTTGCCGAGGTCATAGGCCTTGTCGGGCAGCACGGTGGGCCTGGCCGCCAAGCGCGCGGCCTCGGCCTTCTGCCGGGCGTTGGCCGACTCCTCGCCGCCGGTCTTCGGTGGTGCACCGACGAAGCCGGCCAGGTCGTCGAAGTCCAGCCGCTGCGAGAGCAGGTTGGCCTGCAGTCGCGGTCGTTCACGGCCGGTCTCCACCTGCACGTCACCGCCCAGGTCGCTGTTGCCCACCACGCCGGTGAAGCCGGTGTAGCGCCAGCGCTGGTGATCGCGCGCGAGCTGGCCGTTCAGTCGGTACGGTGGGGAAGACGGGATGGCGATGCCGATCAGCGGGTAGAGCTCGTCCAGGTCCTGGCCGCTGAGCTGGAGTTGCAGGTTGAACACTTGCAGTTGGAAGGGGTTGGTCAGGCTGCCGCTGGCGCGCGCACGGGTGGCACCGGCACGGGCATCGAGCGCGATCCGGAACGGGGTGTCGCTATGGGTGAGTTCCAGCGGCGATTCGGTGGTGCCGCGCATCGTGAACGCGGCACCGCGCCAGTGGCCGTTGCCTTCCACGTGGAGGGGCGGGGCGGCATCACCCTGGGATGGCTTGCCGCTCTGCAGGTCGAGCGCGACATCGGTGCGTCCGGCGGCGTCGACGAAGCGCAGCTTGCCGGCGTCGATGCGCAGGCGCTTGAGCTGCAGCGTGCTGTTGCCACCGCTGCCGCCGAGGACGTCCCAGTTGCCGGGCTGGCCCTGGGTAGGGGCGGTCTGCAACAGCACATCCGGGTGGGTCAGGCGGATCTCCGGCAGCTGGACGCTGGCGCGCAGCAGCGGCAGCAGGCGGATGTCGACCTCAACCCGCCGTGCGCGTGCCATTTCCGGTTGGCGGGCCCATGGCGCATTGGCGAACGTGATGCCATCGCCACGCACCGTGGTGGTGCGGCCCAGCGTCACGTCGAGGTTGTCGATATGCAGGGCGCGGCCCGTGCGTGCCTGCACTGCGCGTTCCAGCGGTGCCTTGAACCAGTTCCAGTCCCACAGCAGGAACAGGGCGAGCAGTGCGCCAAGCAGGGCCAGCAGCACGGCGAGCAGGCGTTTGCCGGGGCGTGCAGGCCAGCGTGAGGGGCGCGTCTTCGGTTGGGCGGACGGGCTGTTCACGCGCCCATGGTTGCCGCTCAGCGGTGCAGGGCGCGCGAAGCAATCATTGTCGTGGCGTGCATGTTCCGTTGCCGGCGCGTATGCACCTGCGGGGCATCGCCGGCCGGCGGGCGCGCCGGGTCAAAGCAGCAGCGCGGTCACCGCGACGAAATGGCAGACGCTGCCGCCGATCACGAACAGGTGCCAGATGGCGTGCGAATACGGGACCTGCTCGCGATGGTAGAAGAAGGTTCCCAGCGTGTAGAACACGCCGCCGCCGAACAGCCAGCCGATGGTCCACCCGTCCAGCGAGGCCCACATCGGCTTGATCGCCACCACCACCAGCCAGCCCATGGCGATGTAGATGGCCGTGGACAGCTTCTTGAAGCGGCCGGTGTAGAACAGCTTGAACACCACGCCGAACAGCGCCAGTGCCCAGATTGCACTGAACAGGCCCCAGCCCCACGGGCCGCGCAGGCCGACCAGGGTGAAGGGCGTGTAGGTGCCGGCGATCAGCAGGTAGATTGCGCAGTGGTCGAAGATCTTCAGCCGGCCCTTGGCCACCGGATGCTGGATGGCGTGGTACAGGGTGGAGGCGGTGTACAGCAGCAGCAGGGCGACACCGAAGACGATAGCGCTGCCCAGCTCCCAGCCATCCCCGTAGATGGCGGCCAGGGTGATCAGCACGGCGCCGCCGGCCAGTGCGGTGACGGCGCCCAGCCCGTGGGTCAGGGCGCTGGCGATTTCTTCCCGGATCGAAACAGCTGTGGTCATGTGCGACTGCCGCGGGCTGTGGGGAAGCCCGATGGCAGCTATTAAAGCAGGGAACGGGCCGGGAGCGGGAACCGGAACGGGACAGCCGTTCCCGTTCCCATTCGCGCAGGGCGGTCCTCCCGCCCTCAATCCACCGAGACGGTATGCGCCGCTTCGCGGGTAGCGGAGAAACGCACGTCCGGCGCGCGCTCCTCGGCCAGTTGCAGGTTGACCCGGGTCGGGGCCAGGTACACCAGGTGGCCGGAGGCATCGATGCTGAGGTTGTTGGCGTTCTTCTCGCGGAACTCCTCCAGCTTCTTGGCGTTGCTGCAGGAGACCCAGCGCGCGGTGGTGATCGAGACCGGCTCGAACACCGCTTCCACGCCGTACTCGTCCTTCAGGCGGTAGGCGGCCACGTCGAACTGCAGCACGCCGACCGCGCCGAGGATCAGGTCGTTGCTCATCAGCGGGCGGAAGAACTGGGTGGCACCTTCCTCGGACAGCTGCGCCAGGCCCTTCTGCAGCTGCTTGAGCTTGAGTGGGTCCTTCAGGCGGGCGCGGCGGAACAGTTCCGGGGCGAAGTTGGGGATGCCGGTGAAGGTGACCGCTTCGCCTTCGGTGAAGGTATCGCCGATGGAGATGGTGCCGTGGTTGTGGATGCCGATCACGTCGCCCGGCCAGGCCTCGGCGGCGATCTCGCGGTCGCTGGCCATGAAGGTCAGCGCGTTGGCCAGCTTCATTTCCTTGCCGCTGCGCACGTGGAAGGTCTTCATGCCGGCGCTGAACCTGCCCGAGCACACGCGCATGAAGGCCACGCGGTCACGGTGCTGCGGGTCCATGTTGGCCTGGATCTTGAACACGAAGCCGCTGAGCTTGTCTTCCTGCGGGGCCACGTCGCGGCCGGTGGTGGCGCGTGCCTGCGGCGCCGGCGCGTGCTCGACGAAGAAGTCCAGCAACGGCTGCACGCCGAAGTTGTTCACGCCCGAGCCGAAGAACACCGGGGTCTGCTCGCCGCGCAGGTAGGCGTCCTTGTCGAACGGATGGCTGGCGCCCTGCACCAGCTCCAGTTCGTCGCGCAGGTCGGCCAGCATCTTCTCGCCGATCTTCCCGGCCAGGCCGGGTGCATCGATGGACGGGAAGATGGTGGAGTCCTGGCGGGTGAAGTTGCGGCCCGGTTCGTACAGGTGCACTTCGCCGGTGAGCAGGTGGACCACGCCCTTCAGGCGCTGGCCCATGCCGATCGGCCAGGTGACCGGGGCGCACTGGATGCCGAGCACGGTTTCTACTTCATCCAGCAGCTCGATCGGGTCCTTGCCCTCGCGGTCGAGCTTGTTGATGAAGGTCATGATCGGGGTGTCGCGCAGCCGGCAGACTTCCATCAGCTTGATGGTGCGCTCTTCCACGCCCTTGGCCACGTCGATGACCATCAGCGCCGAGTCCACCGCGGTGAGCACGCGGTAGGTGTCCTCGCCGAAGTCGGCGTGGCCGGGGGTATCGAGCAGGTTGACGATCTTGTCTTCGTACGGGAACTGCATCACCGACGAGGTCACCGAGATGCCGCGCTCCTTTTCCAGCGCCATCCAGTCGGAGGTGGCGTGGCGGGCGGCCTTGCGGCCCTTGACCGAACCGGCCATCTGGATCGCGCCTCCGAACAGCAGCAGCTTTTCGGTCAGCGTGGTCTTGCCGGCGTCAGGGTGGGAAATGATGGCGAAGGTGCGGCGGCGCGCGGCTTCGGAGGCGACTTCGGACATGGTCGGGGGCGCCCGCCCGGGCGCAGCAGTAGACGAATGAACCGGTAATTATACCTGTCGGCCGGCCGCAACAGCGGCGGCCGCGCGCCCGGCGCGTTCAGTTCGGCGGCAGCGGGGGCGGGGTGACGGGCACCATCGTTCAGCGGTCCTCGCGCGGGAAGCGCAGTTCGCCGTTGGGGCTGTCCATGCGGAACGGCACCGATACCAGCGCCAGCCCGGTGTTGGCCTGCACCGCGAAATGCAGGTGCGGGCCGCTGCTGCGGCCGGTGTTGCCCGAACGGGCCAGCACCTGGCCGACCTGGACCCGTTGGCCCGGGCGGACCTGCAGCCCGCCGGACTGCAGGTGGGCGTACAGGCCGATGCTGCCGTCGCCGTGCAGGACCCGGACCAGGCAGCCCTGCCCGGGCGAATCGGCGATCACCTGCATCACGGTGCCGGCGCGTGCCGCCAGCACCGGCGTGCCTTCCGGCAGCGGGAAGTCGACCGCGTGCAGGTTCTGCGCATCGCCATGGCTGAAGCGCCCGCCGAACGCCTGGCTGACGCGGATGGCCGCCTGCCGGAACGGCAGCTGGTAGCGGTAGGCGTCGGGCCGGGCCGCAGGATCACCCGGGACTGCATCCAGCACCAGGCGCGCGCCACTGGCGTTGCCGGGCAGCCAGGTCAGCAGGCGTTCCTCGTTGGCGGCGAGCAGATGCGGCGGTGCGGGAGCGTCCAGTCCGCGCAGCTGCACCTGAACCGGACCGGACAGCAGGTTGCGCGCGATCACCGCATTGCCACCGCCGCGCGCCTGCAGGCGCAGGCTGGCGAAGTGGTCGGCCGGGGAGGTGGCCGGGATGGCCGGGGCGCCGCCGAGGTTCCAGCCCTGGCGCCAGCGTGCGCCGGGACTGGCGTCGCAGCCGAGGGAGAGCAGCAGGAGGAGGGGGAGCAGCGTGGTTGGGTGCACGGTGAGGGGGCAGGCAAGGGGCAGTGGATTGTGCCTGCTTGGTTGCGTCGGAAACCTATCCATCTCTTTATTCGAATAAAGAGATTGACACGGGCGCGGGGCGCTGGCATCGTAGCGCCACCATCGAGACCGGCAGAGGGACAGGCCCTTTGAAGCCGGGGCAACCAGCAGACGCGCAAGCGCCTGTGTTTGGTGCCAAATCCTGCGGTGACCACTGTGTCCGCCGAAAGATGGTTCGATCCGTACCCCGCGTACGGCGAACACGGGCCCGCGAAGCTCGATGGCTGCTCCTTACCGGATATAGCCATGCGTTTCGCCACTGCCATTGCCGCCCAGGAATTCCCCGCCGCTTTCCCAGACAGCGCTGAACGCGCCATTCCCGCCGTGCGCGGCGAGGTCGAGGTGCGCCTGGCGATGCGTCATGCAGGACAGCGCCTGCTGCGCCTGCGCTATGAACTGGTCGGCACGGCCGGCACGCCGGTGGTGCTGGTGGCCGGCGGCATCTCGGCGCATCGGCACATCGCCGCCAACAGTGGTTTCGGCGAGAAGGGCTGGGCCGAGGGGCTGGCCGGGGTGGGCCGCGCGCTGGATCCCAGCCGTCGCCGCCTGCTCGGCGTGGATTTCATCGGCGCCGACGGCGAGCTGGACGCGCCGATCGATACCACCGACCAGGCCGACGCGATCGCCGCGCTACTGGACGCGCTGAAGATCGAACAGCTGCATGGTTTCGTCGGCTATTCCTACGGCGCCTTGGTTGGCCAGCAGTTGGCCGTGCGTCACCCGCAGCGGCTGGCCAGGCTGATCGCGGTCAGCGGCGCGCACCGCCCGCATCCGTATGCCTCGGCCTGGCGCGCGCTGCAGCGCCGCGCGGTGGCGCTGGGCCAGCTGCAGTGCGCCGAGACGCACGGGCTGGCATTGGCCCGCCAGTTCGCCATGCTCAGTTACCGCACGCCGGAGGAGTTCGGCGAGCGCTTCGACGCCGCGCCGGAAGTGGTCAATGGCCGCGTGCGCGTGGCCGCCGAGGACTACCTCGACGCCGCCGGCGCGCAGTACGTGGCCCGCACCCGCGTCAACGCCTACCTGCGCCTGTCCGAATCCATCGACCTGCACCGTGTCGACCCGGCTGCCATCAGCGTGCCGACCCTGGTGGTCGCCGTGGAAGGCGACCGCCTGGTGCCGCTGTCGGACCTGGTCACGCTGGTCGAGGGCCTGGGCCCGCGCGGCAGCCTGCGCGTGCTGCGCTCGCCCTACGGCCACGACGCCTTCCTCAAAGAAACCGATCGCATCGACGCGATCCTCGCCAACGCCCTTCGCCTGCCCGGAGAAACCGCATGAGCCTGTCCCCCACTTCCGCTGTGTCCTGTAGCCGCGTCACCGCGGCCGTGCGTGCCGGCATCGACCGGGACACCGCCCACGGCGCGGTGACGCCGCCGATCGTGCTGTCATCCAACTTCAGCTTCGACGGCTTCGGCAACAAGCGGCAGTACGACTACACCCGCAGCGGCAACCCGACCCGCGACCTGCTGGGCGAAGCCCTGGCCGAACTGGAAGGCGGCGCCGGCGGCGTGGTCACCGCCACCGGCATGGGCGCGATCAACCTGGTGCTCAATGCGCTGCTGCAGCCGGGTGACCGCCTGGTGGTGCCGCATGACGCCTACGGCGGCAGCTGGCGCCTGTTCAACGCGCTGGCCACCAAGGGCCACTTCGAGCTGGTCACCGCCGACCTGACCGACCCGCGCTCGCTGGCCGATGCCCTGGCGCAGCAGCCGAAGCTGGTGCTGATCGAAACCCCGTCCAACCCGCTGCTGCGCATCACCGACCTGCGTTTCGTGATCGACGCCGCGCACAAGGCCGGTGCCAAGGTGGTGGTCGACAACACCTTCCTGTCGCCGGCACTGCAGACCCCGATCGCGTTCGGGGCCGACGTGGTGCTGCATTCCACCACCAAGTACGTCAACGGCCACAGTGACGTGGTGGGCGGCGCGGTGATCGCCGCCGATGCCGAGGTCCACCAGCAGCTGGTGTGGTGGGCCAACGCGCTGGGCCTGACCGGTTCGCCGTTCGATGCGTTCCTGACGCTGCGTGGCCTGCGCACGCTGGATGCACGCCTGCGCGTGCACCAGGAGAACACCCAGGCGCTGGTCGAGCTGCTGGTGGGCAATGAAGCGGTGTCCAACGTCTATTACCCGGGCCTGGAATCGCACCCGGGCCATGCGGTGGCGGCGCGCCAGCAGAAGGGCTTCGGCGCGATGCTTTCCTTCGAGCTGGAGCCGTGCGACGGCGAGGACCCGCACGCGGCGGTGCGCGCCTTCGTCGATGGGCTGCAGTACTTCACGCTGGCCGAATCGCTGGGTGGCGTGGAGAGCCTGGTGGCGCACCCGGCGACCATGACCCATGCGGCGATGACCGCCGAAGCGCGCGCCAAGGCCGGCATCAGCGACGGCCTGCTGCGCCTGTCGGTGGGCATCGAGTCCAGCCAGGACCTGCTGGCCGACCTGCAGGCCGCCTTGGCCCGTGCGGCCAACGTGATCGCGCAGTCGCGGGATGCCTCCAAATGCAAGAAAACGGTGGATGCATGAGCGCGCAGCTGCGTCCGCAGGAAACCACGCAGGCCCGGCTGGTGTTGCTCGGCACCGGCACCGTCGGCTCGGCGTTCGTCAGCCGCTACCAGGCCCTGCAGCAGCGCCAGCTGAGCCTGCCGGCGCTGCATGTGGTGGCCAACTCGCGCATCGCGCTGGCCTGCGGTGATGCGCCCGATGCGGTGCTGTCACAGGCGCGCAATGCGCAGCGCGGTGAAGGCGAGCCCGTGCACCGGCAGGAAGTGGGACGGCTGGTCGCCGGCGACATCGTGGTCGATGCCACGGCCAGCGAGGCGGTGGCCGCCGATCATGCGCAGTGGCTGGCGCAGGGCATCCACGTGGTGACGGCCAACAAGCTGGGCAACGGCACCGCACTGGTGCGTGCCCGCGACATCCGCGCCGCCGCCGACCACGGTGCCGCGCAGTACGGTGATGCCGCCACCGTCGGCGCCGGCCTGCCGCTGCTGCGCAGCATCCGCGCGCTGGTGGCCGGCGGCGACCATGTGCATGCGATCGAGGGCGTGCTGTCCGGGTCGCTGGCCTGGCTGTTCGACCGTTACGACGGCAGCCAGCCGTTCTCCGCCTGCGTGCGCGAGGCCGCCGCCGCCGGGTACACCGAACCAGACCCGCGCATCGACCTGTCCGGCGAGGACGTGCGGCGCAAGCTGCTGATCCTGGCGCGTGCGGCCGGCGTGCCGCTGGAGGCCGAACAGGTGCAGGTGGATTCGCTGGTGCCGTCGGCGTTGGCCGCGTTGCCGGCGGCCCAGGTCGATGGCGCGCTGGAACTGCTGGACGCGCCATTGGCCGAGCGTCTGCAGCAGGCCCGTGCGCAGGGCCTGAAGTTGTGCGTGGTCGGGCGCGTGGACGCGCAGGGGGCCCGCGTGGGCCTGCGCGCCTTGCCGGCCGATCATCCGCTGGCCGGTGGGCGCGGCACCGACAACCGCGTGGCGATCCACAGTGACCGGTACAGCACCCAGCCGCTGTTGATCCAGGGGCCGGGGGCGGGCGCCGAAGTCACCGCCGCGGCACTGCTCGACGATGTGCTGGGGATCGTGCGCCGCTGAGCGACGCATGCCGGCTCGGTGCGGGTGTGGGGCTGCAGGGCATGTGCAGCGATGCGGGGTGACGGCGGGGGCGTGAGGCGGGTTTCCCTCCCGGCCGAAGGGTTGGGGATCGGCGTTGGCCCCGGTACCCTGCGCCGGTGGCACGCTCCCTGCGTCGATGCCGCGTGTCCCGCGGCGGCTGCCGCCCCCTCAGGTGCGGGTTGCCCTGTCTGTCGATCGGGTGGTTCCGTGTCCAAGGGTGTGCTGGTTTCGTTGGTGGCGTCGCTGCTGTTCGGCGTGATGTATTACGGCAGCCCGCACCTGGCACCGCTGCAGGGACAGGACATCTTCGGCTGGCGCGTGCTGTTCGCCGTGCCGCTGGTGGCGCTGATGCTGCGGGTGAGCGGCGAGCGCACGTTGATACCAGGCACCTTGCAACGCCTGCGCTCCGACCGCCGGCTCTGGCTGGCGATGCCGGCCTGCGCGGCGATGGTCGGGGTGCAGTTGTGGCTGTTCCTGTGGGCGCCGCTGCACGGGCGGGCGTTGCAGGTGTCGATGGGCTACTTCCTGCTGCCGCTGGTGATGGTGCTGGTCGGGCGCGTGGTCTATGGCGAACGCCTGTCGCCGCTGCAGCGGCTGGCGGTGGCCAGCGCCGCGTTCGGCGTGGGTTGGGCGCTGCTGCGCAACCACGGCCTGTCGTGGGAGATGCTGCTGGTGGCACTGGGCTACCCGGCGTACTTCCTGGTGCGCCGGCACCTGGACATCGCCCATCTGGGCGGCTTCTGGGTGGAGCTGGTGCTGTTGCTGCCGGTGGCGGGGTGGGCCGCGATCGGGGACGGCCAGGCGCTGCTGCAGATGCTGGCGCAACGCCCGGCGCTGTATGCATTGATCCCGTTGCTGGGCGTGGTCAGCGCGGTGGCGCTGATGTGCTACGTGCTGGCGGCGAAGATGCTGTCCTTCAGCCTGTTCGGGCTGCTGACCTACGTCGAGCCGGTGCTGTTGATGCTGGCCGCACTGCTGCTCGGCGAGAGCGTCGGGCAGGGCCAGTGGCCGACCTACATCGCGATCTGGATCGCGGTGGCCCTGCTGGCGCTGGAAGGCGGCATGAAGCTGCGCCGCCGCCGGTTCAACGGCGGCTGTAGCGGTCCCTGAGATAGCGCTGGACATCGGCACGCGTCATCGGCGTGCCGTCGTGGCTGACGGCGCTGAAGTCCACGCCGTTCTCCCAGAGCTGGAGCGCGTTGACCACGGCGATGTTCTCCGAGGCGGTGCGTTCCTGCAGCCCCAGCAGGTAAGCATTGAAGCCGGCCTCGCGCAGCCAGGAGTCGTAGCTGGCGTCGTGATCGGTGGCGAACTGCATCTGGTAATGGCACTGCTCGCGGTCCGGCGACGGGCGTGCGTCGCACTGTGCATCCCAGGCATGCAGGCCGATCACCGCGTCCGGCTCCAGTTGGCGCTGCGCAGCGGCGGCCCAGAGGGCAACGCACATGCTGGCGCAGTGCGAGCTGACCCGCACGATCAGGTTGCGGCGGCGGATCATCCGCGCCGCCTCCAGGCCGGGCTTGGCGTAACCGCCGCCACTGGTGATGTCGATGCGTTGCAGCGAGGGGTTGGCCTCCAGCGCCGCCTGCAGGTCCTGGGCGAAGTTGCGGCCGACGCTGCCCGTGATGCGCAGCACGCGGCCCTGTTCGCCCACCGTCATGCGCGCTTCGTCCAGGGTGGCCAGCGTGGTGGATTTCTCACCCTGCACGACGTGCGCCTCCGAGCGTGCCGCGCCGTGCGAAGACGCGGCTGCGGGGCCGGGCGTCGCATCGGCCTGCGCCGTCGCGCCGGCGTCGGGTGCGTCGCGCCTTCCGATGTACCAGGCCAGCACCACCAGCACGCAGGCGCCCAGCATGACCCGGGTGAGGGTCAATCCGCCCTTCCTGGGCTCGGGCCGCCTGCGGGGTGCCGGGCGCATCGGTACCGGGCGGGCGGGGTCCTGTTCGCTGTGCATGCTGTTCCCTGGGCAGATCGTGTGGTGGCCGGATTCTGATCTGCCCGGCAGGGCACTTCAAGACAAGGATTGGACACCACGGCGGGAGGACACCGGCCCGCAGGCTCAGCTGCGATTGGCGCTGGAATGCTGCTCCCATCCGGTCACCACGAACAGGACCACGGTGGTCCACGCATTGGCCACAAGCAGGTTGAAGCGCCAGCCGACGATCGCGGTGATCGCAAGAAGTCCCAGGCCGACCAGGTGCGAGACGGGGTAGTGCCCGTGGATCACCCGCTTGTACAGGCCGCTGCCGAGCAGGAACAGCGCCGGTCCCACCACCAGCACCAGCAGGGACGTTCCGTCCATGCGGGCGGTGGGGTGCGCGATGACCAGGTCATTGCCGACCGCGGTGACGATGACGCCCGCCAGGATGAGCACGTGCAGGTAGTGGAACAACGCGGCGTAGCGGCCGGGATCCGGGGCGTGGACGATGACCTCGGTCGCTTCCTTCACCGCGACGCTGAAGTAGACCCGCCACATCGCCACGCTGCCGGCGAACGCGGCCGTGAACGCGAGCAGCATCGGCATGTCCCAGTGGTGGGCGTGGCCCAGCGTTGCGCCCGCGACCAGGACCGACTCGCCCAGCGCGACGATCATGAACAAGGCACAGCGCTCGACGATGTGCCCGCCTTCCACCGTCCAGTCGCGCTCGCTGTTCGAACGGCCCAGGCCCGGCAGCGGGAAGCCGAACATCGGGGACAGGTACTCGCAGGCCACGGCCACCGCCCACAGGAGCATCCGTGGCGTGCCTTGCTGCAGGCCGCCGGCGATCCAGAACACCGCGCTGATGCAGGCCCATCCGAGGATGCGCGTGTAGTTGGAGGCCAGCGGCGCGTTGCCCAGGCTGAGGCGGATGTACAGGGCGCGCCCCACCTGCATCAGCGCATAGCAGCCGGCGAAGAGGAGGCCGCGCTGGCCAAAGGCGTCCGGCAGGGCCGCGGCCATCCCCAGCGAGACGAACATGAGCCCGAACAGCATGCGGCGGATGCGCGGGGACTCGGGGTCGAACCAGTTGGTGATCCAGCAGGTGTACTGCCAACCCAGCCAGACCGCGAACCACAGCAGCAGCGCCTGGGCGGCGCCGAGCGGGGTCAGGTTGCCCAGCAGGAAGTGCGATACCTGAGTGACCGCAAAGACATAGACCAGGTCGAAGAACAGTTCCGCGTAACCGACCTTGGCCTCATGGCCGTCGCGCACGCGCAGCATGGAATGGATTCGGGTGTTCACCGGGGCATCCGTGGCGAGGGGTTCGGGGTCACTTGGCCGCGTGCTTCCACGCCAGCCACACCGCCAGCGCCAGTGGCACCAGGTAGATCGCGGCCTGGATCGGCAACTCCTCGCGCAGCGTGTAGCCATGCGACAGGCCCGTGCGCAGGTTCCAGCCGACGACGGCCAGCCACGCCGCGGCGAAGAGCACGGCCGCCATCACGCGTCGTGAGGGGCCCCCCAGCCACGACGCCAGGGCGGCCAGGAGAAGTCCAGCAACGATCAGCAGGGTTGTGCGCATGGTTCAGTCCGTCGCGTTGGGGTGGGTGTTCGTATCCGGCATCGGTGAGGCGTCATTCCCGGGCGCGGGCGGTTCGGTCCACGCGAACAGCCCCAGGCTGCCGGCGATGTCCTTGCCGGCGTAGGGCGGGAAGACGTCCAGCACCTCGTCGGGGTTGCCGATCAACATGGCCTTGGTGTTGCTGAGCGTGTCGAAGCCGGCCTTGCCGTAGTACTTGCCCATCCCCGAGTAGCCGACGCCGCCGAAGGGAAGGCTGTCGATCCAGCAGTGCAGGTTGGTCTGGTTCACGCAGCCGCCACCGAAGGACACGCTCCCCAGGAAGTAGTCGATGGCCGCCGGCTCCTTGCTGAAGATATAGGCCGCCAGCGGCCTGGGCCTGCGCTTGATGAGGCCGACCACTTCGCGCAGGTCGTCATAGGGGATGACGGGCAGGACCGGGCCGAACACTTCCTGCTGCATGGCCGGGTCGGTCCACGCGGAGGGATACAGCACCGTCGGCTCGACGTACCGGCCGGGGACGTCGAAGCGACCGCCATGCACGACCTTGTCCGGGAGGATGTACGAGGCCACGCGTTCGGCATCATGCTCGCTGATCATCCGCGCGAAATCCGGGCTGTGGCGGGGGTCTTCGCCATACATATGGATCAACGACCGTCTCAGGCGCGTGATGAACGCATCGGCGATCGAACGGTGCACGCAGACGTAGCCCGGGGCCACGCACCACTGGCCGGCGATGGCGTTGTGGCCCCAGGCGATCCGGTCCACCGCGATGTCCAGGTTGGCGCTGGCATCGACGACGGTCGGGTTCTGCCCGCCCAGTTCCAGCACGACCGGGGTCAGGTGTTCGGCGGCGGCGCGCAGCACCACCTTGCCGACCGCCGAGCTGCCGGTGAAGAAGATGAAGTCGAACGGCAGTTCCAGCAGCGCCGCGATCTCCTCGCGGCCGCCGGTGACGATGGCGACATCCTCGGGGTTGAAGTGCTTGGTGATGCAGCGGCTCAGCAGTTCGGCGGTCGCCGGGGTGGTGTTGGCTGGTTTCAGGATCACGGTGTTGCCTGCGGCCAGCGCGGCGATGGCGGGGTCCAGCAACAGCAGGATCGGCGCGTTGAAGGGGCCGATGACCAGGGTCACCCCGTACGGCTCCTTGAACACGAGGCCACGGTTGCCGCGGGCCTCCAGTCCCGGCGGGATCGGCACCGGTTGCGGTGCCATCAGGGCCTTCAGGTTGTCCCGGTAGTACTGGATCACGCCCAGCGGCACAGTGATCTCGAACAACTGCTCGAACGGTGGCTTGCCGAAATCCTGGTGCAGCGCCGCGCAGAGCGCCTGCTGGTGCTCGCGCAGCATCCTCTCCATGCGGTCCAGTTGCTCCAGGCGCCATGCAAGGGACTTGGTGGCATCGGTGTCGAACCGCGCCTTCTGCGCGTCGAAGCAGGACTGGAAACGATTGCTCATCGTGATTACCCCACGCGATTGGCCGCTGAACGTCCTGTCCATGGAACAGGGAGGGTGACGCGCTTCGTGCGCGTCACCGCCATGCATCAGCGGGTGGTATAGCCACCATTGGCGAAGATGGTCTGCCCGGTGATCCACCAGCCGTCGGTGACCAGGAACTTGACGATCGGCGAGATGTCCTGGATGTCGGTCAGCCCGGTCCTGCTGTACTTGCTCAGTGCCGCCGCGGACTTGTGGTAGGCCACCGCGTCTGGCTGTTCCTGCCCGTAGAAGAACGGCGTATCCATCGGGCCCGGGCCGATGGCGTTGACCGAAATGCCACGCTCGCCGAACTCCTTGGACGCGGCGCGCGTGTAGTGCTCCACGGCGGCCTTGCTGCCCGGGTAGATCGCATAGAACGGCGTGTACGCGGCCAGCAGGGAGCTGACGATCGTCACGATGTTCCCGCCGTCGGCGAGGACGCGCCCGGCCTGCTGGATGAAGAAGAACGCAGCCTTGGCATTGGCGTCGAAGCTCTTGTCGTAGTCGGCCTCGGTGATGTCGGCGATGGGCTTCTTGATGACCACGCCGGCGGTGTTGATGGCGATGTCGACCTGGCCGAAGTGGGCCTTGGCCTGGTCGAACAGCTTCACGTTGTTGTCGACCACCGCCAGGTTTCCCTGGAACAGGGTGGCATCGGCCCCCTTGGCCTTCAGTTCGGCGGCGGTCTTCTCGGCGTCGGCGCGGGAGGCGTCACTGTTGTAGTGGAGGGCGATGCCGCGCGCGCCGGCATCGACGAACTGGTGGGCGATCAGCGCGCCGAGGTTCTTGCCGCCGCCTGCGATCACGGCGACTTTGTTCTTCAGGGAATGGTCGTTCATCTGCATGTTCCTGGTGGTGGGGCGGTGGTGATGGCGCTTCCGGCACGCCGGTGGTCGCCGTGTGGCCTCGCTGCGGCGCAGGAGGAGGTGCTTGCAGCTCAGTTGCTGCGGGGTTCGTCCCGCTGTGGAGCGTTCTCCTGGCGCAGGGCGTCCAGCAGCCGGGTGAGTTCGGAGCGACTCTCCCGGGAGGCTGCCAGGCGGCTTGCGCCGGTCCTGGCATCGGTGCCACGCAGCCAGCCGGGCGCGGACGGGCCAAGTGCGGCCAAGGCCGCCTCCTGGATGCAGGCCTGCCGCAGCGCGATGAGGACCGGTTGCAGTTCGCGCAGCGTCCTCACCCGCAGCGCCGGGGTGCTGTGCGCGCTGCGCTCGTTCTGCGCCTGGCGCCGCAGCTGCACGGCGGCGGCAGCCAGCAGCGCGGCGCTCAACGGGTCCGTCTGGCGGATCTCCGTCGAGCGTTGCGCGACCCGTTCATGCAGATCGAATCTCGAGAGGTCCTGGGGAAGGTGCGGATGCATCAATGCCTGCAGTTCCCCGAAGCTCGGGGTCCGCGGGTTGGGCGGCGCGGGCGCGGTGCCTGTCATCGCGGGGCGTGTTTCATCCGACAAGGCGTGGCCTGCACGTGGCGTGTCGGCGGGATGCAACGGCGCGCGGTGCGGCGATGCGTGGCGGGGACGGTCATTCCTCATCGTTTATCACCGACGGGGTGAGGAAGCATGCGTGAACATCATGTCAATAGCCCTTATCTTCCGTTGCCAACAGGTACGGGATGGCGGGGTCATGCTTGCTGCGACGTCAACGCAATGCCGCACGCCTTCAGGGCCAGGGCGTCGATCTGATGACACTGCTCGGTGGTGTCCTGCGTTGCACGGTTCAGGTAGAGGCTGGCAGACATGCGGCGTATTTCCTGCAGGGCCTGGACACGTTGGTGGGTACTGAGCGAGGCGTTGTCCAGTGATTCGATCAGGGCGTGGATCTGTTCGATGCTTGGGTGCGTCACGTCGGTATGTTCTTCGCGTTGGTGTGTCGGGCCCCTGCGGCGCCCTGCTGGGCTTGGGCCGGGGTGATGGGTTCTGTCAGGACGTTCCGGGATCAGGTTGACGTGCTGAAAACGGTTGGTGTGCTCAATTCCATGCTTGTCTATCCCGTGAAATCCGTCGGTGCCGTCAGCAGCTACACGTTGCATCTGGCGGACTGGCCCGAGGTCTGCCTGCCGGGTTCGGAGTACTCCATGGAGAAGCTCAACGCGGCGCTCAGGGCGGCCGTACGCGAACACATGCGGGCCGGAAGGCTCATCCCGCTGCCACGGAGCCGGCCGCGGGACGGTATCGACGCGCGCCTGTCGGCTGCTGAGTCGATGAAGGTGCTGGTCCTCAATGAGATGGTGAGAAGCGGTGCCTCCTGTCACTCGCTGGCGCAGACCCTGTGCATGCCCGTGGATTTCGTCAGGGCCGGCCTGGACATCTCGCAGCCGTTGAACATCGACCTGCTCGAGAGCATCGTCGGTGCACTGGGGCGGCGCTGGGTTGCCTACATCGCGTGAGACCGGTGGTCGGGCACGCTGTGCTTGACGCTCCGGATACCACCGCCGGATCATGCGCGGACGCGGGTGTGTCAGGGTTTCGGGGATGTCGCTCCTGGCGGGAACTGGGGCGGCTTTAAGCTACAAAAGCGGGTCATTGAATACACGCATCGTTTGTCACCGCGGGGGTGATAAACGGTGAGGAATGGCCTTTGTGTCTGTTCTGTTTCGGCGCCTGGGGCGCGCGCGGCGATGACCGGCGCCGCGCTAGGCCGATGGATGCCAGGAGACTCCCATCAAGTACGATTTTTTCCTCGGTCGGGTCCGGCGCTGGTTGTCGAACATCCCTGTCCACGATCCGGTTGATCGTCGCAATGCCCCCTTCGTGCAGGTGCTCCTGCTGTTCCTCGGGGTGTTCATCCCACTCAACAAGTCGCTGTTCCTGTACGCCGTGCTGAGCGGTCGCTGGTCGGGGGACCTGCCCGGCTGGACGGCGCTGGCCGCCGACCTGACCACGGACGTGTTGATGACCTCCGCCGCATGGACAGGCGTGTGGCTGATCCGGCGTGGCCGTTTCCGCCAAGGGGTACACGTGTTCCTCGGCGTGGTGATGCTGTCGATGGCGATCATCTACATCACCACCGGCATGGTCGGGCTGAGGTTCGACCCCATGCCGATGATCCTGCTGGCGCTGGCAGGCCTGATCCTGGGGCGGCGGACGCTGTGGATCACGCTGGCCACGTTGCTGGGGATCGTCGCGGCGACCCTGGTCGCGGACTTCATGCGTGCGGCGCTCGGCGGCGGGGCGATGCCGGTCGCGGGGCTGGGCAAGGCCGTGTCGCTGGCCGGTATCTGGCTGCTCATCGCCATCGCGCTGGACCGCACCGTGGCCGCGCTGCGCAACAGCCTGGAGGAATCCAACGCCCGCGGGCAGGCGCTGGCGCTGGCCTACGAACGGCTCCAGGAAGAAGTCCGCGAGCGCGAACGCACGCGCGACCAGCTCGTCCACGCGCAGAAGATGGAGGCGGTGGGCCGCCTGGCCAGTGGCGTGGCCCACGACTTCAACAACGTGCTGGGCATCATCCTGAGTTATGCCGCGCAGCGGGAACGGCTGGCCGACAGGGGAGCGCCGGCACTCTATGAGGCGCTGGGCGACGTGGACCTGGCCGCCAGGCGGGCGTTGACCATCAGCCGGAAGCTGTTGAGCTTCAGTCGGCAGGAAGTCGCACGGCCGGAGGTATTCGACGCGGCGGCGTCACTGCGCGAACTGATGCCGATGCTGAAGCAGCTGTTCGGGGCGCGGGTCCGCCTGCAGCTGGAGTGCGCCGATGGCGCGTTGCCGGTGCGGATGGACATCGATCGCTTCGGGCTGGTGATCATCAACATCGCCGCCAACGCGAGGGATGCCATCACCGATACCGGCACGTTCCGCATCCAAGCAGGCCGGCTGGACGGGGCCTGGGTATGCCTGGACCTGACCGATGACGGCAAGGGCATGCCGGAAGACGTGCGCACGCAGGCCTTCGAACCCTTCTTCACCACCAAGCCGAGCGGGATAGGGACTGGCCTGGGCTTGTCCGTGGTGCGCGACATGCTGCTGGAGGCAGGCGGAAAGATCGACCTCGTTGGCCCGCCGGCGCAGGGCACGACGGTGCGGATCCTGCTGCCGCTGGCCATGGATGGGGAGACCGCTCAGCCGGCGAGCACGTAGCCCTTTCCGCGGACCGAGAGCAATGGCAATGGCGGGGCATCGGGCGCGGCGGCGGCGGCCTTGCGGCGGACGCGGTGCACCAGGGCTTCCAGGCGATGCGGGTCGAAGTCCGAAGCGTCATCGGTCAATGCGTCGATGAGCCGCTCCCGCTCCACGGTCTGGCCGCGATGGCGGGCCAGCAGGGCCAGCAGTGAACGCTCCGGGGTGGTCAGGGCGATGATCCTGCCGGCGGGCGTTTCCAGGCACCAGCCATCGGAGAGCAGCCGCCACATGCCGGGCGGTTCCGTTGGCACCGTGCCGGTTGCCGTGCGTGGCAGGCGGCGCGACAGGCTGTGCAGGGTGACGGCGATGATCTCGACGTCCACGGGCTTGGCCAGATAGATGTCCGCCCCGTCGCGCAGGGCGCGCAGGTGGTTCTCGCGGCTCTCGGTGCCGGTCAGCATGACGATGCCCAGCCCGGGCTGGATGCGGCGCAGGTGCGAGGCGATG
Organism: Stenotrophomonas sp. Steno-C18; assembly: GCF_056393195.1. Taxonomy (NCBI): domain Bacteria; kingdom Pseudomonadati; phylum Pseudomonadota; class Gammaproteobacteria; order Lysobacterales; family Lysobacteraceae; genus Stenotrophomonas; species Stenotrophomonas sp. Steno-C18. The sequence continues at coordinate 790,870 of NZ_JBWJOX010000001.1, read as the reverse complement.
CTCAGGCCGTCCTCGCCCGGCAGGGCGATGTCCAGGATGACCACATCGAAGGCCTCGGCCAGCAGGCCCCGATACAGTTCCGTGGCATCGCCATATCCCTGGACGTTGAACCCATGGTCGCGCAGGCCGGGAAGCAGGATGCGATCACGCAGCAGCGCGTCGTCCTCCGTGATCGCGACCTTCAGCGGTGGCTCCGGAAGGTCGGGCGTGGGCGTGGTTCTGTCGTTCAAGTGGGGGCGTGATCGTTGACCGTCGCGCCAGCCTACTGCAGTCACCGGGGCTTTTGTAAGCGACCCGGCCGGCGACCGCGGCAGGCCGGTCGCCGGAGGCGGCGATGACGCCGCGGGGTACCGCGCGTGCCGGCCCGGTGGCCGGTCAGCACTCGATGACGTTGACGGCCAGGCCGCCGCGGCTGGTTTCCTTGTACTTGTCCTGCATGTCGCGGCCGGTGTCGCGCATGGTCTTGATGACCTTGTCCAGCGACACCTTGTGCTTGCCGTCGCCACGCATGGCCATGCGGCTGGCATTGATCGCCTTGACCGCGCCCATCGCGTTGCGCTCGATGCAGGGGATCTGCACCAGCCCGCCGATCGGGTCGCAGGTCAGGCCGAGGTTGTGCTCCATGCCGATCTCGGCGGCATTCTCGATCTGGCCCGGGTTGCCGCCCAGAGCGGCCATCAGCCCGCCGGCCGCCATCGAGCAGGCCACGCCCACTTCGCCCTGGCAACCGACCTCGGCGCCGGAGATGGAGGCGTTCTCCTTGTAGAGGATGCCGATCGCCGCGGCGGTGAGCAGGAAGTCGAACACGCCCTGCTCGGTGCTGCCGGGGCAGAAGCGGTCGTAGTAATGCAGCACCGAGGGGATGATGCCGGCCGCGCCGTTGGTGGGCGCGGTGACCACGCGGCCACCGGCCGCGTTTTCCTCGTTGACCGCCAGCGCGTACAGGTTGACCCAGTCCAGCGTGGTCAGCGGGTCGCGCATGGCTGCTTCCGGGCGCGCGGACAGCTCGCGGTACAGCGTGGGCGCGCGGCGGCTGACGTGCAGGCCGCCGGGCAGGGTGCCCTCGGAGCGGATGCCGCGCGTCACGCAGGACTGCATGGCGTCCCAGATCTCGCGCAGGCCGGCGCGGATCTCGTCCTCGCTGCGCCAGCACTTCTCGTTCTCGAACATCATCTGCGCGATGCTCAGGCCGCTGCGCGCGGCCTGCGCCAGCAGCTCGTCGCCGCTCTTGAACGGGTAGGGGATGGGCGTCTGGTCGGGGACGATGCGGTCGTCGGCGGCATCGTCCTCGTTGACCACGAAGCCACCGCCGACGGAGTAGTAATCGCGGGTGGCGATGATCTGGTCGTCGGCGTCGTAGGCGGTGAAGCGCATGCCGTTGGTGTGGTATGGCAGTTTCTGGCGCTTGTTCATGGGCAGGTCGCGCTTCTCGTCGAAGGCGATTTCGTGCTGGCCCATCAGGTGGATGCGCTTGGTGGTGCGGATGCGCTCCAACGCGGCCGGGATGATGTCCGGGTCGATCAGGTTGGGACGGTGGCCTTCCAGGCCGAGCAGCACCGCCTTGTCGGTGCCGTGCCCCTTGCCGGTCAACGCCAGCGAGCCGAACACCTCGGCGCGGATGCGCACGGTGTCCTGCAGGCGGCCCTGGTCGAGCAGCCAGCGGTGCACGAAGCGCTCGGCCGCGCGCATCGGGCCCACGGTGTGTGACGAACTCGGGCCGATGCCGATCTTGAACAGGTCGAACGTGCTGACGGACATGCGTGCTTCTGCGTACTGCGTGGAGAGGGCCGCTATTCTACGTGCTGGCGGCGGCGGGCCATGCCTGCAGCGCAGCATTCCAACCACAGGGCAGCGGCATGAGCGGATTGGTGTTGTTCCAGCGCGATGATTGTCATCTGTGCGACCAGGCGCTGGCGGTGCTGGCGCAGGCACGCGCACCGGCGTTCGAAAGCGTGTTCATCGATGACGACGCGCCGCTGGAGGCGCGCTACGGGACGCGTGTGCCGGTGCTGCGCGATGGCGCCGGGCGCGAACTGGAATGGCCGTTCGACGCGGCCAGCGTGCAGCGTTGGCTGAAGCAGTAGCGCGGAGCCGGGGCGATGGGCCCGTGCCGGGCGTGGCTCGGCACGGACAACAGCGGCGCGATGGCCGGTGGCGCGGAGCCACACTCCGCTGCACCGGCGCCGCGCAGGGTCGTGGCTTACCTGGCGTTGAGCTTGACGATGGTGCTGATCGCCGTTTCGTTGGGGATGGTCTTGGTATCGGTCCAGTCGCCGCCGCCCACGCCGAAGTCCAGGCGCTTGACGGTGGCCTTGCCGGTCAGCACCGGCTGCGCGCCCGGCGCCCAGGTGAAGGTCAGCGTGACCGGCTTGCTGACGCCCCGCAGTTCCAGCGTGCCATCGGCGGCGAACTGGTTGTTGCCCAGGGCACGGAAGCCGTTGGCGGTGTAACGGGCCTGGGCGAACTGGGCCACGTTGAAGAAGTCCGCCCCCTGCAGGGTGGAGTCGCGGTCGGTGTTGCCGCTGCGGGCGCCGGCCAGCGGGATGCTGACATCGAGCTTGCCGGCGGCCGGGTTGGCCGGATCGAAGCTGACCTGGGTCTGGAAGCCCGGGAAGGTGCCGGTGAAGACTTCGCCGTCGTACTTGGTGGCGAATACCAGGATCGAGCCGGTCCCCGGTGCCTGCACGTAGTCGGCGGCCATGGCCGGGGCGACGGCCAGCATGCCGGCCAGGGCGGCGGCGACGGCGGCCGGGGAGGTGAGTTTGATGTTCATGCGGATTCCTTTTGCGGGGTGCTGAGCCAGCCTTGCGGCAGCATGCGGGTGAGGGTGGCGTCACGCTGGTGAACGTGATGGAAAACGGCGGCGCCGGCATGGCCCAGCACCAACAGGATCAAGGCCCAGAAGCCCCATTCATGGATCAGGTGCGAGACCTGCGCGGCCGATTCGCTCGGCGCGACCAGCTTGGGCATCTCGACCAGCCCGAACAGCTTGAACGGGCGCAGGCCGCTGGCCGAGTCGTACAGCCAGCCCGACAGCGGGATGGCGAACATCATCACGTACAGCAGCCAGTGGGTGAGGCTGGCCACGCGCTCCTGCCAGCCCGGCGTGCCCGGCACCGGTTCGGGCGCGCCGGCGTACAGGCGCCAGCCCAGGCGTGCGACGACCAGCACCAGCACGGTGATGCCGATCGACTTGTGCATCGTGTAGATCCAGAAGTACTTCGGGGTCTTGGGAAACTCGCCCATGACCAGGCCGACGATGCCCAGCGCCAGGATCAGCAGGGCGATCAGCCAGTGCAGGGATTTGCTGACGCTTCCCCATTGCTGGGCGGTGTTCTTAGTGGTCATGGCGTGGTTCCGTCTGTGTGGCGTGTTCCAGCGCGGCATCGGCCGTGTCCTGGAGGGAAGTGTCCTGCGCGTCGGCAGGGGTGTCGGTGTCCGGCGCGGGCGCGGAGGCGTTGTCGTCACGCACCGCTTCGGCCTCGATGCGCAGCTCCACGCGGTCGCCGATGACCGACTTCCATGCGTTGATGCCGAAGTCGGCGCGGCTCAGCGCGGTGGTGGCGGAGAACCCGGCGGTGCGGCGGAATGGCGGCAGCGGGTGACGCTTCACCGCATTGAGGGTGACCTCCAGCACCACCGCGCGGGTGACGCCGTGCAGGGTGAGCTGGCCATGGACGCGCGCATGGGTGGCGTCAACGGCCTCCACGCGGTCGGAGACGAAGCGCGCCCGCGGGAAGCGCTCGCCGTCGAGCAGGTTGCGCGCCAGCGTGGCCTGGTTCCATTTCGCATCCCCCAGGTCGACCCGGGTGAGTGGCACGGTGACGTCCAGCCGGGCGCTGCTCCAGTCCTGCGGGTCGAAGTGCAGCATGCCCTCGCTGCCCGAGACCGTGCCCAGCGCCTGTGAGAACCCGGCGTGCTCGATCGCGAACAGCACCCGCGTATGCACCGGGTCCAGCCGGTACGGCTCGGGTGCCGCAGCGGCCGCCAGCGGCAGCAGCCCCAGTGCCAGCATCAGGATGGGTCGCAACAAGGTCCCGGCTCCCCGGTTTCGGAATGGGCATGATTCTAGGCACAGTTGGGCGGAGGTTTGTGCGTACACGCTGCAACGGTTTGTTACAGCTGTCTGTGGTTCCGGCGGTGACGGGAGGGGAACTTTTTTGCTCCGCCTCCGCATGGACGCTAAAGTCGCAGCCTTGCGCGGGGCTGGGACGGCGGGGAGTGGCCGTTGCAGGGGCGCAAATGGACAGGCGAGGAGCAACGGACGTGTGATGAAGCGGTTCCTGGGAATTACCGGGCTGGCACTGCTGCTGTGGCTGGCCGTCGCGCCGGCGATGGCCGCGGTACTGGCCGAGACGCCGAACATGCGCCGGCTGGGGGTCGCCGAAGGCCTGCCATCGCGGATGGTGCTGGCCCTGGCGCAGGACCGCCAGGGATACGTCTGGGCGGCCACCGATGATGGCCTGGCCCGCTACGATGGCCACCAGCTGCGGGTCTGGCGCCAGGACCCCGACGATCCGGATTCGCTGCCCGGCAACGTGCTGGAGACCCTGCTGATCGACCCGCAGGATCGGGTCTGGCTGGGTGCCAACGGCGCCGGGCTGATCATGCTCGATGCCCAGCGCAAGGCGTTCCAGCGTTTCCAGGCCGTCGAGGAACGCTGCACCGAACAGGTCTGGGCACTGGCCTCGGTGGAGGGCGAGATGTGGGTGGGCAGCTCCGGCACCGGCATCTGCCGGCTGCATGCCGATGGCCGCGTGACCCAGTACCGGCATGTTCCCGGTGACCCGCACAGCCTGCCCGACGACACCATCTATTCGCTGCTGCTCGGCAAGGACGGCGCGTTATGGATCGGCACTGCCGATGGCCTGGCCCGCCGCGCGCCGGGCAGCGAGCAGTTCACCCGCATCGTCGCGCCGCTGCTGGCCGGCAAGACCATCATCCGCATGAGCGCCGACCGTGACGGCGGGTTCTGGGCCGGCACCGAGAGCGGGCTGTTCCGCGTGCTGGACAATGGACTGGTGTTCCCCGCTCCGTGGCCGCAGGCCCAGCAGTCGCGGGCGGCGGTGCTGCTGCACGACCGCGACGGCGGGTACTGGATGGGAGCCTCCAACGGCCTGTACCGCGGTGATGGCAAGCAGCTGACGCTGCTGGCCGGCGGGCGCGGCAGCGACTTCCTGACCGAGCACAGTGGCGTGCTGGACCTGCTGCAGGATCACGAAGGCGGTGTCTGGACGGCCCTGCTGACCCAGGGCCTGGCCTACCTGCGACCGGACTGGAAGCGCTTTTCCACTGTCTCGCGGCTGGACGGCAAACCGCTGGAAAGCCTGTACATGCGCAGCGGTGCGGCCGATGGCGATGGCTTCCTGGTCGGTGGCGCACACGGGGTCTACCGGCTCGATGGCAGCGGGCAGCTGCAGCAGCTGGCCGACGAGGCGCGGTTGGGCGTCGGCGGGATCTGGTCGGTGCTGCGTGGCGCCGATGGACAGGTCTGGGCGGGGCGGGCCGGCAGCCTGGTGCTGTTCCGGCCCGAAGGCCAGGGGCGTCGGGTCGTGGACCTGGGCGTCGGCAGCGATCCGCAGTTCCGTGCCGACCTGATGCGCCGCGCCGCCGACGGCAGCGTGTGGTTGTCGATCATCGGATACGGCCTGCAGCACCGCGCCGCGAACGGTGAGCTGTTGGCCACCTATCCGGCCGGCGCGTCGCCGGGCCTGCCCGACAAGCTGGTCGAGCAGTTGCTGATCGACCGCAACGGCACGGTGTGGCTGACCGGCGCGGCCGGCGTGCTGTACTTCGACAGCACCCGCTTCATCACGTTGCAGGGCGTGTCGCGGGGGGGCGTGTATGACATCGCCTTCGTCCCGGACGGAACGGTCTGGCTGGCGCGCGACGGCGCGCTGGAGCACTACCGCCGCGAAGGCGACCGCCTCGTGCTGCAGCAGCGGCTGGGCAATGCGGAGGGCGTGCCGGCGGTGATGATGGGCGGGCTGGTACTGGGGTGCTCCGGACAGCTGTGGGCCACCACCCCGCGCGGCCTGCTGCTGTGGCAGCCGGGGGCGCAGCGCGTGCGCCTGCTCGGCGGTGCCGATGGCCTGCCGGACGCGGAGTTCTCGCCACGCCCCCCGGCGATGGGCGGTTGCGACGCAGCGCTGGCGGTGCAGGCCAGTGGACTGGTGGTATTCAACCCGGACCAGGTGGCGCAGCCGCTGCCGGCCTCCAAGCTGGTGATCGGTTCGGTGCATGTGCGCCGCGATGACGCGGTCAGCGAACAGGCGCTCAGCGGGGAGGTGATCCACCTGGGGGCCGGCGACCGTGACCTGCGCGTGCAGGCACGGCTGATGTCCTTCGCCGACCTGGCCAGCCACCGCTTCCGCTTCCGCGTGGAGGGCTACGACCAGAACTGGGTGGAGGTCAGCGCCGAAGGCGAGCGGGTGCTGTCGCGGCTGCCGCCCGGGCACTATCGCCTGGAGGTGCAGGGCGCAGCCGGCGACAGCGGCTGGACGCCGGTGCAGGCCTTGACGGTGGAAGTGGCCTCGCCCTGGTGGCTCAGCGGTACGGCGATCGCCGCCTGGGTGGCGGTGCTGGCCCTGCTGGTCAGCGCGGCGCTGCTGGCCTACCGCCGCCGCGTGCGCCGGCGTAGTGCATGGCAACTGGCCCTGCACAAGCAGGAGCTGGCCGAACAGGCCTCCCTGGCCAAGACCCGCTTCCTGGCCACGCTGGGCCATGAGGTGCGCACGCCGATGACCGGCGTGCTGGGCATGAGCGAGCTGCTGCTGGACACCGACCTGGATCCCCGCCAGCGGCGCTATGCCGGTGCCATCCAGCAGGCCGGTTCGCACCTGCTGCGGCTGCTCAACGACGCGTTGGACCTGGCCCGCGTCGAGTCGGGCAAGCTCGAGCTGGACAACCAGCCGTTCAATTTCAGCAAGGTGCTGGAGGAAGTGGTGGCGCTGATGGCGCCGATGGCCGAGCGGCGCGGCCTGGCGTTCGAGTACGCGCCGGGCTTCGACGGCACGGTCGAGGTGACCGGCGATGCCATGCGCCTGCGCCAGATCGTGATGAACCTGCTGAGCAACGCCATCAAGTTCACCGAACAGGGCAAGGTGCGGCTGGAGGTGGCATTGCTGCCGGACAACACCGGCCTGCGCCTGACCGTCAGCGACACCGGGCCGGGCATCAACGACGAGCAGCAGGCGCGCCTGTTCCAGCGCTTCGAGCAGGCCGATGGCTGGCGCACCGCCTCGCGCTACGGCGGCAGTGGCCTGGGGCTGGCGATCTGCCAGGAGCTGGCGGCGGCGATGGGGGGCAACATCCGTGTCAGCAGCCGCCTGGGCGAAGGGGCCAGCTTCCAGGTGGAGCTGCCGCTGCACTGGGTGCAGGGCGTGCAGGCCCCGCAGGAGGGCGACGCGGAGGCTGCGGCCGGCAGCGAGCCGCTGCGGATCCTGCTGGTGGAGGACGACCCGACCGTCGCCCAGGTCATCGCCGGCCTGCTGCGCGCGCGCGGGCATACCGTGGTGCATGCGCCGCACGGCCTCGCCGCGCTGGGCGAAGTGGCCGAGCAGGCGTTCGACATCGGCCTGTTCGACCTGGACCTGCCCGCGCTCGATGGCATGGCGCTGGCCCGGCAGTTGCGTGCGTCCGGGCACCTGTTCCCGTTGATCGCGGTCACCGCGCGTTCGGATGGCCAGGCCGAGCAGTTGGCGGCGGCGGCGGGGATGGAAGGGTTCCTGCGCAAGCCGGTCACCGGCCAGCTGCTGGCGACCACCATCACGCAGGTGTTGTTACGCTCACGCGCCCAACGTGGTGGGGGACCGGCCCTGGCCGGGTTGCCGATGCACGAGGAATGACGGGAATGAAAGGGTGCGTACGCGCCGTGCTGCTGGCGCTGTCCGTGTGCCTGCTGGCGCCGGCCAATGCCGAGGTGCCGGCCACGCCGCAGCCGCGCCAGCTCACCGTGGCCGACGGGCTGCCGTCGAGCACCATCAATGCCTTCGCCGAGGATCGCACCGGTTACCTGTGGCTGGCCAGCCGCGATGGCCTGGCGCGCTACGACGGGCGCAGCTACCGCGTGTGGCGGGCCGAGGAGGGCCTGCAGGACAACCAGGTCTGGAGCCTGCACGTCGATCCCGCCAACCGCCTGTGGATCGGCACGCAGAATGCCGGGCTGGTGATGCTGTCGGCGGACCGCCGCAGCTTCACCTTCTACAACCGGCGCACCCACCCGGAGATCGGCAGCAACACGATCTGGTCGATCGTCACCACCGCCGACGGCAGCACCTGGTTCGGTACCGCGACCGGCGGCCTGCACCGGCTCGATCCGGACGGGCACATCACCCGCTTCATGCCGATCGACGGTGACCCCAACAGCCTGCCGGCGGCGGTGACCTACATGGCGGTGACGCCGGACGGCACCCTGTGGGTCGGCACCAAGGGCGGGCTGGCGCGCTGGACCGGGCATGACTTCGAGCAGGTGGGGGAGTCGGTACTGCCGTCCGAGCGCATCAATGGCCTGAAGGTGGACCGCGAGGGCCGGCTCTGGATCGCCACCAACCTCGGGCTGGTGGTGCGCACCGCCGACGGGCGGTTCCAGCGTTCGGTCTGGCCCGGCATGCAGGCCGGCGACGTGCTCAACATGCTGCAGTACTCCAGCGACGGCGATTACTGGCTCGACACGCTGGCCGGGCTGGGGCGTTTCCGCGCCGGCCGCGTGCACAACGTGGGCCTGTACAGCATGCAGGAGCGCGGCATGGTGCGGCCGAACTGGTCCAGCGCCTACGAGGACCGCGAAGGCGGCCTGTGGTTCGCCAGCACCAATGCCGGGCTCTGGCACCTGCCGCCGAGTTGGCGCCAGTTCTCGGTGCTGTCGCGGCACCTGGACGACCCGGCCTCGCTGCGCAACCCCAACCCGCTGGCATTGGCACCGTCGGCTTCCGGCGGCATCTGGGTGGTGGGCACGCGCGGCGCGCTGGACCGCCTGGATCCGGCCACCGGCGAGGTTGAGCAGCACCTGGAAAAGATCAGCGGCATGAACTGGCCGCAGTCGTTGACCGAAGACAACAAGGGCCGGGTCTGGATCGGCAGCCTGGACGAACTGATCCGCTATACCCCGGCCAGCCACGAGGTGCGCCGCTGGCAGGCCGGCGATGCGTCGGATGCGGCGATGACCGGTGATGCGGACATCGTGCGGCAGTGCGCGGGCGGGCGGATCTGGGTGTATTCCGAGGACGGCGGCATCCAGCAGCGCGACGGGGACGGCCACGTGCTGCTGCAGATGCAGCCGGGCACGCACGGGTTGCCGCCGGCGATCGTGGAGGACATGTACTGTGGCCCCGGCGACGACCTGTGGCTGGCCACCGGTGCCGGCCTGTTGACCTGGCAGACGGCGCAGCAGCAGTTCGTGCAGGTGCCCGGCGCCCCCACCGACCGCATTTCCAGCTTCAACCTGACCGACAGCGGCGTGGCCTGGCTCGCCGGCCTGGGGCGGATGGACCGTTACCTGTGGGATGGCCGGCGCATGACCCTGCTCGATTCGGTCGGCCCGGCGCAGGGCTACCCGATGCTCGGCGCGCACGGGTTGGTGGTCGATCCGCAGGGCGTGGCGTGGGCGACCAGCGCACGTGGCCTGATCCGCATCGACCCGGCCAGCCGCTCGGTGCGCATGTATGGCGTGCACGATGGCCTGCCGAGCCAGGAGTTCCGGCGCCGCACGCTGGTGCAGGCGCGCGGTGGACAGATCGCCGGCGGCACGCCGGATGGCGTGGTGTTGTTCGACCCGCAACGCGTGCGCCTGTCGGCGCGCCAATCGCCGCTGGTCATCGAGCGGGTGAGCGTGCGTCGCGCCGAGCAGGAACAGGATCTGACCCACCAGACCCCGCTGCAGATCCTGCCCGGCGACCGCGACCTGCGGGTGTCGGCGCGGCTGCTGTCCTTCGCCGATTCGGCGATCAACCTGTACCGTTTCCGGCTGGAAGGTTATGACCCGGATTGGGTGGAAGTGGGCGCATCGGGCGACCGGGTGTTCCCGCGCTTGCCGCCGGGCAGCTATCGGCTGCAGGTGCAGGCGGCGACCTCGGACAACGTCTGGTCGACGGTGCAGACGCTGTCCTTCCACGTGCAGCCGCCGTGGTGGCGCAGCACCGGTGGCCTGGCCGGCCTGATCGTGCTGGGCGTCGCGCTGCTGTTGCTGGGCGCCTGGTTGTACCGGCGCCGGCTGGCGCGGCGCCACGAATGGCAACTGGCCAAGCACAAGCAGGAACTGGCCGAACAGGCCTCGCTGGCCAAGACCCGCTTCCTGGCCACGCTTGGCCACGAGGTGCGCACGCCGATGACCGGCGTGCTGGGCATGAGCGAACTGCTGCTGGCCTCGGAGCTGGACGACCGGCAACGCGGCTACACGCAGTCGATCCGCCGTGCCGGCGAGCACCTGTTGCGGCTGGTCAACGACGCGCTGGACCTGGCGCGCATCGAGGCCGGGCGGCTGGAACTGCAGGTCCAGCCGCTGGACCTGCAGCAACTGCTGGACGACGTGCGCGGGCTGATGGAGCCGCTGGCGCAGCGGCGTGGGCTGGCGTTCTCGCTGCACAGCGAGGCCAGTGCGCGCACGCGGGTGACCGGTGACGTGCTGCGCCTGCGCCAGATCCTGCTGAACCTGCTGGGCAATGCGATCAAGTTCACCAGCGATGGGCAGGTGCGCCTGCGGGTGGAGATGGGCGAGGGTGGCAGCGGCATCTGCTTCGATGTCTGCGATACCGGGCCGGGCATCAATCCGGAGCAGCGCAAGCGCCTGTTCCGCCGCTTCGAGCAGGCCGACGGCGCGCGTACCGCTGCCCGTTATGGTGGCAGCGGCCTGGGCCTTGCGATCTGCCACGAACTGGCGGTGGCCATGGGCGGCACCATCGAGGTGGAAAGCACGCCCGGGACCGGCAGCTGCTTCAGCGTGCGCCTGCCACTGGCGTGGGAGGTGGTGCCGGAGACGGCGGCCGACGGCGTCGGCGTGTCGTCGTGGAAGTCACTGCCGCCGTTGCATGTCCTGCTGGTGGAGGACGATCCCACCATCGCCGCGGTGATCCGTGGCCTGCTCGAAGTGCATGGGCACGGCGTGGTGCATGCCGCGCATGGGCTGGCCGCGCTGGCCGAGGTGTCCAATGCGCGCTTCGACGTGGCCCTGCTGGACCTGGACCTGCCCGGCATCGACGGCTTCGGGTTGGCCTTGCAACTGCGCACGATGGGTTACGAGATGCCGTTGATCGCGGTGACCGCGCGTTCGGACGCCGAAGCCGAGCCGCAGGCACGCAAGTCCGGTTTCGATGACTTCCTGCGCAAGCCGGTGACCGCGCAGATGCTGCTGGAAGCCATCGCCGGGGTGCTGGACGCACACCAGCGCCGTGCGCAGGGGCTGGCCCCGCGCGGCTGAGCTCCGGCAAGCCGGGACCGGGATCGTGCGCGGGGCCATGCATGCTGCTCCTGGGGACGCGCCACTGCATGCGGCGCGCTCGCGTGCGCGGTTACTCGGCGACTTCCTCGACCGCCTTGGGATGCGGGCGGTTTTCCGGCAACTGCCAGAACACCAGCGTGGAGCTGAGCGTGATCGCGCCGACGCAGATGAAGGTGGCGTGCAGCGCGGCGGTCGCCCCGTGGCCCACCAGGTGCGTGCCGAAGGTGGCCAGCAGGCTGCCGGCGGTGGCCGCGCCGAAGCCGGTGGCCAGCATCATCACCATCGACAGCAGGCTGTTGCCGCTGCTGGCCTGCTCCATGTCCAGGTCGCGCAGGGTCACGGTGTTCATCACAGTGAACTGCATCGAGTTCACCGCGCCGAAGGCGGTCAGCAGCACCAGCTGCACCCACACCGGCTGGCCCCCGTCGATCAGCGCGAAGCCGGCCATCGCCACGCCCACGCAGACAGTGTTGATCATCAGGATGCGGCGATAACCGAAGCGCTGCACCAGCGACACCGCCGCGCGCTTGGCAGCCATGCCGGCCAGCGCCACCGGGATCATCATCATGCCCGCCCGCATCGGGCTCATGCCCAGGCCGACCTGCAGCAGCAACGGGATCAACAGCGGCATCGCCCCGCTGCCGATCCGTGAGAACAGGTTGCCGAGGATGCCGATGCGGAAGCTGGTCACATGGAACAGCGTCAGCGGGAACAAGGCATCACGGCTGTTGGCCGCATGCAGCCAGTAGCCGGCCAGTGTGGCGATGCCGATCACCGCCAGCAGGATCACCAGTGCATGCGCCGAGCCCAGCCCGGAGACGCCGTCCAGTGCCAACGACAAGGCGACCATGCCGAAGGCCAGCATCAGGTAGCCGGCCAGGTCGAAGCGGTGCTTCTGCTGTCCGTAATGGTCGGGCATGATCCGCAGCGCGGCGACCAGCCCGATCAGGCCGATCGGCAGGTTGATCAGGAAGATCCAGTGCCACGACGCCACTTCCACCATCCAGCCGCCCAGCGTCGGGCCCAGCAGCGGGCCGATCAGCGCAGGGATGGCGATGAAGCTCATCGCCGACAGGAATTGTGCGCGCGGTACGGTGCGCATCACCGCCAGCCGCCCGACCGGCAGCAGCATCGCCCCGCCGATGCCCTGCAGCACGCGCGCGGCCACCAGCCATTGCAGGCTGGGTGACAACGCGCAGGCCAGCGAGCCCAGGGTGAACAGGATGATCGCCGTCATGAAGGTGCGGCGGGTGCCGAAGCGGTCGGCGATCCAACCCGAGGCCGGGATGAACGTGGCCACCGCCAGCGCGTAGCTGAACACCACCGACTGCATCTGCAGCGGGCTTTCGCCCAGGCTGCGGGCCATCGCCGGCAATGCGGTGTTGACGATGGTCGAGTCCAGCATCTGCATGAAGATGGCCAGCGACACCAGCCACAGCAGCGGCTTGTGGGCGTTGCCGGCGGGCAGCGGGCTGGAAACGGCGTTGGACATCAGGACGGCTCGCGGGGGCAGGCCGTCATTGTCGCTCCTGGCGCGTGCAGGTCACGCGCAGATCGCGCCTGGCCCTCAATCACCGCCGCCGTAGCTGTACAGCGAATGGGCCGGGTTGTCCGGGTCGGCGGCCAGGGTGGCGGTGGTGTTGAGCTCGCCCAGGGTCAGCCTCCAGGTGCCGTCATCCGCTTCCATGGTGCAGGTCGGCACCGCGCTGGGATTGATCCTGTGGGTGGGCTCGCAGTCTTTCTCGATCCGCGGGCGCAAGGTCTGCAGCAGCTGTTGCAGCGGGGCATCGATGACGTAGGTGCGCAGGATGTGCATCTCGCCGGCATCCTCGTCGTAGCGCAGCACCGGCAGGTCCAGCAGCGTCACCGCACCCGGCTTGAAGGTCGCGCTGGCCGCATAGGACAGGTAGCCGCTGCCGTCGTCGTAGGCCTCGCGCGTGCACGAGGTGAGCGAGAGCTTAGCGATCACCGCCGACCAGCGTGGGGACAGCTCGTCCTGCTTGACCAGCCGGAGCTGGTCGCAGCGTTGCGGGAAGTCGCCCATCCCGGTGCTGAAGATCGCCAGTTGGGCCAGCGCTTCGTTCGAGGCCAGGCTCGGGAAATCCTCGGGCTGGATCTTCAATGTGCTGCTGGCCGCGTCGGTGGCCGGCACCGCTGCGCCGGCGGCGGCCGGCGTGGCAGCCGGTGCCGGTGCCGGCGTGACATCGGCCGAACAGGCGGCCAGTGCGCACAGCAGCGGAGCGCACAGCAGGGAGATGCGGGGCAGTGACATGGCGTTCTTCCTTGAAACGGTAAGGGGGCCGGCGTTGCCGGCCGCCCTGGGTCAGCGTCGGCTCAAGCGATGTACCGCATCCACCAGCACGGCGACGTGATCGGGATTCATGTCCGGCGACATGCCATGGCCGAGGTTGAACACATGGCCTTCGCGCGAGCCGCCGTTGCCGGCGGCGTAGCTGTCCAGCACCTTGCCCACTTCCCGGGTGATCGCCTCGGGCGAGCCGTACAGGGTGGCCGGGTCCAGGTTGCCCTGCAGCGCGACCTTGCCGCCGGCCGCACGCACCGCGTCCTCCAGGCTGATGGTCCAGTCCACGCCGACGCCGTCGGTGCCGGTGGCGGCCAGTTCGGCCACGTACTGGCCGGTGCCCTTGCCGAACAGGATCAGCGGGGTGCGCTCGGCGCCTTCGCCACGCGGCAGTTCGGCGGCGATGCGCGAGAGGTAGCGCAGCGAGAACTCACGGTACATGGCCGGGCCGAGCACGCCGCCCCAGGTGTCGAACACCTGCAGCGCCTGCGCGCCGGCCGCGCGCTGCGCCGACAGATAGGCGATGACCGCGTCGGTCACCACGCCCAGCAACTGGTGCAGGGCCTTGGGCTCGTTCAGCGCCATCGCCTTGATGCGCGCGTAGTCCTTGCTGCCACCGCCCTCGATCATGTAGCAGGCCAGCGTCCACGGGCTGCCGGAGAAGCCGATCAACGGCACCTTGCCGTCCAGCTCGCGGCGGATCAGGCGCACCGCGTCCATCACGTAGCCCAGCTCGGTCTCCATGTCCGGCACCGCCAGCCTGGCGATGGCGGCGGCGTCACGCACCGGGTCCTTGAACTTGGGGCCTTCGCCATCGGCGAAGTACAGGCCCAGGCCCATCGCGTCGGGCACGGTGAGGATGTCCGAGAACAGGATGGCCGCGTCCAGGTCGAAGCGCTCCAGCGGCTGCAGGGTGACTTCGCAGGCGACTTCGGGGTTCTTGGCCATGCCCAGGAAGCTGCCGGCGCGGGCGCGGGTGGCGCGGTACTCCGGCAGGTAGCGGCCGGCCTGGCGCATCAGCCAGACGGGGGTGCAATCCACCGGTTCGCGGCGCAGGGCGCGCAGGAAGCGGTCGTTGCGGAGGGGGCTGGTCACGGTGGAGCTCCTTGGCAGTGGGCGGCGCGGGCGCATCGCGCCCTGCAGGGTCCGCTCAGGGTTGTGGCAGGCCGCTGGTGAACATCACCTGGAAGCCGCGCTTGATCTGTGCGTCGCGTGCCTTCTCGAAGGCGTCGCGGGCTTCGTCGTGCTGCAGGAACAGTTCGCGGCGAAGCTGCACGCGGCCTCCGGTCTGGCCGCTCTCGCGCAGCAGCTCCCAGCCGCCGAGCAGGTCCGGCACCAGGGTGAGCTGTACGTAACGGGGGGCTTCTTTGCCGCTGGGCGGCTGTTGCAGTAGGACGCGCATGGCGGCGATTGTAGCCGTTGCGCGGGATTTGGGCCGCTTTCCGGCGGCATGCCCCGGCATCGCCACGGCGTGTGCTGGTCCTCCGTCCCCATGGCCGCAGGCCAAGGGGACGGGGAAGGCGCGGGCGCCTCAGCCCTGGCGCAACACCGCCAGCACCGCGGCCTCGTCCACGTCGGCCACGACCTCGGCCTTGCCGATGCCACGCCACAACACCAGGCGCAGGCGCCCGGCGATGTTCTTCTTGTCCAGGCGCATGTGCGCGAGCAGGCCCTCCGGTTCCAGCCCGGCCGGGATCCGCACCGGAAGGCCATAGGCCAGCAGCAGCTCGCGCAGGGTGTCGGTGTCGGCCGCATCGGCCATGCCCAGCGCGGCGGACAGGCGCGCGGCCAGCACCATGCCCACCGCCACGGCCTCGCCGTGGTTGAGGTTGTCATTGCCCGGTGCGCCGTAACCCTGCGCCGTCTCGATGGCGTGGCCGAAGGTGTGGCCCAGGTTGAGCAGCGCACGCTCGCCCTTCTCCAGCGGGTCGCGTTCGACGATCTCGGCCTTGTGCTCGCAACTGCGGGCGATGGCCTGGGCCAGCGCGGCATCGTCGCCGGCCAGCAGCGCGGCACGTTCGGCCTGCAGCCACTGGAAGAACAGCGGGTCACGGATGGCGCCGTACTTGATTACCTCGGCCAGCCCGGCGCGCAGCTCGCGCACCGGCAGGCTGCGCAGGGCCGCGGTGTCGGCGATGACCGCGCGCGGCGGGTGGAA
Source organism: Stenotrophomonas sp. Steno-C18 (assembly GCF_056393195.1). Taxonomy (NCBI): domain Bacteria; kingdom Pseudomonadati; phylum Pseudomonadota; class Gammaproteobacteria; order Lysobacterales; family Lysobacteraceae; genus Stenotrophomonas; species Stenotrophomonas sp. Steno-C18. Next base: position 774,976 of record NZ_JBWJOX010000001.1, on the reverse strand, counting down.
GGCGCCGACCAGGTTCTTGCCCTGCGGGATGTCCACGGCGGTCTTGCCACCGACCGAGGAGTCCACCATCGCCAGCAGCGTGGTGGGCAGCTGCACGCAGTCCACGCCCCGCATCCAGCACGCCGCGGCGAAGCCGGCCAGGTCGCCGACCACGCCACCGCCCAGTGCCAGCACGCAGGCATCGCGGGTGGCGCCCAGCGCCGCCAGCGCGGCGATCGCACCGGCGAAGTTGTCCAGGGTCTTGGACGCCTCGCCGGCCGGGATCAAGTACTGGCCGATCTTCAGCTCGGGGCGGGCCGCCTGCAGGGCATCGCGGACGCGTGCCAGGTACAGCGGGGCCACGGTGTCGTCGCTGGCCAGCAACACGTGGCGTCCGCGGATGGCCGCGCCCAGCAGGCTGGCGTCGGACAGCAGGCCGGGGCCGATGTGGATCTGGTACGGGAGTTCGCCGCCAACGGCGACGGTACGGGGGGAAGCGGTCATGCGGTGGGTTCCGAGATCTGCCATTGGCTGGCAAGCCGTACCACCAGTTGGGCGGTGGCTTCGGCGGAGGTGTAGAGGTCGGTGTCGATGATCAGGTCGGCCAGGTCGCGGTACAGCGGGTCGCGCAACGCGGCCATGTCGGCCAGCACCTGTTCGCGGTCGGGACGTTGCAGCAGCGGGCGGGTCTTGTCCTTCTGCAGGCGCTGCAGCTGCGACTGCACGCTGACCCGCAGGTAGACCACGAAGCCGCGTTGGCGGATGCGCTGGCGGTTGTCGGCATCCAGCACCGAGCCCCCGCCGGTGGACACCAGTTGGCCGTTGCCCTGCAGCAGGTCGTTCAGTACCCGCTTCTCGTGGGCACGGAAGCCGGCCTCGCCGAGGTTCTCGAAGATGGCCGGGATGCTGGTGCCCACGTCATCGACGATGGCCTGGTCGGCATCGATGAAGGCCAGCCCGAAGCGTTCGGCCACGCGGCGGCCGATGCAGGTTTTTCCGGCGCCCATGGGGCCGATCAGGATGAGATTGGGGGCGGGATTCATCGTAGGGCGATGCTAGCACCTCGTGTCAGTGCCTTAACACGGTAGCAGCCAAGCTCGCGGACTCCACGAATGGTTCGTGGTGCAACCAAGGAGTCGGACATGAGTGTGGCGAAGATCATCGAAGTCAGCGCGTCGTCCAAGACCAGCGTCGAGGACGCCGTGCGCACCGGGTTGAAGAAGGTGGCCGAGACCGTCAAGGGCATCCAGGGCGCGTGGATCAACGAAACCAAGGTGGTCACCGACGGCCAAGGCAACATCACCGAATGGCGGGTCAACCTGCGGGTGACCTTCCTGGTGCAGTAAGCCGCCCCCCTACAACGGACGGCGTTGCGCATCCAGCGGGATGACCCGGTCGGCGAGCGCCGGCAGGGTGCGCAGCGCCTGCCGGCTGATGCGCTCGTAGAACTGCACGAAACGTTCCACCTGCGCCCGGCTCATGCTGGTGCGCCCCGGCGAGGCCTGCTGCAGTGCCTGCTCCTGCTGCCAGCGCCAGTGCGGGACCACCGAAAAGCCCGGCGGCTGCAGGAACCACAACCGGTCAAAGCGCTGCCATAGCGCGGGATAGTCGTTCGCCAGCGCCTGATTGCACCAGCGGCGCCAGATACCGTCGCCATCGGCCTCGCGCTCGAGCGCGTTCAACGGTGTCTGCAGTGCGGCATCCTGCTCGGCCGGCGTGCCCAGGAACCAGCCCTCGAACACCAGCAGCTCCAGTGGCGTGTCCTGCACCTGCCATTGCGCTTCGGGCACCCGTTCGTCGGCCAGCTTGTCGAAGCGGGGCAGGGCGAAAGCCCGGCCCGCCTTGGCCGCATCCAGGGTGGACAGCGCCAGCGGCAGGTCATGCGTGCCCGGCGGGCCGCGCGTGGCCAGCAACGGGTGGATGCGGTCGGCCAGGCGCTGGCGCTGGGCGCGGGTGAGGTAGGTGTCGTCGATGGACAATGCCGCGGCCTGCAGCCCACGCGCGCGGGCCAGCTCGACCACCTGCGCGGCCAGGGTGGACTTGCCGCTGCCCTGCACGCCACTGATGGCCAGCACCGGCGTGCGCGCGCCACTGGCCAATGCATCGTCGAGCGCCTGTTCGACCAGCGCCTGCGCGAAGCGTCGTGGGGAAAAACTGTGCGGAACGGGGGACATGCCGCCACAATAGCTCAAACCCCTGCCGTACGAAGCCGCTCATGACCGATCTTTACGCCGAAGCACTTACGACTTTCGCCGCATTGTTTGACGAGGCAAAAGCCGGTGCCGAAATCGATGCCACCGCGATGACGGTGGCCACCGCCGACATCAATGGCCGTCCCTCGGCACGCACGGTGCTGCTGAAGGCCTTCGACGAGCGCGGCTTCGTGTTCTACACGCACCTGGACAGCCGCAAGGGCCGCGAGCTGCACGAGAACCGCGCGCTGGCGTTGCTGTTCCTGTGGCGCAGCCTGCGCGAGGCCGGCATCCAGGTGCGGATCGAAGGCGACGCGCAGCTGGTCGCGCCGGCCGAGGCCGATGCGTACTTCGCCTCGCGCCCGCGCATGAGCCAGATCGGCGCGTGGGCCTCGGTGCAGTCGCAGCCGCTGGCCTCGCGCGAGGCGTTCGAGCAACGCCTGGCCCGGTTCGAGGCCCAGTTCGAAGGGCGGGACGTGCCGCGCCCGGACGGCTGGAGTGGCATCCGCGTGGTGCCGCAGCGCATCGAGTTCTGGTACGGCGCCGACTTCCGCCTGCATGAGCGCTGGTGCTACGAGGCCGATGCGGCCGGGCAGTGGAGCAAGCGGATGCTGTTCCCTTGAGTTGCGGTGGCTGACGATGGCGGGGCAATGATGAAGCTGCATCCGGTCTACCGCATCACCGTGTTCGTGCCGCCCGCGCACCTGGAGGCGTTGAAGGCCGGCATCCTGTCCGTGGACCCGCTGGCCGCCGGCGGCTACGCGGCCGGCATGTGGGAATCGGCGCCGGGCCGGGAACAGTTCCGCGTGCTGGACGGCACGGCCAGCGCATCCGGCCGGTCCGGCGAACTGGTGCGCGAGCCCAGCGTGCGGCTGGAGTTCTGCATCCCGCGCGATCCCGCGCGCCTGCAACGCCTGCTGATACAGGGCATTGTCGCCCATCATCCCTGGAACACCCCGGCGGTGTTCGTCGATAGCACGGAGTTCGCAAGCCCATGATTGGCCCGCGTCGCATCGTCTGCCTCACCGAGGAGCCGACCGAAACCCTGTACGCACTCGGCGAGCAGGACCGCATCGTCGGCATCAGCGGCTTCACCGTGCGGCCACCGCAAGCACGGCGCGACAAGCCCAAGGTCAGTGCCTTCACCAGCGCCAAGGTGGGGGAGATCCTCAAGCTCAAGCCGGACCTGGCGATCGGTTTCTCCGACATCCAGGCCGATATCGCCGCCGAATTGATCCGGCATGGCGTGGAGGTGTGGATCGCCAACCACCGCAGCGTGGCCGGCATCCTCGATTACATCCGCCGGCTCGGCGGGCTGGTGGGCGTGGCCGCGCGTGCCAACGCCTATGCCGACGGCCTGCAGCGCGGGCTGGATGACATCGCCGCGCAGGCCGCGCGGTTGCCGCAGCGGCCGCGCGTGTACGTGGAGGAATGGGACGAGCCGATCATCACCGGCATCCAGTGGGGCGCCGAACTGGTGACCATCGCCGGCGGCGACGATGTGTTCCCCGAGTTGTCGCGCGAGCCGCTGGCCAAGGCGCGGATCCTGGCCAACGGTGATCCGGTGATCGCGCGCAACCCGGACATCATCATCGGCTCGTGGTGCGGCAAGAAGTTCCGCCCCGAGCGGGTCGCCGCACGTCCGGGCTGGGCCGCGATCAACGCCGTGCGTGATGGCCAGCTGCACGAGATCAAGTCGCCGCTGATCCTGCAGCCGGGCCCTGCAGCGTTGACCGATGGCGTGCAGGCCATCGCGGCGATCATCCAGGCCTGGAGTCGTCGGTAGGAGCAGCCCCGGCCGCGCCTACGCGGGCTTGCCGGGGACCACGCCGGTGTAGCGCGCGCGTGGCCGGATCAGCGTGCCCAGCGCCTGCTGCTCCAGGGCGTGCGCCAGCCAGCCGGCCAGCCGGGCGGTGGCGAACATCACCAGCGCGTGCGCGCCGGGCAGGCCATAGGCGTAGCAGATCGCCGCCAGCAGGCCGTCGATGTTGGGGTGCTGGCCACTGTGCTCCTCGGTGGCCGCCAGCACGCTCTCGATGTGCTGCATCGCCGGCGTGCCACCGCGCAATCCACGCAGCACGCGCAGGACTTCGGCACCGCGCGGGTCGCCCTGCGGGTACAGCACATGGTTGAACCCGGGCAGGTCGTCGCCGCGCCGCCAGCGACCGGCAATGAACTCCGCCGCCGCGCCGCTGGCTTGTGCATCCAGCAACAGCGCATGCGCGCGTGCGGTGGCACCGCCATGGCGCGGGCCGGACATCGCGGCCAGGCCGGCGCAGACGGTGGCGTGCAGGTGCGCGCCGGTGGAGGCCACCACGCGCGCAGCAAAGGCCGACACGTTGAGCTCATGGTCGGCACACACCACCAATGCGGTGCGTACCACCTCGGCAAAACCCTCGTCCCCGGCGCACCAGCTGTCGGCCAGCAGGCGATGCACCGGGCGCGCATCCGGTTGCACGCCGACCAGCAGCGCGGCGTTCTGGCGCAACAGTGCGGCGGCTACCTCGCGTCGCACCGGTGCGGCGGCGTTGAGCGACTGGCGCTGTCCCAATGCCAGCAGCGGCAGGCAGGCCATGGCCCGCTCCAGCGGTGGAAGTGATCCGTCCAGCGCCAGCGGGGCAATCCGCTCCGGCCAATGCGGTGGCGGCTGGGGCGTGAAGGGGTCCAGTTCCTCGCAGTCCCACAGCAGCCGCGCGGTGTCTTCCAGGGTCGCCCCGTCCTGCGCCGCCGCGACCGCCGAGCGGCCGCGGTAATAGGGCGAATCCGGCTGGATCAGCGAGATGCCGGTTTCCAGTACCGGCAGGCCACGGTCCAGGCTCTGCGCAGCCCCTCGCGCCGCGCCACGGCCGGCTCGCTTGCGCTGTGCCAGCCGCTCGACCTCGGCGCGCAGGTACACCCGGCTGCGCTGGTCCGCGCCCGGTCGCGAGCTGAGCTGGCCACGGCTGACATAGGCGTACAGCGTGGCCGGGCTGATCCCGAGCAGGGTGCAGACATCGCTGGCGGACAGCAGGTCGTTCTCGGCGTTATCGGTCATGCGCATTCAATAGGTTGATTTATTGAATCAAGATTGATCAATGAGTCCGATAGTGACAGATTGTTTGTCATAGCGGAATGGCATCGTCGCCTCCGCCACGCAAGGAGCCATGCCATGAGTCTTTCTTCCGCCGGCGCCGCCTTCCGCGCCGCACTGGCTGCCGAATCGCCGCTGCAGGTGATCGGCGCGATCAACGCCAACCACGCCCTGCTGGCCAAGCGCGCCGGCTACCGCGCCATCTATTTGTCCGGTGGCGGCGTCGCCGCCGGTTCGCTGGGCCTGCCGGACCTGGGCATCAATACGCTGGAAGACGTGCTGATCGATGTGCGCCGCATCACCGATGTGTGCGACCTGCCGCTGATGGTGGACATCGACACCGGCTTCGGCCCGAGTGCGTTCAACATCGCGCGCACGGTGAAGTCGCTGATCAAGGCCGGTGCCGCGGCCTGCCACATCGAGGACCAGGTGGGGGCCAAGCGTTGCGGCCACCGCCCGGGCAAGGAGATCGTGTCGCAGGGTGAAATGGTGGACCGCGTGAAGGCGGCGGCCGATGCCAAGACCGACCCGGATTTCTTCCTGATCGCCCGTACCGACGCGATCCAGATGGAAGGCGTGGACGCGGCCATCGAGCGTGCCATCGCCTGCGTCGAGGCCGGCGCCGATGGCATCTTCGCCGAGGCTGCCTATGACCTGGAAACCTACAAGCGCTTCGCCGACGCGGTGAAGGTGCCGCTGCTGGCCAATATCACTGAATTCGGGGCCACGCCGCTGTTCAGCCGTGATGAGCTGGCTGCTTCGGGCGTTGCGATCCAGCTGTTCCCGCTGTCGGCGTTCCGCGCGGCCAACAAGGCGGCCGAGAACGTCTACGAAGCCATCCGCCGTGACGGCCACCAGCGTAATGTGGTGGAAACGATGCAGACCCGCGAGGAGCTGTACGACCGGATTGGTTACCACGAATTCGAGCGCAGCCTGGACAGGACGTTTGCTGCGAAGAAGTAACGGGGCCGCAGCATCCGGCCCTCACCCCCAGCCCCTCTCCCGCAGGCGGAAGAGGGGAGCTAAATCCCGCATCTGATCGAGGTTCACACCATGTCTGAATCCACCGCCGCCCCGGCGTTCAAGCCGAAGAAGTCCGTCGCCCTGTCCGGCACCGCCGCCGGCAACACCGCGCTGTGCACGGTCGGTCGCAGCGGCAACGACCTGCACTACCGCGGTTATGACATCCTGGACCTGGCCAACACCAGCGAGTTCGAGGAAATCGCCCACCTGCTGGTGCACGGCAAGCTGCCGAACAAGGCCGAACTGCGCGCCTACAAGACCAAGCTGAAGGCGCTGCGTGGCATCCCGGCGGCGGTCAAGGCCGCGCTGGAAGAACTGCCGCCGTCGGCCCACCCGATGGACGTGATGCGCACCGGCGTGTCGGTGCTGGGTTGCGTGTCGCCGGAGAAGGACGACCACAACCATCCGGGTGCGCGTGACATCGCCGACAAGCTGATGGCTTCGCTCGGCTCGATGCTGCTGTACTGGTACCACTGGAGCCACAACGGCAAGGTCATCGACGTGGAGACCGACGACGACTCCATCGGCGGCCACTTCCTGCACCTGCTGCACGGCGAGCAGCCGCGTGAGTCGTGGGTGAAAGCGATGCACACCAGCCTGATCCTGTACGCCGAGCATGAGTTCAACGCTTCGACCTTTGCCTGCCGCGTCATCGCCGGCACCGGCAGCGACATGTACAGCGCCATCACCGGCGGCATCGGCGCCCTGCGCGGGCCCAAGCATGGTGGTGCCAACGAAGTCGCCTTCGAGGTGCAGAAGCGCTACGAGACGCCGGACGAGGCCGAGGCCGACATCAAGGCGCGCGTGGAGCGCAAGGAAGTGGTCATCGGCTTCGGCCACCCGGTCTACACCGTGTCCGATCCGCGCAACAAGGTGATCAAGGAGGTCTCGCGCGAGCTGTCGGCCGAGCAGGAGAACATGAAGATGTACGACATCGCCGAGCGCCTGGAGTCGGTGATGTGGGACATCAAGAAGATGTTCCCGAACCTGGATTGGTTTAGCGCCGTCAGCTACCACATGATGGGCGTGCCGACCGCCATGTTCACCCCGCTGTTCGTGATCGCCCGCACCGCCGGCTGGAGCGCGCACATCATCGAGCAGCGCATCGACGGCAAGATCATCCGCCCGAGCGCGAACTACACCGGCCCGGAAGACCAGACCTTCGTGCCGCTGGACAAGCGCGCGTAAGGCTCGCAGAAAGTCTCCCGCAGGCGAAACACAAAGCCCCTCTCCCGCTTGCGGGAGAGGGGTTGGGGTGAGGGGAGGCTCCTGGCACGTGGAGCAAGCTTCAAGTCCGTAGAAAAAAGCGAAGCAAAGCTGGAGATCAAGCAAGAGCAAGAGCAAAGCTCCCCCATCCGCCCTCCGGGCACCTTCCCCCGCAGGCGGGAGAAGGGAGCCTCCAGATTCCAAGTGTTGCTGTGGGATTGCCGAAGTCGCGTGCATCCGCGAGCAATTCACCGCAAACACCAGCAAGCCCAGACCCTCACAGGCCAGCCATGAACACCGATTACCGCAAGCATCTCCCCGGCAGCACGCTGGACTACTTCGACGCGCAGGCTGCGGTCGACGCCATCCAGCCCGGTGCCTATGCCACGCTGCCGTACACCGCGCGCGTGCTGGCCGAGAACCTGGTGCGCCGCTGCGACCCGGCCACGCTCACTGATTCGCTCACGCAGCTGATCGAGCGCAAGCGCGACCTCGATTTCCCGTGGTTCCCGGCCCGCGTGGTGTGCCACGACATCCTCGGCCAGACCGCACTGGTCGACCTAGCCGGCCTGCGCGATGCCATCGCCGACAAGGGCGGCGACCCGGCCAAGGTGAACCCGGTGGTGCCGGTGCAGCTGATCGTGGACCACTCGCTGGCGGTGGAATGCGGCGGCTTTGACCCGCAGGCGTTCGAGAAGAACCGCGCCATCGAGGACCGTCGCAATGAGGACCGTTTCCACTTCATCGACTGGACCAAGCTGGCCTTCGAGAACGTGGACGTGATCCCGCCGGGCAACGGCATCATGCACCAGATCAATCTGGAGAAAATGTCGCCGGTGATCTACCAGCAGGGCGGCGTGGCGTTCCCGGATACCTGCGTGGGCACCGACAGCCACACCCCGCACGTGGATGCGCTGGGCGTGATCGCCATCGGCGTGGGTGGCCTGGAAGCGGAGAACGTGATGCTCGGCCGCGCGTCGTGGATGCGCCTGCCCGACATCGTCGGCGTCAAGCTGACCGGCAGGCCGCAGCCCAACATCACCGCCACCGACGTGGTTCTGGCGCTCACCGAGTTCCTGCGCAAGGAGCGCGTGGTCGGTGCGTGGCTGGAGTTCTTCGGTGAAGGTGCGGCGGCGCTGACCATCGGCGACCGCGCCACTATCTCCAACATGTGCCCGGAGTACGGCGCAACCGCGGCGATGTTCTACATCGACCAGCAGACCCTGGACTACCTGCGCCTGACCGGCCGCGAGGAGGCCCAGGTGGCGCTGGTCGAGAATTACGCAAGGACCACCGGCCTGTGGGCCGATGCGCTGGCCACCGCTCAGTACGAACGCGTGCTGGAGTTCGACCTGTCCAGCGTGGTCCGCAACATGGCCGGCCCGAGCAACCCGCATCGGCGCTTGCCGGTGTCGGACCTGGCCGAGCGCGGCATCGCCGACGAAGCCAAGCTGGAAAGCGGCAGGAACGAGGAAGCCCAGGGCCTGATGCCCGATGGCGCGGTGATCATCGCCGCCATCACCAGCTGCACCAACACCTCCAACCCGCGCAACGTGATCGCCGCCGGCCTGCTGGCGCGCAACGCCAATGCGCGCGGCCTGCTGCGCAAGCCGTGGGTGAAGTCGTCGCTGGCACCGGGTTCCAAGGCAGTGCAGCTGTACCTGGAGGAAGCCGGCTTGCTGCCGGAGCTGGAGAAGCTGGGCTTCGGCATCGTCGCCTTCGCCTGTACCACCTGCAATGGCATGAGTGGCGCGCTGGACCCGAAGATCCAGCAGGAGATCATCGACCGCGACCTGTATTCGACCGCGGTGCTGTCGGGCAACCGCAACTTCGATGGCCGCATCCATCCGTACGCCAAGCAGGCCTTCCTGGCCTCGCCGCCGCTGGTCATCGCCTATGCGATCGCCGGCACGGTGCGCTTCGACATCGAGAAGGACGTGCTGGGCGTGGATGCCGATGGCAAGGAAGTGCGCCTGAAGGACATCTGGCCGAGCGATGCCGAGATCGACGCGGTGGTGAAGGCGTCGGTCAAGCCGGAACAATTCCGCAGCGTCTACAACCCGATGTTCAACGTGCGCGTCGAGCACGGCGCGCCGGTCAGCCCGCTGTATGACTGGCGCCCGCAGAGCACCTACATCCGCCGCCCGCCGTACTGGGAGGGCGCGCTGGCCGGTGAGCGCACTCTGCAGGGCATGCGCCCGTTGGCGGTGCTGCCGGACAACATCACCACCGACCACTTGTCGCCGTCCAACGCGATCCTGCGCTCCAGCGCGGCTGGTGAGTACCTGGCCAAGATGGGCCTGCCGGAAGAAGACTTCAATTCCTATGCCACCCACCGCGGCGACCACCTCACCGCGCAGCGCGCCACCTTCGCCAACCCGAAGCTGTTCAACGAGATGGTGCGCAACGACGATGGCAGCGTGAAGCAGGGTTCGCTGGCGCGCGTGGAGCCGGAAGGCAAGGTCATGCGCATGTGGGAAGCCATTGAAACCTACATGGAGCGCAAGCAGCCGCTGATCATCATCGCCGGTGCCGACTACGGCCAGGGCAGCTCGCGCGACTGGGCCGCCAAGGGCGTGCGCCTGGCCGGCGTGGAGGCCATCGCCGCCGAAGGCTTCGAGCGCATCCACCGCACCAACCTGATCGGCATGGGCGTGCTGCCGCTGGAGTTCAAGCCGGGCACCGACCGCAACACGCTGGGCATCGACGGCACCGAAACCTTCGATGTCATCGGCGCGCGCCGGCCGCGCACCGATCTGACGCTGGTGATCCACCGCAAGGACGGCAGCACGCTGAACGTGCCGGTCACCTGCCGTCTGGATTCGGACGAGGAAGTGGCCATCTACGAAGCCGGCGGCGTGCTGCAACGCTTCGCGCAGGACTTCCTGGAAGCTTCCGCCAGTTGATGCGCCAGCCCCTGGACGGGGCTTTGCTTGGAGCCCCTCTCCCGCCGGCGGGAGAGGGGTTGGGGTGAGGGCAGCCGCTTCTGCCCTTGTCGTTGATGCGCCTCAGGAAACCCAGTCATGTCCCATGTTCCGCAGATCAGAATCCCCGCCACCTACCTGCGCGGCGGCACCTCCAAGGGCGTGTTCTTCCGCCTGGAAGACCTGCCGGCCAGCGCGCAGGTGCCCGGCGCGGCACGCGACCGCCTGTTCCAGCGGGTGATCGGCTCGCCCGATCCGTTCGCCAAGCAGATCGATGGCATGGGCGGGGCGACCTCCAGCACCAGCAAGTGCGTGATCCTGTCGCCAAGCAGCAGGCCCGACCACGACGTGGACTACCTCTATGGCCAGGTCTCGATCGACACCGACTTCGTCGACTGGTCGGGTAATTGCGGCAACCTGTCCACCGGGGCCGGCGCGTTCGCGCTGCATGCCGGCTACGTCGATCCGGCCCGTGTTCCGGAAAACGGCGTCTGCGCGGTGCGAATCTGGCAGGCCAACATCAACAAGACCATCATCGCGCACGTGCCGGTCAGCAACGGCCAGGTGCAGGAAACCGGTGACTTCGAACTGGACGGGGTGACCTTCCCGGCGGCGGAGATCGTGCTGGAGTTCATCGATCCGGCCGATGAGGGCGAAGGCGAGGGCGGCGGTGCGATGTTCCCGACCGGCAACCTAGTCGATGACCTAGAGGTGCCGGGTGTCGGTACGCTGAAGGCTACGATGATCACCGCCGGTATCCCGACCGTGTTCGTCAACGCGGCCGACATCGGCTACACCGGCACCGAGCTGCAGCCGGCCATCAACGAGGACAAGGCGGCGCTGGCCCGGCTGGAAGCCATCCGCGTCGCCGGTGCGCTGCGCATGGGGCTGATCGCCTCGCCGGAGGAAGCACTCAAGCGCCAGCACACGCCGAAGATCGTGTTCGTCGCGCCGCCACAGGACTACGTGTCCAGCGGCAACAAGCCGATCAAGGCCGGTGACATCGACCTCAACGCCCGCGCCCTGTCGATGGGCAAGCTGCACCACGCGATGATGGGCACCGCTTCGGTGGCCATCGCCACCGCGGCATCGGTGCCGGGCACGCTGGTCAACGCGGCCGCCGGCGGCGGCCAGCGTAACGCGGTGCGCTTCGGCCACCCGTCCGGCACGCTGCGGGTCGGCGCCGAGGTGGCGCAGGTCGATGGCCAGTGGACCGTGACCAAGGCGGTGATGAGCCGTAGCGCGCGCATCCTGATGGATGGCTGGGTGCGGGTGCCGGGCGATACGTTCTGAGTGCCGGGGGGGCCGTGCCCGGCGCACGGCAACCATGGTTGGGCTGTTTCGGTCGGGGCCGCTGCGCTAGAGTGCAGCAACCTTCAATCGAGCCCGATGTACCTGCTTCGCTGGTACCCCTGTCATGGACGAACTTTCCAGCGCCGCAGCGCGCCTTCGCAGTCTCGTGCGCTCCGCCACCGTTGGATTGGTGGGGCGTGAGCAACTGGCCGAACTGATCCTGCTCGCCGCGGTCGCGCATGAGCACCTGCTGGTGATCGGCCCGCCGGGTACCGCCAAGAGTGCCGTGGTGCGGCGCGTGGCCAACCTGATGGGCGGGCGCTATTTCGAATACCTGCTCGGGCGCTTCACCGAGCCGGCCGAGCTGTTCGGGCCGGTGGACCTGCGTCGCCTGCGCGAGGGGCGGGTGGAAACCGATGTCGCCGGCATGCTGCCCGAGGCCGATGTCGCATTCCTGGACGAAGTCTTCCTCGGTTCCACCGCCATCCTCAATACCTTGCTGGGCGTGCTCAACGAGCGCCGCTTCCGACGTGGGCACACCGATGTGGCCTGTCCGTTGCGGGTCTGTGTGGGCGCCGCCAATGCACTGCCCGAGGACGAGTCGCTGGCCGCGTTCGCCGACCGTTTCCTGCTGCGCCTGTTCGTGGCGCCGGTGGCCGACAGCGAACTGGAGGCCCTGCTGGAAGGGGGCTGGCGCGCGGAGCAAGGGGTCGAGCAGGCGCAGCATGCGCTGGGCGACCTGGACCTGCTGGCCGGGCGCGTGCTGCACGTGAACCTGGACGCGGTACGCGGCCCATTGGCCGAGGCGGTGCGGGCGCTGCGCAAGGCCGGGCTATCGCTTTCGGACCGACGCATCGTGCGCACCCAGCGACTGGTGGCTGCGGCGACCGTGCTGGCCGGCCGACAGACCGCAACCGAGGCCGACCTGTGGCCGCTGTTCTACGTGCTGCCCAGCCACGAGGCGCAGTTGTCGGCGCAGGAAGCGCTGCGTGACTCGTTGAAGGTCGCCGCCAACCCGACCCTGAGCAGCGCGGCCGAGCTTGCGGCGTTGCAGCCGGCCTCGCGGGTGGACCGTCTGTTGCAGGCGGCACGCGCCTGCCTGGCGACGGATGACGAGACAACCTCGCGCACGTTGGCCGAGGCCCTGCTGCGCGAGATCGACGCCAACTTCGTCGCCGATGCGATGCCCGAGCTCCTGCTGGCCGAGCGCACGCGGCTGGTTGCCCATGTCGCGGCCAGTGCATGAAGTGGTCATGGTGCGCACCGGTTGAAGCGCCGGTCGCGCAGGGCATGGTGGCAGCCGGCGCGGCGGCCCGCGTGCTTCTGCAGGCCATCACGGGTGCGGAGTCGGGCACCTTCCGGGTTGCCGCCCATGCCGACCTGCTGGTCGTGCTGGGAGCATTCGACCGCTTGCCATGGGTGGCCGATGCCACGTACATCGCGCCGGCCGGTGACGCTGCGGGCCTGTGGTTGCCGACCAACGTGTGGCCAGACGTCGCCGTGGACCTGGTACAGGCGGCGCTGGTGCGCCGCCACGGCCCGTTGCCCTTGTTGCTGCTGCCGTCGCCGGCGCAGCTGGTGTCACTGGCGAGGGTCGTGCCGTTGGACGGCGGCTGGGTCGCGCGGCTGCAGGCCCGTTGGGCCGGGGCATGAGTACGGTCAACGCGCTGCCGCTGGCATTGCAGCCGTGGCAAACGTGGCTGCAGTTGTTCGAGACGGATATCGCCGTCACCCTGGGCGAGTTGCTGTTGCGGCTGGACCCACTGATGGGGCGTGGGCAGGTGCAGGTACCTGCGGTTTCCGCCGTGCACGACGGCCTGGGCGGAATTGACCGACGGGGGCCCTACGAGCGGCTGCTGCTGAGCGAGTGGGGCCTGGCCGACGCGGCCCCCGACGAGTTCCTGCGCCGCGCCGCTGCCGGTGAGCACCTGTTCGTGGCGCCGCGCGCGGTGGAGCGGCAGACCGATGCGGTGGTGGTCGGCCTGTTTGATGCCGGGCCGCTGCAGTGGGGCGCGCCGCGGCTGGTGCAGGTGGCGTTGTGGATTCTGTTGGCGCGTCGCGCACGCACCCAGCGCGCCCGTTTCCTGTGGGGCATGGCGCATCTGCCCGGTGCGCTGAGCGAAGCGCAGGATGCATCGGCGCTGCTGGCCCTGCTGCATGCGCGCACGCCGCTGATGGCCGATGACAGCCAATGGCAGGCATGGACGGATCATCTGCAGCAAACGCATGGCAAGGGGGAACGCTGGTGGTGCGGCGGCCAGCCGGCCACTGCGCTGGCATGCACGCATCAGGCGTTGACGCGCAGTGGCATCGATCGTCAGCTGCAGGTCCGGCTGGGGCGGCGTGGCAGCGAGCGTGCACTGCAGCTGTCGGTCCCCACCACGGCCGCGGCAGCACGGTTGCTGCGTGGCGAGTTCCGCGGCGCGCCGGCGGGACAACGCGTGGCTGCGCATGGGGCCCACCGGTTCTCGCGTCAGCAGCGGCCGATCTTCAGCCTTGACGGGCAGCGCGTGGTGGTCCCGTTGCTGGGATCCCCTCGCGCCTGCCAGGTGAACGTGCCGACCGGGAACAGGGTCCAGCACAGGCGCAAGCTGATCCGTTACCACGAGTGGTCCACGGGCATGCAGTTGCTCGGTGGCCTGATGGTTGGAAAGGAATTCTGCGGTGTGCTCGCCAGCCAGCAGTTCCTGCGGTTCTGGAAGCTGCCGGGGCTGCCGACGCAGGTGCGGGAACGTCCACCAGGCAGCGTGATGACGGTGCGTCCCGGACTCCCGCAGTGGATGCAGGGGGCGTTGGTGCACGCTTCCCAGCGCGGAGCACCAGCACGCGAACTGCTGTTGCTCGACCATGGCGGGCATCTGCTGGGGTGGACGGCCAAGGATGGGCCACGACCGGTCGCGGACCAGGTGGTTGCTCTGCAGCAGGTCAGTGCCGAGAGCGTGTTGTATGCGCGGTTCGAGGCCGGTGTGCTGCAGGTCGGTGCGCTGAACGCCGGCGGCGCAAGGAACATCACCTGGCAGTTGCCGTTGCCACACCGTCCCAAGGCGGTGTGGTTGGCCAGGCGCGGGACGGGAGATGATGGTGTGTTGGTGGCTGCCCACTTCCAGGAGGGGGGGCGCTGGGCCTGCCGCATGGTGGCGTTCGGTGTTGGCCGGTCGCCGGAGCAGAGCGATGTCTCGCTCTGGCAGGACTGGCGGCCGCAAGGATTGGTGGCCGGGGAGGGAGGGCAACAGCCCGATCGCCTGCTGGTGCTGCGTGCCGATCGGCGCGCATTGCTGGCCGCCGGCAAGGATGGGCCGGAGATGCTGTACACCTCGGCCAGTGATATCGGGAGCGTATCGGTATCGGTCGATGGCACCCGGGTGGCGGTGGTGGACCTGGCCGGCAATCTGAAGGTGCTGGGTGACGGGGGGCGCGTGGAATTGCTCACGGTTCATGGGTCGGAGGAAGCACATGGCTGAATCCCTGAGGGTCAACGTGCGCCAGCCGTCGTGGCGCGGACGCCAGGAGGTGGCTGCGCTGTGGTTCCCGCATGACTGGCTGAGCGTGGAGCAACGTCAACACCGGTTGCTGCAGTGCTGGGTGCCAGGCAGTCTGGCCTGGCGTTTCACGCAGGGCGACCTGTTGTGCTGGCCTGCACCGCGTTCCAGAGACTGCGCCAGGGTGCCTGGCGTCCCGCTGTGCAGGATCAAGGGCCGACTGCACGCCGCGCCGCTGAGTGCCACCGAGCAGGCCGCGCTCCCGGCCTGCGACGTGGTGTTGATCGATGGCGCACAGGCGCAGCCGCTGCAACTGGAAGACGCGCAGCGCCTGGATGTGGCGGCCTGGCTGGATGCCAGTGACTATGCGATACGCACGCTCTATGACCTGTCACTGCCGGCATCGACCGCGAAGTTGCCGCAGTTGGAGGGAAAGGGTGTGCGTGAAGTGCTGGGTGAAGTCATCCCCGCGCCGAGTTCCGAACGGGAGTCGCTGCTGGAGCAGTTGGGGCGCGGTAGCGGCGGGCGTCGCAGTCCCCTGGACGCCTTGCGTGATGCCCTGCCACGGCTGGCAGGGGAGGTGGCACGGCTGCTGCCGAGAGCCACGTCGGGCGCAGGCAGCGATGGTGCAGGCGTGCAGGCCGGCGGTGTGGCGGCACGTCGCCCGCCACCTGCACCCTCGGCGTGGCGGCGCCGCCTGGAGCGGCTTGCGGCCACCTCGCGGGTCAGCAAGCTGATCGGCCACCGCCAGGGTGCGTACATGCGGCGGATGCTGGCAATGTTCGAGGACGGTGACCTGCATGAGGCGTTGCGGCATGCCCTGCCGCTCTCCAACGGCGGCAACGACGACTCGATCGGACAGGCATTCGGCACGCCCGGGCGACGCAGCTCGCTGGACATCGGTGTGCGGCATGCCGGCGGCCGGGTGTCGATCAACCTCGACCCGGAGCTGGACAACTACCTGCGCAGGACCTACCAGGCGGCATTCGAGCGGTTTGACCGCGCCGGTCGCTTCGACGAGGCCTTGTTCGTGCTGGCCGAGTTGCTGTGCGAGCGGCAGCGGGCACTGGATTACCTGGTCCAACACGGGCGCCATGCGCAGGCGGCGGAGCTGGCGCTGGGTTGGGACATGCCTGCGGCCAACTGCATCCGCCTGCTCGTGCTGGCCGGTGATCTCGAACGTGCGGTGCAGGTGGCCCGGCGCGACAATGCCTTCGCCGACGCCATCGCGCAGCTGGAGCCGGAACACAGGAGTCTCACCGGACAACTGCGCGTGTCATGGGGGCAGGCGCTGGTCGAGCAGGGCGATTGGCTGGGGGCGGTGGATGCGGTGTGGCCGGTGGCCGCG
This sequence comes from Stenotrophomonas sp. Steno-C18, assembly GCF_056393195.1. Taxonomy (NCBI): domain Bacteria; kingdom Pseudomonadati; phylum Pseudomonadota; class Gammaproteobacteria; order Lysobacterales; family Lysobacteraceae; genus Stenotrophomonas; species Stenotrophomonas sp. Steno-C18. The sequence goes on along the minus strand of NZ_JBWJOX010000001.1, from coordinate 758,462 downwards.
GCGCACGGGCAGGCACGGCAATGGTTGTCGGTGGCGCTGCAGGGCGATGGTGAGCTGCACGCGCGGGCGCTGGTGCGGTGCGCGCAGTTGCTGCCGGACCAGTTGGAGGCTTGCCTGCCAGCGTTGGACCGGTTGCTGGACATCGACGCCGAGCCGGCGCCGCGTGAAGCCATGCTGGCGGTGCTGCGCAGCGGTGGTGGCATAGGGCGGGCGCGCGACATCGCCCGACTGCTGCTGCCCGTACTGGCGGCCGACCGGGCATTGGGGCGGGTCGCCTGCACCGGCAAGGACCTGGATCGGTTGTTGAAACTGGCCGATGACCCGCTGCTCAGCGCCGACGTCCCGGGCTGGAAGCTGCCGCCGCTGGCGGCCACCCAGCACCTGCAATGGCGCTCCGAGCCGTTGCGGCTGCGGGCCCCGCAGGCCGGGCTGTGGGCCTTGCAGGACGTGCTTGCGCTTCCCGGACGCCGCTACCTGGCGGCGCTGGGCGAAAGTGGCGCGCTGCTGTTGGACGCCTACGGGCAAGTGCAGCAGCGTTATGCGGTGCCCACCTGGCAGCTTGTGGCCGGCGGTACCGGCGGCATCGCCCTTGCGCTGGCCCGGCGCGAGCGCAACTGGCACGTCTACCGCTTCGACCTGGTCACCCAGACCGTGCACGATCTCGGGCAACTGGACATGGACCAGCATGCGCCGTCGATGAATGGCCTGGGCTGGACGATCCGGCGCGGCCAGCACCTGCGGGTGCTCGATACCGGGCGCGGCCTGGATCAGGTGCTGTGGCAGGTGGAGGTGCCGGAGCCGCTGCTGGCCTGCAGTTTCTTCGCTTCCCGCGAGGTCTGCCTGGTCGGCGAGGGCGATCGCCTGCAGGAGTGGAGCTGGGCGTTGCCGGGCCGCCGTCGTCTGCTGGCACGCAGCTTTGCCTTCGACGCGGCGTTACCGCTGCTGGCCGCGCCGTTGACCGGCATGTTGCAGCCCCGGGTGAGCCGTGAAGGCCAGGCATTGCAGCTGCGCCACGAGGTGGATGGCAGAAGCGTCTCGGTGGAGCTTGACCGTTTCACCGACCGCGAATGGGAATCGCTGCTGCCCGGTGGCCCGGGGTTGCAGCTGCAGGTCCTGCAGAGCGGGCTGCTCTGGGTGCAGCTGGGCCGGTCCGACCTTGTCCTGGGCTATCTGGTGCGGGTGCATGATGGCCATTGCGTGGCCCGGGTGGAATGGCCGGCGGACGCGTTGCTGCGGCTGCGCGACCAGACCGACAACCTGGTGCTGCACGATGACCGTGGACGGGTGCTGTCGATCGACCTGGCGACCAGCACGCCGCACGCCCTGTCACTGCGCTAGGGTCCGGAAACCACGGGCCTGTACACAAGGTCCATGCCGATGGCTGGGTATACTCCGGCCATCTGCAGGAGGACGCCATGGGCAACAGGAAGTCGTGGGGATTGCGGGGGGCAGCGCTGGTTCTGGCGGCGATTGCCTTGATTGCAGGATGCAAGCGCAACGAGACCGGGCAGCTGCCCGGCACCAGTGGCGAGGCTATCCAGGCCAAGCGCGAAGAGGTCAAGGGCTTCGTCATGCTGCGGGCCTATCCGGACCAGCAGCGCGGTGACGGGATGGCGTTGGCGGTGGAGTTCTCGCGGCCGCTGGTCGGCACCCAGGACTTCGACAAGCTGCTGCGCTTCGAGGAGAAGGTCGGCACCGAGGAAAGCAGCTGGTCGCTGTCCGATGACGGCAAGACCCTGCGCTATCCCTACGTGGAGCCGGCCAAGGAATACACCCTGATCATTTCGCCGGACCTGCTGGCCGCCGATGGTAGCCGGCTGGGCACGGAGGTGAAGCAGAAGGTGTTCAGCGGCGAGATGGAGCCGGCGGTCGGTTTCGCCTCGCAGGGCAGCGTGCTGCCGGCCAAGGAGAGCCGCGGCCTGCCGGTGGTGTCGGTGAACGTGCCGGAGGTGGACGTCGAATTCCTGCGCGTGCGCGAATCCGAGCTGCCCAGCTTCTTTGCCCAGTACCAGCGTGGCGGCCGTCGTGGCAGCTGGGAGCTGGACAGCGAGTACAGCGACAATACGCCGCTGTCGCAGCTGGCCGAGCCGGTCTACATGAACCGCTTCGTGCTGGGTGGCAAGCAGAACGAGCGGGTACTGACCTACCTGCCGATCCAGGAAGTGAAGGAACTGCAGCAGCCGGGCCTGTACTTCGCGGTGATGAAGCGCACCGGCAGCTTCGGCGGCGAATACGACACCGCGTTCTTCTCCGTCAGCGACATCGGCCTGCACACCCGCGCCTACAAGGACACGCTGTTCGTCCACACCGCGTCGCTGGCCGATGGCACGCCGGCCAGGAAGGTCGACCTGAAGGTCATCAACGCCAAGGGCGAGGTGATCCTGAGGGGGCAGACCGACGGCAACGGCAACGCGTTGCTCAACTACACGCTCGATGCCACCCAGGTGCTGGTGGCTTCCAGCGGCAGCGATACCACGATGCTGCCGTTCAACCAGCCGGCGCTGGACCTGAGCGAGTTCGCGGTGGCCGGCCGCCAGAATGCCAACTTCGATGTATTCGCCTGGTCCGGGCGTGACCTGTACCGCCCCGGCGAAACGGTGCGCGTGTCCGCGCTGCTGCGCGACAACGACGGCAAGCCGCTGCCGGCCCCGGCCAATGGCGGGTTGCCGGTGTTCCTGCGGCTCAAGCAACCCGACGGCAAGACCTTCCGCGAAACCCGCCTGCAGGCGGGCGAGCAGGGCTATTTCTCCTTCGAGCAGGTGATCCCGGTCGAGGCGCCCACCGGCCGCTGGCAGGTGGAGTTCCGCACCGACCCGGCCAGCAAGGAAGCGGTGCAGGGCATGACCCTGCGCATCGAGGAGTTCCTGCCCGAACGCATGAAGCTGGACCTGGACAGCGCGCAGAAGACGCTCAAGCCGGGCGAGCCGCTCAAGCTGCAGGCCGACGCGGCCTACCTGTACGGCGCTCCGGCCGACGGCAACCGCTTTACCGCGCGCCTGGCGGTGGCGGTGGAACAGCATCCGGTCGAGGCGATGCCGGGCTGGTTCTTCGGCGATCCCACCGTTGAGCTGCCGCGGCAGGCCAACGACGTGATCGACACCACCCTTCCCGGCGATGGCAAGCTGCGCCAGGACATCCCGCTGCCGGCCGAGGTCGGCAAGGGGACGACGGTGGCGGCGGTGGTGTCGGGCAGCGTCTACGAGACCGGCGGCCGCACCGTCACCCGCACGCTCAAGCGCGTGCTGTGGCCGGCCCCGGCACTGGTGGCGGTGCGCCCGTTGTTCGACGACAAGGACGGTGCCGACGCCAACGCCAATGCGCGCTTCGAGCTGATGCGCGTGGATGCCGAGGGCAATCCGCAACCGGGCAAGGGCCTGAAGGTCACGCTGGTACGCGAGCTGCGCGATTACCACTGGACCTACACCGACAACCGTTGGGACTACGACTTCACCCGTCGCTTCGAGAACAAGGAAACCCGCACCCTCGATGCCGGGACCACCGCTGCCCGCTTCGACTTCCCGGTGGAGTGGGGCGATTACCGGGTGGACGTGTTCGATCCCGCCACCGGCCTGACCACGCGCTATCCGTTCAGTGCCGGCTGGAGCTGGGAGGACGAGAACCGCGGCATGGACGCACGCCCCGACAAGGTCAAGCTGGCGCTGGACAAGACCAGTTACCGCGCCGGTGACACGCTGAAGGTGACGGTGACGCCGCCGCATGCCGGCCGTGGCTTGTTGATGGTCGAAAGCGACAAGATGATCTACGTCCAGGACATCGACGCCAAGCCGGGCAGCACCTTCGAAATCCCGGTGACCGCCGACTGGGAGCGCCACGACGTCTACGTCACCGCGCTGGTGTTCCGCGGCGGCAGCGCGCCGAGCAAGATCACCCCGGCGCGCGCCGTGGGCGTGGCCCACGTGCCGATGAACCGCAGCGACCGCCGCGTCGCGGTGGGCCTGGTGGCGCCCAGGCAGATGCGTCCCGAACAGCCGATGACGGTCACCGTCAGTGCGCCGGAGCTGGCCGGCAAGCCGGCCCATGTCACCGTCTCGGCGGTGGACGTGGGCATCCTCAACATCACCCGTTTCCCGGTGCCGGATGCCCCGGCGCATTTCTTCGCGCAGCGACGCCTGGGCGTGGATGCGTATGACATCTACGGGCGCGTGATCGAGAGTTTCGACGGCAACACCGGCAAGCTGAAGTTCGGCGGCGACATGGCCCTGGCGGCGCTGCCGCAGGCCAAGCGGCCGACCGCGCGGGTGCAGACCGTTGACCTGTTCTCCGGGCCGGTCGCGCTGGACGCCAAGGGCAATGCGCGGGTGCAACTGAACGTGCCGGACTTCAACGGCACCCTGCGGGTGTCGGCGATGGTCTATTCGGACCAGCGCTACGGCAACCGCGACGTGGAGACGCTGGTGCGCGCGCCGATCCTGGCCGAGGCCAGCATGCCGCGGGTGATGGCGCCGGGCGACCGCAGCATGGTCACCCTGGACGTGCAGAACTTCACCGGCAAGCCCGGCCAGTTCACGGTACGGGTGGACGGCGAAGGCCCGCTGGGCATCGCCGAGTCCTCGCGCTCGGTGCAGCTGGGCGCGGATGCCAAGAGCACCCTGAGCTTCCCGTTGACCGCGCAGGAAGGCTACAGCGTGGCCAAGGTGCGGGTGCGCGTGGACGGCAACGGTTTCAAGGTCGACCGGCGTTATGACCTGCCGGTGCGCGCGGCCTGGCCGCAGGTGCTGCGCTCGCAGACCCGCACGCTCGATCCGTTGGCAGCGGTCACCCTGGACAGCAGCTTCATCGATGGCCTGATGAGCAACTCGGTCAGCGCCCGCATGCTGGTCAGCGCGCTGCCGCCGATCCCATTCGCCTCCGCGCTGCAAGGGGCGCTCAACTATCCGTATGGGTGCGCCGAGCAGACCACCAGCAAGGGCTACGCCGCGTTGATGCTCGACCAGGCCACCTCGGCCATGCTCGGCGCCGATGGGCTGGATGCCAAGGAACGCCGCGAGCGCATGGAAGGTGCGTTCGGCCGATTGGCATCGATGCAGGTGGCCAACGGCAACTTCTCGATGTGGGGCAACGACGACTACATCAACCCGGCGCTGACCCCGTACATTGCCGAGTTCCTGCTCGATGCCAAGGACGCCGGCTTCGCGGTGCCGGCGAACGTGCTGCAGAAAGCGCTGGACCGGATCAGCGAAGACCTGCTCAGCGGTGGCAACCAGTTCTACGGGCAGGACAACCGGGAGGCACTGAAGTTCGCCAACCAGGCCTATTCGGGCTATGTGCTGGCGCGGGTCAACCGTGCGCCGCTGGGAACCCTGCGCACGCTGTGGGACAACGAGCGCAGCAAGGCGGTGTCCGGCTTGTCGCTGGTGCACCTGGGCGTGGCGCTGTCGCTGCAGGGCGATGGCAAGCGCGGCCAGGCCGCGATTGCCGCCGGCTTCGCCAAGGCTACGAATGACCGTCCGTCCTACTTCGGCGATTACGGCAGCGTGCTGCGTGACGATGCGCTGATGATCGCACTGACCCACGAGCGTGGCCTGGCCAAGCCCGAGTACGACGCACGTGCAGTGTCCATGGGCCGAGAGCTGGAGGCCCGTCGCAACAGCGGCTGGCTGTGGCTGAGCACGCAGGAGCAGGTGGCGTTGGCACGCCTGGGCAAGGCCTTGATGGTCAACCAGAAGAAGCTGGTGTCCGGCGAGCTGGCCGTGGGTGAGCGCCGCGAGGCGATCGACGCGCGCAAGGCGTTCGGCCGGGTGTTCGATGCAGCCCAGCTGGCGCAAGGCGTGCGTTTCTCGCCGCAGGGCGAGGCCCCGATGTTCGCCAGCCTGGACGTGGCCGGCATCCCGCGCCAGGCACCGGCGCCGGACAACCGGCATATCGGCATCGAGCGCACCTGGTACGGCACCGACGGCAAGCCGTGGACACCGCGTCCGTTGAAGGAAGGCGAGGCCTTGATCGTGCGCCTGAGCGTGACCGCCAATACCGCGATGCCCGAGGCATTGGTGACCGACCTGTTGCCGGCAGGCCTGGAGATCGAGAACTTCAACCTCGGTGATGCCAAGCAATGGGCCGACGTGGTGGTGGATGGCGTGGAGATCAGCGACCGTGGCAGCGCCGCCGACATCAAGCACGAGGAGTTCCGTGACGACCGTTACGTGGCGGCGGTGAACCTGTCGCGCGGCCGGACGGCGAACGTGTTCTACCTCGTCCGTGCGGTCAGCCCGGGTACCTACACCGTGCCGCCGCCGCTGGCCGAGGACATGTATCGTCCCGACCTGCGCGGTGTGGGGCGCTCCACCCCGAGCACGATCACGGTGGTACAGCCCTGACTCCGCCGCGCCTGCGCAACACGGTAGGAGCGGCTTCGGCCGCGAGGCCGGGGATGCCCGGCTTCGCGCCGGGGGTCGCTCCTGCTCCCCAAGGTCACGATTGAAGAACACGCACCAGTGAACACGCGCTTCCCGCGCCTGAAGCAGCTTGGCAAGTGCCTGCGCTCTCCCCGCACCCTGCGCCTGCTGCGCTGGGGCACCGCCACATTGCTGGCGTTGCTGCTGGTGCTGGACCTGGCCTTCCCGCCACCACTGCCGCGGTCGCGGGAGACCAGTACGCTGGTCGTCGCCGCCGACGGCACGCCGCTGCGTGCCTTCGCCGATGCCGAAGGCGTCTGGCGCTATCCGGCCGACGCGAAGACGGTTTCGCCGCTCTACCTGCAGGCGTTGCTGACCTACGAGGACCGCTGGTTCTGGCGGCATCCGGGCATCAACCCCTGGGCGCTGCTGCGTGCGGCCAGGCAGATGGTGCTGGAGCGGCGCATCGTCTCCGGCGGTTCGACGCTGACCATGCAGGTCGCGCGCATCCTCGACCCGCATACGCGCACGCCATGGGGCAAGCTCAAGCAGCTGTTGCGTGCGGTGCAGCTGGAGGTGCACCTGAGCAAGGCCGAGATCCTCGACCTGTACCTGGAGCGCGCGCCCTACGGCGGCACCATCGAAGGCGTCGAGGCGGCCAGCTGGGCCTACCTGGGCAAGTCCGCCGCGCACCTGTCCCAGGCCGAGGCCGCACTGCTGGCGGTGCTGCCGCAGTCACCGAGCCGGCTGCGTCCGGACCGCCATCCCGAGGCCGCGAGACGGGCCCGCGACAAGGTGCTGGCGCGCATGGCCGAACTCGGCGCGTGGTCGGCCGAGGAGGTCGCCGATGCGCGCATCGAGCCGGTCGTTGCGCGCTCGCTGAAGCAGCCGCTGTACGCGGCGCTGCTGGCCCAGCGCCTGCATGCGGCGCAACCGCGCGCCGCGCATATCCAGACCACGCTCGACGCCGGCCTGCAGCGCACGCTGGAGGAGCGCGTGGCGGCGTACTTCTCGCAGCTGCCCGAGCGCACCTCCGCCGCGCTGCTGGTGATGGACAACACCACGCTGGAGGCCCGTGCCTACGTGGGCTCGGTCGCGTTCGGTGACAAGGCGCGGCTGGGGCACGTGGACATGCTGCAGGCCTGGCGCTCCCCCGGCTCCACGCTCAAGCCGTTCCTGTACGGCATGGCGCTGGACGATGGCCTGATCCACTCCGAGAGCCTGCTGGTGGATGCGCCGCAGAGTTTCGGCGGCTATCGCCCGGGCAACTTCGATGCCGCGTTCAATGGCCCCATTGGCGCGGCCAGCGCATTGCGCCTGTCGTTGAACGTGCCCTCGGTGGACCTGCTCGACCGTGTCGGCCCGGCGCGCTTCACTGCCCGGCTCGCCAACGGCGGGGTCACGCTGCGCTTCCCGCATGGGGCCAAGCCGAACCTGGCCGTGATCCTGGGCGGCACCGGTGCCCAGCTGGAGGGGCTGGTCGGTGCCTTCTCGGCGTTCAACCGCGGTGGCATCGCCGGGCGCGTGCGTTACACGCCGGACGATCCCCGGCTCGAGCGGCGGATGATGTCCGAAGGCGCGGCGTGGATCGTGCGTGACATCCTCGAATCCAACCCGCGCCCGGGGTACGGCGTGGGCACCTTCGACACCGGCGGCCGCCCGCGCGTGGCATGGAAGACCGGCACCAGCTTTGGTTACCGCGATGCCTGGGCCATCGGCGGTACCCGCCAGTACACCGTGGGGGTGTGGGTCGGCCGGCCCGACGGCACGCCGCTGCCCGGCCAGTACGGTGCGGTCACCGCGCTGCCGCTGATGTTCGAGGTCATCGATAGCCTGCCGCGCCAACCGGGCGACAACGCCACCCGGACGGCACCGGCCAGCGTCACTGAAATGGACATCTGCTGGCCGCTGGGCATCGCCGCCGAGCAGACCCCGCCATCGATGTGTCACCGGCAGTTCCCGGCGATGGTGCTCGACGGCGTGGTGCCGCCCACCTTCGCCGAACGCGACGCCCGCCTGTGGCAATCCGGTCGCCTGCGCTTCGAGGTGGATGCAGTGACCGGGCAGCGGGTATCGGTGGACTGCGACGGCCATCCGGCCCGTGAGCAGCGCGAGATCGCCCGTTGGCCGGCACTGGCTTCACCGTGGTTGTCGGCCGCGCAACGGCAGGCACAGCAGTTGCCGGTGCTTGCGGCCGATTGCCCGGACGATGGCCGCCAATCGCGTGGCGTACTGCATATCGACGGCCTGAATGACCAGTCCACGCTGGCCCGGCCACCGGGTGCAACGCATGGTCCGCGCCTGCAACTGCGCGCACTGGGAAGCGATGCCACCGTCCAATGGCTGCTCGACGGTCGCTGGATTGCCCAGACCCAGGGCGTGCGGGTGTTCATGCGCGACTTCGAGGACGCCGGCGAACACACGCTCACCGCCCTGTCGGACGACGGCAGCTGGGCACGCGTGCGCTTCCGCGTCGTCCACTAGCCGGCAGGAGCGACCTTGCCCGCGAAGTCCCGGACCGCCAGGTGGTCATGACGTGGCAAGCGAGGCCGCTGCTGCCGAGGTTATTCGCCGATCCAGCCGTCCAGCATGTCGGCGAAGTCATCGGCATGGTCCTCCTCCTGCGCCAGGATCTGCTCCAGGATGCGCTTGGTGGTGGTGTCCTTGTCGCCGATGAAGTTGATCATCTCGCGATAGCTGTCGATGGCGATGCGCTCGGCGATGAGGTTCTCGCGGACCATGTCGCGCAGGTTGCCGCCTTCCTTGTACTCGGCGTGGGAGCGCGCGGTGAGGGTGTCCGGGTTGAGGTCCGGTGCACCGCCCAGCTGCACGATGCGGTTGGACAGCAGGTCCGCATGCGCCTGCTCCTGCTGGGCGTGTTCCAGGAACTCGGCCTTCACCGTGTCGGCCAGCATCCCCTTGGCCATGTAGTAATGCCGGTAGTAGCGCAGCACGCAGACCCATTCGGTGGCCAGCGCATCGTTGAGCAGCTTGATCACCGTGGTGCGGTCGGCGCTGTAGCTGGGCGTCACCGCACCGTCTTCCATGCGTTTGCGCGCGTTGGCCCGCAGGGTCTTGCGGTCGGTGAAGCCGGGCGTCGGGGCGGTGGGCTTGCTCGGCTTCGCGGCTGGCTGCTTGCTCATGGCTGGCCTTTCCTTCTGTTGGGGAAACTACTCCGGCAGATGGGCGAGCACGTATTCGGCGGAGGACACCTCGAACTGGCCGGGTTCCTCGACATAGCTGCCGCGTACCACGCCATCTTCCACGTACAACGCGAACCGGCGCGAGCGCATGCCCATGCCGGAACTGCTTGCGTCCATCTCCAGCCCCAGCGCACGGGTGAACTCGCCGTTGCCGTCGGACAGCATCTGCAGGCCATCGGGCACCGATTGGCTTCGGGCCCAGGCCTGCATCACGAACGGATCATTGACCGCCATGCAGAACACCTCGATGCCGCGGCTGCGGAAATCATCGAAGTGCTCCACGTAACCGGGCAGGTGGCGGGCCGAGCAGGTCGGGGTGAACGCGCCGGGGACGGCGAACAGCACCACCTTGCGGCCGTCGAACAGGGTGTGGGTATCCACCGTTTCCAGGCCCTCGCGCAGGCGCTTGAGGATGACTTCGGGAATGCGGTCGCCGACTTGGATGGACATCAGTAACTCCTGTGCTGAATGTCAGTTTAGTGATCGATTGGAAGTGCAGCGTCAAAAGCTTGAAAACACGGCTTTCACGCAACACCTCGTGGGCATGGGAACGGCATCGCCATTCCGGCAGTCCGGGCCCCCACATTTCAGGAGGACATGATGAGCATCGTACGTTACCGCCAGTGGCCGACGCAGTCCGAAATCCGCAATCTGCTGGGCCCGTTGCTGGAAACCCCCGCCACCTCGCCGCAGGGCTGGGCGCCGGCGGTGGACATCCGCGAGGAGCCGACGCAGTTCGTGCTGTTGGCCGACCTCCCCGGCGTGGAGCCGTCCAGCATCGAGGTGCAGATGGACAAGGGCGTGCTGGAGATCCGTGGTGAGCGCAGCGCACCGGCCGCCGCCGGGGAAGGCCGCTTCTCGCGCAGCGAGCGACGCCATGGCGCGTTCAATCGCCGCTTCGCCCTGCCGGACAGCGCCAACGCCGAGGGCATCGCCGCCCGCAGCCAGAACGGCGTGCTGGAGATCCGCATCCCCAAGCGCGAGGAACCGGCACCGCGCCGCATCCAGGTCCAGGCCGCTTCCCCGGCCGTGTGAGTGCGCCTCCACCAGCACGAGCGCCGTGGCCCGGTAGAATGGCGGCCACGGCGGTTGCCGGTTGCATGACGGCCCGTTGCCGAAAGGTGGCGGGCCTGACTTTTTTGCAGAGGTGTATGGATGGAATTCAAGGATTACTACGCAACGCTGGGCGTGGAGCCCACCGCCGGCGATGCCGAGATCAAGACCGCCTACCGGCGTCTGGCGCGCAAGTACCACCCCGACGTCAGCAAGGAAGCCGGTGCGGAGGAGAAGTTCAAGGCGGTCAATGAGGCCTACGAGGCGCTGCGCGATCCGCAGAAGCGCCAGGCCTATGACCAGCTGCGCGCGCAGGGCTACCGCCCGGGCGAGGAATTCCAGGCACCGCCCAACTTCGGCGGCGGCCAGGGGTTTGATTTCGAGGAGGTGTTCGGCGGTGGCGGTGCCGGCGGCGGCTTCAGCGATTTCTTCGAAAGCCTGTTCGCGCGCCAGCGCGGTGCCGGCGGGGCAGGGCCGCGTGGTCGTCCCGGGTTTGGCGGCGCCGGGCCGCAACCGATGCGCGACACCCGCGCCAAGCTGTCGGTGCCGCTGGAGGCGGCGTACAGCGGCGACAGCCTGCGCATCACCGTCGATGGTCGCCAGCTCGACGTGCGCGTGCCCAAGGGCATCCGCCCGGGCCAGGTGATCCGGCTGGGCGGGCAGGGCAGCGGGGGCGGCAACCTGATGCTGGAGGTGGAATACGCCTCGCACCCGCAGTTCGAGGTGGACGGGCGCAACATCCTGTACACCCTGCAGGTCACGCCGTGGCAGGCGGCGCTGGGCACCAGCATCAGCGTGCCGACCCTGGGCGGGGCGGTGGAACTGAAGGTACCGGCCGATTCGGACAGTGGCCGCAAGCTGCGCCTGCGCGGCCGTGGCCTGCCGGGCAAGCCCGACGGCGACCAGATCGTGGAACTGGAGGTGGTGGCCCCGGTGGCGACGACCGAGGCCCAGCGCAAGGCCTACCAGGAACTGGCCAAGGCCTTCGGTGACAGTTGAGGCCGGTGCGTCCGGTCCCCGAGTACGAAAAAGGCGAGCTCCCCGGCTCGCCTTTTTCGTTCCGGCCCTCCGGCGTCAGCCGGCCGGCGGGGCCTCGGCGCTGAACACCTGCGCGATCACCGCGGACAGGTCCTCTTCCGAGAACGGCTTGGTGATGTAGGCCTTGGCGCCCTGGCGCATGCCCCACAGCCGGTCGGTGTCCTGGTCCTTGGTGGTCACCAGGATCACCGGGATGTGCTGGGTGGTGGCCTCGCGCTTGAGCGTGCGGGTGGCCTGGAACCCGTTGAGGTTCGGCATCACCACGTCCATCAGCACCAGGTCCGGCAGCACCGACTTGGCCGCTTCCACCCCGGAAGCGCCATCGGTGGCGGTAAAGGTCTCATGCCCCAGCTTCTCTACGATGCGCTGGATGCCCATCAACTGAGACGGCGAATCGTCAACGATCAGGATGCGCGCCATGTTCTTCCCCAAGAGTCAGCGACGAGTGTAGTGCCGGCCCGGGCCCGGCGTGAAGCCGCCAGCGCCGGGTCTGGGCCGGGTCAGGACGGCGGTCAGTCGATTCTTACGACTGTGCGCCCGAAGGACTTGCCGGCGAGCATCGTATCGAACACGCCCGGCAGTTCGCCAAGCCCCACTTCACGGGTACAGATGGTGCCCAGGTGGCGCGGCTTCCAGTCCCCGCCCAGCAGTGCCCAGACCTGCTCGCGGATGTCCCGGGCGGTGCCGGCCGAGGCCACGCCCAGCAGGGACACGCCGCGGATGATGAAGGGCATCACGGTCATGTCCAGCTCCGCGGTGGCCGCCAGGCCGGCCGAGGCCACGTTGCCGTAGGGGCTGGTCTGGGCCAGCAGGCTGGTCAGCATCGCCCCGCCGACGTTGTCCAGCCCGCCGCCGAAGCGGGCCGATTCCATCGGCCGGGTGGTGGCCAAGGCATCGCGGCCCAGTACCTGGCTGGCACCGATCGCGGTCAGGTAGTCGGCCGCCTCGGCCTTGCCGCTGACGGCATGCACCTCGAAGCCGGCCCGGCTGAAGATGTCCACCGCCAGCGAGCCGACCCCGCCGGTGGCGCCGGTCACCGCCAGCGGGCCGAGCGCCGGGGACTGGCGGTTCTCGGTCATCCGGAACAGCGCCAGCGCGGCGGTGAAGCCGGCCGTGCCCAGCACCATGGCTTCACGCAGGTCCAGCCCGGCAGGCAGCGGGATCACCCATCGGGACTCCAGTCGCACGTACTGGCTGTAGCCGCCGTCGCGGGTCTCGCTCAGGCCGCAGCCGGTGGTCAGCACCTTGTCGCCCTCGCGGAAGGCCGGGTCGGTCGAGGCCACCACCTCGCCGGCCACGTCGATGCCGCCGACCAGCGGGAAGCGGCGCAGGATCTTGCCCTTGCCGGTGCCGGCCAGGGCGTCCTTGTAGTTCACCGAGGACCAGCGGGCACGGATCACCACCTCGCCGGGGCTGAGCTGGCCCAGCGCCAGCGGCTCCAGGCCGCTGCGGTAGCCCGTCTCGTCGTTGTGGATGCGGAAGGCGGAAAACGGGGTGGAAACGGACATGGCGGCCTGCACTGGAACGGGGGATGTCCAAGATAGCGGTTGCGAAACGGCAGGTCAGCCTCATCTAGTAGAATCGGGATTCGATTGATGGCCGGGTCCGGCGGGAACTCCCGCACCCCGGCCCTTACAGATGGAGCATGCATGGCCTGGAATACACCCGGCGGCAATGGTGGGGGCGCGGACGACCGCGGCCCGCGCAAGCCACGTGGCGGAAATGGCAACGGATGGGGCGGCAACATCCCCGGCCCGTTGCGCGACCTGTTTGATGGCGGCATCTGGCGCTGGGTACTGATCGTGGTGGCCTTGCTGGTGCTGTTCTCCAGCTTCCAGCTGATCGGCGAACAGCAGCGTGGCGTGGTGCTGCGCTTCGGCCAGTTCTCCCGCATCCTGCAGCCGGGCCCGAATTTCAAGCTGCCGTGGCCGATCGAGTCGGTGGTCAAGGTCAACGCGACCCAGATCAAGACCTTCAGCAGCAACGTGCCGGTGCTGACCCGCGACGAGAACATCGTCAACGTGGCGGTCAACGTGCAGTACCGCGTGGACGACCCGCGCCAGTACCTGTTCGGTACGGTCGATGCCGACCAGATGCTGGAGCAGTCCGCGCAGAGCGCGGTGCGCGAGCAGGTGGGCCGTGCCGACCTGAACACCGTGCTCAACAACCGCGGTCCGCTGGCCTCGGTGGCCGAGCAGCGCCTGCAGGCCTCGCTCAAGGCCTACAACACCGGCCTGAGCGTGACCGGCCTGACCCTGCCCGATGCCCGTCCGCCGGAAGAAGTGAAGCCGGCCTTCGACGAGGTCAACGGTGCCCAGCAGGTCAAGGAACGCCTGATCAACGAAGCCCAGGCCTATGCGGCCAAGGTCGTGCCGGAGGCGCGTGGCCAGGCCTCGCGTGCCCGCACCACCGCCGAAGGCTACAAGCAGGCCGCCGTGGCCAAGGCCGAAGGTGACGCGCGCCGCTTCACCCTGCTGCAGGCCGAGTACAAGAACGCGCCGGAAGTCACCCGCAAGCGCCTGTGGCTGGAAACCGTGCAGCAGGTGCTGGCCGAGAACCGCAAGGTCATCGGTGGCGATGGCCGCCAGCTGATCTACGTGCCGATGCCCGCCGATGCGGCCAAGGGCACCGGCAACGCCCCGCAGCTGACCCCGGACATGGTCGTGCCGGCCCTGCCGTCGGCCACCGACAGCATTCGCAACGCGGACCGCTCGGTCTCGCGCTCGGCAAGTCGTGAGGAGGCCAGCCGATGAAGAATTCATTTGTGATCGGCCTGCTGGTCGTGGTGCTGCTGGGCCTGCTGGGCTCGGTGTACGTGGTCCGCGAGGACCAGACCGCGATGGTGCTGAACCTGGGCAAGGTGGTGCGTTCGGACATCAAGCCGGGCCTGCACTTCAAGGTGCCGCTGGTGGAAACCGTGCGCGTGTTCGACCGCCGCTTCCAGGTGCTGGACACCGCCCCGGCGCGTTACTTCACCGCCGAGCAGAAGGACGTCAGCGTCGACTTCTTCGCCATCGGCTACATCTCAGACGTGCGTTCGTACTACCGCTCCACCGGCGGTGACGGCAAGGTGGCCAATGCCCGCCTGGCGCCGATCATCACCGACTCGCTGCGCAACCAGATCAACTCGCGCACCCTGCAGGCGCTGGTGTCCGGTGACCGCGGCGAGCTGATCGCCGGCCAGCTGAAGGCGATCAACGAGGCGGTCAAGCCGCTCGGCATGCAGATCATCGACCTGCGCATCAAGCAGATCGACCTGCCGACCGACAGCCAGGTGATCACCGACGTGTACGAGCGCATGCGCGCCCAGCGCAAGCAGGAGGCCGCCAAGCTGCGCGCCGAGGGCGAGGAGCAGTCGCTGACCATCCGCGCCCAGGCCGACCGCGAGAGCACCGTGATCGTGGCCGAGGCCGAGCGCGATGCGCAGCAACTGCGTGGCGAGGGCGATGCCCAGGCCGCCGCCATCTACGGCAAGGCCGGCTCGGCCGACCCGGCGTTCTACTCGTTCTACCGCAGCCTGGAGGCCTACCGCGGCTCGATGACCGACGGCAACGGCGTGATCGTGCTCGACAAGAACGACCCGTTCCTGCAGTACCTGAAGAACGACCGCTGACCCTTGCGGCAGCACCAGGCTCGGCCCGGTGCTGCCAGATACCTGTAGCGCCGGGCCATGCCCGGCAGGAACGTAGCGGAGGGTGGCTGCGTTCACGGGGCCGGGTCTGAACGACCGGCCACTGCCGCCGAAGGGATGCACCGCCAGGGGTGGTAGCCGTCAGGCAAAACCCGGATAATCCAGAAAAGCCGGTCGGGCCTGCTCCTCACAGAGCGTCCCGTTCGGCTTTTTCCGTGTATGGCCTTGACGTTTGCCGGCGCTCCCCGATGGGGCACCACTGTGGCTGACCATTGGCTCCGCACGGCCCCGTCCGCGGCCCCGATGGCCGCAGCAAATTCAGGAGTTACCCGTCATGGGTCAATCAGTTGTTGTTCTCGGCGCCCAGTGGGGCGATGAAGGCAAGGGCAAGATCGTCGATCTGCTGACCGAGGAGATCGGTGCAGTGGTCCGTTTCCAGGGCGGCCACAATGCCGGCCACACCCTGGTCATCAACGGCAAGAAGACCGTCCTGCACCTGATTCCGTCCGGCATCCTGCGCGATGACGCGCTGTGCCTGATCGGCAATGGCGTGGTGATTTCCCCGGCCGCCCTGCGCAAGGAAATCGAAGAGCTGGAAACGGCCGGCGTGGAAGTGCGTTCGCGCCTGAAGATCTCCCCGGCCGCGCCGCTGATCATGCCGTACCACATCGCCCTGGATCAGGCCCGCGAAAAGGCCGCCGGCGGCAAGGCGATCGGCACCACCGGCCGTGGCATCGGCCCGGCCTATGAAGACAAGGTGGCGCGCCGCGGCATCCGCGTTGCCGACCTGCACTACCCGGAACAGCTGGCCGAGAAGCTGCGTTCGGCGCTGGACTACCACAACTTCGTGCTGACCCAGTACCTGGGCGTGGAGCCGGTGGATTTCGACACCGTCTACCAGGAGGCGCTGGCCTTCGGCGAGTACGTCGAGCCGATGAAGTCCGACGTGGCCGGCATCTGCCATGACCTGCGCAAGCAGGGCAAGCGTGTGCTGTTCGAAGGCGCCCAGGGCGCGCTGCTGGACATCGACCACGGCACCTACCCGTACGTCACCAGCTCCAACACCACCGTCGGCGGTGCGCTGGCCGGTGCCGGTGTGGGCGCCGATGCGATCGACTACGTGCTGGGCATCGCCAAGGCCTACGCCACGCGCGTGGGTGGCGGTCCGTTCCCGACCGAACTGGACGACGAGATCGGCCAGGGCATCCGCGACCGTGGCGCCGAGTACGGTGCCTCGACCGGCCGTCCGCGTCGCTGCGGCTGGATGGACATCGTCGCGCTCAAGCGCGCCGTGGCCATCAACGGCATCTCGGGCCTGTGCATCACCAAGCTGGACGTGCTCGACGGCATGGAAAAGCTCAAGATCTGCATCGCCTACGAATACCGTGGCAAGCGTACCGAGTACGCCCCGCTGGATGCGCAGGGCTGGGAAGAGTGCACCCCGGTGTACCTGGAATTCCCGGGCTGGAGCGAGAATACCCACGGTGTCACCGAGTGGGACAAGCTGCCGCCGGCCGCCCGCGCTTACCTGCGCGCGCTGGAGGAACTGGCAGGCTGCCCGATCTCGATCGTGTCGACCGGTCCGGACCGCGACCACACCATGGTCCTGCAGGATCCGTGGGGCTGATCGCCCGTCACCGCGTTTGATGCGTGAACCAAGGCCCCGCGAAAGCGGGGCCTTGTGTTTGCAGCCTTGCGGTGGATGGTCATGGGATGGGGCGTCGCCGTCCGCGGGCCTAGGCCTGGGGACTGGGCAGTGCCGCGGCCGGTGATGCCAGGGTGCTTCCCGCAGGGCCAGCCCAGCTCGGGTGCCTGGATTGTGCCGGTTCCGGCATCCGGGGCATTTCATGCCATCAAGGCGCGGTGCGCCTGGAGCTGGATCCTGCCTGTAGGGACCGCACGGGTGGCCTGAGGCGGCCGGTCTGTCGGCCCCGCCGCCGGGAATGCCTTTTGGCCCTGCGGATTCCATGCCGGATCAGGCATCATCGGATGCCCGGTCGGCTTTCCCCCGACGCCATATGTCGTCCCGATGCGTATTGACCCTGCCGAAATCGAAGCCCTGTTCGACGCCATTCCCAGCGTGCTGTTCTTCGCCAAGGACACCGACGGGCGCTACACGCACGTCAACATGACGATGATGCAGCGGCTCGGCGTGAAGTCGCGCAGCGATGTGATCGGGCGGCGCGCCGATGAGCTGTACCCGGTGGGCATGAGCGAGGCCTACGTGGCCCAGGACCAGCGCGTGCTGGGGGGGGAGGTGATCGAGAACGTGATGGAGCTGCAGTTGTTCGCCAACCAGCAGCCCGGCTGGTGCCTGACCTGCAAGCGGCCGATCATCGAGGACGGCAGGGTGGTCGGCCTGATCGGCATCTCGCGCGACCTGGGCCAGCGTGGCGGGCTGGAGTCGCAGTACGAGCCATTGCGGCTGGCGCTGGATTACCTCAACACGCACTACGCCGAGAACGTGCGCATGCAGACCCTGCTGGACATCACCGGGTTCTCGCTGTCCAAGCTGGAGCGCTCGTTCCGCAAGGTGTTCCAGATGACCCCGCAGCAGGTGCTGACCCGGCTGCGCATCCAGATCGCATTGCACCTGCTGCATGGCGAGGACAGCGTGGCCAGCATCGGGCAGGCGTGTGGTTTCAGCGACCAGAGCGCGTTCACCCGCAAGTTCAAGGCCGAAGTGGGCATGGCGCCGCGCCAGTACCGGGCGATGATCGCCGCGCGCGCGCTGCTGAACTGAGTCCGGGGCTGTGCTGGTCGCAGCCACTGCGACCCCCCTCGGCTATCCTGCGGTCCCCCGTCGCAGGAACCTCCATGGCCAAGCCCCGTAACAGCGCCTACGTCTGCACCGAATGCGGTGCCGAGTACAGCAAATGGCAGGGCCAGTGCACCGAATGCGGGGCATGGAACGTCCTGAGCGAGATCGTGCTGGAGAGCGCGGCCGCCGCCAAGTCGCCGGCCGCGCGCCGCAGTGGCTGGGCCGGCAAGGTCGAGGCGCCGAAGATCACCGCGCTGAAGGACGTGCAGCAGACCGAGCACCAGCGCGTGTCCACCGGCATCGGCGAGTTCGACCGGGTGCTCGGCGGCGGGCTGGTGGAAGGTGCGGTGATCCTGGTCGGCGGCGATCCCGGCATCGGCAAGTCCACGCTGTTGCTGCAGGCGGTGGCCAGGATGGCCAGCACGCTACCGGTGCTGTACGTGACCGGCGAGGAATCGCTGGCCCAGGTGGCGGGCCGTGCGGTGCGGCTGGAGCTGCCGCTGGAGGGCCTCAACGGGCTGTCCGAGACCGGCGTGGAGAACATCCTGCAGCACGCGGCCTCGGCGCGGCCCAAGCTGATCGTGGCCGATTCGGTGCAGACGCTGTGGACCGAAACCCTGACCGCCGCCCCCGGCTCGGTCAGCCAGGTGCGCGAAAGCGCGGCGCGGCTGGTGCGCTTTGCCAAGGAAACCGGCACGGCGGTGTTCCTGGTCGGGCACGTCACCAAGGAAGGCGGCATCGCCGGCCCGCGCGTGCTGGAGCACATGGTCGATGCGGTGCTGTACTTCGAGGGCGAGAGTGGCAGCCGCTTCCGCGTGTTGCGCGCGTTCAAGAACCGCTTTGGCGCGGTAAACGAACTGGGCGTGTTCGCGATGGGCGAGAAGGGCCTGAAGGAAGTGCCCAACCCGTCGGCGATCTTCCTGTCCGGTGGCAGCACCCGCCAGCCGGGCAGCTGCGTGATGGTTACCCGGGAGGGTACGCGGCCCCTGCTGGTGGAAGTACAGGCGCTGGTGGATTCCTCGCCGCTGTCCAACCCGCGCCGCGTCGCGGTGGGGCTGGAGCAGAACCGCCTGGCGATGCTGCTGGCCGTGCTGCACCGGCACGGCGGGGTGCTGGTCGGCGACCAGGACGTATTCGTCAACGTGGTCGGTGGCATCCGCGTGCAGGAAACCGCGGTCGACCTGCCGGTGTTGCTGGCGGTGTTGTCCTCGCTGCAGGACCGGCCGCTGGCGGAGAAGACCATCGCCTTCGGCGAGGTCGGCCTGTCCGGTGAGATCCGTCCGGTGCCGAACGGCGAGGACCGCCTGCGCGAGGCGGCCACGCACGGCTTCAAGCGCGCCATCGTGCCCAAGGCCAATGCCCCCAAGACCGGCTCGGTGAAGGGCATGGAAGTGATTGCGGTGGAGCGGCTGTCCGAGGCGCTGGAGGCGGCATCGGAATGATCCGTAGCGCTCTGTAGAGCGGGGCCATGGGCCTTGCCGACGATTCCTGCTGATGCCCGAATCCCGCTGCCGCGCCTGGCGCGGCAGTACCGGGCGTGTTTAGTTTTTTCCCAGCACCAGCTCGATCACGAAGCGGCTGCCGAAGAACGCCAGCAGCAGCAGCGCCATCGCGCTCAGGGTCCAGTGAACGGCCTTGCTGCCGCGCCAGCCGTAACGGCGGCGGCCGATCAGCAGGGTGCCGAACACGATCCACGACAGCACGCTGAGCACGGTCTTGTGCACCAGCTTCTGCGCCAGCAGGTCATCGACGAACAGCACGCCGGTGACCAGGGTCAGGGTCAGCAGGCTGAAGCCCACCGCGATCGTGCGGAACAGCAGGGTTTCCAGGTCCGCCAGCGGCGGCAGGGCGCGCAGCCAGGGACGGAAATCGCGACGGCGCAGGGCACGCTCCTGCAGCCACAGCATGATCGCCAGCAGCGCGGCCACGCTCAGCGTGGCGTAGGCCAGCAGTGCCAGCCAGGCGTGGGTGGCCAGGCGCCAGCCCAGTACCTTGCTCGGTTCGTGGCCGTAGCTGTGGTAGGCGAGCAGGCCGATGGCGGCCAGCGGGAACACCACCACGCCCAATGCGGCCATGCGCCCGCGCGCGCCGACCAGGGTGGTCAGCACCGCCATGCCCAGCCCGACCAGGGACAGCGCCGCGAAGAAGTGCATGTCCGGACCGCCGCTGGTCTGCATCGCCACCATCAGGTGGTAGCCTGCATGCAGGACGACGGCGCTGACCGCCGGCAGCAGCCAGGTGCGCGGCAGGGCGTTGCGATCCATCGCCAGTCCGCGCACGAGCAGGGCCGTTGCCAACAGGTAGAGGACGGCGGCGATGAGAACGATTGTCATCGGCACAGTTTCGCACACGGACCCGCCGCTGGCGACGTGAACCGGCGGGCTCGCGGGCGGGTCGCTATACTTGGCGGCTCTGTATCCACGATTCCCGCAGGTTGCACCGCATGTTCGAGTCACTGACCCAGCGCCTTTCCGGCACCATCGAGCGCCTGCGTGGGCGCGGCCGCCTGACCGAGGAGAACATCCGCGAGGCCACCCGTGAAGTCCGCATCGCGCTGCTGGAGGCCGACGTGGCCCTGCCGGTGGTGCAGGCCCTGGTCGAGAAGATCAAGGTGCGCGCGGTCGGCCAGGAAGTGCTCAAGTCGCTGACCCCCGGCCAGGCGCTGATCAAGGTCGTCCGCGACGAGCTGACCGCGGTGATGGGCTCCCAGGCCACCGACCTGAACCTCAATGTCCCCGCGCCGGCCATCATCCTGATGGCGGGCCTGCAGGGCGCCGGCAAGACCACCACGGTCGGCAAGCTGGCCAAGCACCTGAAGGAAAAGCGCAAGAAGAAGGTGATGGTGGTCTCGGCCGACGTCTACCGCCCGGCCGCGATCGAGCAGCTCAAGACGCTGGCCCAGCAGGTGGATGTGTTGTTCTTCCCGTCGGCCCCGGACCAGAAGCCGGTGGACATCGTGCGCGCCGCCATCGACGATGCGCGCAAGTCGTTCGTCGACGTGCTGCTGGTCGATACCGCCGGCCGCCTGGCCATCGATGAAGCAATGATGGCCGAGATCAAGGCCCTGCACGCGGCGATCAACCCGGTCGAGACCCTGTTCGTGGTCGACTCGATGACCGGCCAGGACGCGGCCAACACCGCCAAGGCCTTCGGCGAGGCGCTGCCGCTGACCGGCGTGGTGCTGACCAAGACCGACGGCGACGCCCGTGGCGGTGCCGCGCTGAGCGTGCGCTACATCACCGGCAAGCCGATCAAGTTCACCGGTACCGGTGAAAAGGTCGATGGCCTGGACGTGTTCCACCCCGAGCGCGTGGCCAGCCGCATCCTGGACATGGGCGACGTGCTGTCGCTGGTGGAGCAGGTCGAGCAGCAGGTCGACAAGGACAAGGCGCAGAAGCTGGCCGAGAAGGTCGCCAAGGGCAAGAAGTTCGACCTGAACGACATGCGCGACCAGCTCGAGCAGATGCAGAACATGGGCGGCATCGGCGGCCTGATGGACAAGCTGCCGGGCCTGGGCCAGATCCCGGACCACCTCAAGCAGCAGGTCACGCAGAGCAAGGAAGTGCCGCGCATGATCGCCATCATCAACTCGATGACCAAGAAGGAGCGCCGCAACCCGGGCCTGCTCAATGGTTCGCGTCGTGCCCGCATCGCGCGTGGCTCCGGTACCCAGCCGGCCGACGTCAACAAGCTGATGAAGCAGTACATGCAGATGGAAAAGATGATGGGCAAGCTTGCCGGCGGCGGCATGAAGGGCATGCTGCGCAACATGAAGGGCATGCTCGGCGCGATGGGCGGTGGCAAGGGCGGCTTGCCTTTCCGCTGAAATGTGAAGCCGGCGCTGGAGGCGCCGGAATGCTCCCGATACAAGGCTTGCGGCGCGTGGGAAGCCACGATGTTTCGCCGTCATCCGAACGATCAGGAGTACATGCATGAAGAAGGGAATCTGGCTGCTTGCAATGGCCTTGGGCCTGGCGGCGTGCGGCGATGACCGCTCGCCATCCCCGCGCACGGGAAGTGCCGTCGGCGGAAGTGCCATGGATTTCGTGGCTGGCCCTGGCGAGGGTGTGGACAGGCGCATGTCGCTCACGCTCGAGGTCGCGCCGGCGATGGCCGCGCGCGGGCTGACGGTCACCCTGGGCAAGAGCCGCGGGGTAGGGGCCAGGGACGCGTCCATCTACGTGATCGCGTCCCATTCGTTCACTGGCACGTTGGTGGCCAGGGCGCTGGATGCCGAGGGCAGCGAGATCGGCCGGGCCTTGGTCGAGGTGGCAATGGCTGCCGATGACGCTCAATATGTGGACTTCACCTTCAGCGAAGAGATGGACAGCCAGCGGGTGCGGAGCTACGCCCTTTCGGTGCGCTGATCCGGGTGGCCCGCTGGCGTCGTGATCGCCATGCACAACCCTGCAATCGCCGCGCGTGTTGCCGGCTTCTGCCAACGCTTCGGCGTTGACGTCCCCATCCTGCTGGCGCCGATGGCCGGCGCCTGCCCGGTACCGTTGTCGGTGGCGCTGGCCAACGCCGGCAGCATGGGGGCGATGGGCGCGGTGCTGTCCACGCCGGGGCAGGTCGGGGAATGGATGGCGGCCTTCCGCGCGCAGTCCGCGGGGCCGGCGCAGGTCAATGTCTGGATTCCCGATCCAGCGCCTGCCCGCGACGTGGCTGGTGAAACCGCGACCCGGGCGTTCCTCGCGCAGTGGGGGCCGGAGGTGCCGGCCAGTGCCGGTGATGCCGGCCCGGCGGATTTCGATGCGCAGTTCGAGGCTCTGGTCCAGGCGCGACCGGCGGTGGCATCCAGCATCATGGGGGTGTTCTCGCCGGCACAGGTGCAGCGCCTGAAGGACGCCGGCATTGCCTGGCTGGCCGGTGCCACCACGCTTGCCGAAGCCCTGCAGGCGCAGGCCGCCGGAGCCGACGCGGTGATCGCGCAGGGTGCCGAGGCCGGTGGCCATCGCGGCGCATTCGAGGCTGACCAGGCCGAGCAACAGCTGGTCGGGTTGTTCGCGCTGCTGCCGCGTCTGGCCGACCGGCTGGAGGTGCCGGTGATCGCCGCCGGAGGCATCGCCGATGGACGTGGCGTAGCCGCCGCGTTGGTGCTCGGTGCCAGTGCGGTGATGGTCGGCACGGCCTTCCTTGCAGCGGATGAATCCGATGTCCCCGATGCCTGGAAGCAGGCCCTGCAGGACGCCGAGCCGGAAGGCACGCGCACTACCCGTGCGTTCAGCGGCCGGCTGGGGCGCGCATTGGATACCGCGTATGTGCGCGCCGCGGCCGCTCCCGATGCACCTGCGCCGCGTCCTTACCCGGTGCAGCGGGGGCTGACCGCCGCCATGCGCCGGCAGGCCGGTGCCGATGGCCGGATCGACGCGATGCAGGCCTGGGCCGGGCAGTCGGCGTGGATGGCGCGACGCGAACCGGCGGCACGTATCCTGCAGTCGATGTGGGCACAGGCGCAGGTGCTGCTGTGATGCGATTGTTCTGCAATGGCCGGCCGGTGGACGTGGACGTGCTCGCCCCGGCGCTGGTCAACTATGGCCACTTCACCTCGTTGCAGGTGCGCGGTGGGGCGGTGCAGGGCTGGGCGCTGCACGTGCAGCGGTTGCGGCAGGGCACGCGTGAACTGTTCGATGCCGACCTGGACGCGGCCAGCCTGCAGCGCTGGCTCAAGCGCGCCCTGGAGGCCTGCGAGGTGGGCGATGCATCGGTGCGGATCACCGTGTTCTCGCGTGCCTTCGACTTCCGGCAGCCGCAGCAGGCCGTGCCCATCGATGTCCTGATCGGGATCGGCGTGCCGGCGACGATGCCGGTGGCTGGACGCGCGGTGCTGCCGGTGTCCTACCAGCGCGAGCTGGCGCATGTGAAGCATGTGGGGACCTTCCCGTTGTTCCATTACCGGCGGCAGGCGATGGCGGCCGGGTATGACGACGCCTTGTTCGTCGATGCGGCGGGCTGCATCAGCGAGGGCAGCACCTGGAACGTGGCGTTCTGGGATGGTGGCCGGGTGATCTGGCCGCAGGCAACGGCGCTGCGCGGGGTCAGCGAGCTGCTGCTGATGGATGGGCTGGCGGCGTTGGGCCAGGGGCAGGTGCGGCGCGAGGTGCACCTGCCGATGCTGGCGGGGATGAGCGGCGCGGTGGCCTGCAATTCCACCGGCCTGTGGCCGCTGGCGCGGATCGGGGAGCAGGTGTTCGAGCAGTCGGACCTGCTGCTGGAGCTGCTGCAGCGGGCGCTGGGCGAGGCGCCGTGGGCGGTGCTTTAGGGCGGTTGGGGCGTGAAGGCTTGAACATCTGTTCAGCTTCGGCGGAGGCCCAAGACTTGGAATGCCCCGGACCCGTCGCTATAATCGCCGGCTTACCGCGCCATCCTGGCGACTGGGCAACATAGGAAAACACCACCATGGTCAAGATTCGACTGACCCGCGGCGGCGCCAAGAAGCGTCCGTTCTACCACATCATCGTGACCGACGTCCGTAGCGCCCGTGACGGCCGCAACATCGAGCGCGTCGGCTACTACAACCCGGTCGCCCAGGGCGCCGAGCAGCGCGTTGTCCTGGACATCGCCGCCGTCGACAAGTGGGTTGCCAACGGCGCCCAGCTGACCGACAAGGTTCGCAACCTGTACAAGGAAGCGACCAAGGCCCAGGCCGTCGCGGCCTGATCCTGGCGGGCCGCGCGAAAGCGCGGCCCGACTGCTTCATATGAATAAAGATTCCGAGCGCCGGATCCTGCTGGGCAGGGTTGCCGGCGCTTTTGGTGTGCGCGGCGAGCTGAAGCTCGAGTCCTGGACCGAGCCCCGTTCCGCCATCTTCAAGTACCAGCCGTGGATCCTGCGCTCCCCCTCGGGGCAGGAATCGGAGCTGACCGGCGTGCGTGGCCGCGAGTCGGGCAAGGCCCTGATCGCCACCTTCCCGGGCGTGGACGACCGCAACGTGGTCGAGGCCATGCGCGGCACCGAGATCTACATCCTGCGCAGCGCGCTGCCACCGCCCAAGCCGGACGAATACTACTGGGTCGACCTGGAAGGCCTGGACGTGCAGACCGTGGAGGGCGTGAAGCTGGGCCAGGTCTCGCACCTGTTCAACACCGGCTCCAATGACGTGCTGGTGGTGCGCGGCGACCGCGAGCGCATGGTGCCGTTCGTGATGGACGACTTCATCAAGTCGGTGGACTTCGAGGCCAACATGGTCGTGGTCGACTGGGATCCGGAGTTCTAGCCCGCGTGCGCGTCGACGTCATCAGCCTGTTCCCCGAATTCCTGGCGCAATCCGCCGCGCTGGGCGTGGTCGGCCGTGCGCAGGAGCGCGGGTTGCTGGAGCTGCATGGCTGGAACCCGCGTGACTACGCCGAGGGCAACTACCGGCGGGTCGATGACCGACCGTTCGGGGGCGGCCCGGGCATGGTGATGCTGATCGAGCCGCTGCGTGCCGCGCTGGCGGCCGCCCGCGCGGCCGGCCCGCAACCGGCACCGCTGATCTACCTGAGCCCGCAGGGCCGCCCGCTGACCCAGGCCAAGGTCCGGGAGCTGGCGGCGCTGCCGCGCATGATCCTGCTGTGCGGGCGCTACGAGGGCGTGGACGAGCGTTTCTTGGCGTCGGAGGTGGACGAGGAGATCTCCATCGGCGATTACGTGCTGTCCGGCGGCGAGCTGGGTGCGGCGGTGATCATCGATGCGGTCACCCGCCTGCAGGACGGTGCCCTGAATGACGCCGAGTCGGCGGTGCAGGACAGCTTCGAGGGCGACGGCCTGCTCGACTGCCCGCATTACAGCCACCCGTCCAGCCACGCGCTGGGTGACGTGCCGGACGTGCTGCGCTCGGGCAACCACGCCGCCATCGCGCGCTGGCGCCGGCAGCAGTCGCTGCTGCGCACCGCGCTGCGCCGGCCGGACCTGCTCGACGAGGCGGGGCTGAACAAGACCGACCGCAAGCTGCTGGCCGAGGCCCGGGAGGCGCAGGCCGCTGGCCTGCCGCCAACCACTGGCGCCGAGGGTAATCAGTAGGTTAGAATTGCGAGTTCCCACCAGCCATTCAGGCTGGCATGGGGCGCCAGAACAACAAACGTGCAGCGCAATTCGGCGACTGCATAAGCCCACGTTGTCGGATACCGACACGCCCACCCCGAATAATCGGTGTAATCCAATGAGCAAGCTGAACAAGTCCATCGTCGCGGAGTTTGAATCCGCCCAGATCACCCGCGAACTGCCGAAGTTCAGCCAGGGCGACATCGTCGTGGTGAACGTGAAGGTGAAGGAAGGCAACCGTGAGCGCGTGCAGGCTTACGAAGGCGTCGTGATCGGCACCAAGAACGCCGGCCTGAACTCCTCGTTCACCGTGCGCAAGATCTCGCACGGCTACGGCGTCGAGCGCGTGTTCCAGACCCACAGCGCCCTGATCGACTCGGTTGAAGTGAAGCGCCGCGGCAAGGTTCGCGCCGGTAAGCTGTACTACCTGCGTGGCCTGGAAGGCAAGGCTGCTCGCATCAAGGAAGATCTGGCTGCTGCCCAGCAGGCCAAGGCTGCCCGCCTGGCTGCCAAGGCTGCCGCCGCCGAGTAATACCCGCACGCAGGTCCGCCTGCATGCAGCAAACGGCCACCTTCGGGTGGCCGTTTGCGTTTGTGCGGTGTGGGTGTGTTGCGTTGCCCTCATCCGCCCCTTTGGGGCACCTTCTCCCGTAAACGGGAGAAGGGAGGTCTGCGCGAGGTTTCGGGGTCACCGGTCAACGGCCGGATCGCGGCAACCCCACCCCTTCTCCCGCGCGCGGGAGAAGGTGCCCCGCAGGGGCGGATGAGGGCCGCTTCGCTTTATCAGCGGAAATGCGCCTCGATCTGCTCCAGCGTCTTGCCCTTGGTTTCCGGCAGCCAGAACGTGGCGACCAGGAAGAACACGAACGTGCAGCCGGCCCAGAACAGGAACATGCTGGCGTAGCCGTGCTGGCCGACGGTGGGCAGGAAGATCGCGGCGATGCTGGTGGAGACGAACTGGTTGATGAGCAGGGCGATGCTCATCCCGTTGGAACGGATGCGGTTGGGCATCAGCTCGGACAGCGCCAGCCAGACGCAGACGCCGGGACCGACCGCGAAGAAGGCGACGAACACCAGGATGCAGGTGGCGACCATCCAGCCATGCTGCGCCGACGGCACCGGGCCGATCCAGGCCTGGTCGATGTGCAGCGGGGCGTCGGCCGCGGCGGCCGGGTCCGGGAAGGGATTGAGGTGCAGGCGGCGGAAGAAGCTGCCGATCACGCTGTCCGCGCGCACGGTGGCGTCGCGCTGGATGCCCAGCAGGTGGTCGCTGGGGTTGTCACTGCGCAGCGAGCGCACGTCGCTGAAGCCGCCGTAGGCATAGGACACCGTCAACTGCATCGGTTGGTCACCGCGCATGTGGGTGCCGGCCAGTTGCCGCCATTGCGAGGGATCCAGTTCCAGCTGCAGGCCGTCGGCGAGAACCATCTGCTGGATGCGCGGTTGCACGTCCAGCCGCCCCTGCTCGGCCTTGAAGAACAGCATCGCCGCGCCCAGCAGGGCCACGCAGATGCCGCCGCTGCCAAGCATCAGCAGGAACTTGCGGCCCTTGCGGTCGACCAGCAGCAGCGCGACCACGGTCATCACCGCGTTGAGCAGCTTGATCGCCACGTCGGCACCGTTGGCCGCCGCGCCGGGCAGGCCGGCCTGGTTGAGGATGTTGACGGCGTAGGCCAGCACCGAGTTGATGCCGGTGGCCTGGGTGCAGGCCAGCACCACGCAGGCGAGCAGGAACGGCACCATGTAGCGCTTGCTGAGCAGGCGGTCGCGCTGGCCGTCGGCACGCGCGGCCACCGGTGCCTGGATGTCGGCCAGGGTGCGCTCGACCTGGCTGGCCGGCAGCGTGCGCTGCAGGCTGCGGCGGGCGGCGTCGAGGCGGCCGCGCCGTACCAGCCAGCGCGGCGATTCGGACAGCCACAGCACGCCGGCGCAGAACACCACGCCCGGCAGCAGACAGCTCCAGAAGATGGTGCGCCAGGCGTGGTCCTTCACCGCGAACAGTTCCTGCGCCTGCTGCGCCAGCGGCAGGTGGCTGACCGCACGCGTGGCATCGTCCACCGCGTGCGCCTGGTACAGGCCGATCAAGGCGGCCAGCACCAGGCCGATGGTCAGCAGCAGCTGGAACATCGCCGCGCCACGGCCGCGCCGTTCCGGTGCCAGCACTTCGGCCAGGTACAGCGGGATCACCACGCCGATCAGGCCGCCGCTGATGCCCTGCAACAGGCGGCCGAGCAGCAGCGGTGTGTAGCCCGAGGCCAGCGCCATGATCGGGATGCTGGCGGTGAACAGCACGCCGGCCAGCAGCATCGCGCCGCGGCGGCCGATCAGGTCGGCCACCAGCCCGGCGAACAGCGAGGACAGCACGCTGCCCAGCAGTACCGCGGCGACCACGAAGCCCAATTGCTGGCTGCTCAACTGCCAGGCGTGGCTGGCGGTGGCCTCCAGGTAGGGCAGGGCGCCGGCGATGATGCCGATGTCGATGCCGTACAACAGCCCACCCAGCCCGGCGATGAAGAGCAGGTAGCGCACCGGCCAGCGCGGGGCGGCCTCGGTGGCGGGTACGGCGAAGGCGGTATCGGTCATCGGGAGCGCTCCGGGAGCGGTGGCAGGTGCGCGGCTGCGCGTTGGATGCCGGTGCGCGTTGCACGCACCGGAACAGGGGTCAGTGCAGGGCCGGGCGTGGGTCGATCGGTTGGCCGTTGACCCAGACCTGCTGCAGCTGCAGGTCCGGGCCCAGTACGACCATGTCCGCGCGCAGGCCCGGGGCGATGCGACCGCGGTCGTCCAGGCCGAGGTAGTCGGCGGGGAAGGTGGACACGCGCTGCGAGGCATCGGCCAGCTCCAGGCCGACGTCGACCAAGTTGCGCAGCGCCTGGTCCATGGTCAGCGCGCTGCCTGCCAGCGAACCGCTGGCCAGGCGCACGCAGCCCATGCACTTGTGCACGCGCTGCTCGCCCAGCGCGTACTCGCCGTCGGGCATGCCGGTGGCGGCGGTGGCATCGGTGACCGCGTACAGGCGCGGGATGGCGCGCGTGGCCATGCGGATCACGCCGCGATGCACGTGCTCCAGGTCAGGGATGAGTTCGGCGTACTCGGCGTGGGCCAGGGCGGCCGCGGCGATGCCGGGGTTGCGGTGGTCCACGCCGGTCATGCCGTTGAACAGGTGGGTGAAGCCGACCGCGCCGGCCTGCAACGCGGCCACCGCGTCCTCGTAGGTGCCGGCGCTGTGGCCGACCTGCACGCGGATGCCCATTGCCGCCAGTGCGGGAATGAGCGCGGTGTGCTGGCCGATCTCCGGCGCGAGGGTCAGCACCTTGATGGGCGCCAGCGCGTGCAGGTGCTGCACCGATTCCAGCGTGGCCTCGAGGGTGCGCGGCGGTTGTGCGCCGAGCCGTTGCGGGCTGATGAACGGCCCTTCCAGGTGCACGCCGATGATCTGCGCGGCGTCGGCATCGGGGGTGGCGATGACCTGGGCCAGCCCGCGCAACGCATCCTCGATTTCCTCGAACGCGGCGGTCATGGTGGTGCCGAGCAGGGTGGTGGTGCCGTGGCGTGCATGGGTGCGGGCGATGGTGCGGGCGACGTCGCCGCCCTGCATCAGGTCCACGCCGGCGCCGCCGTGCACGTGCAGGTCGATGAAACCGGGCAGGAGGATCGGCAGGTCGCCGGTATCACCGGCGTGGTCCTCCACCTGCAGCGTGCGGATCCGCTGGTCGAAGTGCACGCTGCCGCGGCGCCAGCCCAGCGGGGTGAGCACGCGGCCGTGCAGGGAGCGGGTATCGGTCATGAAGAGGGCTCGGCGATGATCACTTCGATCCCCTGCTGCAGCAGGCCGTCGCGGGTGGCGTCGTCGATGCCGGGGTCGGTGATGATGGCGTGGACCTGGTCGAGGCGGACGATGCGGTGCAGGCTGACGCGCCCGAACTTGGAGGCGTCGGTGAGCACCACGATGCGCCGCGCGCGTTCGACCATGCGGTGGTTGAGGCGGGCTTCGCCCTCGTCATGGGTGGTCAGGCCGAACTGCAGGTCCAGGCCATCCACGCCGAGGAACAGGGTGTCGAAGCTGTAGGTGGTGAGGCTGGATTCGGCCTGGCTGCCCTGCAGCGACAGCGATTGCTTGCGCAGCACGCCGCCGGTCAGCAGGACGTTGATGCCGGGTGCGTTGGCCAGCTCCCAGGCGATGTTCAGCCCATTGGTCATCACCGTGACCTCGCGCTGGTCGTGCAGGTGGCGGGCCAGGGTCATGGTGGTGGAGCCGGAGTCGATGATGATGTTGTCACCGGGCTGCACCAGCTGCGCGGCGCGCGCACCGATGGACTCCTTCAGCGACAGGTTCAGCACGTCCTTCTCGTGGATGTCCTGCTCCTGCGGCGGCACCCGCACCAGCGTGGCGCCGCCGTGGGTGCGCGTGGCCAGTCCCTGCGACTCGATCTGCCCCAGGTCGGTGCGGATGGTGACCGCCGAGACGCCGAACTGCTCCACCAGGTCCGATACCTGCACCGAACCCTGCTCGATCAGGAGCTGCAGGATCTGCTGGCGTCGCGGGCGGGTGTTGCGCATGTCGGGTCTCGTTCTGGTGGGAAGGAAAGGGGGAGATTACCCTTTCGCAAGAACGGAAGTTTGCGTGCTTTCGTTTTCCCGGCGCGTGCCGGCCTGGTTGTCGCTGCAGGCGCGCGCGTACTCGGCCAGGCACAGGCCGACGTGGAACTGCACCAGCTCGGCCGGCGTGTTGGACAGCGTACCGGCGCGCACGGCGCGGAACTGCTCGGGCAGGTACTGGCTGAGCAGCACCAGCGGCGGCGCATGGGCTTCCAGGTTGGCGAACAGGGTGGCCACGGCCTGCACCAGCGCCGGCTCGCCCCAGTAGTAGCGGCAGCGGTCGCTGAAGGCGAACGCGCGCAGCAGGCGCAGCGTGGCCTCGTCGCCGTGGTAGTGCGCCTGCCAGTACTTCGGCTGCGCCAGCATCACCTGCTCCAGCACCTGCGGCAGCTGCGAGCATTGCCCGGCGGGCAACAGCTGCGCTTCGATCGCGGCCAGCGCGAACAGGGCCTCGCGGTAGGCGAAGGTCGCGGCCGGGCCGACCTTGAGGATGGCGAAGTGGTCGCGCACCAAGGCATGCAGGCCGGATTCGCGCTGGTAATCGGTGGAGTGCGCCTCGAACACGATGCGCGGCTGCTGCTCAAGGAAGTCGGCCAGCGCGGCGGCCTCGGCCGGGTCGTAGTCGTGCACGCTGCTGTGGTCGAAGTCCACGCCCGGCTGCACCACCATGGCGATCACGCGCTGCCAGGCATCGCGCAGCGGCGGCGTGTCGAAGGCCTGCTGGTGGATGGCCAGGGTCTGCGCGGCGGCGGCCGGCGTGGTGACGGCCAGCCCGCCTTCCAGCGAGGCTTCGCCGCCGGGGACCGGCACCTCGGTGCCGATCACGTAGACCGGCAAGGGCAGCCCGTTTTCAACGGCGGTACGTTCGGCGATGACGGCCAGCTCGGCCGAGCGTGCGGCGACGGTGGCGTCGGGCAGCGGCGTGGGGTCGTCGGCACAGGACATGCTGCAGTCCAGGTGGATCTTGTGGAAGCCGGCGGCGACATAGGCTTCGATCAGCACGCGGGCGTTGGCCATCGCGTCGGCGGCCGGCTGCTTCTGCCAGGCGTTGGGGCCGAGGTGGTCGCCTCCGAGCACCAGGCGCTCGCGCGGGAAGCCTTCGGCGTCGGCCAGCTGCCACACGTAGTCGCGGTACTGCGGCGGGGTCATGCCGGTGTAGCCGCCGAACTGGTCCACCTGGTTGGAGGTGGCCTCGATCAGCAGCAGCGTGTCGTGCGCCAATGCCACGTGCATGGCCGCGCGCAGCACCTGCTCGTTGCTGCAGCAGACGCTGTACAGGCCCACGTTGTGGCCTTGGCGATGGGAGAGGAGCAGGGACTGCAGCGGTGACATGGACGGACTCCCGGGGGATCAGGAAAAGACGGGTTGGCTGACGAGCAGGGCGGCACCACGGGCACCGCCGGCATCGCCGAAGCGCGGTGGCACGATCGGTGGCACCTCCACGCCGTCGAACAGGTGCGCGGCGATGGCGGCCGGCAGTTGTTCATACAGCGGCGCGTACTGCGAAAGGCCGCCGCCGAGCACGATCACGTGCGGGTCCAGCGCCAGCACCAGCGCGGCGAAGCTGTGGCCGAGCAGGTCGCGGTGGATGTCCAGCGCCTGGCGAGCACGCGCATCGCCGGCGTCGGCCAGGGTGATCACGTCGCTGGCGTTGCCGGCGGCGCCGCCGAGGTGGCGCTCGATCATCGCCACGCCGCTGCCGGAGACATAGCGCTCGACGCAGCCGCGCAGGCCACAGCCGCACTCCAGCAGTGGCAGTTGATGGCGTTGCAGCAGGCCGGCCGGGACACTCCAGTGCCCCCATTCGCCCGCCAGTCCGTTGAAACCGCTGACCAGCCGCCCCTGCACGCAGTAGCCGCCGCCGGCACCGGTGCCGAGGATGGCGCCGAACATGCTGGCGTAGCCATCGGCGGCGCCGCCATGTGCTTCGGACAGGGCGAAGCACTGCAGGTCGTTGCCGAAGTGCAGCGGGCGCTGCAGCAGGTCGCGCAGGTCCTGGGCCACGGCCTGGCCGGTGAGGGCCGGCACGTTGGCGCTGAGCTGGCGGCCACTGCGACGGTCACGCACGCCGGGCAGCGCGATGCCGATGGCGACGGCCGGATTGCCGCGCGCCTGGTCGGCATCGTGGACCAGGTGCTTCACCGCCTGCAGGAAGGCCGGATAGTCCCCCTGCGGGGTCGCAACGCGTTTGCGCCACGTCACCTGCAGGGTGGCGTCGCAGGCCACCAATTCGATCTTGGTGCCGCCGATGTCGATGCCGTAGCAGGTGCGGGTGGCGTCAATCATGGTGGATGGTCACGCCCTTGACGACGCGGTTGACCGTGCCATCGGGAAAGGGATTGTCCGGGGTCAGGCCGAGCGCGGCCGAGCGCTGCAGCGCGTACAGCTGCGCGAACGGCAGCCACAGCGGCGCCAGCCAGCTGTCCGGCAGGACCGGTACCGGCAGCGTGTAGTCGTCGCCGGCGTCCACCTGCGGGCCGATCGACAGCACCTTGCCGGCCACGCCATCGGCGCGCAGCTCTTCCAGCAGGTCCTGTTCGTAGCGACGCGCCAGCGGCTGCACGCTGCGGAACACGACCACCAGCGTCTCGCCGTTGAGGGTGGACTTGGGGCCGTGGCGGAAACCCAGCGGCGTGTTGGCCAGGGCAAGCACGCGTCCGGCGGTGAGCTCGAGCACCTTCAGCGCGGCTTCGCGGGCCAGTGCTTCGTGCGGGCCGCTGCCCAGGTAGATCACGCGGGAGAACGGTTGTTGCGCGAGCGTGGCGACGGCTGCATCCCAGTCGGCGATGCCCTGGCGCGCGAGTACGGCCACCTGCGCCAGGCGCTGGATGCGCGCGTTCCACGGCGCACGGTCGAAGCTGGCCAATGCCGCCAGCAGCATGCAGCTCAGGCTGCTGGTCATGGCGAAGGCGCGGTCGCAGGACGCCGGTGGCATCAGCAGCGTGCAGGTATCGGCACGGCCGGCACCGCGGCGGGCCAGTTCGCCGTCGGCATTGCAGGTGATGTCCAGGAAGCGCGCGTCGTCCACGTCGGCGCGCACGCGCTCCACCGCGGCCACGCTTTCCGGGCTGGAGCCGCTGCGGCCGAACGACACCAGCAGGGTCGGGCGGTCACGCTGCAGGTACAGCGCCGGATGGGTGAGCAGGCTGGTGGTATGCACGGCGCGGATTTCCGCCGGCCACTGCGCGTTGAGGGTGTCGGCCACCATCTCGGCGATGAAGCCGGAACTGCCGGCACCGGTGAACAGCACGCGTTGCCGCGGGTCGTCCAGGCGTTCGCCGAGGAAGGCCTGCAGGCGCGGCGCATGTTCGGACAGATCGTGGGCCAGCGCCTCCCACAGCAAGGGCTGTTGGGCGATTTCGGCGGCGGTATCGGCACCGCCCAGGCGCTGCCAGTTGGACAGATCGGAAAGCAGGGTGAGGTCCATTCTTGGTTCCTGTTGTGCAGGCGAACCATCTTCGTTTTCTTTCGAAATGTCAAATATCGAAAGCAAATGAAAAGAAGATGTCGGCGGTCATGTACCCGTCGCGATCGGCGTCACGAACGAAAGGTTTCCATGAAAACCCTTTCGTCCCGGGTGAATGCGCGAATCCGGGGGTAACGGAAAGTGGTGCTTCGCACCATCTTTCGATTGCAAGAAATCCCGCTTACTTTTTGCTTTCATTTTGTTGACATCTTTCGATTTGCTGCCCTAGAGTCGGCCACAACCGCATTTCGAAACGTCCGATGAACGGGCCTGGGGACACGATGCACAACCGCTTCCGTCAATCGCCGCTGCTGGTGGCCCTGCTTTCGGCGCTGTTGTTGCCGGCGCTTCCGGCGCAGGCCGAGCCGGTGGGCAACCTGCGCTCGGTGAGTGCTTCGGACGGGCGCGATGGCGCGCGCGGCTGGGAACTGCTCACCGACAACGGCAGCAAGCTGCGCATCGAAGTGCTGGCCAATGACATCGTGCACGTGCAGGCCGGGCGCAACGGCAAGCTGACCGACGCCGGCAACAAGGCCGCGCCGATCGTACTGCCGCAGCCGGTGCAGCCGGTGCAGGCACAGCTGGAGGAGGACGCCAGCGAGATCCGCGTACGCACGCCGGCCCTGGTGCTGCACGTGCAGCGCCAGCCCCTGCAACTGCGCCTGGAACGGCTGGACGGCGCGCGTGGCGTGCCGATGTGGCAAGAGCTGCAGCCACTGGACCTGGATGCGGCGCAGAGCGTGCAGGTGCTGTCCTCGCAGGCCGATGAGGCGTTCTATGGTGGTGGCCAGCAGAACGGCCGTTTCCAGTTCAAGGGCCGCGAGCTGGAGGTGTCCTATTCCGGTGGCTGGGAAGAGGGTGACCGCCCCAGCCCGGCGCCGATGCTGCTCAGCTCGCGGGGCTGGGGCATGCTGCGCAATACGTGGAGCGATGGCAGCTACGACCTGCGCCAGCCCGACCAGTCCACGCTGCTGCACCGCGAGGACCGCTTCGACGCGTACTACTTCGTGGGTGCCGACCTGCAGCGCCTGCTCGAACGCTACACCCAGCTGACCGGCCGCCCGAACATGGTCGCGCGCTGGGCGCTGTCCTACGGCGATGCCGATTGCTACAACGACGGCGACAACATCAAGAAGCCCGGCAGCGTGCCCGAAGGCTGGAGCGATGGCCCCACCGGCAACACGCCCGACGTGGTCCAGAGCGTCGCCGCCAAGTACCGCGAGAACGACATGCCCGGCGGCTGGATCCTGCCCAACGACGGCTACGGCTGCGGCTACAAGCAGCTGCCGGAAACCGTGCAGGGGTTGGCCAGGTACGGCTTCAAGACCGGCCTGTGGACCGAGAACGGCGTGGACAAGATTGCCTGGGAAGTCGGCAAGGCCGGCAGCCGGGTGCAGAAGCTGGACGTGGCCTGGACCGGGCAGGGCTACCAGTTCGCGATGGACGCCAACCAGCAGGCCTTCAACGGCATCCTCGACAATTCCGACTCGCGCCCGTTCCTGTGGACGGTGATGGGTTGGGCCGGCATCCAGCGTTATGCGGTGGCATGGACCGGTGACCAGAGCAGCAGCTGGGATTACATCCGCTGGCACGTGCCGACCCTGGTGGGTTCGGGCCTGTCGGGCATGGCCTACGCCAGCGGCGACGTCGATGCGATCTTCGGCGGCAGCGCCGAGACCTTCACCCGCGACCTGCAGTGGAAGACCTTCACTCCCGTGCTGATGGGCATGTCAGGTTGGTCGTCCAATACGCGCAAGCACCCCTGGGCCTTCGACGAGCCGTATCGCTCGATCAACCGCGACTATCTCAAGCTGAAAATGCGCCTGACCCCGTACATGTACGGGCTGGTGCACGACGCTGCACAAAGCGGTGCGCCGCCGGTGCGAGGGCTGATGTGGGACTACCCGCAGGACCCGCACGCGCAGGATGAAACCTACAAGTACCAGTTCCTGCTCGGCCGCGACCTGCTGGTCGCGCCGGTCTACCGCAGCCAGGCCGCGAGCCGTGGCTGGCGCCGCGACATCCATCTGCCGGCCGGCGGCTGGTACGACTATTGGGATGGCCGCCACCTGCAGGCAGGTGCCGCAGGCAAACAGTTGGACCGTGCGGTCGAGCTGGCGACGCTACCGGTATTCGTGCGCGCCGGTGCGATCCTGCCGATGTACCCGGAGATGCTGTTCGACGGCGAAAAGCCGTTGGATGAGGTGACCTTCGATCTGTATCCGCAGGGCGCATCCAGCTACACCCTGTACGAAGACGATGGCAGCACCCGCCGTTACCAGAAGGGCGAATCGAGCACGCAGCAGATCCGCGTGCAGGCACCGGCGCAGGGCAGTGGCCCGGTGCAGGTGGAGATCGCGCCGGTGCAGGGCGAGTATCAAGGCCAGTTGGCGCAGCGCCGTTATGGCCTGCGCGTATTGAACCGCAGCGCACCGACCGCCGTGCAGCTGGATGGCCGCGCGCTGCCCCAGCTGGCCGACGCGGCCGCGCTGCAGGCCGCCAGCGAGGGCTGGTACTTCGATGGCAAGGAGCGCAAGGGCACGCTGCATGTGCGTACCGCCAGCCAGGACATCCGCACCTCGCTGAAACTGCAGCTGGATTTCCCGGTCGCCGCCGCGCTGGCCGACGACGCTTTCCCGAACGCGCCCGAACTGGGCCGCGCGCTGCCGTCCGACAGCCTGCTGGTGGTCAACCGCCCGGCCGAAGAGCCCGGCCATCCGCTGGAAAATGCCTTCGACGACGATCCGGCAACCTGGTTCCGCAGCGTGCGCAACCAGGCCATCCGCACCGGCGCCCACGAATGGGTGGTGGGCTTTGGCGAGCGCAAGCTGATCGACGGCATCGAGCTGGCACCGCGCAATGACCAGCACTGGAAGCATGGCCAGGTGCGTGATTACGAAATCTACATGGCCGACAGCAACGGCGAGTGGGGCAAGCCGATCGCCAGCGGTCATCTGCAGCTGAAGCAGGAACTGCAGCGTATCGACTTCCCGGCCCACGCCGGCCGCCTGCTGCGCTTCCGCGTGCTCAGCGTGCAGAACCCGGAGGGTGATGGCGCAAGCGGTGCCGATCCGATGGTGAGCGCAGCGCAGGGCAGCAGCGCACGTGCGGTGGATGCACTGCAGCCGCGCGACGTCGGCCCGATCGCGCTGTCCACCTTCCATATCCTCGAGCAACAGGCGGCCGAGCGGCCGGCCCGGCAGCAGTACCTCTCCCAGCTGCCGCTGCCGGCCGCGCTGGCCGCGTCGGCCCATGCCGACCGCGCGTTCAGCGCCGACGTGCCGATGCGCATGAACGGCCTGCAGTTCCGCCGCGGCCTGGGCGTGTCGGCCAGCAGCCGCATCGATATCGCGTTGAAGGGCAACTGGAAGCTGCTGCGCGCCGACCTGGGCATCGACGACCAGTGCCGCAAGGCCGGTGGCATGCAGTTCCAGGTGTGGGGCGAGGACCGCCTGCTGTACGACAGCGGCCTGGTCAAGGCACCCGGCGTGGTCAAGCCGGAACTGGATGTGCGCGGGCTTTCCCGCCTGAGCCTGCGCACGCTGGGTGCGCAGGGGGATGAGCCGGCCCGGGTGTGTGGCAACTGGGCCAACGCCGTGCTGATCGGCGAGGAGGGCGACACCGCCGACTACGTCGCCCCCTGACCACCACCACCACGTAACACCGCTGCTCCCCCGTACCACGCCGACCACGGCCGCAAGGCCGTGGCCCGGGATCGCTTTGCCCGCCAACTGCTGTTCTTGCGTGACCTTTCCAGGAGAGAACCCGATGTTGCCAGCCCACCGCAATCCCCATCGCTGTACATTCGCCCCGTTGTCGCTGGCCATCGCCAGCACCCTGTTCGCCATCGCCGCACCTGCCTTCGCGCAGGACACCGACGGCAAGGACAAGGACAAGGCCACCGAACTGGCCCGCATCGAGGTCACCGGTTCCAACATCCGCCGCACCGACGTGGAAACCGCCTCGCCGGTGCAGGTCATCAGCAAGCAGGACATCCAGAACATGGGTGCGCGCACGCTGCTGCAGGTGCTCGACAACCTGCCGGCCGCACGGCCGGGGCAGGTGGATTCCAAGTCACTGTTCACCGGTTCCGATGGCGCCTCGCAGGCCAACCTGCGCGGTCTCGGCGCACAGGGCACGCTGGTGCTGTTGAATGGCCGCCGCCTGTCGTACTACGGCGCACCGGCAGGCTTCCAGACCCAGTTCGTCAACATCGATGCCATTCCCGCCGCGGTCATCGAGCGCATGGAAGTGCTGACCGATGGCGCCTCGGCCGTTTACGGCACCGACGCGGTGGCCGGCGTCATCAACGTCATCACCAAGAGCAGTTACCAGGGCCTGGAGGTCAGCGGTACCTGGGACACCGCCTCGCGCTTCGATTCGTTCGGCGAAACCCAGGCCAGCATCACCGGTGGCTTCGGTGACCTGTCCGAAGACCGCTACAACGTCTATGCCAGCGTCAACATGTACAAGCGCGACGGCATCCCGGACAGCGAGTGGTACCTCAAGAACCCGGCGCAGTTCTACGTCAACAACCCGGACTACATCAAGAACCTGCGGCTGGACACCGGCAGCGCGCCCGGCGTGTTCAACCCCGGCTACTACTACGCCATCGACCCGGTCACCGGGGCGCGGATGGACGAGGCCGCGCCGGGTTGCAACAACGTGCTGCAGGTGGCCAGCGGCACGCGCTGCATCTGGCAGACCTGGATGAACCGCCAGATCAACGGCGGCGCCGATTCCAAGCGCGTGACCGCCTACGTCAACGGCCACTTCCAGCTCAACGATGCCACCGAGGCGTTCGCCGAGGTCACCTACACCGACATCGACCTGCATGCCAACGGCGGCACGCCGCGCGCCTATGGCACCACCACCGGCAACCCGCAGAGCTGGTTCTCGCGCAACACCGGCAACACGGTCAACCAGTTCCTGACCCCGTGGCTCGGCCCGAACAACGAATACAACCACGCCAGCCCCGAGATGAAGGCACTGATGGGCGGCGTGGTCGGCCTGGGCTACCTGCTGCAGGACGTGGGCGGCGGCCATTTCGGCCAGCGCAACACCGACGAGAGCTACCGTGCGGTGGCTGGCCTGCGCGGCAGCGCCGGCGACTGGAACTGGGAAACCGCGTTCGCCACCGCCGGCTCGCATTCGGTCACCTACCAGACCACCAACGTCAACCTGAAGGGGTTCGAGAAGGCATTCGGCCCGTACACCATCGATCCGGGTACCGGCCGCGTCATCATTTCCGATCACCCGGCCTACAAGTTCGGTGAGATCAGTGAAGCCAACGCGGCGCT
The DNA here is from genome assembly GCF_056393195.1 of Stenotrophomonas sp. Steno-C18. NCBI lineage: Bacteria > Pseudomonadati > Pseudomonadota > Gammaproteobacteria > Lysobacterales > Lysobacteraceae > Stenotrophomonas > Stenotrophomonas sp. Steno-C18. The sequence continues at coordinate 719,036 of NZ_JBWJOX010000001.1, read as the reverse complement.
GATCCGCGAAGCCTTCCCGACCTTCGACATCGAGTCGTGGACCCGCCTGCACACCCTGGACGGCAAGATCGAGGGCCCGCTGTTCAAGATGCCGGCCGGCGAGGTGCGCGCGGCGTTCGGCTTCAACGCCACCCGCGAGACCTTCTACACCCCGGGCAATCCGGATGCCGCCAACGGCCTGATCACCCAGCAGGGCGGTTCGTGGTTCGACGGCAAGCGCAACACCTACGCGCTGTTCGCCGAAGCCGTTGCGCCGCTCACCGAAAAGCTGGAGATGGACCTGGCGTTGCGCCTGGACAAGTACCCGGGCTTCAGCGCCAACGCCGCGCCGAAGATCGGCCTGAAGTACCAGGCATTGCCGCAGCTGATGCTGCGCGGTACCTACTCCGAAGGCTTCCGCGCCCCCAGCCTGGCCGAGGCCGGCAGCGGCGGCGTGTATGCGCAGATCGGTGGCTACCGCGATGAGATCCGCTGCAACGAGACCAATGCCATCGCCGGCCTGCTGCGGCAGTCCAACCGCGTCGTCGACCAGGACCTGGGCAACAGCCTGTGGAACAGCGACTGCAGCCGCAACGTGGCACGCATGACCCAGCCCAACCAGGACCTGAAGCCGGAGAAGGCCAAGATCGCGACCCTGGGCGTCGTGTTTGAACCCACCGACTGGCTCTCGGTGTCGGCCGACTACTGGTTCGTGTACCGCCGCGACGAGATCGTCGCACCGGACTACAGCAAGGAAGAGGACATCGACTCGATGACCCGCTTCCCGATCACCGAGACCGACCTGTCCAACCTGGCCGCGCTGGCCAACATGTGCAACGACCCGGCCAGCGGCGTGAGCTGCCCGTCCACCTTGCCCGGCTACAGCACCGGCAACGTGGCCAGCGTGATCGGCCAGTACAGCAACCGCGGCCGCACCCTGATCGACGGCTTCGACGTGGACCTGCGCAGCCGCTTCGACCTGGGTGAATGGGGCCGCCTGAACATCGGTGTCGCCGCGACCATCGCCAACCGCAACATGTACAACTCCGACAACGGGGACGGCTGGTACTACGGCAACGTGGTCGGCTACTACAACAACCCGAAGGTGCGCGCCACCTTCAACACCAACTGGACCTACGGCAAGTGGGACACCGGCTTCTACGTCAACTATGTCGGTGGCACCAAGTGGGCGTATGACCGCATCGACGCGCAGGACAACAACGCCCAGACCTGCACCGGCAGCTACCTGGACCTGGCGCCCGGCCATTGCGGTGGCGCACCGGCGTGGTGGACGGCCAACCTGAGCGTGAACTGGCGTCCGATCGAGAAGCTGAGCGTGGGCGTGACCGTGAAGAACCTGTTCAACCGCCTGCCGTTCTACGACCCGAACGACTGGATGAACTTCGCCGGCTACACCAACAACTTCGGTCGCATCTACAGCGTGACGGCGACCTACAAGTTCTGAGCCTGCCACGCCCCGGCACCCTCCCGCGCATGCGTTGCATGCGGGGGAGGGTGATGGCACCGTCAGTGCGGGGCCGATACGCCTGCCGGCAACGGCACGATTTCACGAAAGAGGACATGCAATGAAACGCAGGGAATTCATCCTGGCCAGCGCGGCCCTGGCCGCCACCACCCTGTTGCCGCAGATGCCGGCCTGGGCGCGCAACCGCAAGGTGCGGCTGGGCATGATCGGCACCGGCATGCGCGGCCAGGTGCTGCTCAAGGAGCTGGTGCGGCGTGAGGACGTGGAGATGGTGGCGCTGTGCGACATCGAGCCGATCATGCTGGGCCGGGCGATGGACATGGTCGCCAAGGCCGGCAAACCGGCGCCCACCGCCTACGGCCAGGACGGCGACGTCAATGCCTGGAAGCGGCTGCTGGAGCAGCGCGGCCTGGATGGCGTGATCATCGCCACGCCGTGGGAGTGGCATGCGCCGATGGCCATCGCGGCGATGCAGGCCAAGGTGGCGGTGGGCTGCGAAGTGGTCGCCGGCATCACCCTGCAGGACCACTGGGACGTGCTGCGTACCCAATTGGACACCGGCACGCCGTACATGCTGCTGGAGAACGTGTGCTACCGCCGCGACGTGATGGCCGCGCTGCAGATGGTCCGCGCCGGCCTGTTCGGCGAGCTGGTGCACCTGCAGGGTGGCTACCAGCATGACCTGCGCGGGGTGAAGTTCAACGACGGCAATCCGGAGCACCCCTACGGCAGCGGCGTGGAGTTCGGTGCCAAGGGCTGGTCCGAGGCGCGCTGGCGCACCGAGCATTCGGTCACGCGCAACGGCGAGTTGTATCCCAGCCACGGCATTGGCCCGTGCGCGATGTACACCGGCATCAACCGTGGCAATCGCTTCACCCACATCAATGCCTTCGCCAGCAAGGCGCGCGGCCTGCACGAGTACACCGTGGCCAAGAGCGGCGGTACCTCGCATCCCAGCACGCAGGTGCAGTTCAAGCTGGGCGACATCGTCACCACCACGTTGGCGTGCGCCAACGGCGAAACCATCCTGCTGCAGCACGACACCTCGCTGCCGCGCCCGTACTCGCTCGGGTTCCGCGTGCAGGGCACCAAGGGCCTGTGGATGGACCTCAACCACGGCATTCATATCGAAGGGCGCAGTCCGCCGCACCAGTGGGAGGAGTTCCAGGTCTACCAGGACCAGTACGAGCACCCGCTGTGGAAGAAGCACGCCGAGACCGCCGCCGGGGCAGGGCACGGTGGCATGGATTGGTTCGTGATCCATGCCTTCGTCGAGTCATTGAAGGCGCAGGCGCCGATGCCGATCGACATCTTCGACGCGGTGACCTGGAGCGCGATCACGCCGTTGTCCGAGCAGTCCATCGCCAATGGCTTCCAGACGCTGGAATTCCCGGACTTCACCAACGGCCTGTGGCAGCAGCGCAAGCCGATCTTCGCGTTTGACGCCAGTTACTGAAGGCCGTACAGCGGTAGTGCCGAGCCACGCTCGGCGGCAGGTCTTGTCAACGCCGGCGCCGGGCATGGCCCGGCGTCACCCGTCCCTTCCGCGCAGCGAAGGGGCGGAGAGGGCAAAGAAGCCCGTCATCCGCACCGGCCACGCCCTTCAGCGCGCCGCCGGTTCCTCGACCTCGGGGTTGGCATCGGCCACCGGCGACGGCGGCGTGGACGCCACCTCGGCCGGCGTGGCCAGGGTGTCCGGCGCATGCTTGTCCAGCATCTTGGCCTTGCGCCAGTTACCCCAGCGGTAGTACGCCATCACCATCAGCATCGAACAGAACGCACTGGTCGGGAAGCTCCACCAGATCGCGTCGGCCCCCAGCGCCGGCTGCAGCAGCTTGGCCATCGGCACGCGGATGCCCCACATGCCGATCGCCAGGATCACCAGCGGTGGCACCACCGCGCCGGTGGAACGCACCACGCCGGACACCACGAAGTTCACGCCGAAGAACAGGAACGACCACACCGCGATGTGGTTGAGGTGGCGGCCGATCTCCAGCGCCGGGCTGGCCTCGGGCAGGAACAGCGCCAGGGTGCTGCGGTCGAACAGGATGATCGGCGCGATCAGCGCACCGGTCAGCAGGAAGTTGAACAGCACGCCGGTGCGCGCGGTTGCATCCACGCGGTCCCAGCGCCCGGCACCCACGTTCTGCGCGGCCATCGACGAGCAGGCCGCGCCGATGGCCATCGCCGGCATCTGCACGTAGGTCCACAACTGCAGTGCCGCACCGTAGGCCGAGGCGGTCTCCACGCCGTAGCCGTTGACCATGGAGATCATCATGATCATCGCCAGCGAGATCAGCACCATCTGCAGGCCCATCGGCACGCCCTTGAGCACCAGTGCCTTGAGTATGTCCAGGTCGATCTTCAGCAGCGCGGCATCCTTGCGGCCCAGCCACAGCATGTGGCGCTTGTTGCGCAGGTACAGCAGCATCGCCGCCAGCGACAGGCCCTGGGCGAAGAAGGTGGCCCACGCCGCACCGGCCACGCCCAGTTCCGGGAACGGGCCGATGCCGAAGATCAGCAGCGGGTTGAAACCGATGTCCAGCAGCACCGACAGCAGCAGGAAGCGGAACGGCGTGCGTGAGTCACCGGCGCCGCGCAGGGCCGCGGTGAGGAAGGCGAACGCGTAGATCAGCGGCATGCCGAGGAAGATCACCTTCAGGTAGGCATCGGCCAGCGGCATCGATTCGGCCGGCGTGCCCATGGCCACCAGCAGCCGGTGCGACAGGAACCAGCCGGCCACCGCGATCACCGCCGACAGCCCGATGAAGAAGGTCGCGCTGGTGCCCATGACCCGGCGGGCCTGCGGCAGGTCGTTCGCGCCGATCGATTGGCCGATCAGAATGGTGGCGGCCATGCCGATGCCGAACACCGAGCCGATCAGGAAGAACATGATGTTGTTGGCATTGGCCGTGGCGGTCAGCGCCGCCTCGCCCAGGAACTTGCCCACCCAGATCGCGTTGACCGAGCCATTGAGTGATTGGGCGATGTTGCCGGCCAGTATCGGCAGCGAGAACAGCAGCAGGCTGCGGCCGATCGGGCCCTCGGTCAGGTTGCGGGCTTGGCTTGCTTTCGACATGAATGCGCTGGTCAGGCTCGAGGTCCGGCACGTTAGCATCTTGACGGTGACGATGCCGGCCCCATGTAGGCAGGGCAGACCTGTTGCAACCCAGTGGAGCCTGATGAATCCCGAAGCCGTTCCCGTGGTCCCCAGTATCCGCCTCGACGTGTGGTTGTGGGCGGCACGTTTCTACAAGACCCGCAGCCTGGCCAAGCAGGCGGTGGACACCGGCAAGGTCGAGGTGGGTGGCCAGCGGCCCAAGTCCTCGCGCGCGATCCGCATCGGCGATGCGTTGCGGGTACAGCGCGGTGAGGAGGTGTTCGAGATCAGCGTGCGCGGGCTGAGCGACATGCGTGGCCCCGCACCGGTGGCGCAAGGGTTGTACGAGGAGAGTGATGCGTCACGAAAGGCCCGCCAGGAGGTGCGCCTGCGTCGTGCCGCCGAACGCACTGGCTACCAGGCCCCGGAGCACAAGCCCGACAAGCGCGCCCGCCGCCTGATCCGCGCCCTGGGCGACATTGACGCCCTGTAGGAGCGGCCTCGGCCGCGAAGCCGGGGTTCGTCCGCCGCAGGGAATGATTGCAGTTGCAGGAGCCCCAGCCTCGCGCCCGAAGGCGCTCCCACGGGGAAAAAAACGCCACCGCGAGGGTGGCGTTGTTGTTTCGGGCGCAGCCCGAACAGGTCAGCGCTTGCCCGAGCCCAGCAGGCCGCTGCCCAGCTTGATCAGGTCGGACACGCCGAACTGGCCGTCGCCGTCCTGGTCCAGCACGCTGCCCAACAGGCCGCCGCCGATGCCGCCGGCCTGGCTGACCTGCTGCTTCTCCTGGCCCAGGATCTGCGCCAGCCCGCCGGCACTGGCCTGGTTGCCACCCCCGGCCATGCGCTGGGCCAGGTAGGCCATCACGATCGGGGCGAGGATCTTGAGCAGCTGGCTGGAATTGCCCTGGCTCAGGCCGGTGGCCTGGGCCAGGCCGGTTTCCGCGCGGCCCTGGTTGCCGCCGAAGATGTGGCCGAGGATGCCGGCACCATTGGTGGCCGGACTGCTGCCGCCGCCCAGCACCGAGCCCAGCACGCTGCCGATGTCCAGGCCGCTGTGGTTGTTCTGCAGCGCGCCGAGCAGGGCTTCGGCGCCCTGTGGCTTGGCGGCGTTGTTGCCCAGGGCGCCCATCAGCAGCGGCAGGGCGGCACTGATCGCGCCGGAAGCCTGCTGGCTGTCGATGCCCAGTTGCTGGGAAACCTGTTGCAGGGGGGCACCCTGCAGCTGGGAAAGAAGGTCGTCGGTCAGGCTCATCGGTGGTTTCCTTTGCGGTGGGTGGCCAAGCCGGGATGGTAACCCCGCGCGGGGTGGCCGGTGTGGCAGACGGCAACGCCCGGAATGCCATCCAGGCATCCCGGGCGTCGGGGTGGTGCGGGTGACCCGCCCGTTCAACCGGACGGGTGCGGTGTCACAGCGTGATGTCCTCCGCACCCGGGGTGGCGCTGGGGAAATCGCTGCCCGGATGGGCGGGCTGGAACGGGTCGGACGGGTTCGCCGCCAGCTTCTTCAAGGCCTCGGCGATACCGGCGCCATACGCCGGGTCGGCCTTGTTGCAGTTGTCGATGTGGCGCTGCTTGATGAAGTCCGGCGCATCACCCAGGGCACGCGCGGTGTTGTCGAACAGGCGCTGCTTCTGCTCGGCGTTGTAGCTGCGGAACAGCGCGCCGGGCTGGCTGAAGTAGTCGTTGTCGTCCTCGCGGAAGTTCCAGAAGTCGGCATCGCCACGGATCTTCAGCGGCGGCTCGCGGTACTGCGGCTGTTCCTGCCATTGGCCATAGCTGTTCGGCTCGTAATGCGGCAGGCCGCCGTAGTTGCCGTCCACGCGCATGGCCCCGTCGCGGTGGTTGCTGTGCACCGGGCAGCGAGCCGCGTTCACCGGGATCTGGTGGTGGTTCACGCCCAGGCGGTAGCGCTGTGCATCGCTGTAGGCGAACAGGCGGGCCTGCAGCATCTTGTCCGGCGACGGGCCGATGCCCGGCACCAGGTTGCTTGGTGCGAACGCCGACTGCTCCACGTCCTGGTACCAGTTGTCCGGGTTGCGGTTGAGCTCGAACTCGCCCACCTCGATCAGTGGGTAGTCGCTCTTGGGCCACACCTTGGTCAGGTCGAACGGGTGGATGCGGTAGGTCTCCGCCTCCAGCTCCGGCATGACCTGCACGAACAGCTTCCACTTCGGGAACTCACCGCGCTCGATCGCCTGGAACAGGTCGCGGCCGTGGCTCTCGCGGTCCTTGCCCACCAGTACTTCGGCCTGCGCGTCGGTCAGGGCCTGGATGCCCTGCTGGCTGTGGAAGTGGAACTTCACCCAGAAGCGCTCGCCGTCGTTGTTGGTGAAGCTGTAGGTGTGCGAGCCGAAGCCGTGCATGTGGCGGAAGCTGCGCGGGATGCCGCGGTCGCTCATCACCACCGTCACCTGCATCAGTGCCTCGGGCAGCAGCGTCCAGAAATCCCAGTTGTTGCGCGCGCTGCGCAGGTTGGTGTGCGGGTCGCGCTTGACCGCCTTGTTGAGGTCGGCGAACTTGCGCGGGTCACGCAGGAAGAACACCGGGGTGTTGTTGCCGACCAGGTCCCAGTTGCCTTCCTCGGTGTAGAACTTCAGCGCGAAGCCGCGGATGTCGCGCTCGGCATCGGCCGCGCCGCGCTCGCCGGCCACGGTGGTGAAGCGGGCGAACATCTCGGTCTGCTTGCCCACCGCCGAGAACATCCTGGCGCGGGTGTACTTGCTGATGTCGTGGGTCACGGTGAAGGTGCCGAACGCGCCCGAACCCTTGGCGTGCATGCGCCGCTCGGGAATGATCTCGCGGTTGAGGTTGGCCAGCTTCTCCAGCAGCCACACGTCTTCCATCAACAGCGGGCCACGCGGGCCGGCGGTCTTGCTGTTCTGGTTGTCCACCACCGGCGCACCGAAGGCGGTGGTCATCGGCGTCACCGGCGCGTCGCCATGCTTCTGCGTGGGCGTGGTGCTGGTATCGCGCTGCGATTGGGCGGCCTGCTCCGGTGTCGGGGCACTGTGGTACGGACAGGTCGGCTTGGTGTCGTTGCTGCTCATCGCTGGCTCCTGCTGGCTAGTGGGACATCTTGAACCGACTGTAGCCACGGGCAGGTGAAATGGACAATCAAATGATCCGTTCGCATTGATAGCGTTCATCTATCGCCGCCCGGGAATGCATCTGTGCCGGCTGTTGTCTTTCCGCTGCCTCGTCTCGGTCATCGCACCGCAACATGGCGCGGTGCAGGGGCGGGTGTGGCGGCTATGCTGTGCGCCCCCCGTTTCCCGGTCACCGGCATGAGCCAACGCGCCACCCGCCTGCTGCACCTGCTTGATGAACTGCGCCGACGCCGCAAGCCGGTGCGCGGTGCGCAACTGGCCGACCGGCTCGGCGTCAGCCTGCGCACGGTGTACCGCGATATCGACGCACTGCGCGGGCAGGGGGCCGACATCGTCGGTGACCCGGGCATCGGTTACCAGCTGCGTGCCGGCTTCCTGCTGCCGCCGATGATGTTCTCGGCCGAGGAACTGGAAGCACTGGTGCTCGGCGCGCGCTGGGTGGCGTCGCACGCCGACCCGGAGCTGGCGGTGGCCGCAGGCGCGGCGCTGGAGCGGATGACGGGCGTGTTGCCGGAAGGGCTGCGCCTGCAGGTGGAGACCAGTGGCCTGTTCGCACCGCAATGGCATGCCGCCGAACCGGAGCCGTGGCTGCCGGCGTTGCGCCGTGCGATCCGTGCCGGCAACGCGGTACGCATCCACTACCGCGATGGGGAGGGGCGCGCCAGCGAGCGGGTGATCTGGCCCTTCGCCATGGCCTTCCTGGCCGAGATCCGCCTGCTGGCCGCATGGTGCGAGATGCGTGGTGATTTCCGCCACTTCCGCGCCGACCGCATGGTCTGGCTGGAGGACACCGGCCAGCGTTATCCGGAGCAGCGTCATCGCCTGTTGCGGCGCTGGAACCAGGAGTGTTTGCAGCGCGGTCCGCGTTGACTGCTGACAACGGCTGTCAGCAGGCCCTGCGCACACTGCAGGCTCCTTACAAGGCAGGTGCCTGACATGTCCGACACGCTCACGTTCCACACCCATCCGCAATCGCGCGGGCGCATCACCCGTTGGATGCTGGAGGAAACGGGTTTGCGCTACGACGCGGTGATACTGGAGTACGGCACCAGCATGAAGTCCGCGCAGTACCTGGCGCTCAATCCCATGGGCAAGGTCCCGGCGTTGCTGCAGGGCAGTACGGTCATTACCGAGAACGCAGCGATCTGCCTGCATCTTGCGGATCTGGCGCCCTGGAAGGGATTGTTGCCGCCGGTGGGCAGCGCCGAGCGCGGTGCCTGCTACCGCTGGGTGCTATTTGCGGCCGGGCCGCTGGAGGCTTTCGTCACCGATCGTCGTCATGGCTCGCTGGCACCGCCAATGGAAGCAGGTTATGGCACCGCCGAGGACCTGATGCACACATTGGAAACGGCGGTGGCCGGCAAGCGCTATCTGGTCGGGGATAGCTTCACCGTCGCCGATCTGTATATGGCCTCCTTCCTGAGCTACTACATGCGTGTCGGCGAGCTGGAGGCCAAGCCGGTGTTCATGGATTACTGCGCAGTCCATCTGCAGCGACCGGCATCGGTGCGTGCGGGTGAGCTGGATGATGCGCTGGTGACCGCCAGCGCAGCCTGAGCCCGTCATCGCTGGAGCGGCCTCGGTCGCGAACCGTGTCTGGACGCACCGAGGGCCGCTTTCGCGGCCCTCGGTGTTTCGTTACAACAGCGACTTCACGCGGTACAGCGCTTCCAGCGCCTGCTTGGGCGTCAGCTCGTCCGGATCGATCGCCTGCAGTGCATCCAGCGCGGCCGAGCTCGGGGCGGCGAACAGCCCGAACTGCTGCGGTGCATCCAGTGCCTGCGGTGCCATCGCGGCGGACTGGGTTTCGCCGCCGCGTTGCTCCAGTTCGGCCAGGCGACGCCGCGCCTGCGCCACCGTGGCGCGGGGCAGGCCAGCCAGCGCCGCCACCTGCAGGCCGAAGCTGCGGTTGGCCGGGCCGTCCTTCACCGCATGCATGAACACCAGCCGCTCGCCACCGTTCTTGTCGGTGTGCTCCACCGCGTCCAAGTGCACGTTGGCGATGCCGCTGGCGCCACCTTCGTGGCTCTCGTCGGCCAATGCGGTCAGTTCGAAATAGTGCGTGGCGAACAAGGTGTAGCAGCGGTTCTGGTAGGCCAGGTGGCGGGCCACCGCATCGGCCAGCGCCAGGCCGTCGTAGGTGGAGGTGCCGCGGCCGATCTCGTCCATCAGCACCAGCGAGTGCGCAGTGGCGTGGTGCAGGATGTAGCTGGTCTCGGCCATTTCCACCATGAAGGTGGACTGGCCCTTGGCCAGGTCGTCGCCGGCGCCGATGCGGGTCAGGATGCGGTCGATCGGGCCGATCAGCGCACGGCTGGCCGGCACGAAGCTGCCGATATGCGCCAACAGCACGATCAGCGCGTTCTGGCGCATGTAGGTCGACTTGCCGCCCATGTTCGGGCCGGTGATGACCAGCATGCGGCGGTCCGGGTGCAGGTCGATGTCGTTCGGCTCGAACGGTGCATCCCGCACCGCCTCGACCACCGGGTGACGGCCGCGCTCGATGCGCAGGCAGGGTTCGTCCTGCAGTTCGGGCTGCGCCCAGTCCAGCGCCTGCGCGCGTTCGGCGAAGGCGGCCAGCACGTCCAGCTCGCTGAGCGCGGCCGCGCAGCGCTTGAGCGGCTCCAGGTGCTCGCCGACGGTGTCGAGCAGGCCTTCGTACAGCAGCTTCTCGCGGCTGAGCGAACGCTCGCGCGCGGACAGCACCTTGTCCTCGAAGCTCTTCAGCTCCTCGGTGATGTAGCGCTCGGCGTTGGTCAGGGTCTGGCGGCGGGTGTAGTGCACCGGCGCCTTGTCGGCCTGGCCCTTGCTGATCTCGATGTAGTAGCCGTGCACGCGGTTGTAGCCGACCTTCAGCGTGGCGATGCCGCTGGCCTCGCGCTCGCGCAGTTCCAGGTCGATCAGGAACTGGTCGGCGTGGGTGGACAGCCGGCGCAGTTCGTCCAGCTCGGCGTCATAGCCCTCGGCGATCACGCCGCCGTCGGACAGCTTCAGTGGCGGCTGCTCGGCGATGGCGCTGGCCAGCAGCTGCGCGCTTTCGTCGTGCGAGCCCAGTTCGGCGCGTAGCTGTTGCAACCGCGGGGAGTCCAGTCCATCCAGCTGCGCATTGATGGCCGGCAGCAGGCCCAGGCCGTCGCGCAGGGTGGAGAAGTCACGCGGGCGTGCCGAGCGCAGCGCCATGCGGGTGAGGATGCGTTCGATGTCGCCCAGCGCACGGAAGCTCTCGCGCAGGTCGGCATCGGTGCCGCGGTCGATCAGCGTGGCCACCGCGTGGTGGCGCTGCTGCAGCACGTTGCGAAGGCGCAGCGGACGGTGCAGCCAGCGCCGTAGCAGGCGCCCGCCCATCGGCGAGACGGTGCTGTCCAGCACGCCGAGCAGGGTGTTGCGGGTGTCGCCATCCACGCGCGTGTCCAGCTCGAGGTGGCGGCGGGTGGCGGCATTCATCGCGATCGCCTCGCCGGCGTTCTCCATCGCGATCGAGGTCAGGTGCGGCAGGCGTTGCTTCTGGGTTTCCTCGACGTAGCCGAGCAGCGCACCGGCCGCGGCGGTGGCACGCGGCTTGTCGTCGATGCCGAAACCGGTGAGGTCGTGCAGCTTGAAGAAGTTCAGCAGCTGGCGGCGGCCGCTGTCGGCGTCGAACAGCCACGGTGCCCGCCGGCGCACGCCGCTGCGCTGGCGCAGGAACTCGGGCCAGTCCTCCTCGTCGGGCACCAGCAGCTCGGCCGGCTCCAGCCGGGCCAGCTCCGCTTCCAATGCGTCGTCGGTTTCCACCTCGTTGACCAGGAAGCGGCCACCGGCCAGGTCGGCCCAGGCCAGCCCGTAGCCGGCCTTGGTCCGCGACAGCGCCATCAGCAGGGTATCGCGGCGTTCATCGAGCAGGGCTTCGTCGGTGACGGTGCCGGGGGTGACGATGCGCACCACCTTGCGCTCGACCAGCCCCTTGGCCAGCGCCGGGTCGCCGATCTGCTCGCAGATCGCCACCGATTCGCCCAGCGCCACCAGCCGTGCCAGGTAGCCCTCGTAGGCATGCACCGGCACACCGGCCATCGGGATCGGCGCACCGCCCGAGCTGCCGCGCTGGGTCAGGGTGATGTCCAGCAGGCGCGCGGCCTTGCGCGCGTCGTCGTAGAACAGTTCGTAGAAATCGCCCATCCGGAAGAACAGCAGCAGGTCCGGGTAGTCGGCCTTGGCTGCGAAGAACTGCTTCATGAGGGGCGTGTGCTCTGCGCTGGACTTCGATGCAGACGGTTTCGCTTTTGAATCAGTGGTTTGCAAGAGAACTTCCTACGGGTTGTAGCGATCAATCCAGGCGACTTGCGGCAAGTAACGGGGTTCTTCGTTGCGCCGCGGTTGCGCCAGTCACTCAAAGAGGATCAAATCGATGTTGCGACGGACAGACGGCGGATCGACCATGGATACGGTTGTTGCGGCCCCGCGCCGCCGAGGCACCAAGTTTAAGCTGACCTACCGGCAAATCTGCGAGTTGAGCGTGGCGCGAGGCCCGGTCGAAGGCAAGCAGGGAAGGGTGGTCATCGCCCCACGGCCGTCGGCAGACGCCGGGAAGCCTTACCGCGTCCTGGACGGCAATCAGGGGGCGCCAACGGGCTTTGGCTTCTACGTGGGCACCACCCGCACCACCTATGAAGTCGTGGTCCGAGGCCCGGCCGGGGTTCGTCGGTTCTCCCTGGGCAGCGTCACCGACATCGGACCGGAGCAAGCCTACGAGCTGGCGCGGCGGAAGTTGGCCGTGGTTCGAGAAACGGGCGAGCATCCTTCGAAGGAAGAGGCCCGAGCCGAGCAGCTGGTGGAGCTGAAGGGGCTCACGCTGGCGGATTGCTTTGCGGCCTACGTTGAGGACCTGCAGAAGCGCGTCCGCAACAAGAAAGCCAAGCCCGCCAGCATCCGGGCGATCCAAGACAGCTTGGCGCGGTTCGCTCGGCCGGAAGTCGGGCTGGCGGACAAACCGATCCTTCAGCTGTTGGACAAGGACATCCACCGTGCGTTCGACAGCTTGCGGCGATCGTCCATGGTGCGCTCCAACCGGATCCCCACCCCGATGCGCCAAGCGCTGGCTGATCAGCCGGATTGGGCCGAGCTCTCCACGCAACAGCTCGAAGCGTTGGGCGTGACCGGGAAGTACATCCAGCGAGTCAAAGCGGCCGGTTTGGCGTCGACCGAGCACGCGTTCACAGACGCGAAGAGGGCGGTCGACCTGGTGCTGAAGCGGGAACGCAAAGCGGCCGCTCAGCAGCAGCGGGAACCGGTGCTGCGCTACAACCCGTTCCAGGTCATCCACGACGACGACATGCTGCGGGACTCGCAAGCGCTGCGCCGGCACTACGAGCGCGCGGAAGTGCGCAATCCGTTGGGGGACGAGACGCTGCCCACGGTCCTGAAGGTGATCTTGGCTAGGCGGGATGAGCAGGGCGGCTTGAACGCCACCGGCGCGGACTACTTGCTGCTGACCTTGCTCTGGGGCACCCGCCGCGGCGAAGCTGCCCCCCTGCGCTGGTTTGACCGGTGCTCCCCGGGCGAGCTGCGCCAGTCGGAGGTGTCCTGGGTCTGGTTGGCCGGGCCGGATGAGGTCAACCCTTACACAAGGCGGGCAGGGTCCCAGGTCTACCTGTTTGACACGAAGAATGGCGAGGAGCGCTACCTGCCGGTGGCCTACTTTGCTGAAAAGATTTTGCAGCGTCGTTTCGATGAGCGCGCGGACGAAACCAAGCTCAAGCAAGACTTGGCGGACGCGGAAGAAGTGTTGGACGCCGCTCGAGCCAGGCGTGCACGCCGGGATCTGCTGGACCGGTTGGAAAAAGAGGCGGAGAGGGCACGCCGCGCACTGGCCAAAACCATGTTTGTGTTCCCCGCCCGATCAGATCGCAGCACGACGGGGCACTACTCGGACAGCAAGAGCATCGTGGCAAACGTGCGCCGGGACGCGGGGTTGCTCGATTTGCGGGCAGAAGTCGACGTCGGCCTGACCATCCACGATCTGCGCCGCACGCTCGGCCGTTACGCCGCCCTCCTGTTTGGCGAGAGTCGAATCGTGTCCCAACTGCTCCACCACCGCACGTTGGGCCGCGGCGAGGATCGCATGGCCGCTGTCTCGGAGCGCTACACCGAGCAAGAATGGTCAAAGCTTCGCGAGGCAATGGGACGAGTGGAAGAGCACATGGTCGCGACCAGTCCCCGTGTTTGGAACCGCTTGAAAGGGACGGACAAGCCTCGGCTCGACGAGTCCGGCGATGCCCCAGTCTCCATTTTCTCAGCAAGAAACCGACGCGACGCCCAGTAAGGAGCGACCCAATGGAATGCCAGCGTAAAGAAGAGGACTACCTGGAGCAGCGCTCGGCGGCACTGGATGCTGAGCTGACCAAAGCCGCCGCAGGCTTGCCGCCTCCTACGATCAGCACCAAAGCAGCGGCGCGTTACCTCGGGGTCCACTTCGACACGCTTGGCGAGTGGCGCCGCCGAACGCCTCCGGCAGGGCCGCCCTTTGTGAAAGGCGCCGGCCGCTCTGGTGGAGGGGCGAACGAGCATGTTCGTTACCCTTACACCGAACTTGTCGCTTGGCAGGCCTCACGCGTGGGGCGCAGTGTCAAAGAGCGTCGCCTGATCGACGAACTGGACGCAGCCCAGCAACGGGTCCGTGAGCTGGAAATCGAATTGGCCTTGCGGCAGGCGCGGGACGACGCAAGCAGGTTGCAGAAGAAGCTGGGCCGCATCGCAACGCTGGCCACGCTCGATGACATTGCCCTGGTTCCCCATGAGTGGGCACTGGTGGATGGCCGGGTGGCTGGGCATGTCCTGGTGGTGAGCGACCAAGTGCTCAGCGGTGCGCTTGAACGGGGTGACCTATGGGACGCCACGGTTGAAGCTGCATTGCAGGCGCCTTGGGTCAACGGGGAGACGCGTGAGCCCTACCATGCCGCCTTCGCAAAGGTGTTGCAGGCGGCGATGCGTGAACTCTGCGAAGCGCAAGCCGTCCAGCGAGCCAATGATCTGGAGGCGCGTTGGGCACCAGGGGATGCGATGGGTGTGCCAGTGCGGCCTTTTGCCCGAGACAAAGAAGTGTCGTGACGCGGCAGATGGGCCTGGGGGAGGCGACTAAGGGCACGTTTGACAGACAGCGCGCAGTTGGCCAAAGCCGTAGTCGTAGCGCGTAGCACCCACTTGGATAGGTGATGGTCCTTCAACCTTAGAGAGGAAGAGATATGAACGCACGCATTGCAGCCGCCATGGGCTTCGACGACCTGTACAGCGGAAATGAGGCCTTCCGTGAGCGCTTCGATGAGATGCTGGATGCGGTAAAGGCGCTGCCAGAAAGCCTCCAGGAGCGTGGGCGGTCACTGATGTATCCCCAACTGCACAATGCCTGCGCGATGGGGGATGCCGAACTGGTGACGGCGCTCTTAGCTACTGGCCTGGACCCCGATGCCTATACCTACACAGACGACGATGAGGATCAGCCTCCATTGGTCTGGCTGGCCCGTGACACCGAGCTTGGTTTCGAGGTGAAGCGTCAGATCGCCGAGGCACTCTTTGCTGCAGGGGCGGACGTTCAAGAAGGAGGGGCGGCTGAGGCCGCTCGCTCGGCGGGCGACTATGATTTAGCAGATTACCTACAATCCAGATGATAGTCTCAGAGTTGGAGTCGCAGCAGCTGGGCCGATTTAAATTTTCTTTTATTTAGTTGGGTGGCGTGTCCGAGGTGTGAACCTTGAACGATAAATGGGGCTGAATATGGAAGATGCGAATACTGAGCCGGTAGACATGGGTGCTGAGTGGGAGATTCGCGCAGCACAAGGCAGGCAGATGGCGGGGAAGTGGGCCAAAATAGAGCTGGTGGCAAATTTCCTTGGTAGGTACACCTGGATAGTGGCGGGCATACTTTCAATTGCTGTCGTTGTGTACGGAAAGTATGTCCATTCCCCGCGGACGATACAGGATGCGCAGCTCATTCTCACATTCGCCGGTGGTCTTCAGATCCTCTTGGGTGTCTATGTCGGATTCTGGAAGAGAAATTATCTTAACCGGCTGATAGATAACGAAAAAGAGCATCCGACAGTGTATGTTAGAGAGGTCATGCAGAGCCGGGCCTTTGTCAAGTTGCTAGAAGGTCTGCGCAACTGTGATCCCTGCTCGCTTCAGCAGTGGCGCTCAGATGTTGATGATTTAATATCCAACTACGAACAGGCCGTCATGGAGAAGTCTTCCAAAAAACAAAGGCGAGAGTGGCTGTCTCAGAAAGATATAGCCGAAGGCCTACTGTCTGCCTCATACAATACGTTCTATGGAACTGCTATGGTTCTTGCGGCGGCAGCGCTTCCTCTCATTTAGCTGGCCATGATCTTATCTGCAAGAACAATGGCTACAGCAAGCCATGCGAGAGCAACGGCAATAATTCCTCTAGCTTGGGAGTGCTTCTTCATTTTGGAAAGGTATGCTGAATTTCTAGCCTGTCAAGGCCCCTCGGCTGCATGAGGAGCTATCGCTCTGGAGAATATGCCCTTCGTTAGTAGGTCTAAATCCTGTTGGCAACAACCTGCAGCGGGACCTCGAAGTCGGATCGCAGGAACTGAAGGCTGGGTGAGCGAATGCTGGAGGAGGCGGCTGGCATACAGGCAACGACCCGCATCCGTGGCGTCACCGCGCGCAGGCGACTGAAACCGACAGAACGATCGCTATCGGCTATGTGAAGTCTGCCAAGAGTCGGTCAATGGCTTGCTTCCGCTTGCCGGGTGGGAGCGCGGCGAGCCCTTCGAGGGCTTGAGACAGCTTGGCCTGCTGGGTCTCGCTTTGAACGCCCAGTGCCAAAATCGCGTCGGCCATCGCCGGCGTCGTCGCCAGCAGGTAGGCCGGCGGCACGTCCAGTGCCTGCGCAAGCTCAAACAGTGCTTCCAGGCTCACCGTCATCGACTCGCTTTCATATCGACTGATGCGAGCCGATGCGGTGTCTTTGTCCAGGCCCATCCTGACCCCCACTTCGCGCTGGCTGAAGCCTCGAAGGATCCTGGCTTGGCGCAAGCGCGCGGCCACGATCGCTCGCGGAGTTGTCGGCGTAGTCACAGGCTGAACGGATGCAGTGCAAGCATGCACCGATCATGACGCAAGGCCTACGCCCCGGGTAGACTCTACGTGCCACGTAAGTATGTGGCAAGTCCATCCAAAGGAACGAGGGGCTGTATGAAGAACGGGGCAGTTCTGGCTGGCGCGATCGCGCTGGCCTTATCGACGGGTGCCAGCGCCCAATCCACGACCCCATCGGGTTTGCTACGGCAGGTTGGAGGGGCCCTTTCTGGAAAGTCCGGATCACAGGCCAAGGTATCCCATCCCCTGTACGCCGAGCCGGCCGGCATCTACTGGGACCTGGACGGGGACACCCTTGAGGGTGCTCAGCACCTGCGCGAAGGGCTGTCCTCCACGGGCGCGCAAGGGATCGACATGTGCGACATGGGCCTGTTGGCCATGGCCCATTCCTCCTATCAGTTGCCATCGGAAAAGCGGCAGTGGTGCTTACGGCAGGCGTGGGTGGCTGCAAAGAGGACGACCGGCAGCCAAGAGGCGGAGCCATCCGCGGCGGCGATCGAGAAGCGTTTCGGGCCTGCTTTCGACGCCCGGCTGGAGCGGTTCAAAGGGATTCGGCGGTATGCCGTACGCCCGAATTTCAAGGCACTGGGTGGGGTCAGTTACAACCCGGATCGGGGCGTCATGGAAGTGTTCGTGCCGATGCCGCAGATCTCGGTTGCTGGCTTGAGTGTCACCGGAAAGAACTTCGTCCCCTGGATCCGCAAGACGCCCACCGGCGTGTCCAGCCCTCCGAACGCCGGGCGCTACCGGCTGCTGATCCGGATGGACCCCGCTGAAGCGGCCAGCCTCGCGCGGCAAGGCCGCTCGTTCCAGGACGACCGCGTGGTCTTCTCGGTCAATCGAGTTTGGATCGACGGCACGGAACCCAAGATGGACGTGACCGTCGAGAAAGTGAGCTTGGGCTATCGGAACGAAACGATCGAAGTGGACGTCACCAAGAACCAAGGAGAAGGTGCATGAAGCGTGGAATGGTGGCCGCTGCAGTAGCCATTGTCGGCTTGGCCGCATGCAGCAAGGCGGACCAGGGGCCGTCGATGGAGCAGGTGGCGAAGGGTTACGAGCAGTATTTGAACGCGAACCTGTTGGCCGAACTGGGGCAGCGCGTGGAAGTGCGTGGCTGGGACAACTTGAGCGCCGACTGTAGTCAGACCGGGCCCGAGCGAACGACGTGCGTCACGGGCGGCACCCTCGATGTGATCGGTTTCCAAGGCGGTCGCCAACTGAAGGAGGCTCCTGCACCTGTGCCTGCCCGGGCAGACCTGGTGTTTGAAAAGCGGGCAGGGCAGTGGGTGCTCATCGACGCACAGAAGAAGCCCTGATCGGTCCTTGCAACCCGCTCTCGTTTTCGCTCATTTGGAGGTTCCATGAATGCCCATGTCCGCTCTCACTCGACCGCGTCCCATATGCAGTGGGGCCTGCTCGCACCCGCAACGGTCCTCCTGGGCGGTGCTGGCCTGCTCGCCTTCGCAGGCGGTGCAGAAATTTCTGGAGAGATGGGGCTTGCCTGGCAGGCTGTGGCGGCGTTCTCGGCTGGCGTTGGCGTGCTGGCGCTTCTCCTGCTGCTTTACGTGCTGAACTGGCGGGCGGCGCGCGTTAGGGCAGCAAGGGCGGCCAACCCCTTCCTGGAACCGAAGCGCGGGGGCTTTTGGAAGGGGGCATTGATGGGCACGTTGGTTGTGGTGGCCGTGCAGATCGGAAGCATCGGGGTGGGGATCTTCTACCCTGGCCTGATCGAGTCGGAACGCAATTTCTTTGTTTCCGTCCCGCCGCTGGCGCTGGCCGCCCTCTACACCGTCTTCCCGATTGCGCCACTGGTGGGCGGGTTGATCGGGCGCGCGTGGCGCGCCACCAGTCTGTAGGGCGGGCCACGAACTTCTAAAAACCGTCAAAGGGAGGGGAAATGTCGCCTTTGGGCGGTCCGCAAAAGACGCCGCGACGATGGCCGCCTACGTCCCTCGATGCTCGATCAGCGCCGTCCGGTAGTTCTCGCAGGCGTCCCTGAGGCCCGTTTTGGCCGCAGCGATCAACGCGTCGGTGCCCATGCGGGCGGTGTTCCGACACGGCTGCAGCCGCTGGAAGGTGGCCTGGCGTTACCCGGGGAACCATTGCGCGGGCGTCCGGGCAGCTTCGAACTTGACGCCGTATTGGAGGCCGGCCGGCTGCAGGCGGCCTACCTCAACAAAAGCGTGGGGCGGACCGTTGCCGGGGGACGGATGCTGGTCGCTGTCCTTGTAGAAGCACAGGTAACCATTTCCGAGATCGGGGCTCTCTGACGTCCTTTTGCGGCGCTCCACTATTTATCGACCTGCTATGGCTGACCAAGGTCAGCCCAGGGCTCCCTAGGTGGTTCAGGGCTAGACCTGAACAAGCTGAATGAAAAGGCCGCGAGTCTTTCTTGACACCCATCGATCATCGGCATAGCCTACCAACCACTAGGTAGGCATAAGGGCCAATCAGATGGACATCAAACAGTTCGACGGTCGCAAGTTGTTGGTCGTGGGTGGCACCAGTGGGATCGGCCTGGAGGTCGCCCAAATGGTGGCCGAGCAGGGCGGCGCGGTCGTTGTGGTCGGCAATCGCCCGGAAAAGGCAGAGGTTGCGCGCCAGCAGTTGGCGGCCGTAGCGGGGGAGGGCAAGGCAGCTGCTTTCGCCGCAGATCTCTCGAACCCGGAAAGCGTGCAGACGTTGCTTGCAAAGCTGGCGGCGGAACACAGCGACATTGACCTCCTCGTCAACACGGCAGGCATCTTCTATCCGAAGGCATTCTTGGAGCACTCGATTGAGGACTACAACAACTTCCTCGACCTGAATCGCTCGCTGTTCTTCATCACCCAGCAGGTGGCCGCTTCGCTGGTCGCGCAGAAGAAGCCGGGTTCGATCGTCAACGTCACCGCTGTTGCGGCCCGCCAGGCCATCGAAACGGTGAAGGCGCCCGCCTACTCGATGGCCAAGATGGGCTTGGATGCCATGACCAGGCATGTCGCTGCGGAACTGGCGGAGCACGGCATTCGCGTGAACGCAGTCAGCCCCGGCATGGTGGAGACCAAGATTTTTGAGCGGTTTATTCCTGGCGAGCAGCTTGCGGGCGCGTTGGATGGCTTCAAGAACTTCCATCCGCTCGGCCGAAATGGCACGCCGCGCGATGTCGCGGAAACCGTCATCTTCCTGCTGTCCGACAAGGCCTCTTGGGTCACCGGTGCGGTCTGGGACGTGGACGGCGGCGTCATGGCTGCACGCAAGCTCGGCAACTAATCCAAAACAAAGAGGTGATCGAAATGGAAAAGAAATGGACCGAAGAGCTGAAGTCGCTCATCAAGCGGGTCAGCAGCTTCAACAAGGCCAATGCTCCTGTGGCCAGCGCCTTCCATAAGCTGGAACTGGCCACCCGTGAGGGCAACGTGCTGGACGCCAAGACGCATGAGCTGATCTCGCTGGCGGTGGCCGTGACCACCCGGTGCGATGGCTGCATCGCCGCACACGCCGGCGCGGCCAAGAAGGCCGGTGCGACCAAGGAAGAGATTGCCGCTGCGTTGGGCACCGCCATATCGCTCAACGCCGGCGCTGCTTACGTCTACTCTTCCCGCGCCCTCGAAGCGTATGGAGAGCTTGGCGCCTAAACCGGGGCCCAACGACCAAAAGAGGTGGGTCGTTGGGTGTTGACTATCTACCATGTGGTAGGTAGAGTTGATTTATCGAAGAGTTGAGGAATTGACATGGCTGTTGGCACACGCGACGCCTTGGTTCAGACCGCTGAAAACTTGATGCGAACCCGCGGCTACAGCGCTTTCAGTTACGCGGACCTGGCCGAGGTGGTGGGCATTCGCAAGGCAAGCATCCACCACCATTTCCCGACCAAGGAAGACTTGGGCGGGGCAATCGTGGAGGACTACATTGAACGTGTCCGCACCGAGTTCGATCGTGTTGAAGTTCAGCACAGCGATGTGGTTGCCCGCCTTGAGGCGTTCTTCCAGATCTTCAAATCTGGTGACGAAGGCCGCTTGCTCCCCCTATGCGGGGCGTTGGCGGCAGAAATGTCCGCCTTGCCGCCGAGTATGCAGCAGTTGACGCAGCGGTTCTTTGAGATGCAGTTGACCTGGCTTACCCGGATGCTTGAGCAAGGCATCAAGCTCAAGCAAATCCCCAAAGGCAGTGGGGCCAGGCAGAAGGCGTTTCTGCTTCTCAGTGTCTTGGAGGGATCCAGCTTCATCAACTGGGCCACCAAAGACGCCGACACGTTGAAGCCCGGCGTTATCCGGCTGATCGTCGAAAACGCCTGATCTTATCGCGGTGCCCCCTCAAGCAATGAGGGCTCGCACGGTATTCTTCTAAATGCGAAACCTACCAACTGAATGGTATGGCGAAGCTGTTTTGATCTACGGAGAGCTTCATGAAAACGGTCAAGGTGGACATCTGGTCGGACTACGTCTGCCCGTGGTGTTGGATTGCAAAAAAGCGCTTTGAAAAGGCGGTGGATGCGCTGGCAGGACAGGTCCAGGTTGAGGTGACTCACAAGGCCTATCGCCTTGCGCGAGGTGTCAAGCCGATGGACTACAAGACCGCGTTGTATCAGAAGCTGGGCGGTCCGGCGGGCGCAGATCGGATGATGGCGGCCGTCAGCACGAATGGCATCCTGGAAGGCTTGGTCTACAACTTCGACACCATGCGTTTCGGTGATACGACGGTTGCGCATGCGCTGGTCAAGAGTATCCGCTCCCCGGTGGTGTCCCAGCTGCTGAGCGAGCGCATCTACAAAGCAGCGACCACCGATGGCATCGACATCTTTGACCAGGACGTCCTGGCATCGCTTGCCAAAGAGGTCGGCGTGACGGACACCTTGTTCGAGTTCGACTCTGAGCGCATCGCCGCTGAGATCGGACGCGATGAAATGGATGCAAACCAGATCGCCAATGGCGTTCCGTTGTTCTTGTTCAACAACAAGGTGTTTGTCTCCGGTGCTCGAGAAGTGGATGTGTTCGAACGCGCCATCCTTGAAGCAGCCCGTGAGATGCCAGCGCCAATGAGTGTCGCCGGCGAAGGCGAAAGCTGCGGCATCGACGGCTGCCATTGAGCCTTCCGGACACGCAACGAGATATCGATAAATCTAAGGAAGTGGCTCGATGCCCTTCCGATGCACTCCAACGCGCCAAGGGCGCATTCTTGAAAGGACCATTCAAATGACCACCAACCTCAACGGCATTGACGTCTCTGCTCTTCAGGCTGTCGCACAAGAAGTCGCCGCAACCACTGAGCCTGCAAAGCGTAGTGCCCGTTTCAACGTGAAGACGAAGTGGGAGAACCAGACCCGCAGCGTTGCGACCGTGAGCCGGTATTCGATCCGCGGTGAAGAGTACAAGCGCCACTTCGAGATTGCCGCGGATGAACCGCTGGAGTTCCTGGGTCAGAACACGGCGCCGAATCCGCAGGAACTGCTCATGGCCGCCCTCAATGCGTGCTTGTCGGTGGGCTATGCGGTCAATGCTGCTGCCATGGGCATCACGATCCACAGCTTGGAAATCGAAACCGATGGCGAGCTCGATCTGCGCGGCGTGCTGGGCCTGGATGAGAGCGTCAATCCTGGCTACGACGAGGTGAGCTACGTGGTTCGGCTGCACACCGATGGATCGCGTGAGCAAGTGGAAGAGCTGCACAAAACCGTGACTAAAACCTCGGTGAACTACGCCAACTTCTCCAAGGCAATCCGCATGGTTCCGAAGCTGGAAGTCGTCGAGGGCTGAGCCCTGTCTCCATTCACAGCACCTGTAGCAGCAGCCCCTTCGCACTGCGTATTCAATAAAGAGAGACCATCATGAGCAAGCTGTTCACTACCTACGACCTTTCCGGCTTGCCGCTGGCAAACCGCGTCGTCATGGCCCCGATGACCCGGACCCGCACGCCGGAGAACATCCCGAGCGAGCTGACGGCGCTCTACTACGGCCAACGCGCCTCGGCCGGTCTGATCATCACGGAGGGCCTTCCGGTTTCCGACGAGGGCCGTGGTTACCTGTATACCCCAGGTCTCTACACCGACGAACAGACCGAAGGCTGGCGTAAAGTCACCGATGCGGTGCATGCCAACGGCGGCAAGATTTTTGCCCAGCTCTGGCACGTCGGTCGGCTGTCGCACGTCTCGCTGCAGCCGGGCAACGTCGCGCCGGTCTCGTCGGGTGACGTGCCGGCGACCACCACGATGGTCTATGCGTGGGTCGAACCTGGCAAGGAAGGGCCGGTGCTGCCGAGCAAGCCGCGCGCCCTGACCACCGATGAGGTCAAGCGTGTCATTCAGGACTTCGCCTCTTCTGCGCGTCGTGCCATGGATGCTGGCTTCGATGGCGTCGAACTTATGGCCGCCAACGCGTTCTTGTTCGACCAGTTCCTAAGCAGCAAGCTCAATACCCGCACCGACCAGTATGGTGGATCGATCGAGAACCGTCAGCGCCTGCTGCTGGAGACCATCGACGCGGTCGCGGCTGAAATTGGCGGCGAGAAGGTGGGCGTTCGCGTCTCCCCGTTTGGTCGCATCTACGACATGGAGGCCTTCGAAGGCGAGGCTGAAGCGTGGGCAAGCATGGCCTCGGCGCTGAACGAGCGGACCTTGGCGTTCGTGCACCTGAACTACCAGACCACGATCTCGGCAGCGGGCACGCCGGCCGGCTTCGGTGCTGAGTTCCGGAAGGCTTATCAGGGCACGCTGATCGGTGCAGGCGGGTTTACCCAGGAACTGGCCGAGGCGGAACTGGCCAAGGGCGAGCTCGACCTGATTGCGTTCGGCACCAACTTCATCTCCAACCCCGACCTGGTGGAGCGGATGAAGAACGGCTGGCCGCTGGCAAAGCCTGATCCGTCCACCTTCTACGGCGTGATCGGGGCAAAGGGCTACACCGACTATCCGACCTACGATGGCGCTCGCGCCGACGCAGCAGTCGTCTGATCAACCACCCCGCACTTGCGGGCCACAGATGAGGTGTGACATGGCAACCCGTAGCACAACGACTTTCGACTTCGAGTCCGACGTCCTTGAAAGCAAGACGCCGGTGCTGGTGGACTTCTGGGCCCCGTGGTGCCCACCTTGCCGAGCCATCGCGCCTTTCTTGGAAGAGATATCCGATGAGCTTGAAGGCAAGCTCCAGGTGGTCAAGGTCGATATCGATCAGAACCCGGAATTGGCTCAGCGATATGGGGTGCGGTCCATCCCCACCTTGAAAGTGTTCGTGGATGGCAAGGTCGCCAAGGAGATCGTCGGCGCGATGCCTAAGCAGGCTTTGCACGAGCAGATCGCTCCGTTCGTAAAGGGCGAGTAAGCCACAACCAAGCGGGCGCCCTCTATGGGGCGCCCGCCTAGCAAAGAAGGTGAAGCGATGAACACGTCCGTGCCTTCATGGGCTGGGAAGGTGGAAGAAGTGAACGCCATGGGATTCAACCGCATTGCGCGCTCCACAGCCGATCCTCTTCTGCTCTACATAGGGGCACCATGGTGTCCTCCCTGCAAGACGATGGAGCCTGCTTTCGCTACCGCCGCCGAGGCAATGGGCACAAAGGCCCGGTTCCTCAAGGTGAATGCAGCGACGGATCCGCAGCTGTTGGACTCGTTGAAGGTCGCTGCTGTGCCGATGCTCCTGATGTATGACGAGCAAGGTCAAGAAGTAGGCCGGCTCCTGGGCTCGTTGTCCGCACCGCGTATCGCGCAGTGGGCTCAGAAGCGACTCGATAGCGCACGCCAATAGTCGACAACCGAATACTCCCAAATGTTTGAATCGGCCGTTCACAAGTTGAGGTCGATTCATTCTCCGCCGATCGTGCTGCAATCCACTGCAATGCACTGGCGAAAAGAGGTATCAGATGACTCGTATCAAGGTTGATGTTGCAATCATTGGTGCCGGCAGTGCTGGCATGACGGCCTACCGCGCGGCCAAAGCGCATACCGACAGCCTTGTGGTGATTGAAGGTGGCGTCTATGGCACCACCTGTGCCAGGGTTGGCTGCATGCCAAGCAAGCTGCTCATCAGTGCCGCAGATGCTGCTCATACGCTGACGTTGGCGCCGAGCTTTGGCGTCATGCCTGGAGCAATCAAGGTCGACGGACGGGAAGTAATGGCTCGGGTGCGCCGCGAGCGCGATCGCTTCGTCGGCTTCGTTGTGGAGTCGGTAGAAGCGTGGCCGGAGGAACACCGGCTGCGCGGCAAGGCGACGTTCCTCTCCGCTCATGAGCTTCTGGTCGGATCATCTACCATCGTCGAAGCTGATCGCATCGTTGTAGCGACAGGGTCCAGCCCCTTCGTTCCGGAGGGATGGCGTGAGGCGCTGGGCGACAGGCTTCTTGTGAACGATGACGTTTTTGAGTGGACTGATCTGCCCAGCTCAGTGGCCGTTGTTGGCAGCGGGGTCATCGGCCTTGAGTTGGCACAGGCCCTGCATCGCCTTGGAGTGACGGTTCGCCTTTACGGTCGCAGTCGCTTCATCGGACCGCTGAGCGACCCAGTGGTTGCGGCGGAGGCCACGCGCATCTTCTCTGAAGAAGTTCCTGTGAGCCTGGGCGCAAAGGTCACACCCTCGCTCACGGAGGATGGTCGCGTATTAGTGGTCTCCGAGAATTCTGAGGGTGTTCGCAGCACCGAGACGTTCGACTTCTTGATTGCCGCGACAGGTCGTAAGCCCAACATGCTCGGAACCGGCTTGGACAAAGCCGGTATCGGTTTGGACAGCTACGGGCTGCCCATCGTCGACCGTGCTACCGGTCAGAGCACCTGCCCGCACATCTTCGTTGCCGGGGATGCCAATGGGATGGCCGATATCCTTCATGAGGCCGCAGACGATGGCCGCATCGCAGGCGACAACGCGGGCCGCTATCCAAACGTGCGCCCACGCCCGCGCAGGGCGCCTCTGGGGATCGTGTTTTCCAACCCCCAGATCGCGATGGCGGGCGCCACCTTCCGGCAGTTGACCGAGAGTGGCGCGGCCTTTGAGGTTGGAGAGGCATCGTTCGCTGATCAGGGGCGCAGCCGGGTCATGCTGGAGAACCACGGAGTGATCCGTGTCTACGCCGACAGCGCCACAGGAACCTTCTTGGGTGCGGAGATGGTCGGCCCATCGGCCGAACACATTGGCCATCTGCTGTCGTGGAGCGTTCAGCGGCGAGATACCGTCCAGCAGATGATCGACAGCCCGTTCTATCACCCGGTTGTCGAGGAAGGTGTTCGGACGGCTTTGCGTCAAATACAGCGCAAGCTGGTCATCCCACCGCCGCCGCCGGAAAGTTGCTTGGACTGCTTGCCAGGCGCGTAGGTTGGACCATAAATGGCCGTCAAAGTTGGGGGCAAGCAGATCGCTACACGGCCCCCTGCGTGGTGGTTACACATGATTAGCGAGGATCGCTGTCCAGCGCCCACCCAAGCCGGTATCCCATTCCCCTGGCTGTGCTGATGGCTTCGCTTCCCAGCTTTCGGCGCACATTGTGAATATGAACATTGAGGGTGTTTGTGCCGGACTCGGTTGCCAAACCGAAGAGTTTCTCAACCAATGCTTCGGGAGAGATCCACCTCCCGTCCGCACTAGCTAGCTCGGTGAGCAGGTCAATTTCCCTCCGCGACAGAGTGACCGGGTTGCCGTCCAGCCACGCCAAGCCGCTTGCGGGCTCCAGTTTGAGGGGCCCAGCAGCGACAGTCTGCGAGGTGCGACCTTGCGTGCGTCTGACAAGTGCATAAAGGCGCGCAGCGAGCTCCCGCAAGTCGAAGGGCTTGACGAGGTAATCGTCGGCACCGCCCTGTAGCCCAGAAACGCGGGACTCGATGGCATCACGCGCAGACAGGATCAGCACCGGCAGGTGCGTCTCCACCGATCTAAAGACACTGATCAGATCCAACCCTTCGGCATCCGGAAGTCCCAGATCCAACACCACCGCAGCAAAGGAGTCATCAACGTAGATGGCTTCAGCATCTGACGCAGTGACCGCGTGCGTCACTTCAATGCCGAAGACTCTCAGCCCACTGCAAATTCCGTTGGCAATCAGCACGTCATCTTCGACCAGCAACACCCTCACGCGGCACCTGTATGGAATAGACCGCCGTCAGTATGCCCAAATGCGCTCTCGTAGCGATCGGTATCTGGGGCGAATCGCACTTAATTCTGGCTTAAGTGGCTGGTGGCAATCTCGGGCGTTGAAGAAGACTCTTGGAAGCGCATGCTGTTGTTCCGAACCATCGTCGTAGTGATTGTGCTCGCGTCTGCGAGCATCGCCGCCATGGGCGCCCCTGGCCTGAGTTGGCAACCTGGCCAGCAACAGGCGGACTTCCTGCCTGCGGAGTCAGTCTTTCGGGTGCAGCCGGCAACGACCGATGGAGTGGCCGGCATCAGAACCCTCGCCCGGGTCGCGGAAGGGTATTACGTCTACCGCCCCTCCTTGAAACTGATCGACAGCGCTGGGCGGGAGCAGACCCTGCGGTTGCCGAAGGGCGTGACCAAGCAGGACGAGTTCTTCGGCGAGACCGAGGTTTACACAGCGGGCGATCTGCACATTGAGTTGACCGGCGCCGCATCCGGGCCGGCGACCTTGCATTGGCAGGGCTGTGCGGACCAGGGCATCTGCTACCCGCCGCAGACAGTGGCGCTTGAGGTGCCCACGACTGCGCAGATGCCAACTGCTTCGGTGGATGAGGCCGTTTCAGAACGATCCACTGCACCGCCGGCAGGCAAGCGCATGGAACCGGCCGCACCCACTGTCACAACGCCCGCAGCAGTTGCCCAAGGTTCGCCGGATCAGACGGCCCCGAGCTTGCCAGCGGCCGATGGCACCCCGGTCCCCGTTGATGCCGCAGCGGATAGATTGCTCACAACAACTGTGCAGGACCATGACGGTGCTGCCGAGGACCAACGGACTGCCTCGCGCCTTGCGTCGCTGGGGCCAGTATCGGCTGCGGCGTTGTTCTTCGGGCTTGGACTGTTGCTGGCGTTTACGCCGTGCACGCTGCCCATGATTCCCATCGTCTCGACCATCGTGGTCGGCGTGCAGGCCACGCCACGTCGCGCCGCGCTGCTGTCCAGTGCCTACGTCCTGGCAATGGCCGCAACATATGCAGCACTGGGGGTCGCTGCGGGTCTTGCCGGGTCAAACCTACAGGCAACGCTGCAATCGCCGTTGTTGCTGGGCGCCTTCGCGCTGCTGTTTGCGGTGCTTGCCGCGTCGTTGTTCGGTGCATTCGAACTTCAGCTCCCGGCATGGCTGACTCGTCGCCTTGACCGGGCGGGGCAGCGGCCCGGAGGCAGCGTGCCCGGTGCTGCGGTCCTCGGACTGCTGTCGGCGCTACTGGTGGGGCCATGCATGACCGCGCCACTTGCCGGTGCGCTGCTCTACATTGGCCAGACTGGCAGCGCCTTCCACGGTGGGCTTGCGTTGTTCGCGCTTGGCGTGGGCATGGGACTGCCGCTGGTGCTGATCGCCGCGTTCGGCGCCCGCATTCTGCCAACGCCTGGGCCTTGGATGGAGCGCGTCCGGATAGCGTTTGGTTACCTGATGCTGGGGATGGCGATCAGCATGCTTTCGCGCTTCCTTCCTGCGTGGAGTGCGCTGATTCTGTGGGGTCTGTTGGCGGTCGCCGTGACCGTGGGGCTGGTCGCCTGGGGCGCGACGACGCAACGCCCGCGGCTCGCCTGGCTCGTGAGGTCGGTCGCCGCCTGTGTGGGCGTGTGGGCGGTCGTGCTGGTGGCCGGTGGTGCCTCGGGTGGCACATCGGTGCTACAGCCATTGGAGCACCTTGCCGGCGACCGGAGCGGGGCTGTAGTCGCCGGCAGTCGCCTGGAGTACAAACTGGCCAAGACGGTGCAGGACGTGGAGGCACACATCGCGGCCGCCGGTAGGCAAGGACAGTGGACCCTGATCGACTTCTACGCCGATTGGTGCGTGAGCTGCCACGTGATCGAGCGCAACGTCTTCGGCGACCCCGTCGTAGGCACGCGCTTGTCGTCGATGCAGATCGTGCGGCCGGATGTGACCCGCAACGATGCTTCCGACCAGGCGCTACTGAAGCGGTGGGGCGTGATGGGGCCGCCGACACTCATCCTGATTGATCCGGATGGTCAAGAGCGACGCGCGCAGCGCGTGGTCGGGGAGATCTCGGCGGCCGGCTTCCTCGGCCGCCTGGATGCGGCGGGCGTGCCGTGAACGGACTCGGTCCTGTATCGATGAAGATCCTGCTGGCGGTGGCGGGCATTCTCGCGGGATGGTGGGTGGCGCGACGGCTCGGGCGCTCGCCGGCGTCGGCGCCGCCACGTGCCGCAACGTCGCTGTTCTTCGATGCCTTTTTGGTCGGTGCACTGTCGGCACGACTGGCCTACATCGTTCGCTGGTGGGACGAGTACGCGGCGGCGCCATGGAGCATGCTGACCGTCGGCGATGGCGGATTCGTGTGGTGGGTAGGCGCGCCCATGGCGATCGCTTTCATTGCGTGGCGCGCAAGACGCGCGCGCTCCACCGGAATTGCAGCGGGAGCGGGAGTAACTGCCGCGCTCTGCGTATGGCTGATGCTCTCAGGCGTTCACGGGCTGCTGCTGCGTTCAGCGCCGCCGCTACCAGAGCTGACCCTCGTCGATGTTTCCGGACAGCCGGTGTCGCTGCGCGATCACGCGGGTGCCCCGGTGGTGGTCAACCTATGGGCCACATGGTGCCCGCCTTGCCGGCGCGAAATGCCGGCGTTCCACGCAGCGCAGGCCCGCCATCCCGAAGTGACCTTCCTGATGGTCAACCAAGGCGAATCTGCGGCGGATGCAGAAGCATTTCTGCGCAACAGCGGCCTGCATTTCCCGCATGTGCTGCTGGATTCCAGCTCCTCCACGATGCAGGCGTTGAATACGCGGGCGTTGCCCACCACGGCCATGTTCGACCACGACGGCCGCTTGCTGGACATCCACCTGGGAGAGATGACCCGTGCTGGCCTGGAGGGAAAGCTACAGCGCTATTTCCCTTCGCATTCCCGTTCAACTACCACCTCCAAGGAATCCAAATGAAGCCATCTCAGTTTTTCAGCCTAGCCGCCGTGGCACTCGGACTCGGCCTGCTCAGCGGGTGCTCGCAGGCGGCGCCAGCGGGATCAGGCTCTAATGCGCCCACGCAAGGCATCAATCGTGAGGCCAAGCCCGCTGGAGCTGGTCGTCCTGAGGTGCTGTCTACCCTCGAAGGCCAGGGTATCAATATCGTCGACAGTTTCGATGCAGGCCCTGGGCTTCGGGCGTTCGCTGGGTCGGCTGGTGATCGCCCAATCGGCGTCTATGTAACCGCCGACGGCTCTGCGATTGTGGGCACCCGACTCACGCCGCAGGGACAGCCGGCTGACGAGGAGACGTTGCAAGCGCTAGTTGCCCGTCCCATGGGGGAGAAGGCATGGGCGGAGCTGGGCAAGTCGGCATGGGTGCTGGACGGGAAGGCAGATGCGCCCCGGATCATCTACACCTTCAGCGATGCCAACTGCCCTTACTGCCATAGGTTCTGGGAGGCGGCCCGGCCT
This sequence comes from Stenotrophomonas sp. Steno-C18, assembly GCF_056393195.1. Classification (NCBI taxonomy): domain Bacteria; kingdom Pseudomonadati; phylum Pseudomonadota; class Gammaproteobacteria; order Lysobacterales; family Lysobacteraceae; genus Stenotrophomonas; species Stenotrophomonas sp. Steno-C18. Next base: position 688,784 of record NZ_JBWJOX010000001.1, on the reverse strand, counting down.
TGGGTGTCCGCCGGCAAAGTGCAGCTTCGGCACATCATGGTTGGCATGATCAAGGCCGATAGCCCAGGGAAGGCTGCGGCCATCATGGGGGCAGGCGATCCGTCGGCGGCGCTCCTGGAGAACGAGCAAAACTATGATCGCGGCGGGATCAAGCCCGTCGCTGCGGTTCCAGCTGGGATCAAAACCAAGCTGGACGAACATCAGTTGCTGATGTTTGCCCAGGGGTTCCGTGGCACGCCAGGGGTAGTCGTGAAGCTGCCCGATGGCAGCTTGAAGAAGATCAACGGGATGCCGCAAGGCGAAGATCTTGTGGACATCTTGGGGCCACGCTGACAACGGAGGGGAATCCGGGGCGGGCGGATAGCCCGATGGGGGAGTTCACGGCGGCAAGGTCGGCGCGTGCGCGGGCAGGTCCAGCAACACCTCTAGGCCGCCGCCGTCGCGGGCAACGAACTCCAACCGCCCACCGAAGCGCTCGACGATCGTGCGAACGATGGAGATTCCTAGACCCGAGCCTTCGGCGCCCGCCCTTTCGTGATCGCCACGCCAGAAACGCCGACCAATCTGTTCCGCTTGGTCGGCACTCAGCCCCGGGCCGCGGTCTAACACTGAGAGCAGGCAGCGGCGGCGATCCTTATCCCAGGACATTCGAAGAGCCACCTTGGTATCGACCGGCGAGTAGCGAAGCGCGTTGTCGAGCAGGTTCTTGACGGCGGTTTGCAGCAAGGGCCGGGGCATGGCAACGGTGATGTCCTCGCCGTGATCGCCCAGCTCGATCCGCGATCTCTGCTGCGGCGCTACAGCAAGCACGCTGTCGGCCAAGACATCGGCAAGCGAGACAGACGATTGTTCGAGCATGTCAGGACTGTCGGCACGCACCAACGCGAGCATTTGGTCCAAGGTGTGCCGCAGGCGCCGCACGCCATGTTGGGCATTGTCCAATGCGGGGGCGACCGCATCGCCTGTTGACTGGCGAGCCACCTGTAGGTGTGTGTCGATGATCGTTAGCGGTGTGCGTAGCTCATGAGCGGCGGCGTCTGTGAATGCCCGCTGGTTGTTTACCGTCTTCACCAGGCGTGCCACCAACGCGTTCAGGGATTGCAGCATCGGCTCAAGTTCGGTTGGGTAATGCGCAGCGTCGACCGGGACGACACTGTCGGCGTCTCGTGATGTCAGCTCCTGGGATAGCCTGGTCAGTGGTGCCAAGCCACGGCTGATGCCGATCCACAACACACCAAGTCCACCGATAACCGCGATCAGGAACGGCAGACCAGCGGCAATCAGCATCCGATCAGTCAAGTCCGACCGTTCATCGATTCGATCGGCTGTGGTGACCTGATACGCATCGTCTCGGAGCACGTAGATCCTCCACTCGGTGCCTGCAACGACTTTCGTGGAGAATCCAGTGGGAAGGCGCGCGGCCGAGTTCGTTGGCGGCTCGCCACGGCGAGACAGAACCTCTCCTTGCATGGTGCGGACCTCACAAGCAATGCCTTCATGCGCGGCGCTCTTCAACGCATGATCGAACTGGACTGCTGAGGCGGGGATGTCCAAAGATGTGCGAGAAACCAGCCCTGCTACCATCCTTGCCGACATCGCCAGTCGACCATCGAGGGTGTGTTCCAGCTTTGTCTGGATGCCACTGAGCATCCAGGTTGCCGCGCCTGCCCACAGCAGAAGTAGGGCGAGGCCGGTTAGCATCACAACTCGAAGTCTCAGACTCACGGATCGAACTCCTGACCAACAACGATCACGTCGACTCTCCTTGTTTTGTGAGAGTCAGCGCATGGCTCTCGACGATCTCCAGCCTCCGTCAGATGATATACGGCTCAATGCCAGTGTGTTCCCAGCAGTAACTGAGCGGGGTCCAACCTGCTTCGATTGAGTGGCTGGGTTCGAGCTTTAGGCTGTCATTGATCCCAAGGGGCCTGCTGCCAGCGCCTCAGTAGGAAGTCGCTGAAGGCCGTCAGTCGGCGGGGCACAGGCTCTCGCCGCACCCGCACGATGCTGATCTTCGAGGGGACGGCCTCCCAGTCCGGCAAAACGCGCACCAATCGCCCATCGCGGAGTTCCTCGTGGATGTCCCAGGTTTCGCGCAGCGAGACGCCCAGTCCGGCAAGGCACCAAGCGTGTAGGACGTCGCCGCTGTCGCTACAGAGCGTGCCGCTGACCGTGACAGACTTCTCCCGCCGGCCCATACGCAGCGGCCAGGTGTTTTGCAACAGCCCCGGATAGGCGAACACCAAGCAGTTGTGCCGCTCCAGATCTTCCGGCTGAGCGGGCTGTCCATTCACTTTTAGGTAGGCGGGAGACGCCGCAAGAATCCGCCGGTTGTCGGCCACGCGCCTCGCCACCAGGCGTGAGTCGGCCAGTTCGCCCATGCGGATCGCCAAGTCCAGATCGCCGCTATACAGGTCCTGCACCTGATCGGACAGGCGCAGGTCGAAGCCGACTCGGGGATGTAGACGACAGAAATCGTGGATCGCTGGGGCCACGAACTTGCGCCCGAACGGCAGGGGGGCCGTCAGGCGGATGGTGCCGCTTAGTTCTTGGTTGCCGCCGGTCGCCAGTTCCTGCACTTCCTCCAGCACCGCTAGGGCCACGCGGGCACGCTCAGCGATAGCCCGCCCTTCGTCGGTGATGCGCAAGTTGCGGGTGTTGCGCTCGAACAGCGTGGTGCCCAGCGCCTGTTCTAGCCGGGCGATCTGCTTGCTGACCGTCTTGGGCGCGAGGTGCAGGTCGCGTGCGGCGGCGGAAAAGCTGCGCCGGTCCACCACATGCACGAACACCGCCAGATCATCGAGATTGCGCAGAGCCATTTGGGCCATTCCGGGGAAAGTGTTTGTCTATTTTGGTCATTTGAAGGATATATCGGATTCACCAGAATGAGGTTCCTTACCTCGCATACCGCAACGCGCACGCTCCCCTTGGAGGTGCCTGGCGGGGTGCACGACCCGCACCCAGGAGCCTTTCGATGACCCAACGCATTCTCTTCGTCCTGAGCAGCCACGACCGCAAGGGGCCGACTGGCGCCGCCGACACGGCTCCTGGTGGTTTCCGTGTTTCCAAACCCTCGCATCCGCATCGAGTGCTGGCTGACGCGCGCTATTACGACAGCCTGCCGCTCCCGCTTGCCGATGCCGTGCAGGAACGCGGTATCCGGCAATGCCCGAACCGAATCTTCAGCAGAAGGGGGTTAGCCAGCGAGAGGCTGGTGCTGGACCAGAACCCGGCTTCGGCCAAGGGTGTGGCCGAGGCGATGCTGCCGCTGCTGGCAGCGGCATCCGTGGGTCGGATCTAAGCCATGAACGAGCGCATGCCTTTCGTCATCTACGTCTTCGCGCTTTGCGCGTTCGCACTGGGTTTCACCGAGTTCGTGACCATCGGGCTGGTCTCCACCATCTCCAGCCACCTGCATGTCAGCGTGGCCCAGGTCGGCACGGCGGTCACGGCCTATGCGCTGGGCGCGGTAATCGGTGCGCCGGGCCTGACCGCGCTGGCGAGCCGCTGGCCGCGCAAGCCGCTACTGCTGATGGCGATGGGGCTGTTCACGCTGGGCAACGCGGTGGTCAGCTTGTCGGATGCGCTGACGCCTTTGCTGATTGCTCGCTTCGCCTCGGGCCTGGGGCACGGCGTGTTCCTGGCCGTGGCCTCGAGCGTTGCCACGCAATTGGCGGGCCGGCATCGGGCCGGGGCGGCGGTGGCTGTAGTGTTCGGCGGCCTGACCTTGGCCCTGGCGTTGGGCGTTCCTCTTGGCACCTACCTGGGCGCCGTGCTGAGCTGGCAAGTCATCTTCATGGCGGTCGCCGCGAGCGGCGCGATTGGTTTCCTCGGCCTGCTTGCCCTGATGCTGACGGATCGGAACGACGGCTCGGCGCAGGCCAACGCAATGGATGGTCTCAAAGCCATGTTCAATCCGCGTCTGCTGGCCGGAGCCGGCATCACTGTGTTGGCCTATGCCGGGTCGTTCGCGCTCTACACCTACATTTCCCCGATCCTGCTGCAGGTGACGAACGTCAGCGAGAGCAGGGCCAGCCTGTTGATGCTGGGCTATGGCGTGATGGCAGCCATTGGCAACATCTGGGGCGGACGCCTGACCGACCGCAAGGGTGCGGACTTTGCCGTGATGATCGTACTGGTCGGCTTGGCAGTGGTGCTGCTGGCGATTTGGGTATCGGCACCGTCGTTGCCATTGATGGTGTTGTTGACGGGCTTGCTGGGTGCGCTGACCTATGCTGCGGTGCCGGCTTTGCAGGCGCGTGTGATCGGTCTGTCGCAGGTCCACGCGCCGCAGGCGCCGGCGGTGGCAGCTGGGCTGAACATCGCCGGCTTTAATGGCGGTATTGCGCTGGGTTCGCTGCTGGGCGGTGCCAGTCTGGAGGCGATGGGGCTGACCAGCACGGCGTGGGTGGGGGCGGTTGCCGTTGGCCTGGGGATCCTCTGGATGCTCTGGCAGATGCGGCGTCCGGCATTTCAGGTTGAAAGACTTGTGACCTGATCATTCCGCTGGCACCGGTTCGTGCCGGCGGGCAGCGTAGGCATCTACCCCGCCAGGAGCCACAAATGGGGCTGTCTTCATGGGATAGCTCATGGCGCGAGCCCTCATTTTCCGGTGCGCGTTGTGAAAGCCGAAGCCCAGCGTTCCTTCATTGGGCTGTTTTTCTGGATTATCTATCCAGTCAGTGACGGATTATCGCTTGGCAGGAGCCGCCTAAGCTCAACTCTCCGTGACTCGTGAAGGAGATTTTCCATGGCAGACCATTCCATCCGGGGCAAGGTTGTCCTCATCGCCGGCGGCGCCAAGAACCTCGGCGGCCTGATCGCCCGCGACTTGGCCGCGCAGGGCGCCAAGGCCGTGGTGATCCACTACAACAGCGCCGCCTCCAAGGCAGATGCCGATGCCACCGTCGCCGCGGTGCAGGCCAGCGGTGCGCAGGCCGTGGCGTTGCAGGGCGACCTGAGCACGGCCGGTGCCGTCGAAAAGCTGTTCGCCGACGCTGTCGTGGCGGTCGGCAAGCCCGACATCGCCATCAATACCGTCGGCAAGGTGCTCAAGAAGCCCATGGCCGAGATCAGCGAGGCCGAGTATGACCAGATGACGGCCGTTAATTCCAAGACCGCCTTTTTCTTCCTCAAGGAAGCCGGCAGGAACCTCAACGACAACGGCAAGATCTGCACAATCGTGACCTCGCTGCTGGGCGCCTTCACCCCGTTCTATGCCGCCTACGCAGGCACCAAGGCGCCGGTGGAGCATTTCACCCGCGCGGCCTCCAAGGAGTTCGGTGCACGCGGCATCTCGGTCACGGCCATCGGCCCGGGCCCGATGGACACGCCCTTCTTCTATCCGGCCGAGGGCGCCGATGCGGTGGCCTACCACAAGACGGCCGCAGCGCTTTCGCCTTTCAGCAAGACCGGCCTGACTGATATTGAGGACGTAGTGCCCTTCATCCGCCATTTGGTGAGCGACGGTTGGTGGATCACCGGCCAAACTATCCTCATTAACGGTGGATATACAACCAAGTAAGCGTCCACGCCAGCCGCCGGGGCCCAGGTCCGGGCGACAGTTGAACTTTGGAGGGCACAGCCATGCCAGCATCTGACCTGAAAGTTGAAACCCGCATCGGCGTGAAGCGCAAGCCGCGCCGCATCCTGTCGATCGTCTCCAATACCGCCCAGCTGAAGGGCTTTGCGGTGGGTTTCTTTGGCGAAGAGATGACCCGCGCCTTCCTGATGTTCACAGAAGCCGGGCATCGGGTGGACCTGGCGTCTCCGGAAGGCGGCGAGGTCATGATCGACACGCACAGCGACCCGCGCACGCCCGGCGGCCCCTACGCCGACGACCTGGTCACTCTGGGCTTCGTCCATCACGCCGGGTTTGGCCCGTTGCTCAGGCAGACGCTGCCGATCAGTGCGGTGAACGTGGACGACTACGACGCGGTGTGGGTTGCCGGCGGGGGCGGGCCGCTGCTTACCTTCAAGGACGCCCCGGCGCTGCACGCGCTGATTGCCGACTTCTACGAGAAGGGGAAGATCGTCGCCTTGATCTGCCACGGCGCTTGCCTCCTGCTCTGGACGCGGCTGTCCGATGGCAGGTTGCTGGCCGAAGGCAAGACCTGGACCGGCTTCAGCGACGAGGAGGAGGACGAGGTCAACAAGGCCTTTGGCATGACCCTGAACGACTACACCATCCAGGGCGAAGCCGCCCGGATCCAGGGCACCACCTACCGCTGCCGGGGCGCGAACGAACCGTTTGCGATCCGCGATGGGCGCTTGATCACCGGGCAGCAGCAGTACAGCAGTGGGCTCACCGCCGAGCTGGTGCTCGATGCCTTGGACGAGTAGGGTCCTTGGACATGACGAGCACTCGCATGTGTGGGGGCCGTCGGTGTTATTTGGTGGTTGCGCGATCGTGGGAAAGGATGAATGGACAAACTCGGTCAGTACCGCATCTTCGTTCAGGTTGCCGAGATGGGCAGTTTCATCAAGGCCGCCCATGCGCTGGACGTGCCGCGCGCATCGGTGTCTGCTGCCGTCCAGCAACTTGAGTCAGCCATGGGCTCGCGCCTGTTGCACCGAACGACACGGCAGGTGCGACTCACTGCCGATGGCGTGCAGTTGCTAGAGCGCGTCCGCCTGTTCCTCTGCGACGCCGAAGACATCGAGCAGCTGTTCCATGCCAGCCAACGCAAGATTTCGGGACGGCTCAACGTGGACGTGCCCAGCCGCATCGCGCGTCGGCTGATTGCCCCTGCACTGCCCGGCTTCTTCCGTCGCTATCCCGGTCTCCAGCTGGCATTGGGCTCGACCGACCGAGCGATCGATCTCGTGCAGGAAGGCGTTGATTGTGCCGTGCGGATCGGCGCGCTGCACGACAGCAGTCTGGTCGCTCGTCCGCTGGGGCATATCGCCCTGGTCAACTGCGCCAGCCCGGGCTACCTGCGTGAGCATGGCATGCCGACTAGGCCGGAGGATCTGCTCCAGGGCCACTTGTCCGTGGGCTATGCCTCGCCTTCCATCGGGCGCAAACTTCCCTGGGAATACGTTGTGTCGGGCCAGGAACGGCTGGTCGCCGTAGCCAGCCGGGTGGTCGTCAACAACGCCGAAAGCTACATCGCCTGCTGCGTGGCGGGGATGGGATTGATCCAGATTCCCCGGTTTGATGTCCAGCACCTGCTCGACAGGGGCGAACTTGTGGAAGTCATGCCCGGCTTTCGCGCCGCGCCCATGCAGGTATCGCTTGTCTACCCCAACCGCAGGCAGCGTTCTCGCCGACTCAATGCCTTCATTGAATGGTTTGAGGCGCTGATGCGGCCCCACCTCGACCTGTGAGGCCTAGCCAGGTCGGCGATGGGATGGCTGGAACCAACCTTGGCCGGCTGTCAACGCAGCAGCGATGGACGCGTTGGATCAGACGTCCCCACCAATACGCCAGCGCGGCCGTATCAGATGCGGAGGTCTTGAACACGCCAGCGCTCGTGATGAGGAGGGGCGAGCACTCCTGCCATCGCCTCCATCGGGAGAATGAAGTGGCTTGGAGTGTTCCGCGCAAAAAGTAATATATATGTTTGCAAATATGCGGATTTAAGTAAGCTATATGTTTATGTCAAAGGCTTCCCGCGCAATCCAGTAACTTCCATGGTCTACCGCAGCTGCAATTTAGAAGCTTGGGGCGGATTCGGCTGTGGCCAGATTGAGGCGCGGAGAGTCCCTTAAAGCATGGGCCTAGCGACTGGGTGTTTCAGTGTCTACGTTGCTTCGCCTTGAGGCCGGTGACCCCTCCGTAAGATTGGGCATCGTGGCCACAGCTCTGTGGCTTATTCAGCGAGACGATGATCCAGGGTGTTGGCCAGCCCGGAAAGAGATCTGGGGGGAGTTGAGCGTACGGGACGCGGTCGGGCTAGGTCGTGCACGTGCCCAGGTATCCGCCGAGGCTCGGGTGAGCAGGCGGATGAAGATCAAATTTGATCAGCTTTATCTGAGGATTCCGGATGATCTACAGCGCTTTCCGGCCATGGCTCTCCAGAGGACTCTGTTGCCGAGTTTCTGAGAGCACAGTTCCCAGCACAGTTGGATGTGACGAAGTTCGGCCACATGGTCGTCTAAGTGAATCATTCAACGAAGGGGCGCCTGCATAACCCTCTTAGCGGTAGGCCAATGCTGTCATTGCGAGCGCTCCTACGGCGTGGTCATCAAGTCAGTTTTCCATCCGAGCCGCGCGGGCCTCTTCCTGCAACCAGTGTGCAAACGCTTGCACTGGACCGGCAGTCAAACCGATCGGTTCGGACAGCACCAGGCAGAACGTCTTGGACACCGCCTCGCCTTGCGGCCATGGCGCCACTAGCCGACCTTGCTCCAGCTCTGTGTCCACGTAGAGGCGTGGCACCAAGGCGACCCCGAGGCCTGCAAGCGCTGCTTCAATCAACATCGCATGAAGGTCGAAGCGTGCCCCCACCGCTGGGTTGGTGAGGGGTATGCCTGAGTCCTTGGCGTAGCGGTGCCAGGCATCGGGGCTTTGTCGTCGGTGTAGCCGCGGCAGTTGGTCCAGCGAGACGCGAGCCTTTGCGCCATTGATGAGCGCGGGATGGCACACCGGCACCAGCACTTCCTGCAGCAGCGGGTATGTGCGCATACCTGCCCAGGCTGGGTGCTCGAAGTGCACGGCGGCATCGAATCCGCTGCCGGCAAGCGCGAACGGGTCAGTGCGCTCGGAAAGGTGCACGGTGATGTTCGGGTGCGCGCGACTAAACGCGGGCAGGCGAGGGATGAGCCATCGCAACGCGAAGGTGGGCGTGACGGCAATGTCCAGGCTTGCAGCGTCCTTCGGCTGGCCCATCAGGTATTGACTGTCGCGGTCCAAGCGGTCCAGCGACTCGCGGACTTGGGCAGCGTATCGCTCGCCATTGGGCAGCAGGCGGACGCGATTGCCGACCCGCTCAAACAGGGGGACCCCTAGGAAGGACTCCAGCCTGCCGATCTGGCGGCTGATCGCCCCCTCGGTGAGGGAAAGCTCTTCCGCTGCCCGCGCGAAGCTGCCGTGGCGGGCGGCGGCCTCGAACGCGGTCAGGGCGGTGCTGCTGGGAATCTTCCTGCGCATGGGGATTCAACGTGACCTTTTGTCACTGAAGCATACCGAAACATCGATTTGGTGGGAGCCAATGCAGGCCTAGCATGATGGGACATCAACAAGGGGCACGCGCACAAGCCGGCCCAGGAGTGTTCCCATGATCTACACCGTCGAATGCAGCTATTCCGACTCCGCCAGCGAGGATGAATGGAACGATTTCTACAGCCTGCACAAATTGCCTGCGCTCATTTCCGTGCGTGGGTTCCACACCTCGCAGCGCTTCCGGGCATGTGGTGCAGGGTGCCCGACCTACCTTGCCCTTCACTCGATAGACGGCCTGGAGGTCCTGCAAGGGGAGGAGTACGCCCGGAAAGGAGGGGGCAACTTCGCGCGCTGGCAGCAGCACATCACCGACTGGCATCGCAACCTATACAGTGGCTTGGATCGGGCCTTCGCCGTCGAACAGGGCGATTACCTCTTGGTGAGTCGCGTCGGCCCTGAGCCGCTCATTGCGATGGGGCTCCCCCCCGAGGCCATGCATGCGGTTGCGCTGGATCATGCGCCCGCAGCGCTCTGGCTTGCGCGCCTTCCGGCCGGGATAGCTCCAGCTGAGGAATTCCTTCCGAGTGGGGTGTATGCGTATACGCCTATGACAGCACAACTCAAGAGCGAGGCGATTGAAGGTCAACAAGGATCGGAGCAGCGCTCACATGCCTAGACTCACGATCTACTTCACCGAGGAAGGGATGCCGGCGGACAAGAGTCTGGTGGAGCTCACTGAGCGATGCGCGATGCTATGCACGGAGGTGCTTGGTGCTGCGTTGGACAACGTCCACATTCTCTACCTGGCTGCGCGCCAGGGACGGGGCCATCCGGCGTCCGCGGAACTGGCCTATCGACTGGGACCGGGGAGGACGCCCGAGCTCATGGACGAATTCATGCGGCAGCTCGACCTGGCCATCCAAGACCATGCAGGACTGACGGCGCGCATCCGTTGCTTTGGCTACGCCAGTGATTCCCTCCACGCACGAAACTGACGAGCGGCCATGAACGCATCCATCGTTGAACGGGCTCTGCCCACCCTCCAGATCGGTGGCTTCCTGATCCAAGCGATCAGCGATGGCCATCTGACCGCCAGTTTGGATCTGCTCTCCCACATTGATCCGGCCGAGGCCGCGCAGCTACAGCTGAAGGCAGGGGTCAGCGACCCGTCCTCGATCCACATCAACACCTACCTGGTGCGTGGGAAGGACCGCACGATCCTCATCGACGCCGGTGCCGGGGGGATCAAGGGCTGGGGAGGGAAGCTGAGGGGCAATCTGTTGCGAGCCGGTGTGCAGCCCGCGGATGTGGATACGATCCTGCTCACGCATGCGCATCCTGATCATGTTGGCGGTCTACTCGATGCTCAAGGTCACCCCGTCTTCCCCAATGCGGAGCTGCTCATACACCCACGCGAGCTGGCGTTCTGGGAGGACGACGGCAACCTTGCCCGCAGCAATGATCGTGCCCGGGGCAACTTCCTGCTCGCACGGCAGGTGTTCGCCGGATACCGCCGCAACTTGCGCTTGTTGGCCGAGGACGATGTGCTGCCCGGTATTAGTATGGTCCCGCTGCCGGGCCATACGCCCGGGCACACTGGCTATCGGGTGGAATCGGAGGGCCGCAGTGCGTTGATCTGGGGTGACATCGTGCATTTCCCCCACATCCAAATTGCCAGGCCCAACGTATCCATCGCGTTCGACCAGGATCCGCAGCGGGCTGTAGCGGCCCGTTCAGCGCTTTTGGATATGGTCAGTGCAGATCGGTTGATCGCGGCCGGCATGCACTTGGGTGAGCTGGGGTTTGCTCGCATCCAGCGCATCGGAAGGAGTTATGCCTTCACCTACGCCGGATGAAGAAGGACTGGTTGTTGTAAGGGCAGCGTCCGCTCCTGGCCGAAAGCAGCCGTCCAGGACGGCGCCTAGAGTCGGAAACAAACTATGCGCTAAGCCGAGCACATTGCGAACCGCGATCCCAACAGGGCTAGTCGTTCCTGCTGGCCAGATAGTGCTCCCCCCAGGACTTCATTGCTTCCAGCGTCGGTGCCAGCGTGGTGCCTAGCGCCGTCAACGTGTATTCAACGCGTGGTGGAACTTCTGCGAACACTTCGCGTCGAACGATGCCGCTTGCCTCAAGCTCGCGCAGCTGCAAGGTCAGCGAGCGCTGGGTCACTCCGCCGATCAGTTTTCGCAGTTCCCCAAACCGTTTGGTTCCGCTCAGCAGGTAGTGAACGATCAACGGCTTCCACTTGCCACCCGCGATGTCCACGGTGATTTCTACGGCACATCGGTACTCGGGAGGGGCGCTACGGGGCATGACTGCTCCAATGGGATACTTTGTATCCCTATATATACAAAGTGTGCCTAGTTGTAAAACGGATGCTTGCCTCCGATAGTGCTGACCCCGAAGGAGTCCCTTCGCAATCAGAGAGAAAGCCCGTGCGAGCTGCGTACTACGACCGCCAGGGCCCGGCCGATGTGGTGCTTCGTGTCGCCGAGCTGCCGACCCCGCAACCCGGGCCAGGCGAAGTTCGGGTTCGGGTCCACATGTCGGGGCTGAATCCCACAGACCTCAAGGCCCGCACAGGGTTCTCTTCGCCGATGCCGTTTCCACGCATCATTCCCCACCAAGACGGGGCGGGTGTGATCGATGCGGTTGGCGACGCGGACGAGGTGGGCCGTCTAGGGCAACGGGTCTGGATCTATGAAGCCCAGCATGGCCGGGCGAGCGGGACGGCAGCAGCGTTCGTGGTGGTGCCATCAGGGCATGCCGTGCCGCTGCCTGACGATGTCTCTTTCGAGGTGGGTGCATCCCTGGGCATCCCGGCACTGACAGCCCATCGCTGCCTCTTCGCCGATGGCGCCATCGACGGCCGAAGGGTGTTGGTGCAAGGCGGGGCGGGCGTGGTCGGCACCGCCGCCATCCTTCTGGCGAAGTGGGCGGGAGCCTGGGTCGCGGCAACGGTGATGAATCCCGAGCAGGCAATCATTGCCCGGGCGGCCGGAGCAGATCTGGTGCTGGACCGTCTGAACGACGATGTCGCCGACGCGATTCAAGCGACTACCCGGAATGCGGGCGTGGACCGCATCGTAGACGTCAATGTGAAGGCAAACCTCGATCTTGACCTCGCATGCCTCGCTTCTGGTGGGGTTATCAGCGCTTATGCAACCGTAGGGGCAACCGATGCGCTTTCACTGCCGCTGTTGCGTGCGATGGTGCACGGTTGCGTGCTCCGCTTCGTGTACATCTATTCGGTCCCTCAAGAAGCGAAAGACAACGCGATCAGGGACATCAACGCATGCCTTGCCAGCGGCGCCTATTCGCCCCATGTCGGCCTTAAGGTGGGGCTGGAGAAGATCGCCGAAGCGCACGGGGCACTTGAAGCGGGATCTGTCATGGGTAAAGTCCTCATCGCCATTTGAGCCAAGCCCTCGCCGGTGCATATGCGGGTCGGCTTCTGGCCGGAAGCGGACCTTGACCCGATGATTCAGAATGGCTAAAGAGGCTCCGCGCCGTTCTGGGCTTTTGTGAATCAGTCAGGATTGGCGTCGCACTTCCCACTGCTGCGCCAACCTTGCTGATTCAGTTTTGGTAACTTCTTCTGCTGATGGGGGCGACAAGGAGCAGTGGGTGCCAATTCGGGCGGTGGCGTATGTGAGTGAAGCTTCGGATCTTCTGACTGGAGACAAGCTGGGGCTGCAAGGTTCGAAGCTGGACGATCTGGTGGATGACGCTGCGCGCTTCAACCGCGACGCGGGCGTCAGCGGGGTGTTGCTCTTCGACGGTGCCAGGTTTCTCCAATACCTAGAGGGCCCGGCTGATGGGCTCGACGTTGCCTTCTCCCGCGTGCTCGGGGCCTCGAGCCACCTCCATCTGATTGAGTTGCAACGGGGCGCTGTGGCAGACCGGCGTCTGCCCTATTGGCCGATGAGGTGGCTACCCGTTGAAACGGACGAACTGAGCCGGGTGGCGGCCAGCGACTGGACCGCGTTCAAGGTACGGGGAGATGGCGAAGCACTCAACGCGACGGCAATTGACCGTCTGCTGTTCCTGGTCAGCCGGCGAGCGCTTGTCGACTAACAGGCGCACTGATGGCTGGAGCCCCGGGTTCCCGCGAATCTATCCTGCTTCAGTTGCCGCCTAGGTCTTCGTGGATGGCCGTGATGAGTTGACGGAAGCGGTAGGGCTTGGGAAGGAAGCGCACCGTCTCGGGTAGCGCCGGCAGCTGCGATCGCTGGAGGCCCGAGACAAGCGTGACGCGGGCGCTGGGCTGGGCAATGGCCGCTACCAACGCTACGTCCAGACCAGAAGCGCTGTCGGGCATGTTGAAGTCCGTCACAACCACGGCGAACTTAGAGCCGCCTTGGAGAAGGACGATGGCGTCGTCCCCGTTGCTTGCGGAGGTCACTTCGAACCCTTGCGAGGTGAGGGCCTCTACAACGACATTTCGAAGGTCGTCTTCGTCTTCGACAAACAGCACGTGGATCGGCATTTCAGTGCTCTGGTGCGGGGAAGCAAAGGCTGACGCAGGTTCCTTTTCCCGGCTCGCTCTTGAGCTCGGTGAAGCCACCCGATTGAGCCGTAAAGCCGAACACCTGGCTCAGGCCCAACCCGCTGCCTCTTCCGATGGGCTTGGTAGTGAAAAATGGTTCAAATACCCTGACTTGCTGGTCCACCTCAATGCCTGTGCCGTCATCCTGGACGCTTAAGCAGACGTAGGGGGATTTCGCAGCGTTGGGGAGCGTAGGATCCCGGGTCAGGCGCACAGATGCTGTGATGGTGATCGTGCCGCCTTTCGGCATGGCATCGCGGCTGTTGCACACCAAATTAAGAACTGCGGCCTCCAGTTGGGCTTTGTCCAACGAGAGCGTGGGCAGTCCTCTTGGTATCTCGACGGTCAGAGCTATTGCTGCACCGGCGGAGCGGCGTAACAACGCCTCGCATTCAGCCATCATCGCTGCTAGGTCGACGGCCTCCGGCACCAAGGTCTGACCTTTGCCAAAAGTCAGTAGTTGCCGGGTAAGAAGGGCGCCGCGCTCGGCCGCCCGCTGCGCCGTGTCGATGAGCTTTGCCACCGTCCCGTCTTTCACCCGCATGCTGATCAAGTCCAGGCAATTGACCACGATCGTCAGCAGGTTGTTGAAATCGTGCGCCAGTCCTAAGGTGAACTTGCCGATGGCTTCCATCTTCTGGGCCTGCAGTAGGTCGCGCTGGGCTTGGAGCAGCTGCTCCTGTGCTTCGTGGCGCTCGGTGATGTCGCGCGTGATCTTGGCAAAGCCCATCAACTCCCCATCCTCCCAAATGGGATCGATCACGACGCTTGCCCGGAACCGAGTGCCGTCTTGTCGTAAGCGCCACCCCTCACCGATGTAACGCCCCTCCGCTGCCGCAGTCCGCAGGTTCCTTTCAGGCAAGCCGATTTCGGCTTCTTCAGGAAGGTAGAACCGGAAAAAATTAGTGCCCACCACGTCTGCGGCGACATACCCTTTGATGCGCTGGCCGCCGGGGTTCCATGTCTGAATCACGCCGGTCGGGTCCAGCATGTAGACCGCATAGTCCGTGACAGAGTTCACCAACATGGCGAACTGCCGGGATTCGTCCCTCAACACGGATTCGGGTTTCGCTGGTCGGGTCATGGGTCATCCTCGGCAGAGCCAGCAAATGGACTGCATGCGTGACGTCAGGGTGGGCAGCGCCGGTATTGACGTGCCCATGGCGCCTCCCCGCTATTGCGGTCCAAGCATCCAGTGCGCATCACGCAGTGTACGCGGGCATCTGGATCCGCTTGCGGCGATGTAGTTCAATGCTTCGGAAAGCATTCGAAGAAACTGCTGTTCAGGATAGACCGTTGCCCATGTGGGCAGCTTCTCTTCGAGTTGAGCGATCATCAAATCGATTTCCAGATGCGTGCTCACTGTTCTTGGTCCTCCAGTTGCAGAGTAGAGGCAAAAGCAGAGAACGCGGCGTATGGGAAGCCGGAGCGACCATACACGCGGCCTGAATACATGATTCACATGGTCTTCGCGCCAGCGGCAGGGCGGCACCTCTCGGCTCCTTCAGCGGTAACGGAGCAGGGCCGTCGTGTGACGAAACTGTCCCTATGACGGCATTTTTTTACACAGCCTCGCGACGCCCTGACCGGCAAAAGACCTTGGACCAACGCCGGATGGTTCCAGGAACGCCGATGACCAACAACGTTGCCCCTTCGTCTGTAGATGCGGTCGTGATTGGCGGAAGCTTTGCCGGCATGTCGGCGGCGCTTCAACTGGCTCGAGCGTGCCGATCGGTGGTGATCATTGATCACGACCAGCCGCGCAATCGCACCGCCAGCCTCGCGCACGGTTGCCTAGGCTGGGACGGGTGCTCTCCTAGAGACCTTCTGCAAACCGCCCGGCGGCAACTGGAAGCCTACAGTCGCGTGCGCTGGATCACGGATGAGGCTTCTGGTGCGCAAGGATCGGCTGGCCGTGGATTCCAAGTGATCTGCGCCTCTGGTCGGGTAGTTTCGGCTTATCGATTGATTCTGGCGCACGGGGTCGTCGATCAATTGCCGGATATCCCGGGCTTGATAGAGCGGTGGGGAAAGGGGGTGCTGCACTGCCCCTACTGCCACGGCTACGAGATCTGTGGCGGTTCGCTGGGTCTTCTGGTCGCGCCAGATGACGATGCTCTGGCACATGTCAGGACCTTGCAACAGTGGGGGCACGTCACGGTCTTTCATCGAGGGGACCGAACTGAGGAGGCGCTGGGCCTGCTGGAAAAGGGGTTGAGCGGTATTGGTGCATCCTTGGAACGTTCGCCCTTGTTGTCAGTCTCCAGCGATGCGACGGCGGATCTTGCAGACGGTCGCAGGTCGGTGCTGCGCGCCCTTTTTCTACACCCGGAAACGACACTGAGTTCTCCCATCGCGCACCAACTGGGATGCCGCACCGAGTCGGCGGGCTGCATTTCCACCGATTCTGCCAAGCAGACCACTGTGGAGGGAGTATTTGCCTGCGGGGACGCAGCCAGGTTCGCAGGCAATATTGCCCTGGCCATTGGAGAGGGGGCACTTGCTGGCGTCGCAGCACATCGGTCTTTGTTGGGATTACTTGAGTAAAGAAGCGACGTGCGTTCGCCGTGCCATCACGGAGACGTCGCTTCATTGCGATGGCGCGGGCGATACGGTGGAGGTCCATCAACAAGGGAGATCCCCATGGCAGAGCTCAAAGAGAACCTGTTGGACTGGCTGCGCGACGCACACGCGATGGAGCAGCAGGCGGAAACCATGCTCAAGGGGCAGGCGTCCCGCATCGAGCATTACCCGGTGCTGAAGGCGCGCATCGAAGAGCACATCCAAGAAACCATCGGCCAGCGGGAACTGCTGGAAGGGTGCATCAAGCGCTTGGGTGGTTCGCCGTCGACCGTCAAGGATGTGATGGGCAAGATGGCCGCCTTCGGTCAGGCCGTCGGTGGCATGACCGCCTCGGACGAGATCGTCAAAGGCGCGATGGCTGGCTACGTCTTCGAACACTTCGAGATCGCTTCGTACACGGCGTTGATTGCCGCTGCCAAGACCGCTGGCGACACCGAAACGGTGCGGGTCTGTGAGGAAATCTTGGTCCAGGAAGAAGCCATGGCCGACTGGCTGGCAGCCCACCTTCCTGAGGTTACCGAGGAATTCATGGTTCGCGATGCCACTCCAGGCGTCGAGGCAAAGAAGTAGACGCGCACACCTGCACAACGCAAGTCCCAGCCATCGCCAGAGGACCACGTCATGTTCTTGCACCACAAAAAGCTGATGTACACCGTCCGGGTCGAGCGCTCTGATCCGGCGCTCGCCACGCTCATGCTGGAACAGTTCGGTGGCCCACAGGGTGAGCTCGCAGCCGCAATGCGTTATTTCACCCAAGCGCTGGGAGAAACGGATCCGGGAAGGAAAGATCTGCTCTTTGACATTGCCACTGAAGAGATCAGCCACCTGGAGATCATCGGCACCATCATCTCGATGTTGAACCAAGGTCCGAAGGCCGTCCAGTCCGAAGGCATGGCGGAAGCAGAAGACATGCGCAACTTGGGTGGCAACAGCACCAGTCACACCCAGCAGATCCTCTACGGCGGCGGCCCCGCGCTGGTGAACTCCAGCGGGGTGCCTTGGAACGCCGCCTACATCGATTCCATCGGAGAACCGACAGCGGATCTTCGTTCCAACATCGCTGCGGAAGCACGGGCCAAGATCGTCTACGAACGCCTCATCAACGTGACCGACGACCCGGGCATCAAGGACGCGCTGCGCTTCCTGATGACACGTGAGATCGCCCATCAGAAATCGTTTGAGAAAGCGCTCTACAGCATCCGTCCGAACTTCCCACCCGGCAAGATGCCAGGAGACCCCGCTTTCACCGATCTCTACATGGACATGTCCCAGGGCGAGGGCGACGTTGAGGGCAGTTGGAACAGCGGTGACCTGTGGGAGCGGGTGAGTGATCGCGATGCCCAGGCCGCCTTGGATGGCGGAGATGGTAACTGCTCAGTGGGTCTTTCCGAGCGTGAGGCGTTGGCGCTTGAGGCCGTGAGCCTGCGCACGCTCTCTGATCCTGACGAAGCACCGCTCACCGGCGCAGAGTTGGCTACCGGCGACGGTGCAGGTGCGACGAAGAGTCCGGCACGGGAGCCGTGAGGAGCATGTTTCTTCATACCGGTTCCTCCCAGTAGCCATCTGACATGTGGGCGCCAGACAGCCAAGGTCTCGCATACGTCTTCTACCTCGCGTGGCTGGGCTTTGGCTGCATGGATTTCGCTATCCACCGCCGCACGGCCCTTCCCCTAACGTCGGGGCTGCGGGAGAGCGCGTTGCACGGCCTACAACTCCTTCTTGTCGGCGCGGGAGTGGTCCTGTGGGCTGCGCTGGACAGCTCCAGGGCCCTTGTAGCCCTACTGGCATGCCTCGCCGTTGCACATGGGGCTGCGGCCTACGCAGACACGGTGGTTGCCGATCAAGCCCGTCGTGTCACGCCGATGGAACAGCATGTCCACAGCATGCTCGATATCGCTCCTTGGGCTTTCGTGGGCTACACCGCATGGATCGCAGGGCCGACGTGGGCACTGACGTGGGCGCCCCGGCCAGCTTGGGTTTGGGCAGCCCTCATTCTACCGACGTTACCAACGGTCGTCTTGCCGTGGATGGCTGAGTTTCGCGCTGCATGGCTGGCAAGGCGCGGTGATTAACAGGCCCTACTGCATCACGGAGCCGCAACGTGTCCTGTCCTAGAACGGCTTGGAAGGGCGAGCGTGTCCTTCTTACCTGACACAACGAAGACGTGAGGATTCGACAATGGCAGATGACAAAACCAAAACCGGCGCAGCCGACCGCGACCGCGTCAATGTAAACGAAGACTACGAGTTGCAGTATTGGACCAAGGCCTTGGGTGTCTCCGCCGACGAGCTGCGCGCGGCGGTCAAGGCCGTGGGGCCCACTGCCGCAGCCGTTCGAGAGCATCTGGGTAAGTGAGGAGGATCTACCGTGTCCTTGGTCGAATACCGCCGCAAACGTCGCTTTGACCAGACCAAGGAACCGGAGCCTGGCAAAGCGCTGCCCAAGGGGCAGCGCGCCATCTTTGTCGTCCAACTCCATCACGCCAGTCGGCGGCATTACGACTTCCGCCTGCAGGTCGGGGATGCCCTGAAGAGTTGGGCCGTGCCCATCGTGGAGCTAGGACGCGGCACGATTGGAAGCAGACTACTGCCTTACTGGTCCATGCATTGGCTCCTGGCCGACCCCAGTCAGCTTCTCTCCGTAGCCCGTGCCGACTGGACTGGGTTCGTTAGATCAACCAATCCTTCCCCCCGGCGGTCAACCGCAATGGACCGGCTTCAGATTTATCTGCATCCCTATATCGCACGCCCGTAATAGCATCTAACGCATCGGCGTAGCCCGCCGGGACAGAGCTGGGCGCCCTGGTGTCCTCCCCGCTTTTTGCTACATCCATCATCGGGTGCAGGAGTGGCCGCGAGCGCATTTGGTATCGCACCTGCCGCTGCGCCGGCCCACCGCCACCGGAGTGGCTGGAAGACCCCGCGGAGCGGGGCCTTTCGTCAGGGCAGCTGTAAGCGCGTGCACAGCGTCAAAGCAGCACTGTTCAGGCCTTTGCAGCCGAGTCTCCATCGCAAGGCATGCATCGCTCCTTCTTGGATTTGATATCAGCGGCTGTCTTCGCTAGCGCCTCGTAGCGCTGGCGGATTTCCTCAAGGTGCGTCGGTTCCATCGACTCCAGGTTCAACAACTCCTGGTTGGCGCCCTTGCTGACCCGGATCAGTTCATCCAGTTTGATGTGCAACGCGGCGGTATCTGCGTTTTGCGTGTGCTGAATCAAGAACACCATCAGAAAGGTGACGATGGTGGTGCCAGTGTTCACCACCAGCTGCCACGTGTCATTGAAGTGGAATGCGGGCCCGCTAGCGGCCCAGGTGATGATCACGCCCAGCGCCGCGACGAACGCGCCGAGGCTGCCAGACAAGCGCGCCGTTGCAGCCGCTACGCGCGCAAATCCGCGGCGGATCACTGGTCTCCTCCCGCGGCCTCCTCATCCGGTCGACGATCTGGCAGTTTGACGCGCTCTCCGAGACGCTTCTCTTTTTGTTCCGGAGTTGGCGCGGCGACGAACGGAGAAATGGGATCACTGGCGGGGAAGGTCTCCTGCAGTGCTTCGTCATGATTGCGGTGGTTGTGCAGCTTCGCCTGCAGCGGGCTGACCGGATTGGTTTCCTGAGCTTCCTGCTCTGGGAGAGGAAGGTCTTTCTGATCGCGATGCATGTTGTGTCTCCAGGTTGGGCGCCACTGTTGAGGTGGCGTGCCTAGCATAGGAACTCCGCCGTGATCGGTCCCATCAAGAGTGAGGCAACGTGGCGTCAAGCCTTCAGGCAACAATCGTTAACACTTGCCCTGTCGCTGGCGCCTCGATGGGGGCGCCAAGGCCGGGCCCAGCCCTATAAAATTTGCCGGCGCGAAATCCGTGTTGCCCGGCGACGCATACAGGCAGAGCAGCGCGGATAGGTTCGTCGGTGCCAACGGCCTTGGATTGATACCTGCGAATGCATCGCGGAGAGGACGGCTGACTGCTTCTGGAGCAAAGCGCCTTGCTGCAGGGACCATATCGTGCAGTTCAGACAAACCTTCCGTGCAGCTGACCGAGTAATCGGCCCCGACAGTGGTCACTACCTGTAACCGCTTGCTAGCCGGCTCCCACGTCACCAACTACTACTTCACGGGTTAAGTTGCGCATTGCCTGCTGCATAGCCCCGTTGAAGGCAAACCCCTCTTCTCCTGCGTGGGCATCTGCAGCGCCAGCGAGCGTCATCCCCCATGCCAGTGAAAGCACTTGCGGGTTCGGGTGGCTGGCGATGACCGCCCGCAGCCCATATTCCAGGGCCTTGATGTAGCCGCGGTGGGCTTCCAGGTCGGCCTCGCATGCCTCAAGGCGCGCGGCCAGCTGTTCTAGGGAAAGTTCCATAGGAGGGCTCGACAGGTGTGGGGGCAAGATTGGATAGTGGGGGAAAGGCCGCCAGACTTTACCCATGAGCATCCTCAACGTTTTGCTGAGCGCTGACCAGTTGGTTGTGACGGTGGATACCTGGGCGGAGGACGCCATAAGCGGTCAAGCTTCGGCGGGGGCAAAGGTGCTGCTCATTCCTCAGCACCAAATCTTGCTGGCGACCCGAGGGTCGGCCCAGTTCTTCCTGCGCATCTACCAGCTTTCGTTGGAGGCCAGTTTTCGAGCGGACTTCACCCTGGAACAGCTAGCAGCGGAGTTGGGGCGGGTCATTGACCAGCTTTGGCCGAACTACGCCAAGGCCGTGGCTGAAGCGGGCTTGCCGGCAGAATACTGCACCACCGAGCTGGTGCTGGGCGGATGGTCCCCCAAGAACGGACGCATGATGGCCACCGCCTATGCCAAACACGACGCGGCGGTGCCCGCAGTGGTCCAGCCGATCACGGGGCAGCTCTCGTCGCCCGGTGAGCCCTTCCAGGCCTGGCCGCCCTCGATGGCCACCCCGGCCCTGTTTGAGGCGGGCCGGCTGCAGGCCAATCGGCTCAACGAGCGCATCGGGCGAAAGGTGGCAGGGGGAAGGTTGCTGCTGGGTTCCTTCAGCGAGGTCAGTCGGTGATCAAAGACCTCGGAGCGCTCTAGGAAGCGGAAGCGCCTTAAGGCTGGCCAGGGCGTACCGTTCAACTGTCATCGCCGACTTTAATGGTGCGCCCACACGTATGACCTACCGGGGCGTCGCCCAGCACCAGTGCATGTTCCAAGTCAGTGCCATGCTCACCTCAACCGATGGTGGACAAACGAAAGATACATGTGCTCTCCAATTTCGATAGTTGGTCGCTATCGGGCGACAAATCCTGTCTCCTAGATGGATGTCTGTTGTCTGAAATGGTGCTATTTGTGGTCAAAAGCGGACATTTGCCCGCTAAGTGAGCCAATTTCTGCGAAATAGCTGCATAAATGGGGCGCATTAAGGTTGTTCTTCGTGGGGCCGATCACTCGCTCGCCGACGCTGTCGGCCAGGAGCGTGCTCCTCCCCCCATGAGAGGTATGAATGTGAAGAATTTCTTGATGCGATACAGGGTCGGCACCCGATTGGGTGCGGCCTTCGTGGTGTTGATCGCGGTGGCGATGTCGATCGTGGCATCTGGCCTTTGGGCGCTGTCTCGCGCCGAGACCAGCATGGACACCATCGTGAAAGAGAGCATGGAGCGCATCCGTCTTTCCAAGACGATGGCTAGTGCAAACATGCAGATCAGCATTTCATTGCGCGAGCTGATCATGCTGCAGGACAAGAAGATCCAAGCATCCCTGCTGAAAGAGATCGGTGAGCAAAGGGCCATTTATGACAAGGCCCGCGACGCTCTGTATGCAACGCCTGCCGATGAAGAAGGAAAAAAGATTCGTGCAGTGATCACCGAGAAGCGGCTTGCGGCTCGCCGGGTCAACGATGCGGTCGTCGAAGCTGCGACGCACGGCGACGTGGCGACGGCAACGAAGCTGCTTAGTGAAGGAGACGCCCTGCTCGACGAATGGCAGGCGGCCATCTTCGCCAACGCAGAGCTTCAGGAGCGCTTGGCTGACGCGAGCTACCAAGACGCTCAGGCCGTTGCAGCAAGCGCCCGGAAGATGTTGGTCGCCGCTGGGGTCTTGGCGGTCCTGCTCAGCATCGCATTGGCAATCACCATCACGAGAAGCCTGACCATACCATTGGGCGAGGCGACTAAGACCGCAACCGCCATTGCGTCGGGCAACGTTGAAAACGTTATCAAGGTGGAAGGCCGAGACGAGACTTGTGCCTTGCTTGAAAGCATGCGATCGATGCAGGAGCGCATCAAGGGCCTGATTGCGGATCAAAAGGCAATGGCGTCGGCCCAGGCCGAAGGGCGGACGTCGCACCGCATCGATGAGTCCCTCCATCCAGGTGCCTTTGGTGAACTGGTCGGCGACACGAACGGCATGGTGGAGCGCTCCAACGCAGTAACCTCGCAGATCGTAGGCATTGCCCAGCACTATGCCGTCGGGGACATGAGCGCTCGCATGCCGCTGCTCCCAGGCGATCAGGCCGCCATTACCGAGGCCATGGAGACTACGCGGACGAACATGCTGGCCATCAACGAGGAGATTCGTCGGCTGGTCCAAGCCGCTGCGGCGGGAGACTTCTCTCAGCGCGGCGCCGCAGGTGGCTTCAGTCACAGCTTTCGCGAGATGATCGACAACCTCAACCAGATGTTCGATGTCAGTGATAAGAGCCTGTCGGACATCGCACGGCTGTTGGAGGCCGTCGCTCAAGGCGATCTGACTTACCGCGTTTCTGGCGAGTTTGGCGGCGTGTTCGCCACGATGCGCGATGCAGCGAACTCCTCCTCTGAGCAGCTGGGCCGGATCGTTCGGGGCATCCAAGACGGTGCTGGCGTCATCCGCGTGTCCGCCTCAGAAGTGAGCAAGGGTAGTGCGGACCTCTCCCGTCGCACCGAGCAGCAGGCGGCCAATCTGGAAGAGACGGCCGCATCGATGGAAGAGCTGACGTCGACCGTGCGCCAGAATGCCGATCATGCCATCCAAGCCTCGAAGCTTGCGTCTGACGCCGGCGACTTGGCCCTTCAGGGCGGGCGAGCCGTTGATCGCGTGATGGAGAAGATGGTGAAGGTTGAGGCCTCGTCCCAGCGCATCGCCGATATCACCACCGTCATCGACGGCATCGCTTTCCAGACAAACATTTTGGCACTCAATGCCGCAGTGGAGGCGGCCAGGGCCGGCGACCAAGGCCGAGGCTTTGCGGTGGTAGCAAGCGAAGTGCGAACGCTGGCACAGCGCAGCGCAGAGGCAGCCAAGGAAATCAAGCAGTTGATTGACCGTTCGGTTCAAGACGTGGTGGACAGCTCCAACGAAGTGCGTGAGACGGGGTCGACGATCCACCAGGTGGTGGGGAGCGTCCAGCGTGTCCGCGACATGATCACGGAGATATCGGCGGCCTCCCAAGAGCAAACCGCAGGCATCGAACAGGTCAATCAGGCCGTGATGCAGATGGATGAGGTGACCCAGCAGAACGCTGCTCTGGTGGAAGAGGCCTCCGCCGCGGCAGGAGCAGTAGAAGAGCAGGCGGTTGGGCTGGCCCAGGCGGTTGCTTTCTTTAAGGTCAACGCAGAATTCCGCCCCCGCTTGGTTCACGCCAGCTGAGTTCATCCCGCTGGGCACCGGGTGGCCGGCGGGTACTATCCATGAGGAACCAATGCGCAAGCCTTCCGCCAGGTGGCGATCTTCACGTCGGGCTCTTCACCTATCAGCCCCATACCTTCTGGGCACTGCGGTCGTCCTCGTTACCCTTGGGGCGGCTCAGCTGGCAGTAACCCAACGGGCCAGAGTTGACCTAGCGGACTACACGGCCGGGTTGCTGGCGCATGCGGAGGATGTGGCACGTGCAAGCGTCGATGGTCTCAACAGGGTGCTGCGGATCGGCGCAGAGCCCTGTGGCCCCAGAGACCTGGCCGAGTTGCGGCTGATCGCTTTTCACTCCCGCTACATAAAAGACGTTGGGCGGGTTATCAGCGGCCGGCTGCTTTGCACCGCAATGTGGGGCCGCCTGCCGACGCCCGTTGAGCTCGCTCCACCTCACCGCGTCGTGCGTGGCTATTCGCTCTGGCGGAGCGTGCCCGCTCCCGGGGACGACCGAATCAAGGTCGACCTGGCGTCTTACGGTAACGCCATCGTCACGACGGCGCCCACCGCGTTTGACCGGGTGTCCATGCCTGTTGGCAGCATAGGCGCGCTGGTGATCAGCCGTGACGGGAAGCACCACTTCCAAACCTTTGGGCATGCGTTTGACCTGACGTTGGGCAAGGACGGCTTGGCCGCGCCCTTGGCCGCTCACATATCAACTCGGGCGTGTAGCGACGAGTTTGATATCTGCGTTGTGTCTCAGGCACGGGCTGGCAGTCTTTGGGGTCAGCCTTCATGGACCGTCGCTTCCATACTCGCCCTCGCTTTGGTAGGGGGAGGGGGCTTGGGCGCGTTGCTAAAGGTCTCTCAGGGACGAAGACGAGCGCTTCATCGCATGCTTGCAAGGGCGATCAGGCACGGCGATATCGATTTGGTCTATCAGCCACTGCGGCGCTTGTCAGATCGGCGAATGGTGGGCGTGGAGGCTTTGGCGCGATGGCGTACCTTGGCCGGCGTTGACGTGCCGCCGGATACCTTCGTGCCCATGGCGGAGGAACAGGGGCTCGGAACGGCGCTGGCGAAGCTGGTGATCGTCAAGAGCCTGGAAGAGATGGGGCCTCGTCTACGCCGCGGGGACGGCTTCTACGCCAGCATCAATCTGTCCGCTCAGGACATTTTGGACAGCGAGCTGAGACATTTCCTGAGCGAGCAAACCGAAGCTTTCGGTGTTTCGCCAGCCGACGTAGTGTTGGAGTTTACGGAGCGGTCAACGGCATCACAGCAGGATCTTGCCGATGCGCTGGGGCAACTGGACCAAGCAGGTTTTCGCGTGTATCTGGATGACTTTGGGACGGGGTATTCCAACTTTGCCTACTTGGCAGACTTGCCCTTGGCAGGACTGAAGATGGACCGTCGTTTTACCAGGGCTATGGGCACCCTTTCACCGGCAAGCTACGCCGTCGAAGCCATTTGTGCGATGGCCAAGGCGTTGAGGCTGCCTCTTGTTGCCGAAGGGGTTGAGACCGAGCTGCAGGCCTTGGCGATGCACCGGCTCGTTCCCGAGGCGGTTGGCCAAGGCTGGTTGCTAGGAAAGCCATGCAAGGCCGACTCGCTACCCGACGACATGCTTGGGCTCACCAGCAATGGCAGTCCAGCGCCCGCCTGATGAAATCAGAGGCGTGCTGGTCTCAGAGGCTTGCGCGCAAAGGAACGGAAAGAGATACGAAGTGACCATCCCTGATAAAGCATTGTCCTCTAATGGCCATTCCAAGCCGCTCTACCACCTGCTTGCACAGTCGCTCGCAAGTGACATTGAGAGCGGGGCCTTCGCCGTCGGCAGCACGCTGCCGTCAGAAAAGAGCCTCACCTCAATCCATGGAGTCAGTCGTCAGACCGTCCGCCAGGCCCTTGCACTGCTGAGATCGCAGGGGCTGATCGCGTCCAGGCCTGGCGTGGGGTCCATCGTGCTGCCCGCACCCCAGGGAGCGGAGGCCTTCGCTCCGATCACGTCCGCGGAAGACCTTCGCGACTTTCTTGGAAAGACCGAACTGCACCAGGTCTCCCTGGGCCCTATCACTGTCAACGAGCGCCTTTCCGAGGTTCTGGAATGCCGAAGGGGCATCCAGCTCTCGGAGGCATGCTTCTTGCGGCGGCGCCCTCAGGCCCCTTTGCCAATGAGCGTCTTGCGGATCTATCTGCCGCCCCAGTATGCGGCAGCCCAGATCACGCCCGACGTCGCTCGTGGGCCGATCTATCAGAACCTGGAGCGTATGTTCGGGATTGCTGTGACAGAGGTCCGCCAAGATGTGACGGCGACGGTCCTCGACCAGGACACCGCGCGGCTGCTGCAGGCAGCGCCAGGCGATCCGGCGCTCCAAGTGGTTCGCTTCTACTACTCGGCGACGGGCAAGCCGGTGGAGGTCACCGTTGGTCATTACCCCAGTTCCCGTTATCGGCAAAGCGTGCGCTATGCGCTCCCACCCTCGGGGTGATCACCGCCGCAGCCCTGGGGGAAAAGCCGTGGTCCTCAAGGCCATCTTGATATGAGCGCAGTGCCTGTCTTGTCCGGTGCAACGGGCAGCGGCAACACATGTCTGGGAAATCCCACGGACCTGGTCTGATTCTCCAACCTGCAGCGATCAAGTTCGTGGTGGGCAATCTATACTAGGCTCGTGGGATCACTGATCCCCCCTTCTTGGTGCCAACACCGGCGCACAGGGAGGCGCAGTTCGAGTCCTGGTTTGGGTTGCAGGCTTCCCTGGTGGTCGATGCGTATGTCATCACTAAGGAGCTGAATATGACTTCAAACACACACATTGATTACGTTGTTCCACACGCAGAAGACGAAGGGCGCACGGATGCTTGCAGGGGTCCGGATGCAGTGTTCGACGGTCAGCAAGCTAAGGAAAGGAGCGAGGCGCACGGATGGCGCTTCGGTTTGTCCGTCCGTGGGTGGTTCAGAAGTGTCCTGTGGTCTGGTTGGTTGTTGGCGTGCCTCTCGCGGAGCCCAGTTGGGGAAGAGCTGCAACCCAAGTTGAAGGACGAATGCGCTTCACTGTGATGTCGTATCCAAGGGGAGGCTGGAAGGTTAGATTCCTTCCCTCCGCGCCAATTCACGAGGATGTCCGTTTTGGGTAGCCTCCGGCCATCGTGTCGCTTCTGAGCGCCGGGGCCAAAAACAAGTGCTCAGCCTGCCCAGTCAGGCTGTGGAGAGGCCCGGTAGCGTGTCGCGCTTGGCCTCGCCCAGGCAACCGCGACACGTCTCCCCAAGGCTGGTCGCTCATGCTCAAAGATTCCAACCCCCTCAGAACTCAGACCCCGCACGACGACTACCTCCTGCTGCGGGACTTCCTGGCCGACGGGGGATCCATTGACCGCGTGTTGTCGGCGGCTTGGGCGGTCGAGCGGGAACTGAAGGAGGCGCCCGAATCCGACGAGGTACGCAGGGCACAGGATCTGGCCGCCATGCTCGGCTATGGGCTGTCCTCCATTGATTACGTCGAGCTCGACAAGAAGCTTGAAGCGCTGAGGCGGGATTTCGATGACAAGGCAGCCGAGGGCATGCCCTTGTGTGATCGCGTTGATCGCTGGGCGACCATCGTCCTTTCCGCCGTCTCGACGTTGGAGAGCTGCTGCGAGTATGACCCGGGCCCGATTCCTAATCAGACGGGCATTCAGCGGTTCAAGTTCCTACTGGCCTTCCCATGGCTGTCCGAGCTCCAGAGGCTGAGCGACGCTCGCCAGGATCGCGAGGCATACGACGTCCGATCAAAACGCTGCGAAGCAATCGCGAGGATTCTTCGGGACAACCTCGCCGAGGGAAGAGCTCGAGCGCACTCGATGGTGCTACGCCGGTTCCGGAACGATGTGGTCGTTGATAGGCAGCTGAACAACTATCAGATTGTCGAGGGGAAAACGGGGGCATACGTGGAAGCTCTCGGGGAACTAGACGCGATCAGCGCCGACGAAGTCGATCATGCGATCGATCGCCTTTCTATGTGGAGTTCTTACACCGCAGGGTGGTGGAACCGATTCAATCAGACCCTCGACCACGCCTACGCAACCCATGCGAGGTGCTTGGTCGCCGACCCCCAGTTTTGGCGTGAGCAGATGCAGCCGTCGCTCGAGACCGAGTAAGGCAGCGCCTCGCCTAGCACAATCTAATTCTCGAAATGACCCTAAAAGAAACCACCAAGCTGGAAAGCTGCCCCTGCCGACGTTGCAGGCATGTCACCAATCATGAGGTGATCCATGAACACACCGAGCAGGGCGAAGTCCCCGACGACATTGCACTGAACTGGACGCACGAGTATCAGACCGTCCGCTGCCTGGGCTGCGGCACTGTTGCCTTCCGCATGGCCACTGGCACGAATGAAAACGTGGCGGAGGTGCGCCAAGGCGAGTGGGAATACGTGCCAGACGTTGAGATCTTCCCCACTCCCAACTTGGGCAGGGCAGCGCTGGAGTCCTCCCATCTGTTGCCAACCAAGGTCGAGCGCATCTACACGGAGACTCTGGCCTGTCTCAATGCGTCCAACCCGGTGCTCAGCGGCATTGGTATCCGCGCAATCGTGGAGACGGTCTGCAAAGACCAAGGTGCGGTTGGCAGAGACCTCTATCACAAGATCAACGATCTCAAGGATCGTCGGGGATTGACCGATGCTGGCGCCGCCATCCTTCACAACCTGCGCGTCCTGGGCAACAACGCTGCACATGAAGTCGCACCGCACAGCGTTGAGGAGTTGACATTGGCCCTTGAGGTCATCGATCACTTGCTGCTCGGCGTCTACGTCCTGCCCAAGCTGGCCAAGCGGACCTACGGCAGCGAAGAGGACGAGGACGAGTCCGAGCCTCAGCCACAAGAGCCTGTGTAGCGGCGTGTGTTGGGCTGGCCGAGGTGTCAGTCACTTAGGTTCGTTGAGGAGCCGCGCGGGGAGGGCGCTTTGGCTCCCTCTGCGGTTTGTCACCCTCTTGAGCCGTTATACGAGGTAGTTGTGCAGCAGTTCGGCGTATTCAAAGTTCAGAACTTGGCCATCTGTGACCATCCGGATGCGGCCACGCCTCCCATCCAGGCCGAGAAGATGCAGTGCTTGAAATGCTTCACGTTCCTGGATGCCACCAAGAGTGCAACGCTCGGCATCTGTGGAGCGCTGGAACTGAAGTGCTCGGCATGCGGCGTGCGTCAAATCGTCAGCAGAGCGGCGTTCTCCAAGACGAACTGAGACCAGTGGCCCCAACATGGGGCCACTTTGCCAAGAGCGCTAGCTTTCTTACTCCGAGCGAGCTGGCTCGGATTGTGGCGCTTCCAACCCCGCGTCCATGCGCAGGATACGCCGCAGTTCCAGAACGGCCTCTGGTGTCTGCTGCACGCTGTGACCACTCACGATGACCTTTTCCGAAGCAGCGCCGGCCAGGTGTGCGCTTCGGTAGGGAACGAAGCCATCCGTTGCGGTGGCCAAGTTCGTTGGGTTCTTCACAGCAATGATGGAGTGGTAGACCACGTCCGGGGAGATCGGAAGCTCGGCGATGTCTTTTACAAAGGGGTCGCTTTCCTTGAGGTTGTCAATGCTCAGTGGGAGGCGGCCCGATACGGTCGCCAAGACGGCCGCGCTGGCACTGTAACGTGTGGAGAGCCCTTGAGGGATCGAGGACAGCCGGGAGACAATCGCTGCAAGCACGCCTTCCGCAGATGGCGTTCCAAAGTGCGGGGTAGCGATGAAGACTGCCCGTCGCACTTCAGGCATCGGATCGAACTCCAGGAGTGGGGCCAGCTCCTCGCGCACTTTACTGGCGTCGTCACCCTTGCCCCTGAGCTCCTGCAGGGTCTGGTCAAGCAGATGACTGCCATTGCTTGAAGAAACCATCAGCCGTGTCAACAGCCCGCCCATGCTGTGCCCAACCACGACCATTCCATGAGAGGCCTTTGCGGCACCGGAAGGATCCATGTCCTTCAGTGTCTTCAGGACGGTCTCCCGGATCGCTTGATGGTTGTAGGGAAGCGGCAGGTTGGTGGGGTAATACATCAGCCAGACCTGGTAACGGGCCCTGAGATCATCGTCGCCAAGCACATCATTAGCAGTATTGACCCACGCCTCAGGGCTGCTGGCCAAGCCATGCAACATCAGAACCACTCGCCGGTTTGGGTCGAACGGCTGCAGCATGTAGAGGTGCGGCTTGTCCAAGCTCTTGTCCATGTCCAAGAGCGTGCGGATGGCCTCGGTGGCGAAGTTGGAGCGTGCCAACCATACGCCGTAGCCGGCAGTGAAGTTGGCGGCCAGGGGCACATTCTCTCCCTTGATGGCGGCCGCGCTCTCCAACAGTGGGTCGAACGCCCTAAGGGTCGCCGAACGTGACGCAAGCACCTGCTGCACGTCATCGCCGTGGAAGTCCAACAAGCACGTAACGTTTGGAGCCGGCATCGCGCTGTAGCCCCCCGCCAACGGAAGGTCGGACGGGGGCGAAGTTTGGGAGCCGAAGGTCCCCGCGGGGAGGACGGCCACCATTTCTGCCCCAAAGCCATCGCGACGGAAGGCATTGCGGATCCCACCAAACCCAATGCTGGAGGCGGCCAGGAGTTCTTTGGGGAAGCTGACGTATCCGTTCTCTCGAAGGCCCGACATGTCCAGCCTCAAATTCCATCCGGCCGGAGTTGGCAGGCTCCCACTCGTAATCGGGTTGGCGCTGTCTCCCTGCCGATAGCGTCGGAACAGGCTTGCAGTAACGTTCTCCACTGAATAGTTGTAGTAATCCCGGATCTGAGTATCCCGTTCGCGGGGTGCCAAACTTGAAGCGCTTTGCTGGAACACCAGAAAGTAAGCATAGGAATAGCGGGCGGCCTTCAGCCAAGCGTCCATCGTCCGATCACTGTCGGGCGATGTCCGAGAAACCTCTGCAGCATAGGCAACCCACAGCTCCGCCGAGGCAGCCAGGGAGTCTTCGGTCTTGATTTCGTCCGACTCGATGAGAGTTCCAGAGCAGGACTCGGGCGCCGACAAGCAGGCTTTCGTGTCTAAAGACAGCAGGCCCATCTCCTGTCGGGTGGCTGGGCTCAGTTCGCCGGTGCTAAGGATGTCGCCACGGCGCTGCTCAAAGTAGCGCTCTGGGGACACGTTCTTGATTTTGACCATGGCGCAACCGCTCAAAAGTGCGGCGCACAGCACAGCGGCGACGCGATTGATGTTCTGCGCCATCAGCGCGCATCCTCCGGTCGAATACGAAGGCTGAACAGCCAGTCGTATAGGGCTGGAATGAGGCCCAACGTCACGAGGGTTCCCAGCGCCAAACCACCGATCATCGTGATCGCCATGCCAGTCCAAAGCGGGCCGGCGAACACCATCAAGGGCACCAGGCCGACGATGCAGGTGAGCTTGGTCATGAGGATCGGACGGAGCCGCTTCACTGCCGCCGATACGACTGCCTCGCGCCGCGGCAGCCCCTCTTCAAGCTCAGCCTCAATGCGCTCCAGCAGCAGGACTGCGTTGTTGACGATGATGCCGGCCAACGCAAGCAACCCAAACGTGGCCATGAAGCCGAACGGGTAGCCGGTGACCAACAGTGCCAGCGAGGCGCCGATGAGGACAAATGGAATGCTGGCGACGACGATGAAGGCCTTTCGGAACGAGTTGAACTGCCAAACGAACAAGAGAAGGATGGCGCCGAGCGCGTGGGGCATGAAGCCCAGCAAGGCGTCGTTGGCCTCCGCCGCATCCTCCATCTCGCCTCCCAGCTCAATGCGGTAGCCAGGCGGTAGCTTGATGGCCGCGATCTCGGACTTGAGGGCGGCGACAATTTCGCTGGTGGTCATCCCGGGGTTCTTGCCCGTGACTGTCAGCGACCGCATCAAGTTGCGGCGCACGATCGTGGACGGCTCACTGGACGCTTCGACCGTGGCAATCGCGCCCAACGGCACTGCCTTTCCGGATGCGCTGGAATAGACCAAAGTGTCCTCGGGACGAGCGGTCGGTGATCGCTCGCTGGCAGTGGAGCGCAGGATTACGGGCGTGGCCGTGCCATCGCTGTGCAGGCGGGTGGCCTCGGCGCCGCTGTAGCGATAGCGTAGCGACTCAGCGATATCGTTGTTGCTCACGCCCGCCGCTTTCGAATTGGCCGCGTCTACCTTGATGGTGTAGCTAGGAGTGCGCTTTCCCCAATCGTCGTAGACATCCTGCGTGCCGCCGAGCGTCGCGAGTTTTGCGCTCACTTCCTCACCGATGCGGCGCAGTTCATCCTCGTCTGGCCCATAGATCCGATAGACGGCCATGCCGGCTTCCGTTGTGCCGAGGGAAAACCGTTTGGGATCGGCCCGCACCGTTGGATAGGCAGCCAGAACGTGCTCCCGGGCACGGCGGATCACAGCATCGATATCCGTCCCCTGGGCAACGCTCACGGTGAAGTAGCCCACGTTGGACGCAGGAAGCGGCGGTGTCAGGCCCAGCACGATCCGCGGTCCGCCGTCGGCGACGTAGCCGATGCTCTCAGTGACTTCCGGGTTCTGCTTTCTGTCAGCAAACCAAGCGCTGAGTTCTGTAACCACTTTTCTGGTTTCAGTCGATGCCGCGCCTGGCTCCAGCGTGACTGGCATCTGGAACTGTAGGCGATCCGACTTCGGCAG
Organism: Stenotrophomonas sp. Steno-C18; assembly: GCF_056393195.1. Taxonomy (NCBI): domain Bacteria; kingdom Pseudomonadati; phylum Pseudomonadota; class Gammaproteobacteria; order Lysobacterales; family Lysobacteraceae; genus Stenotrophomonas; species Stenotrophomonas sp. Steno-C18. The sequence continues at coordinate 656,386 of NZ_JBWJOX010000001.1, read as the reverse complement.
GAAGTCGTAGGGCAGCGACGTCAGGATGACCAGTGCACCGGTCAGCAGCGCTGCCATCGTCCCCATGAAGACCACTTTGTGGTCCAACACCTTGGCGATGATGCGACTGTAGCCTTTGTAAAGCCGGCTCTGATACTGACCGTCATCCTCAGCGTGGACGTGGACCTTGGCGAATCGGATGCACAGCAGGGGCGTCACGGTGATGCTCAAGATCCAGGAGCCCAGCAGCGTGACGGCCAAGACGATCGCCAAGGATCGCAGGTATTCGTTTGTGGAGGTCTGACCAAAGAAGAACGGGGAGAACGCCAGGATGATCACCAGCGAGGACGTGAGAAGCGGGATGGCCAGCGTCCTTCCAGCGTCCACGCAGGCGCTTATCCGCTCCTGGCCATGTGCAAGGCGGCGCTCAATGTCCTCGGCAATGACAATGCCGTTGTCGACCAGCAGTCCCAGTGCCAGGATGATGGCCGCGATCGACACCGTTTGGAGTTCCACGCCGAGCGCGCGCATCGCCACCAACGAGCCAAGGATGGTCAGCGGGACAATAGCTCCAACGATGAGCCCGGTCCTCCAGCCCAGGAAGAGCATGACGACCGCCATGACGATGACCACGGTCTCGCCCATGACGTGGTGCATCTTGCCCATTTCGCGTTCCACCACGTCCGGCTGGAACGTCACTACGTGCTGCTCGAAGCCGACCGGCAGGGCCGACTGGGTGCGATCCAACGCTGCACGCAAGTCCTTGCCAAAGGTCTCAATGCTGTAGCCCTTGGCCATAGAGACGGCCACGACGATGGCAGGCTTCCCTTTGTAGAGCGCGCCTCCCTCCGGCGGGTCCGGTGGCAGAATCCGAACATCGGCCAGATCCCCCAGCCGTATGACTTGGCTCTCCTTGGCATTAGGTACGCTGACCAACACGTCGGCCAGATCGTGGGCGCTGCGGACCTGGCTGTCAGCAGAAAGGGTCAGCGAGAGACCGGCGGCAATGGCTTCCCCGCCCGGCGAAAGAACATTCTTGTCCTTGAGTTGGTCAATGATCCCGTTGGGGGTGGCGCCGGTCGAGGCCAGCTTGGACCTGTCGAAGTCCACGTAAACCCGGTCCTCCTGCAGTCCATACATGGTCACCCGCTCGACGCCCGGCAGACGATAGAGCTCTTCCCGCATGGCGCGCAGCGGTCCCATCATTTCGCTTGTGCTGAATCCGGGGGCGGTCACCGCAATGGAGGCCACGGCGACGCGTCCGAAGTCGTCGTCCACCAGCGGCCCTTGAGTGCCCGGCGGCAGTTCGGCGCTGGCCTCAGCTGCCTTGGCGCGCACACGCTGCCAAAGGGTGGGCAAATCATCGACGCTGTCCTGCGCCGTCAATTGGATCAGGGCACTGCCAGGACGGATGGTCGACACGACTCGCTTGATGCCGGCCACCTCTCGCAGCCGCTCCTCCAGCGGCTTGGCAATGCGCTCTTCCACTTCCTCGCTGGGCAGGCCCGGCAGAGCAGCGGACACGAGCGCTTCACGGATGGTGACGGACGGCTCTTCTTGAGAGGGAAAGCCAAAGAAGGTGAAGATACCGCCGAACAGAAGCAGCAGGCAGGCGAACACCGTCAAACGGCTGGATTTTATCGCCGACTGGGTAAGGTTCATCGGTTTTCCCCTTGTCCGAGCTGGGACTGGCTTTTGTAGGGCCGAACTTTCTGACCATCCGTGAGGTAGCTGGCCCCCGCCGTGACGATCACAGCGTCTTCGGCCAACCCTCCGAGGATTTCGACTTGGCTTCCCTGGTAGCTGCCGACGCGAACGCGAACTTTCTTCACGGTCTGCTGAGCCGCGGAGTAAACAAAGACATCCGCCGCGCCGGCGGTGCTGCTGGGGACGAGGCTTGAGAGCGGCACCGTCAGGGTCTTGTTCGCGTTGTCGACCTGAACCAACACGTGAATCAGTGAGCCGGGTAGGAGGGGCGCCCCACCGTCCGCAGCTTCCAAGAGAACCGGCACAGTTCCTGCGGTCGATTCGTGCTGTGCAACCGAACGCAGAGTCAGGGGGACCAATACGTTGCCGTCCTGCCGTGCAGATGCTGCGGCCCCTGCCTGGAGGGCCTTGGCGAGGTAGGCCGGTACGTCGGCTGCAACTTCCGTCTGCCCGCTGCCCTGCACGTCCAGAATCGCTTGGCCTGCGGTGACGTCAACGGTCGGTTCGCTATGGCGAGCGATGACTTGCCCGTCAAATGGCGCTCGGATGATGCTGTGATCGACCGCGCGCTGAGCCAGGGTCACATCGGCCTGAGCACTATTGAGTTCCGCCTTGGACGCTTCCAGGGCGGCGCGAGCCTGAGTCAAGCTGACCTGCGCAACGGCACCGTCCTTGAACATCGCTTCTTGTTGGTTGAACTGAAGCTGGCGTTCGGCCAGCGCTGCGCGGGCCGCGTTCAGCTGGGCGCTGGCCCGGGCGAACTGTTGCTGGACGGGAAGTGGGTCCAAGACTGCGAGAACTTGGCCTTTGGCAATCGCGTCGCCGATATCGACATGGATTGCTTTGATCCGTCCCGCCTGCTCAAAACTGAGCTGCGCCCTGGAGGACCGGCGAACCGTGCCGATGAACTCAGCCGAGGTGCGTGCCCCTCGCTCTGCCGTTTCAACCTTCACGCTTCGCACCGGCGCGGGCGGCGTGGGCTCTTGGCTGCAGGCGGACAGCGCGGCGAGGGAGAGGGCGAGAAGGGCGCGCATCGATAGCGGTGGGAGGAAGGCCATTTTCTGTCTCAGTAGGTGTAGGTGAGGGCCACGTTCCCGAAGACGCTGTTGCGCCGCTCAATGATGGAGCTGCCGCTCACGTCGTGCGCGTAGCGCATCGCATTGATCTGCGCGATGCCCATCCAACGATCGCCGAACTTGTGCTCCCAGCGAACGCCGGCGGCGTAGGCATTGATGCCCGAGTCGGCAGAGAACGCCCGGCGTCCGGTAGCGTCCGCCTGAGCGATGCTGACCCCGTAGTAGGCTTGGTTGAAATCCCGATCGCCGCCGTGCACATCTGCTGTGAGAAACACGTCGTTGGCATCGCCGTTGAAGAGCTTTGCTTCCGCCCCCAAGCGGTAGCGAAGACGGTGCGCCGAAGACCGCAGGGCGTATTCCGCTTCCGCTGAGACATTGAAGCGATCGCCCAAGGGTTGAACCAGCATGGTCTTCGTGGTGACCGAGCCTGGAACGCGGCCCATGCCCTTCAAGGAATCTGAGCCAGGGCGCCATGAGCTGTCCCTCTCCAAGCGGCCCAAGTCGTAGTAGATCGACTGGGAGAGATAGAGGCCATTGCCAAACTGATACTGCAGGCCCGCCCCGCGGGTCGAGTCGGCGAAGAGGATGCCCCGCTGAACGGACAGCACGGGGACAAGGATCGCTTGGCTCTCATCCGAGCCCGCGTAGAGCGGGCCGTAGAGCACGCCGGCCCCAAAAGTGGCCTCCATCTTGTCGCCCCACAGGCCGCCGGCGTGAGCGGCCGGTGCCGCCAGAAGCACGGCCAATCCAAGCAGGACGGTTGATTTGGTCTTGGTGATCATATTGGAAACCTCAGTGGGAGTCGGAAGGGGAGGGATGGGCAGGAGCCGTGGCATAGAACGCGTGCGACAGAGCGATCCGGGAAAGGGCAAAGTCCTGCTGAGCAGCGACGCGGTCTGCCGTGGCATTGCCCGCGTCAATCTCGGCCTGCGGTCGGTTCATGGCGTCTTGCAGGCCTGCATCAATTCGTTGGATCAGTCGGCCCGTCTTTCCGACGGCAGCGAGCTCCTTCCTGCGAGCTGCGGTGTAGGCCTGCTCGGCCTGGCTTCGGCTGCCAAGGGCATCGGCGACATCGACAAACGCGCGTTGGACGGCCTTCTCGTACTGCACGACCCCTTGCTGTTGACGGATCCATGCGAGATCCAGCGCCTGCTTGTTCCGACCGAAGTCGAAAATGGGAAGCCGCAGGCTGGGGGTGAACGTCCAAGCTTTCGAGGCAGAGAAGAGGCCACCCAAACTCTCGCTGGCCGAGCCAAGCGAGGTGGTAAGTTGGATGGACGGGAAGAAGGCCGCGCGTGCGGCGCCGATGTCAGCGTGAGCTGCTTGTAACTGGGCTTCTGCCTCAAGCACCTCGGGGCGGTGGTAGAGCACGGAAGAATCCAGACCACCGTAACGGACCGCGTCACCCGAGCCGTCGACGAATAGCGACAGGTTTGGGCTTGGCAGCGCTGAGTCAAACCCAACCAGAAATCGCAGGGCCCGCTCTTGGGCCTTTGATGCCTCGGCAGCCTTGGCCGCGTTTGCATCCGCTTGTGCAGCCAAGCTCTCCGCGTCGCGAAGATCGTCGGAGGCGATCATGCCAAGCGCTTGCCGGCGCTCAGCGAGGCGGAGCTGTTCCCGAGTGCCGCTGGCCACCACCCCGGCCTGGGCTTCGGCTTCTTTGGCCGCAGAGTAGAGGACGTAGGCGCGGAGCGTTTCGCCAATGAGCGCTCCCCGGGCCGCGTCGCGGCCGTGTTGAGATGCTTCCCACCGGAGCCCTTCGGCAGCGGCAAGCGACCTGAGGCGCCCGAAGAAGTCGGGATCGAACTCTGACAGTCCGACGGTCGCCATGGATAGATGCTGCTGGTAGCGCTCGTCCAGAGCGGGATCGCCGAATCGCTGTTTGCTTTTGACGATCTGCCCATCCAGCCGTGGCAATCGTGCACTGTTGCTCTGACCGGCCTGCGCTCGCGCGAGTCGCACGTTGAGCTCCGCAAGCCGGTAGTCGGGGCTGCGACACAGCGCCGCCTGGATCATGGCGTCCAACTGGCCGCCCTTGACTGTCGCCCGGACAAAACCAATGTCTTCCGCGCGCATCCGCTCCGAGCAACGCGCTCCGTTGGTAGGCGAAACAGTCGTAGAGCTGAGCTGTTCGGGAACGACGGCGGCGGGACGGACGTATTGGGGGGACAAAGAACACCCTGCCAACGCAGCCATCCCTAAGACAGCTGCCGAACTCACCAGAGCTGGTCCGAACCAGCGGAAGGCCGAGCAAGTAATCACGGATTAACCAACGTTCGCCAGAGAAGTGCGCGAAGCTTGAAGGCCTCTCCTCAAGGTTCTTTGTGCTCTTTGTTGAGATTCGATCAAGCCTCAGAAAAAAGCACAGCTTCCTCAGCTGCGAGCGTCGTTTCTGAACCGACATGCTGAAAATCGTGACGATCTGCAGCGTCTTGGTGGCAGACGCGCCGGTGTAGTGGTAAGAATGGCGCGCCGTTTCGACGGTTTCCGCCCAAATATCAAGATTTCATCAATGACTTTTTCGGATTCTATGAATTCGGCTCCCATCCCCTCGAACGACAAGCGCGTCCTGGTCGTTGAGGACGACGCGGACGGCGCCAGTATCCTGGAGGCCTACCTTCGCAAGGAGGGTTTTTTTGTGGCGGTGGCCCACGATGGCCTGCAGGCCTTGGAGCTTTTCGCGCAGTGGCGTCCGCATCTGGTGTTACTGGACATCATGCTGCCGAAGATGAGCGGCATTGACGTGCTGTCGGCCATTCGCAAAGCGGGCGACACGCCCGTGATCATGGTGACCGCCGTCGGGGACGAGCCGGACAAGCTAGGTGCGCTGCGATACGGAGCAGACGACTACGTGGTCAAGCCCTACAGCCCTCGCGAGGTTGTGGCTCGGGTTCATGCCGTGCTGCGCCGGGTGGTGCCTGGTCGAGGAAAGGAAAAGGTCCTCCAGCACGGGCGGCTCACCGTAGACGGAGAGGCCGTAAGGGTGCTGGTTGAAGCGGAGGCCTCCGGGTCTCCATCCGTCGTCGAGCTGACTCCCACCGAATTCAACATCCTTTATGCGCTCCTGCGCACCCCCTTCAAGGCCTTCACGCGCGCGGAGCTGCTGGAAGGGGTTGCCGCCACCAGCGATTCGCTGAATCGCGTGGTCGACACGCATGTTCACAACATTCGCAAGAAGCTCGAGCACCACGGGATTACCGGTGTTCTGGTGACGGTGCGCGGCGTGGGATACAGGTTCCAATGAGGCCTGGTCGCCATCCACGAGCGCCCAACTCCCTATGGACTTGGGTCGGCCTTCGAATGAGCGGGCTGGCCGTGGGGGCAGTGAGCTGCGTGGCGCTTGGGATGTGGCTGCATTTCCAGCTGAAGGATGAGCGCATCCTCAGCACGCTACCGCCCCAAGTACAGCAAGAGGTGCGGCGGCTTGTGGCAGATCCGCATTTGGACGAAGCGCGGCTATGGGCGCTGTTTCAGGCCAATTACGCCATCGAGAACTTCTTGCCGGGCCTGCGAAATCCCGATTGGTTCACCCTTCTCGCGTTGCTGGTGACGTCTGTTCCTTTCATCTTCGTCTTTGGCTTCATGATGTCTCGCCCGCTATCGAGGCAATTCAGCTCGGTGGCAAAAGCGGCGAGGCAGGTGGCCGAGGGGGACTTCTCGGCTCGGGCAGCAGTGAGTCCGCATGCCCCCCAGGAGCTGGCCGGCTTGGCCGACGACTTCAACGAGATGTCGTCTCGCCTGGAGCAATATGAGCGCGAGATCAGGGACTCCAGTGCAATGCTGGCCCACGAGCTCAGGACCCCGTTGAACGCTGCGATGGGGCGCATTCAAGGGATGGTGGACGATGTCTTTCCGCACTCCAATGATCAACTCTTGCTGGTTCACCGGCAGCTGGAGCAGATCAACCGCATCGTCGGCGACCTCCATCTGCTGTCGATGGCGCGGGCTGGAGCCCTGAGCCTGGAAGAAGAGCGGTTTGCGCTCGCAGTTCTGGTGCTCGAGCGCATTCAGTGGGTGGAGCTGGAGCTCCAAGCTGCGGGGGTTGCTTGCCAGTTGGATCTGGACGCCGGCATCGAGGTCCAGGCCGACCGGCTGCGGATGGGCCAAGTGGTGACCATCGTGGTGGACAACCTGCTGAGGTATGCATCCAGCGGCGGAATCATGGACGTATCGCTCAGGCAGGAGGGGACGCGGGTGACGCTCATTGTTGGCGACCGTGGGCCAGGGGTCGACGAGGCCGACCTCCCGCGTGTCCAGGACCGCTTTTGGAGGGCGGATCGGTCCAGGGCCCGGCACTCGGGTGGCTCCGGACTTGGCCTCTCCATTGCGGGCGCCATATGCGCTGCCCACGGTGGCGTGCTGACAGTCCGGAATCGAATGGGGGGAGGCTTGGAGGTGGTGGTCTCGATCAACCGAGACCGGGCCCACTGAGCGGGGCAGTGCCAGAGGGCGGCGCGAAGGTTCAGCCCATCTCGCAGCTTCAGCGTGACCATCTAGGCGGTCGCAGAAGCGCATAGCGTCGGCTTGGATAGATCGGGCTGGTGGGAGGAGGGAGGTCGAGATTGGAGACGCTTGTAGTCGGTGGAAGCACTATCTATATCTATTGAACTGATTGTGTATGGACATTCGCCAGATACTGCCGTGGGGCACCGGCTGCAAAGGGGCACGGTCAGGCTAGAGCTGTAAGAGTGCAAGGTGCTAGTAGGTGCGATTAGGCTGTTAGGACTTCTATGTCCCACAGGCGCAGGGCGCAGCTCGAGGCCTGTTCAGTGCGCTTGATAAAGAAACTGGTGAGTCAGAATTCTGGCGGCTACCACGCTCTCCTTCTGGATGTGTAGTTAAAGGCGGTGAGCGGACTTGAGTATCCGAATTAAGTTGCTCGGATTCTTAGTTCGTTTTTAGTGACGCCACCGGGTACGGGCTTCTGTGCCGTCGAGCGTCATTCTTTTGACTCCTTCGCCTTTAGTCGGGGGTAGGGGATTTCCTATTGTAAAAGCCCGGTGGGAGCCGTCTAATGCGCTCGAGCCTTTTGTTAAGGGAATGTCTAAATGGCGCATCCTGATTTCTATGTTTCCGCCGTGCAGTACAACAGCGATGGCTCGCACATTGCCAAGCTGCGCGTGCATAGGGTTGATAAGAGCAATGGCAGCTTCAAGGCGGATAGTTACAGCGACCTGACGCGCCCCCAAGTCATCGGGTCGGTCGAAAAGAATGTGACTTTCACTACCGTCGTCCGTAAGGAAGACGGTGGGTGGCGGCTCGGTGCGGCGCTGGAGATTATGTCGGTCAAGACCGATTACCTCAAGACCGTGCGGGATGAGTCGACGCGGGACAACCTGGAGAAGTTGCCCACTTTCTGAGCGGGTCTTGCGACACGGGGCTCAGGGCAAGGTGCGTATGAACGCGATGTTGGCCGGGAGTTTAATGGGTGGTATCCGGAGTCTCAATGTGCAGGTAGTGCACGCCATCCTCCTCCAGCGACGCGGCCAGGCAACCTCCCAGTAGTTCCTTGCTTCCATCGGGCTGGTAAATGCCGAAGGAGCTGGCGAGGCCTGCTCCGCCCAAGAAGGGGGCGATGGCGTCGAGTTGAGCCTTGCTTAGGCCTTCCACGCGGGCTGTGCCAACGTGCGGTGAATAAATTTCAAGCCAGTACATCGGTTGCTGTGTCCGTTCGATGGATTGGTGGATTTCTAACAGAGAAGTTGGAGGCGTCAAGGGTGTCGTACAGAGATAAGCTGACGTTGGGCGCGGTTGGAGGACAGCGAGGGATTTTTCTCCAGTGCAACAAGTCGGAGAAAAAGTCGGTTGTTCGTAGGCATTTCCCGGATGGCGCGCGGCAATGGATGAGCGAGAAGGTGCAGTCCAGGCACACGGACGGCACGGCAAAACATCTCCACATTCCCATCTTGGAGGAAGGCATCTACGAGGTTCTCGGTCAGCCCAAACTCAGCGGATACTATGCTTTTTACCTCAATGACAAGGGTTACATGTCCTACTGCGCGTTGGATCCAAAATTGGCCACCGCAGTGTTGGCGAAGATCGGTTCCGATGGGCTACGTGCAGCGTTGCTGGCCGTCGGGAAGACGCTCTATTGACCCGCACATGCCCGTCAATGATTGCAAGACAACTGAGTTGGTGGGCCGGAAGCTGGCCATAGTTCGCATGTAGGGAGCGCGGCTGGCATTGGCAAGCACGGAAGAGCGAAGGCCGGCGCTTTCCCCTGCCTGCTTCATGGTGCATGGCCTGTCTGTATCCAAGACGTCTTGATAATGCAATCTCCCCCGATGGCGGTCTCCGCCAGCGGGGGGAATTTCGTCTCAAACTTGCTCAAGTGAGCACACTTAGCCGACAGGGGGCTGAACGTGGCAGATAGTATTGAATTGGATTTTTTGGCCGTCGAAACGTCCAAGAGCGGAGACGCCATTGGCGTTCGCTACGAACTGAATGGGCGCACCCGAATCCATGTGGTCGATGGTGGCTACCTGGAAACCGGCGATCGCTTGGTCGAACACATCGCCAAGCACTACGGAACCGCTAAAGTCGACTCGGTGGTGCTGACCCATCCGGACAGCGATCACGCCAACGGCCTGCGCAAGGTCCTTGAGCGCTGTGAAGTGGGGGAGCTTTGGATGCATCGCCCCTGGCTTTACGCCGAAGAGTTGCTTCCTCGGTTCGAGACTTACAATTCCGCAGACGCTCTGCGTAGTCGCCTGCGCAAGCTGTATCCGGGACCGGCGGCGCTGGAAGAGCTCGCGCTTGAGAAGGACATCCCTATCCGTGACCCGTTCCAAGGTGCCTACATCGGTGATTTTCTGGTGCTAGCCCCCACGCGTGCCCGTTACCTTGACCTTGTGGTCTCGTCCGAGCGCACCCCTGAGGCCGCGAAGGACAGCACGCTGATTGAGGCGTCTCTTGAGGGCTTGGCCGCGTTGGTCAAGGCTGCCAAGAACTTGGTGCAGGGTTTGTGGGGTCAGGAGTTCTTCCCGGTGGGTGGGACCAGTGAAGAGAACGAGATGAGCGTGGTCCAGACCATCGTCATCAATGGCAAGCGCGCGCTGCTGACCGGCGACACCGGGCGAGACGGCCTCGCTGAGGCGGCCGACTACTTGGAAGCGACGGGTGGAACGCTGCCTGGCGTCTGGGCCTTCCAGGTCCCGCACCACGGGGGGCGTCGAAACGTTAACACCGAGGTCCTCAACCGCTGGCTGGGCGAACCGCTTAAGACGCAGGAGGACGGGTATAAGTTCAGTGCCGTGTGCAGTTCTGCCAAGGCTGACACGGCACATCCCCGGAAGGTCGTGGTGCGGGCAATGATTCACCGCGGAGCGCACTTCTCCGCCACGGAAGGGCGCAATCTGTTGCTTTCCACGGGCATCTCGCGGGCCAATTGGGGAAGCGTAGAGCAGACGCCATATCCGCCTGACTATGAGAAGGACTGAGGGAGCAATGACCGAGATGTCCAATCCCATTGCTCTAGGTCAGTTGCTCGCCCAAGTGTCGGATCCTTATGATCGCAACGCTAGGTTGGCGCCCGGTCTCATTGTATTGATGCCGCTGACGGTGTCCTTCATCGCAGCGTTTCGCGATGAACTTGACGCAATGCAAGTGGTGGCCGCGGTCGTTGTGACCTTCTGCGCGCCCTTCCTTCTCTCTAGCGTAGTGCGCTTCCAGGGCAAGAAGCTCGAAAACAAGTTGGTCAAGAAATGGGGAGGCATGCCCTCTACGATTCTTCTTCGCCATCGAGACGAGCGCCTGAATCCTGTGACGAAGGCCCGGTATCACGACGCGATCAACGAGAAGCTAAAAGCAGAAGTCCCCTCTGCTGCTAAAGAAAGGGGCAATCCAAGCAGGGCCGACCATGCATACGAGGATGCGGTTGCAAAGCTGAGGGAGAGGACGCGGGGCACGGAATCGTTGGTGCTTAAGGAGAACATCTCCTATGGGTTCTTTCGGAACATGTCCGCGCTTCGCCCGTTTGGCGTGGTTACGTCTGCGGCCGGTGTGGTGGTGGGGTTGCTCCTGACCGGTGCGTTGACTCTCAACCCCCTGGCTTTCAACTGGGCCACGCTGCTTCACCCTGGTTTTGAGGGTGGGGCAACGCTTCTAGTGTCGGGCTTTCTGCTCTACTTGTGGGTGACCAACTTCACCCACGGTCGCGTTGAGAGCGCGGCGTATGCCTATGCTGAGCGGCTTTTGACCGCGCTTGATCGTATTCCCAGCAGCTCCTCACCTTGACGGGAGCCGGTCCGGCCCCGCCCTTGATGGATCCGGGTGCCCCTTACGTCTGCGTAAGGGGCATTGCGTCGGGGCAACTGGTCAAATGAGGAAGCGCCTTGGTTGGCTCGATCCATCCGATGCGGATGCCTTTCAGATGCTTAGAAGGATGCTGGCCAGTTGCACGGGCGTGCCCCGGTCTGCCGACTTTAGCCTTGCCAGGCGTGGTAACGCTCCAGCTTGTGTGTGTCCAGCCGGCGGCGTCATACGCGTGCACTCCCGCGGGACGGGGGTGGGAAACTCCGTAAATTCCGTGCGTATTACCGGGGCCAAAGGAATAGGCCAATCGGGCGTAATCGGACGCCGGCAAGGGCACCGGCGCGCCGGTTCCATGGACGCGGGCCCCGTGGTGGGTGGCCACTAAGCCTGTGACCGGGCGTTTTAAGGCTCCTGGAATGTTGTGGTAACTGGCATCGCCGGGTAACAGCCAGCGCCTGCCTTCGCGCTCGGCGATCAGCGCTAGGCCTGACTCATTGCGGTCACTTGCAGGTCCTCGGCAACGAACGAGCTTGATCCCAGGGCCGAGGCGAACAGGGCCCGAAGTGCTGAGCAGAATCGTCTCTCCCCCCGCGGCCCAAATGTTCATCAAGAACACAATATGCTTGATCGTCTCTGGGATAGGGGCGATCCAAGTGCGCGTCAGCAGGTCTGTATCAACAGCGGCTGCGGCCCAGTGGTCAGCATCCCAATGGGAAAGGACTACAACAGGGTCCCCGCATTGGCAGAAGCTGATGTTCGGTGGCCGCGTGGCGGCATTGCGGTATACGCCGCAGCCCACGTCAAAGTAGATGCGTGCAATGCCTTCGCGGCACAGCAATGCATTGGCCGACCCCTGGCCCACATCGAGCACCGCCAGCTCTTCAATGTGCAGGGGCGTCGGCCTTGTTTGCGGCATCGAAGTTTGGGCCGGCAAAAGTGCGAAGGTGTTCAGCTGCTGACTCCTTCGGTTCATCAGCGGAAGGCGAAAAGCGTTAAACTCGACGGTCTGGGCCGGAGAAAAGAGCGTTGGATACAGTTGCCCGAACAGTTGGCCCTCATCGGAAATCTCAAGAAGCAGCCAGTGCTTGGTCCTTGGCCTAAACCGGCGATTGGCCTCATCGAAGAACATGGTCAGCTGCAGGTGGAACAGCGGTGCCTCTCGAAAGAATTCTTCGCATGCGTTCGCGTTCGCGCTCGCGGCATTTTCGTTCAGGCCATAGCGCTCGGTGAACTCCGCGAACCACTCAGTATCCACCCCGTCGAAGCCAACCAGGGCCAATCCTTCGCCCAATGTCTCGATGAAATCCACTTGCGCATACAGGCTTTTCGGTTGGGGCCGCTCCGGTGTTTCGGCCGAGAAGTGTGGGTTCATTGGAAACTCCATGTAAGCCAATTGTGTTGAAGGACGGCGCACGCCCGCAGTTGGGTTGTTCCAGAGACTTGGCTGCGATGCTCACGTAATGAGCGGCAGTCAAGCTATGTATCGCGAGTGTGCCACGGGTACGGTATCGGCCTTATCTCCTGGCGACTTGAGCCACGTCAGTGCCGTCGCCTTCGGCAAGCTTTGCCCGTCGCCCTGCCTGGAGTTGATCGTTGCACAGCCTCGGCCTGCTCTGGCGCGACGTGCTGGCCTTGATCCTGTCCGCCAGGGCTGCTTGGTGGGTGGCGGATAGGTGGAGCAAGACCCAACGCCCCGACGACAGGCTGCAGGGATTCTGGTGACCGCGCGATCGGCGCGGGGCGATGCCGGGACTAAGAGAAGAGTCTTCCCAGGCCTCGTCATCGACGGCGAGGCACGCGCCTGCAAGCGGGCGCACGTCCTGTCCTGCAATGTCAGGCGACACCAATCAGTGCCTTCACCAGAGCGCATTCGCCGTCCATGGCAAGTAAGCCCAGGCCCTCACATGCGCCGTGCGCGCGCCGACAAAGGGTCTGGGTGTTGATTCGCTTTCGCTCGTGGACTTGTGCTTTGGACTACTTGATCAAGAACTCGCTGGGCTCTTTCCCCTTCTGGACCAGCGCAGCCAGCCACCTTGGTTGGCGGCCACGGCCGGACCACGTTTCGCTGAGGTTGGCCGGATTGCGGTACTTAGGGGCGACCTTGCTGCCGGCGGACTTCCTGGGCCTGCGGCCGGAGGGCCTCTTGGGGGTCTCGGAAGAAGCCGTTGAAACCGCTCCGTAAAGCTCCTCAATCGTGTAACCGTGGTCCTTGACGTATTGGTTGATCTTGGCTCGCATTGCGGCAGCCTTGGGCCGGGTCAGTACCTTGGTTTGCTGCTTTTCTGCCTGAGCGATCAGGGCTTTGAGTTCTTTGGCCGACAGGCCGCTGACATCGATGGTCATCTGTTTGGTCCGAGCGGTGAGGGCTTTAGGGTAGTTCCAAATAGAATCCGATGCGAACGCTCGCAGGAGAGCCCAAGCCCTCCTTCAAGATTCGGTAAGGCCCAGGCAACAGCTGTCGATCTTACGGGTAGAACTTGCCTGGGTCGCTTAGTTGTTTCGCAAACTGTCCCCTTCGGTAGATCGGCAGCTCCACCGGTGGTGCATAGCGGGCCAAAAGGTCGATCTGTTTCCTTCGCGCGAGCTCGGGCTTCTTGTGGAAGTAAGCCTCATGCAGCACCGGGACCTTCTTGCTGATGCTGTGGCCGGTCAGCAAGGCGATGTCTTCGTCGGGCACGCCCTTGTGATGGAGCTCTGTGGCGATGGTGTGCCGAAACGCGTGCAGCCCGATTCCCTTCCCGAAACCCAGGCTCTTCAGGTAGGTGCTGAACTGGTTGAGCGCCGCTTGGCTGTAGCGCTGGTTGGATTCGCCTGTCTTGCGGTTCACGCCGGCGGTCAGGTGGGGGAACAATCGAGGATGGCCACACGCGCGGATATCGGCCACGAAATCTAGGAAGCCTGCGTCGACCACCGGGGCGGGGATGGGGAGGGTTCGAATGGCTGCCTTCCCCTTCAGGCGCTGCCGGCTCCGATCTCGGGTCTTGTGCGCAAGGTCGGGATCGACGGTCTTCTGGATCCGGATGCACCAGACGCCGGCCTCCTGCACCACATCCGCCAGTTTCAACTGAGCGATCTCGTTGATGCGTGCTCCCGTGCAGAGGCCAAGGATGGGAATCCACCAGCGATGGGGGTACTTGCTAGCCCAGGAGATATATGTCCCCGGCTCGAAGATGCGCTTGAGCTCTGCATCGTCAAACAGGCGCTCGGGCTTGTTGGGATCCACGACCAAGTCCTTCTTGATCTCGTCGAAGGCGACCATCGGTGAGGCGCCGATGGCCTTGGATTTCTCAAGCTTCTTGAAGAAAGTCGATAAGAAGCGCCGGTGCTTCTCAAGCGTGGCCGGGGCCGGAGGAGCCACGTTGAGTTGCTTTCCGCGCGCGACCGCCTGGTCGTAGGTAAACCTGCGGTACTCAGGGTCGGACAGCAGACGATCTGGGGCCCAGCGAATGAGATCCCACAACTTGTAGATGTGAGCGTGGTCGATACGGGTGACTGGTATGTCCCCGCAGGTCATTAGAAGCAGCCGTAGGGTGCGAGAGGTCGCCTCGACAGTCTCTCTGGCCAGACAGCTGTAGTCGCCGCGATTGCGGATGTAGTCGTCGACTTCTACGGAAAGCGATCGCCCTGGTGTGCCCACAGGCAGCGGTTCGGGATACCGAGTGCCGTTCTTAGTCGAGCGTGCGCGGCGGGTGCGCTCATAGGCGGCATTGAGAATCTCTTGGGCCTGGATCGCGGCCTCTCGGCTGGTGACCACCAGCTTTCCGATCCGAAACCTGCCGATGCGAATGTCGGACATCTCCAACGAGCCGCTGGGGTCGTCCAGGTAGGATTGGAGGGGGTTAGGGGGCTGAGTCGGCGGCATTGCGGGCTTCCATCGTTTCGATGGAAGTACAGATAAACCAGCCTCAGCAATCGTCAATGGAAATGGGTCGGTCGCATACCGACCGTAGGCATCTATTGTGAGCGCCCATTACTGCTTCTTCAGGAAAAGAAAATTACGCAGGAAGTTGTGTGCTTCAGTTCTTGAAAATCAATGATTTGCGTGGAGATAAGTAGTATTGAATCGCAGTCATTACTGTACTGTTTAATTTCTACAAGCTAACAATCGGCCTCTGGTTGTTAAGTAAGTTCTGTACGGGAGATAAATGGTGGGGCTGGTTGCTCCTGGCGGATTGGATCCCGATTGAGTGCTGGAGGTGGGCTTGACGAACGTCATTGCCTCCATAGCATGCCGATTTTAGCGGAGGCCTATATGGCAACGGTTGAATCAGCCATCTGTGACGAAGAGCGGTTCTGGACGGAGCAACTCACGATTGGGCTGCGAACGTTAGACGTCGCTGTCGCGCTTCAGGCTGCCGACGCTGCGCTCCAACTGCATCGTTTTATGTGGACGAAGGAGCGCCACGGGTTCCGTGTTTCCATTGATGCATCGAGTGCTGGCTACGAGGTGCATTGGAACGCGAAGGAACTGGAAGCTGGCAACTTGGTCGTTTCGCAGCTGCGAAGGTCACTGGCCAGGGGCATATGGGCCGCTGCCTTCGCTAAGGAGTGGGCGGAAAGCGTATCACTCGTGGCGGCGGCAACGCGAGCCGACAGTGCTTTGGAGGGCTATGCCAGAAAGATTGGGGTCGAAGTCCCAACCCTGTTTGCTGATGGCGACGCCGCCAGCAAGGCGAGCTGGCGTTCGGTATGGGACGCTATGTGCCGGGGGCGTACCTCGGCTTCGGAATGACAGTTACCGGCGGATGTTCGTTGAACCTTGGGCTGACGCCTAATATCGGCACTAGACGATCCTCCCGGTATGCCTTTATGACGTTCATCAGTTCAGTGGTATTTGTGATGTGCCTTATGAAGCCTTGGCTGCCTATCAGCATCATCTTCAAGTCCTCTTCGAGGACGTCCCTGTCACATCCGTCCGACTTCTTCTCTGTGCAGAGGAAATTGACGTAGGTTTGCATCTCGTCTACGTCCAGACCTAGTTCCAGCAGGTATGACAATGGAACGGATTGGGCGCTCGGATCTTTGTGGCAGAACCGGACCGCGTTGGGAGGTGAAAAGAAGTTGGCGAGTGTCAGCGGCCAGTGCGGATGGAAGCTGTTCCCGCTTTTGAGCCCGACGGTCAGTGAACCTTCAAGAGTGACCGCGTGTTGTGAACTGGGACGTCCGGAATAACAGGAGCCGGGCTGTTTGAGGGCCTTTCCAGCTGGGAGGGCCTCTAAGGCGGTGAGTAAGTAGGGCTGGAGAAATAGTTGATGCATGTGACTATGGGCGACATCGGTCTGCCCCCAGTAGGCGAAAAAGTGTCCTCGGGTGCTTTGGATCAAGGTCTTTCGTGAGTCTGAGAGCCCATTGGCGACCTCGTCCAGTGCCGCTAGATCCATGAGTTTCTTGTAAGCGCGCTTTGGGCCCTTGCTACCCATCCACTCGCTTTGGCAGTAGGACTGGTCCGGTTTGATCTCTAGAAGGGCGAATCTTTCGCCGAATTGATGGATGGCATCTCCCATCTTGGACTCCGCATTTCCATCTAGGGAAATGTTCATCGCTGGAATCGTCGCATCGGGATTCGCTTGAAGCCATTGCGCGTCGCGCAGTGCCAAGACTACACCCACTTCCCAGTGGCTCTTCATGTCAGTTCCCCTCCCCGGGGTTAAAGGTTTTCGCTCAGTCTATCTGCACTCTACACGCGACGATTGGGTGTGGCCGCGGGTTAAGCTGCCTCCGCTGCGACAGTATTTTCCAAGGCGCACGAACGCGTCAGCCATCGAGTTTGGTCGCCGCGGACAGCTTCGCCTTCGCCGCCCGGTATGCTTCATTGCTCGCCAGCAGCGCGTCGCACGCAATTTGCCGATCTTCCCGTCGACGTGGCCCGTCTTGCTTGTATAGCGCAACTTCGCGATCAAGACTTTCCAACTCGCGATCGCGCTGGACCTGGTAGTCCGGGCTGGACATGCGTCGTTTGGCGTGGTGGAGCAGCTCGGTGGTGCCGGCTTCGCCGGCGCTGACCAGCTCATCCCATTCCATGTCGGCTCTCAACTCTCCGATACGCACCAGGCGCTGCCGGACCTCGCTGGAGTCCCGCGCTTCGAGTGCTTGGGCGTGGTCGCATTGCAGGCGATCTTGAGCCACCTGCTCGCGAAGCCTTTCCACTTCGTTGCGAAGGTCGCGGTTGCTGTCGCAAGCCGTCAAGGCAGCTGCCGTGAGGACGCAGATCAGGACCGTGACTGGAGCGCGCATGTTCGTCCTTGTGATCGCGGCTGTGGATGGAACGTCTGATCAAGACCTTGGAAGCCTTGGCCGAACACTGGGAAGGTCCAGTCATCGGGTCCGGCTCCATTCTAGAGGGGCGGTTGGCTCGACGCTACGCCTGTCGTTTGAGCCGGCTCCATGGTCAACTAGAGGGGTCCCTTGTTGACGAGTTTCCACATGTCTGACCTACCCCAGGCGCCAGCAGTACCCAACAGAATTCTGGAGATCCAGCGCCTTCTTCGCCGTCGACTGGTTCCGGAAATGCAGCGTTGGTTCATCGATGAATTTGCGTTTCTCAGTAAGAACGTGACGCTCGTGGGCGCGATGATTGAGGCGCAGTGCGATCGATACGACCAGGCGTTCAAAGAAGCGATCGCCGACATGAACTCTTACGATGCAGACCGCTACGCCGACGGGATGGTTGAAGAAACGGCATTCATTGAGATGCTTCCGAAGCTGCAATGGCGCAGCCAGTACCTGATGATCTACGCGACCTTTGAGCATGCGTTGCTTAAGATTCGCATGATCACGCGGCAGCGCTTCGGGCTGCCAAAGCAAGAGCCGATGAGCAAGCAATCGGCATTGGAGCGGACCAAGCGGTGTATGAAGGACTGTGGCGTTCAGATTGACTGGACGATGCCCGACATCGAGCGAATCAAGATTCATTCGGTACTGCGCAACAAGGTCACCCATGCGGATGGGGTCTTTCCCGCTGAGGGCTTTAAGGGCACACGGGTGGGAACGTTGCCCGGGGTGACGGTAAGGAGCGATGACGACACTGTCAGCGTCGACCTGGGATCGGAGACGTTGTTGGATGCAGTGGCGTCCATGCATCGCTTCCTATTGTTGTTGGCCAATTATGAGCATCCAGAATTGGCTTAGTGGCCGGGGCAGGGGCTGAGGCCAATAAGCTTCGTTAAGGTCGGCGGATTGTCGCGCAGGCCGCGTGCGGTGGTCGTTGGCCGTAAAAAAGTGGTCGGATGCAGTTTGGTAGCGGTGCGCCTTTGATTTTCGGGGCTCGGCGGTCATGACCAAGCAGCGAATGATGGTTTCCGCTGGCGCGCGGGCTGTCGTCCTCGTGGCATTATTGTTCGAACGGACGCGGGACCGTAGGGCAGAGGGTCGGGCAGTGGAGTTTCTGGTATTCATCGGATTGCTGTGGCTTATTGGGGCGATCTTCGGAAAGAAGGCGCCTAAGCACCGTCCAGTCAATCCGAGGGTGGCCGAGGAAGCCCGGGCCAACGCTGCCCAGTCTCAAGCGGACTTCGATGAGGCTTTCAAGCAGTGGTCTGATAGGGCTTTGGCATTTGCCGGCCAAGGTCGGTGGATTCCAAAAGGAACAGCGAGCAGGTTTCTGGCATCGCACCCGGCACCGCAGCACCGAGCGAAGACATGGAAGCAGGCCGTTGGGGATTCATCTCCTGAAGAGACCTTGCGGCTGCGGTATGCGAAGTTCAATGGCCAACACATGGTCTTTGAGAGGATCGCGTGCGGTCGATTCTTCAGTACGGTTGAAAGGAACCCGCTCACCGAAGAACAAATCCATGCCTGTATCTGCATGGATGACGCCGTCATGGTCGTGGCCGCGGCTGGCTCGGGTAAAACGTCCACGATGGTGGCCAAAACCGGCTACGCGTTGCACCGCGGTTTGGCCAAGCCTGAGCAAATCCTGCTTTTAGCCTTCAACAAAGCGACGGCGGAGGAAGTGGGCGTTCGGATCGCTGAGCAGTTGAAAGAAGTGCCCCAGGTGGAGAGGGTCCGATCAAGCACATTCCACGCTTTTGGCATTGACGTCATCGCTAAAGCCACGGGCAAGAAGCCGTCCCTTGCCCCCTGGGTCGATCCCGGCAATCCCGGCGCTGACGTCAGAGAGGTCGGCGACATCATCCAGATGCTCTGTGATCAAGACAAGGCTTTCAAGCGTGACTGGGACCTGTTCCGAACGGTTTACGCACGCGATGTGGGGAAGTGGGGTCAACCGGACGAGCCTGAAGCGTATGGCAACGGCGTTCGTGGGTTCCGCACGGCCCGTGGCGAGGTTGTCAAAAGCAAGGAAGAGCGCACGATCTCGGATTGGTTGTTCTACAACGGCGTGAAATACGAGTATGAGCGCCCGTACGAGCACGACACCGCAGATCACCAGTTTCGGCAGTACTTCCCCGACTTCTACTATCCAGACATCCAGCTGTATCACGAGCACTTTGCCCTCAACGGAAGAGGAGAGGCACCCAAGCAGTTCAAGGATTACCTGGCAGGCGTCAAGTGGAAACGTGAGCTTCACGCCAAGCTCGGGACCGCGCTGTTTGAGACCACCTCACATGGCCTGCTTACCGGCGAGGCGATCCCTGCCTTGGCAACGGCGCTGCAGGCGAGAGGTGTACACCTGGTGTTTGAACCTGATAGAGAAGGGACCGGGCTATCACCGGTTCAGTCCCAAGACTTGGCCCGCTCGTTCAGGGTGTTTCAACAGCATGTCAAGAACAATGGGCTTGACCGTCTGGACCTGCATGCCGCCCTGGCGGCGCAGTCCCAAGATGGGTTTGGCGCGCGTTTGCGCATGTACCTCAAAATCTACGAGCAGATTGCCCAAGAGTGGGAGCGGCGCCTGCAGCGCGGCAACTGCATTGACTTTGAAGACATGTTGATCTTGGCGTCTGAGCACGTGGAGTCTGGAGCGTACAGGAGTCCATTCGTTCTTATCCTCGCCGACGAGTTCCAGGACAGCTCACGCGCCCGCATACGCCTTCTCAAAGCGCTATCGAATCAGTCCGACCCACCCGCGCACCTGTGCGTGGTCGGCGACGACTGGCAGGGTATCAATCGCTTTGCTGGGTCAGACATCACAGTGATGACGGAGTTTGAGAAGACCTTCAACCATGCAACACGGCTGTCGTTGAGCACCACGTTCCGTTGTCCCCAAGATTTGTGCGACATCGCCAGCCAGTTCATCCAGGCCAATCCCGCTCAGATCAAGAAGAAGGTAAAGACCACCAATCCGCTCACCAAGACCCCCATTATTGCATATGGGTTTGCCGATCAGGCGAGCATCGTGGGGCATGTTGAGAAGCAGCTGGCGCACATGCATCAGCTGGCTGTCAGCGGGAAGCTGCTGCCGCTCAAAGGGCCTTGCATCACCGTAATGCTTCTGGGGCGCTACCGAGACGATAGGCCGGGCGCAATCGAGGTGTGGCAGCGCCGCTTTGGTGACAAGCTAAGCATCGAGTATCGAACGGTTCACGGTTCCAAGGGGTTGGAGGCCGAGTACGTGTTCGTCTTGAACGTGGTGGAGGGCACTCGGGGTTTCCCAAGTCAGATTCAGGACGACCCGGCACTTCAGCTGGCCATGCCCGCGCCCGATCCCTTCCCTGTGGCGGAGGAGCGGCGCCTGTTCTATGTCGCCATGACCCGTGCTCGCAAACAGGTTCGGTTGTACACGACCCTTGCCCAGCCTTCGCGCTTCCTGGTTGAACTGGTTAAGCAAGAGCACCTCAAGATCGAACCCGTCGACGGCGACGCGTTGGAGCCCTGCCCAGGCTGCGGACGGGGCATGCTGCAGTTGCGATCAGGGCCCTATGGAGACTTTCACGGCTGCAGCCGATTCCCTGCTTGTACGTTCAAACGTAAGGTCAGTCAGGAATCACTGCCCGCAGTCCCGTTCAAACCGAACGCTCAGCGGCTATCTACGAGCACCAACGTTGGTGACCCTTGTCCCGTATGCAAGCAAGGGATGCTTCAGTCGAGGAGTGGCCGCAATGGCCCATTCCTCGGCTGTTCCCGGTTCCAACATGGATGCAAGGCGACGAGAAGCCTTGGGGGCTGATGGTGACTGGGACGCTCTTGAAGAGCGCTTAGCCTCCAGAAAGTCTGCCGTAAGGAAAGATTGGCGGTCGAGGTTGGAGGCGACGCTGGGCGCTTCTGCCGCTGTGGCGACAAACACCCGCCCTTTACCAAGCAACCTGCGCTCTGACTGAGCCGCTAATTGAAGGTGAGAGCCAGCCAGGAAGTGGCCTCCTCCAAGTCCAGGCGCAGCGAAGCGTAGGACCGTTGGAGCAGTCGCGTAGGAAGGAGGCCATCCCACTTTTGTGTCGTCAAGTTATTCGCTGAGTGGAGCAAAGTCTCTGGCGATGGTGCTGGAGTTCGCGCTATCCGTCCGAGCACCTTGATCAAGTCATCGAGACTTCTGCCTACAGTGGAAATCTCCACGCCCAGTCTGTCTGCTTGGGAGACAAAGCCCTGAGCATTCAAAAGGCACGCGATGGCTTCGTTCGCAGAGTCTCCCAACCATGTCAGTAGCAATAAATTGCTGCTTTGATCGAGTAGAAGTTTGCTATCCATTCCCAAGTGAAAGTAAGCGCTCTGCGCTTCCTGCAAGAAGCGCGAGGCCGTAGGATCCAGAAAAACAGGCTCCAGTTCCTGCTGGTATAGCCTCCGCATCGTTTGCCGAACTTGCGTGTGAACTTGCCCACCCGAGCCATTGAAGAGCGGTGGGTTGCCGCCCTTTGCTGCGGCGACGTAGATCGTCTTCTGAGCATCTTCGACCTGCTCGACCAGCCAAGTCCGTCCCCCAAACAAGATGCGTTGGCCGGGGCTCAGCAGCTGGGACACAGGGAGCGTGCCCAAGGTCTTGCCAGCTGCCACGATTCGGAACTCTTCATCCACACTGAAGGCAGCGTAGAACGTGTAGTGGTTGACCAGCCTGTCGCCCACCGGGCCATGAAGGAGGAGGCCGGAGCTGTCTTGAATCAAAACCTGCTCTTGCCCCAGGTGACGCAGAAGCTCTGCAAACGCATCCTGGGACAGCCCGTGGAAAGGTCCCGGATCTGTGCAGAGCAACTGATACGCTTGGGCTGCCTTGAGGCCGCCGTACTGGGCAATGGAGGAGAGCAGCTGCTGGACCAGCGTGGAGAGGTGAAGGCCGTTGACGGACGGTGGCTCATACCACTTTTGGGTGAGCAGGAAGACGCTGGCTATGGTCTGCACAGTTGCAAGGCGCAAGCGGGTCTCCAGCGGAGAGTCGGCATCGATGGCATTTTCAATCACGTAGCCACGCAGCACGGCTGGCTCGCCCTTGCGTCGGCCCGATCGTCCCAGCCGTTGGCGCAGGCTGGCAACGGAAGGAGGCGGGCCGATTTGAGCGATGCTTCTCACCGCGCCGATGTCGATGCCAAGCTCCAACGTGTTGGTGCACACTGCGGTTGCTGGACGCTCCTTTTGCTTCAGGGCGGCCTCGGTGTCGGTTCGGATTTCTTTGGAAAGACTGCCATGGTGCGGCCAGAACTCCCTGGGGCGTCCGTCCTGTTCGCTGAGACAATTGAGAAGGTGGGTATATCTCTCCACCTCCCGGCGACTGTTGGGGAAGATGAGGTTGT
The DNA here is from genome assembly GCF_056393195.1 of Stenotrophomonas sp. Steno-C18. Lineage (NCBI taxonomy): Bacteria > Pseudomonadati > Pseudomonadota > Gammaproteobacteria > Lysobacterales > Lysobacteraceae > Stenotrophomonas > Stenotrophomonas sp. Steno-C18. The sequence continues at coordinate 633,756 of NZ_JBWJOX010000001.1, read as the reverse complement.
TGGTCCCGCAAAGCGTTTTGTACAGGTGCTGGGCGACTGCGTTTGGTGCGGTAGGCTCGTCCTCCGGCCCGTTGGGTGCTCCCGGCTCCTCGTATCCCTTGATGACGAGCTGGAGGGCGTTGTCGTTGGAGGCCGCGTTGACAAGGGCAGGACTGGGGCCTGCTCGAAGGAATCGGCCTGCGCTTGAAAAGTCACCCAAGGTCGCCGACAGGCCCAAGCGGGGAGTCCGCCGCCGCAACAGCACGTCGACCCGATGCATCAACGATTGAAGCTGCTTTCCACGCTCGCTTCCAATGAACGCGTGAAGTTCGTCCACGACGATGTAAAGGAGCTTGGAAAACGCGGCTGCTACGGAGGTTCCGCGGTTGCAGAGCATCGCCTCCAAGGACTCCGGCGTGATCAGGAGCACGCCACGGGGGTGCTTAAAGAATCGCTGCTTGGTCGCGCCCGATATGTCTCCGTGCCAAGGCCACACGGGGACTTCAAGGTCCTCGCAAAGCCGCTGGAGCCGTTCAAACTGGTCGTTGATGAGTGCCTTTAGAGGGCTGATGTAGACGATCAGGCCCTCCTCGTCGGTGTTCAGAAGGTGCGTGAGCGCAGGAAGAAAAGCGGCCTCGGTTTTTCCCGAGGCGGTGCTGGCGGCGATGATCACGTCACGGTCGGCGGTCAGGACGAGGGGAATCGCCAATTCCTGGACCTCACGCAGCGCCTCCCATTGTTCGGTCCAGAGGTAGCGCTGGATTCGAGGGTGCAGCGATTGGAAGGCGCTGGAGGCAGTCATCGTTAGAGCCTGAACGACGCCAGCTCGTCGTCCTCTTGAACGACCAATTCGCCGTCGCCCCCGTGGTCAGCTGCCACCTCGACCGATCCAATCAGGTCCTGCCAGCCCACGCCCGGGTTCTGCTCCAAGACGGCCAAGAGGTTGATAAACGCGGTGATCGTCGTGCGCGGGGTGCGGAAGAAGCTATCGCCGATTCGATTGGCGCAGTGGGTCATGAACTGGTGAATGGCATCGTCGGGCAAGAGATACTTGCCCGTGTCGCCGGCAGCGTAGACATGGCGAATCTTGGTGAGCAGGACGTAAAAATCTTCGGCCGTCAGGCTCGACAGTCGAACCACAGGGCCGCTGAAATCCACCAGTCCGTTGGTGGCAAAGGTATTCTGGGCCAGGCGGCTCTGAAGAGCTTCATAGCTGTAGACGCCGCGGCGGGTATCCATCAGGAAGTCCGGGGTGCCGCCCAGAACAAAGCCAAGGCCAACCGCAGAGCCCTGCAGGGAGTCGTTTAGCATGCGCAGGAGCTGCTCGTAGTTTGCATTCCGGGCCTGGGCGTTGGCCAATTTGTAGAGGTTGACCAGTTCGTCCAGGCAGACCAGTAGGCCGCTATAGCCCGCCAGTCGAACAAAGCGGCCCATGAGCTTGAGCTGGTCGTAGACCGATGCGTCGTCGACGATGGTTCGGACGCCCAGCGCTGCACGCGCATCCGTACGGGTGGAAAATTCGCCACGCAACCAACGAATGGCATCGGACTTGAGCTGCTCGTTGCCTTGCTCGAACCCTCTCCAATAAGCGGCGATCACGTCGGCAAAGTCATAGCCGTTCACCAGTTCGCTCAGCTGCTCGAGCTTCGCGCGAATGACCTCCTCGGTGGATACGCCTTGCGACTTGGATTCGGCCACTGCGGTCGAAATGAACTTCTCGACCACCCCGGGCAGGGCGCCTCCGTCGGGCTTGGTCCGAGTGGCCAAGTTCCGCATGAGCTCCGCGTAGAGCGACCGGGCCTGCCCCCCTGAAGCATGCAACCGCCTGTCGGGATTCAGATCCGCGCTGGCCACGACGAGCTTTCGCTCCATTGCAATGGCGCGAACGAGGTTCAAGAAAAAGGTCTTGCCTGCGCCGTACTCACCCACCACCAGGCGGAAGGACGAGCCGCCATCGGCGAGCCGATCGATGTCACTGACCAGGGTTTGCACTTCACGGGCGCGCCCGACTTGGATCAAATGCTGACCGGCGCGTGGAACGACGCCGGCGCGCAGCGACTGGATCACCGCGTCGCGGTCCCTGGAACGGATTGGGCTGCTCATTGCTCGATCTTCTCAATGAATTCGGGATTGATCTCCAACGGGTCGTCGCCGTCGGAAAATGGGATGTCGTATGCGTCGAACGACGCGTCGTTGATTTGTTCAAGCGCGCCGTCGAGCATCAGCTCCATGTCTGCCGCGCCATCTTCCAGTTCGGCACGGGTCCAAACCGGGCGCGACAGCATGAGGCGCAGCAGCGCGCTGTGTGCCTGGTCAAGCCCTAGCAACTGACCAGCACTCTCCACCTCGGCACCCACCGCTTCCGCCGGCGCGTGATCAGGGGGAGTCGCTTCCTCGTCGGTGAAAATGTTGGCGAGCAACGCGGAGACTTGGGCTGTGTCCCGCTGAAGAGCAGCGATCCGGTCGGGATCGAGTTGGAATGCGCCAGACGCAGCCTTGGGCAATGCGCTTGGGGCTTTGGACGGGCGTGGGGCATGGACGTCGCTGAACACACGAGTGGGATCCACGCCCAGCGCTTTGTAGACGCGCTCCAAGAACCGGACCTCCTCTGGAGAGACCATTCCGTCGACCTGGGCGAGGGTGGCCATGGACCCGGCGATGGCGTCCTTGATGTCCTCGCTGAGCGGATCCAGCTTCTTGCGCAACGTAGGCAAGGAAAGCGGTGCCATCGCCAAGAGATCAAGGTGCGCGCGCAGCCGCCGTCGGTCCCCCTCGCTGAGGTGCGTCCAGCTCTCGATTTCGTGTGAAAGGTGCTCAAGTTCGTGGGCGCTGAACGTGCCATCAGACTGAGCGACCGTCGAGCCGAGTTGCAGGGTCAACTGGGCCGTTTGATAGGCCTGAGCGTCAGTTCGATGGGTTTGGTCGGGAAGCAGGGCGAAGAGAACGATGGGGTCGTTCTCACCAGGCACCCGCGCGCCTTCGAGCACATTGGGTTCCATGCCGACCTTAGACTGCTCCAGTGCTCGTGCGAGTTCCCGAATCCTGTCCTTGCCCAAGGTGGTTCCGACTGCCCCAAGCCTTCCCAATAGGTCAGTCAGCTTTATCGACAAATTGGCGGTTTGAACATCCGAAGCAACTTCGGCCAATGCTGTCCGCGTGGCCAGCGGCCAGATCTCTGACGGAAGCAGCAAGGTGCCCTCAATGGATTGGCGGGCCTCGGGGTTCTTGCCCACGAGCCGGCTGAAGGCTCCAAGGTCCTCCGTGCACTGAGAAACAAGTTCCTGCAGCGCCTTCAGGGGCGCTCGCAATGCGGTGACATCAGGAATGTCACCGAATGCCTTGGTGCCGGCGTCAGTTCGGTCCAGGGCCGGGTTAAAGGGGCGGTGTGTGAACTTCAGCTTGGTGCGGTTTTTTGGCAGCACCATTCCAGGGCCGAATGTTTCTTGATACCGCAGAGCGAAAAGGCGATCAAACTCTTCCGCGCAACGCGTTGCGGCCGTTCGCAGCGGAATCTCTGGATTGAGGCGCACCCAAGCCGTGGCCAGCGCGGCGGGCACGGGGATTCGATCCAAGGAGCATTGCCCCAGGGCCAAGCGGATGTAGAAAGGCAGTTCGTAAGTTCGTTCGAACGCGGGAAGCGGCGCGTTGTAAAGCTGGTCGCCTGCTTCGGTCAGAGCCATCCAGTCGAGCAGGCTGTTGACATGGCCGTGGACGTTCGGAAGCACGGCAGCATAAGCAGACGACAAACGGCGGAGCATCGCCTCGATAGCGGGCCAGTCTTGCTTGGAATCCGGATCGTTCACCGAATCCAGCAAGATGCGACGCTCCAATCCAAACAGGAACAATCGAACATACTGGATTGCGCAGCCGGGATCGGTACGGTCCGAAGCGAGCCACTTCAGATAGGCGTGGCGTTCAGCGGGTTCAAAATCTGCGTAGCCTCCCCAGTAGCGCGTCGTGGACCGGTAATCCCCGTATCGCCCAACGGCAAGAACGCCATTGACCAAGCTGGGCTCCTTCTCACGCGTGCCAGGGGTGGTCAGCCGCGGACCTGTGTAGAACAGGCCGCCCCGGATAACGATGCCCGCGATCTCGATCTCGTCCTGGGCGCCGAGCCAGCGGGTTTTGTCCCAGCCCTCGGGCGGTCGGGGCACTGTGTATTGCTTTGCCGGCTTTTCGGAGTCCATGGCCACCTGCCGGAGCTCATCGGGCAGGGAGGGAGGCGAAGCCCGCGATGGAAGCGGGGGCGGCGGCGTCATTGCACTTGCGTCGCGGGTTCCGTTCGTGTGGGGAGGGTTAGTCTGCTCTGCGGCTCTTGAGTCCGGGTACGCTCGCCCATCTATGGTGCCCGTCAAGGTCTCTCCCGAGGTTGTGTCCGCGTTTGTGGCGGACCGGATCAGAGGCTCGACCAGCTCATCTTGCGAAGTCGCAGCCAAGCGCTGGGTCACGGCAAGTTTCGCCGCAGCGAGGTTGCCTGGGCGCGCGCGCTCAATGCGTTCCTCGTCAGGTTGGTAGGGGTAGGGGGTAGAAGGGTTTGCGGAGCCCACGGCCGTCAGCACCCGTGCGGCGGACTCGATGGCGAGGCGCATGCTCACTGCGGCTTTGGCGTCTTCCAAATTGCCAGGACGGGGCGGCGATAGAGTCTCTGGGCGCGCTCTGCTCGGGGCCTGCGCCGAGGTCAGCGCCGAGCGACCCTCAGAGCCAACCGGGTGCGCATTTTCTGACACGGCAGCGCCGACCGATCCCGAGGAGGTGCCCGATTCAATATTCGGGGGTCTCGCCGGTTGGGCAGCTTCTGGGCGGGGCTGTCTCTGTGCCGCCAGCCCAGATGGAAGAGCGGATGCCTTGATCAACTCTGCCAAGGTCGGCTCTGGAGCGGGGACCGGCTTGGCGGAAGAGGGTGTCCTTTTCGGGCGCATCGCCTGCCACTTGGCCCAGAGCCAAACGGCAGTGGCCACCGCAAGGACGATACCCAATCCGATCCAGACTTCCTTTGGCACCAATGCTATGACGACCAGGATTGCGACGATCCAGCCGCCTGCGGTTTGCTTCCTTCTCGCCATGTGGCCCCCTGCCTTTGGCGCTTCCTTTGGGGCATTGTAGCTCGCCCACTCCACGTGAGACGCGCATAGCGAGGACGGGGCGGGGCACCGGGATGGCCAGGGTTTCGCCCATTCAGTATTGGCGTCCAGGGCGCTGGAGTGTCTGCCCCTGGCCATGACGTTGATGGCCGTACGAGTGAGCAGGGGTGATCAGTGGGGCGGTGAGAGGCGTGTTTCGTTCACCGCAAGCAGGTGCCGCTGCAGGGCTGCGACTATCTCGTTGTCTGGCAGGTTCTGGGCCCCGGCCAGGAAAACGAGTTCGGCCACTTGTCGTCTGCGCTTGGCGTCGTCGCGGCGCTTGATGGCCTTCTCCCTGGCATCCTGCCGCTGATGCGCCAGAAGCTCCCTGGCTTGAAGCTGGGCCAGCCGATGGGTCGCCCTTTGGATCTGATCGCGGTAGTGATTGGTGGATGACATGATCTTCTCCTAGTGAAGTCTCCCTCAGTGAAGCAATGATTTCTCATCCGTCAACTATTGATGGCGACATCGCTTTCGAACTTGAAGCAATTCAGAAAATCAGAAAAGGAAGATGCAAAAGCAAAGAGCGAAAAGCGCACTTAGGCATCACAAGTGATGCGTGCGCAAAGGGCTTCGCCCCTTGAACCCCAAGCCGCTTTGCGACTTGCCAACGGCAAATTCAAAGGCATAAAGAGCTCAAAGAACTGGAGCTCTCTGCATGGCGATCTACCACACCCGTGTCAAAACCTTCTCCCGTGCCAAAGGCCATTCGGCCGTTGCCGCTGCGGCCTACCGGGCCGGACTCTCGCTCGTCGACGAGCGCACGGGAGCGCGGCACGATTACTCTCGCAGAGGCGGAGTGGTCGAGAGCCGCTGGGTGGTGCCTTTGAAGGCGCCCGACTGGTCGCTCGACGCCGCCAAGCTCTGGCAAGCGGCCGAGGCGGCAGAGAAGCGAAAAGACGCGACCGTGGCCCGCGAGTTTGAGATCGCGCTTCCGCACGAGCTGGATGGGCCTGAGCGCTCGGCCCTTACGGCGGACATCGCCCGGGCCTTGGTTGATCGCTACGGCTTTGCAGTCCAAGCGAGCATCCACTCGCCGGGCAGCAACGACGGACTAAACTGGCACGTGCACATCCTCGCCACCACCCGGCGCTTGGATGCCGAAGGTCTTGCGGACAAAACGCGCGAGCTCGACGGTGGCCCCTCGGGACGCAGCGAAGTGGAGTGGCTTCGGGCGATGGTGGCCCAGCTGACAAACCAGCACCTGGCCGCGGCCGAGATCCCAGTGTCCGTCGATCATCGAAGTTTGGAAGCGCAAGCGGAGGACGCGCTCGAGCGCGGCGACATCGTCGAAGCTGCGGTTCTCGGGCGGCACCCAACGATCCACTTGGGCCAGCAGGCCTCAGCGCTGGAACGGCGGGGAGTGGAGACCGATGTCGGGAAGGTTCTTGCCAACATTGTTGCGGACAACCTGGGTGCTGTGCATCAGGCAGCGATACGGTTTGAGAGGGCAGCGACGGATACAGATCGTGCCCGCGGACATGCATCGATGCCGCCGAACCGTGTCGAGCTGGGGGCGAAATCGGGTGAAAGCTACATCGAGGACGTCAAGGGATTCGGTCGGCGAGGAGTCTTGGCCATCCGCACTCTTCCCAATGCACCCGAACCCTCGCTGCAATCCCTGATGGAGAGCGCATGGGGACTTTGGTGTGACGTGGTGGCGGCCGGTCTCGAGGGCGCGCTTCGGTCCACGCGCCTGCTTCTACGTCGCTTGGACTTGGCCGTTAGCAACGGGAGCGTGGCGACAAGGGTGCGTAAGGATATCCAACGAGCACTAAGGGGCTTGGCCGCCGTGAGACGAAGAGCGACGGAGTGGCTGCGACGGGTAGAGGCTGAACGACGGGCAGCATCGCTTTTGACGCGCGCGGAGCGGTCCTTGGAGGATTTCGTCGAACAACAGCCCCGACCAACAGGCGCTGGACTGGTGGCCTGGGCCCGACGTCGGGGACGTCGTTTGGCAGCAGTCGAGCAGCGTTTGGATGCTCTGAGAAAAGCCCGGACGAAGATCGAGGACGGTGAGGAAGAGGCCTGTGCGAATCAGCTGTCGGCCGCCGTTACAGAGTTGGAAGCCGGCAGCAGGGTAGCCCTGAATCGGTTTGAGGATCGGCTCCACGAAACGGGAGACCCCGCAGAGCCGACTGCATCCACGCAGCAGGCCGCGCCTCGGCCAAGGCTTCACTGATAAGAGTGAGAAGCCCCCACTGTGGCAGGGGCTTTGGATGTTCAATGAAGCGTTGGCCGCTTGGTCGTTGGCGGCTTGGCCGGGGGCCTGATTCCCCGCCGTTCAGCGAGCAGTTGGTCCAAGGGAGCCAGATCCTCTTTTACCTCCACGCGTTCCTTAGTTGTGGGGGCGGACCGTGGCTGGACGCGCGGCCCGTCGTGAATGAGATCGACTGGGTTTCCACCTGCGCGCTGGCGCAAAACCTCGGCGGCGATCTCCAAGGCCACTCGTACATCATCTGAGCGCTCTTTCTGAGTACGCTGAGCCGCTCGTTCGATGGTGCCGCTTAAAACCAGCGCGGCGATTCGGGTTTGTGGATCAGTCATGGTTCCTCCGTCGTTGGTGTGTTCCCGTGGTCGGTCAACTGAGCATCGATGGGTTGGATCGGGCTTTTTCCTGAAGACCTGCCCAGGACGTGCTCCGCGAGCTTCAGAGCGGCTTGGATGTTTCCCAAGCGCTCTTCGCGAGTGCGATGGACGGTGGGATTGAAGCTGCTGCTCAGAAGTAGCGCGGCGATTTGGGTTCGTGGATCAAGCAATGTGCGTCCTCGGTTGGTGTGTGCTCGTAGCCAACCAGTTAAGTGAAAATTAGCAAGGGCACTCAGCAGGGAATTGCGCACACAATTGCTACTTAGTCGAAAAGAACTTGCTGGCGGGGAAGCGGTCCCTGGAAAGTCACCTGCAGTCGCGCAGTCGGCCCCACAAGCGGGGCTGACTCCGCCGGCGTTGGATGACGATGGCCCCAAGTTAGCTCTCTAAAGAAATTCGCAACGGGGTCGATAGCCGCATAAGAGGGCGTTGCCCAACCTTTGCGACGAGGACAGGATGTCAATGAAAAAAATGGTTCTAAGCAGTGCGTTCTTGCTTCCTGCACTCGTAGGGTGCGGGAAGGCCGGAGCGCCGGAGTGCGGCGATGAGATGACTCTGGACCTGGTTCGCAGCATCATCCAGCGGGAGCTGGGGGCGGCAAGTGCTGCTGCCAACTTGAGCACAGAGCAGCTTCGCAGTGTTCTTCCCATCTCTTTGGCTCATCCGACGAGCTTTGATGAGAAGATCAGCCGCTACAGTTGCGAAGCTGACCTGGCCGCGCCATTCAACAACCCTGGGCAGGACGTTTACAAGCTACGGCTTGAATACACCTCTCAGGCGGTCAATGGACAACACTTGGCCGAGGTCCAGGTGCTTCCTGGAGATCTTATTGGCATCGGAGCGGCTATCAGCTCCAATGTCCGGAGCAAAACACAAGCCATGGCTCCCGCAGCTGCGGCCCCAGTGGAAGCGTCACAGGCAGTGGACGTTGATCCTGCTTATGATTCAGCGATGTCGACGAAGGCGGACGATTACCAAGAGCCCAACTCGGACGAGCCGCTGGCGGATGGCGCTTCGACTGGGCCCAGCTTTGACTGTGAGAACGCGTCGTCGGCCGTAGAGCAGATGATTTGTGCCGACCCGGAACTGGCCCGGTTGGACAAGCAAACTGCAGAGGCATTCGGTGTCGTCCGGGCCCGTTCGATGGACCCGGGTGAGGTTACGGCGAATCAAGGGCGGTGGCGCAGGACGGTACGGGATATATGTGCCGACAAAGCCTGTATAGAGCAGGCCTACCAGACGCGATTGGCCGAGTTGAATTGACTCCGGGGATGCCGCTTCGGGCCGGCCCTGCTCAGGGCAAGGGCCGTAGCCTTCCATTCACGACCAGATCAAGAACGCCACTCGCGACGTCGGTCGCGGCTGTAATCCACTGGTTGTCATCGCCAGGGAATGCCTCTTCAAGCGGATCTTCTTTGCCCCCGTGAAAGAGGTTGTTGCGAACCCTGCGGGCGGCTTGCATCAGCGCCCTCGGGTCTGACGCACTCAAGGCTTTGGCCCGGAAGGCGGTGATGTTGTGGCCGCCGTGCACCGTCACCACCTGAACCATGGGACGATCCCGGTTCCCGCCCAGAATCTTCTGCTTGGTCGAGTCAGACACGGCCAACGTGAGCAGCTCTGGTTGCAACGCTTCAAGTGCAGTGTCGACGGCTTGCCAATTCACCTTGGCGGATCCGTTTGAGTAAGCGTCGGTGAACCCGGGAACTTGTTTCAATGCGTACTCAAGGGCACCGAATGCTCGGAGCAGTCGAAAGGCACGGAGTGCGGAGGCGGGCATGTTGGACCTATTTTGTTGGGCTACTTGGCATCGGCGGCAGGGCTAGGTGCCAGCCCAACCGACCAATTGCCGCCCGGTTCCTGCTGCGGCGAGAGCAGGTCGTAGGTCTTCACCATGTTCAGCAGCCCAGAGTGGCCGTATGCATTCGGGGTAAACGATGGGTTGGTTCGCCGCAAGTATTGCCCCAGTGCGCCTAGGCCCACCTTTCCCTCCGAGGTCTCACCTGCAAGCAGGGCCACCGCATCCACTAGGAACCGAGGCCGACGTTTGGGGAGGGGACGCACGTCGTTAGAAGTGGGCTCCACTTTGCCGGGGCCTGTGCTCGCTGATTCGTTGAGACCAGTGTTCTCACGTGGCCCAGCAGCCGAAACGCTCTCCCAGAGGAAGAATTGGTCACATGCGTTGCGCAGGGCGAGAGGCGTCTTCGACTCGCCCACGATGCAAACGGTTGCGCCGCGCTCGCGGAGCTTTCTGCATAGGTAGGCAAAATCAGAGTCGCTGGTGACCAGGCAGAACGTATCCGCCCTGCCGTCGAACATGGCCTCTTGGGCGTCCAAAGCCAGAGCGATGTCTGATGTGTTCTTTCCCGCAGCGTACTGATACTGAAGACAGGGCGTGAACGCCTGTTGGACCATCACTTCCTGCCAGCGGTTGGCGAGGGTGGCATGGTTTCCATAGCCCCGACGTAGCACTACTCGACCGAACTGAGCTCCCATTAAGAGAGCATGGTCGACGATCTCAGGACTGACGTTGTCGCAGTCCACCAGAACAGCGACCTTGCAGTCTTGGGGGGCACTTCCGTTTGCCATAGGTTTCCTTGGGTTCCGGTTTTCCAGGCTCTGCTCTCGCCTCGCCAGCGGGTTCAGCGGGAAGCTTGGTAGGCAGTTGATAAGAGCATCTTACACGCAGGTCTTGGAAGATATGGATCAGCATCTTGCATGATTCTATCTTCCATGATAGAGCCGAGTTGACAATTTAAGCCTCATAAGCCACACTAGGCACTCTGGGTGCTTTGGAGGTCGTCATGTCTCAAGCCAAACAACGCAGGGCCAAAGCGGCGGTTCCGCGCATGCAGGCGCATAGTTTTGAATGGGCGATTCCCTATCATGAGTTGAATGAGGGGCTGGAAGAGCTTGATGTGATGGAAGACATAGCGGCGCATGCCTTTGAGGCATGGAGGCCCGGGAAGGTGGGTATCTATGAAGAGCTAGGTGAGCTTTTCAAAGCCCATGACGCTGCGTCTTTCAATCATTTTCTCCCTGCTGGGTTCGCTCATCCCGTGAAGGGCTTGGTGTCTCCGCACCTTTTCCGCCTCGGGCAGGCGCGTGAGAGCGCCCTCGCGATGGCGATCAAGCACAGCGAAGAGAGTCATGCGGATGCATTGGCGAGGGCTGGAATGAGCGCCGAGGCCGTGAGAATCATGCGCTCATGGCTGGAGACGGTGAGAGTTGGAAATCTGCTGCAATCGGAACTTCAGGTCACTAGGATGGCCGTGTTGTCGAAGTCCGAGCAATCGCAGGCAGAATCTGTTCCAGTGTTTAATCACGATCCGAACGAGACGCTTGGTGTTGCCGAGTTCTCGAAGCTGCTCGGTGTTAGCGCGGAAACGGTCCGGCGTCGCGAAGGTGAGGGGAAGGTCATTGCGTTCCTCGGCTCTCACCGAAAGAGGGGCAGGGCTTATCCTGTGTTTCAGACGTGGGCGGGCATTTCCGGCGAGCCGTTGGTTGAAGTGCTTTCGCATCTATCAGGCAGTGGCGCGGAGGCCTTTGCATTCTTCACTGGGATCAATGAATCACTGGCAGGACTGACACCGATTGAAGTGCTCTTGGGCAAGCTGACCAGTGCGCGGGATGTCGCTGCAGGGCAGTGGTTGTTGACGCAAGACGGCAGCAAGCGCCGTGCTGCGGTTGTCGCGGCTGCGGATGTCCACTCCCAATACTAAGCGAGGGATCGCGTGATTGATGCTAGTGACTTGGAAGTCGTCCTGCTTGATCCCCAGAATGACCTCGTTCGCCTCTTTCGACACGACGGCGCACATCTCGAGCCGCCGGAGGAGAAGTATCGGAATGCTCGGGTGGATCCTCCCGACGGGCATAAGGGCGACTATGCTGTGCTGTACCTGGGGAAAAACATTCCAACCGTTGCAGTGGAGTGCCACATTCTCTCTGAGAATCCATCCGGGAACTACCAGTGGCTGCGTCGTCGTGCCGAGAGTTACAAGGTCGCGCGCTATCGTTCAGAGCGGCCATCCCTTTTCCTTCGAATCGATGGTCGGAACCGAAAGTATCTGGGTCTGGATGGAAGAGACGTTGCGTTCAAGCGATATGCCCCCTATCAAGCGATGGGCTTGGAACTGTTTCAACGTTTCGGGCAGACCGTTCATGGGCTTACCTGGTCCTCGTTCCATCGAAACCAACCAGGCGAAGTTTTTGCCTTGTGGCACCATCATAAAGATACGATCGGCCTGACGGTGACGTCCAAGGAACCTTTCGGTTCGTTGGCGTCCGACGCCGACTGGAGCTCCTTCTTGGCTGCAAATCCAACCATAGAAGAGCTTGCGTAATAGGGTTGCGCTGAGAGCAGTGGAGTCGTCGTCCATGTCGACATGTCTCTGCGTTTTAAAGAGACATGCCTGGTCGATTGATTGGTCAGCGCTAATGATTGCGAGCGCGGCGCGGCGCAGTGATTAAGGCTTGGGTGAACCATCTGGCCGTCGACGAAAGTCCGACACCCATTAAATGAAGGCATTGGGCGCAGTTCGAACATTACGTTGAACGTGTTCTCCTTGCATTGGGAAGCTGCTACATGAATAGACGGTATGGATAGCTGTTTCCGGGAAGGTCCTTAACATTGGAAATGGTCCTGGCGAGCTTCTGGGAGTAGCGGATGCTGACGGGCACTGGGTCGTAGAGTGCGTCGTTGTTCCAGTCCATCTTGGTCAGCGCCAGCGTTTCGTGGGCGATCGTTTCCAGCGGTCCGCTGCCCGCGTGACGGGTCAGTAGAAGTGGACGGGGGATGCTCTTCCCGCCTTGGTAGTAGTCTGATTTGCTTGAAACGTCTGAAACATTGCCTGCAGCCCAAAGAAGAGCGGACGTGCCCGACCGGGGGACGAAGGTGCCGCGGGGGACTGGGTATCTCGCTGGCTGGGTGCGCGCGGTCCCACCAGAGGATTTGACCAGCCATACTCCCCGCCAAGTCGGTCTGGAGCTGATCTCGATGCATTCCACCTCGGGGACGGCGGTCAAGGCGTCGCGAGCACCAAGAACCTCCTCTTCTTTGAACGCATTGCTCTTGTGAATGACCATTCGCCGGGGAAGAATGCCCCCATTGCGCTGTTGGTAGATCGATAGACTGCGGGCAATAACTGCTCGCATGTCTTCTCGTGACAAGAACGGATTCCTTCGTGCTTCGCGCACGTCCTTGACCGGATCCTTTGCCTCGAACGCCACGAACTGCATGCCGCCCCCGTCCATGTCGAACACCTGCGAGCAGCAGGTGACAAAGTGGGTTTCGTCGTTGACCTTCTTCAGCGCGTATGCCAAACCAATGTAGGCAGTATCCGCGGGCACTCCCGCCAGAGGGGCGAGCTTCCAAGGAATGCCGCCGGCTTTGACATAGAGTGCGATCGACAGCCTCCAGGCCAGCTGAGCCTTGTTGGAGAAGCTGAAGGTCCGGTCGTTGACCACTTGGGTTGGGATGCCGTGCTTTGCTCCCAATGCCTTGAGGACATCGTGCGCGTCGAACCCGTCCCCGGACGTGTGAGGAAGCCACGCTTCTGGGAGATGGACTAGAACCACGTCAAACTGTTCGTGTCTTGTGCTTAGTTGCGAGAGAGCTGCGTCGAAGGCGGCCACCAGGCGATGCTGAAGCGGGCCAGATCCTGGAAGATCGTTGATGGAGTCGGGCCAGCGGATGTGGTTGGCCTTGTCCGAGGAAGCCAAGTCCACGCCGAAGATGCTGGCGAAACCAGGAAAATCTGGGGCGTAGCCACTTCTATCGCTAGCCCCATGTCGCTCTTTCAGCGATGCCATAAGTGCGCCGCGAGTCCAGAACGCACTTGCTGGGCCCACTGTGGCGATGCGAACGGTGGGCGTGAACTGGCTGAATGTCTGGGACGAGAAGGGGCCGTAGTGCGCCAGCCCGCGAAGGGGGTGGACGTCTCGCCCCCCGGAGTGCTCAGGAGAAAAGGCCAGCTCCGGTTCCGAAAGCAAGGACAGCGGCGGTAGCTGCGAGCGAGAAACATCTACCATCACTGCCTCCGGTCAAAGTATTTGTCGTGATGTCCAGGACGACTGAAGCCGGTGAGCGGTGAAATGCGAAAGGCTGCATCGACTCCCTCTTGATCTTCTATTCCGAACGCGTGAAAGGTGGCGCCGTGTGGGGACGTGAGCAAGCTTGCCCACGCGTCGATGATGTTGGCCCAAGCACCGTTGTACTTGGTCGCCCAGCGCTCTCGTCTCCAGTCAGCGGTCGGATCTGGCTTGCGCTGCGTCGACCAGCCCAGCGGGTCGCCTTGGGCCGTGTCAGAAGGAGTCAGCCGCTCATCTTGCGGTGCTTCTACGGCAGTGTAGGGGTCAAACCCGCACCACCAGCGTCCCTCAATCTCTTCCAGCCGAACCGAGATGGCTTCGTTGTAGTTGCGACCGAACTTATTCCCCGTGAGCTCGCTTCCATAGGCCGCCTTGAGCTTGGATAGTTGGCTTTCGCGACGATGTCGCTGCTCGTCTGTTTCGTTGACCCTTGCGCTGGCAACCATAAGCGAGTGCCCGGAACGCTTAAGTCTCGGAATTAACGGTCGTCGCCGAGCCAATGCGCGAAGGAGAGCATCGTAGATGAGGCCTAGCGCCCAGCTGTCTTGGACGGGGTCCAGCGTCCAATGCCCGTTTAGCACTGGTTTCAGACTGTGCAATGAAGCGAGGATTTCTGCATCTTTGCCGAAGGCTGCGAGCTCATTCCCAACCATTGCCACCGCCGACCGGCAATTCGTGGCCTTGAGCATTTCCCGCACCTCAACGATGGAGGATGGGCGGCCCAAGGCTACTCTTCTTGCCGTTATGGGGAGACTTTCAACCAGCAATGCGGAGAGGCGCAGCACGGGGAACTTCCGTGCTTCCGCCGTGCGCACCGGGATGGGAGCTGCGAGCTGGGTCGGCTGGAACGACAGGACATGGTCCAGCAGCGGGCTTGGAAGGCTGATTTGGTTGAGCAGGTCGCCGGCCAACTCGTCGAACGTCGCGGACTCGATGATGAAGACGCTGACTCCCGCAGACACAGCCTTCTGCAAAAAATCATTCACAGCCGGCAGGAGCTTGGAGCGGGAAGACGCACACCAGTAGAGGCCGCTTGGGAAGGGGTTCTCGTAGGCCAGGACCGACTCAAGCGCCTCCATCACGGAGGAATCGCGTCCGCTGTAGCCGACTACGACCAGACCGAACCGCTTGCAAGCTTCAACCATAGCCCGGCGCAGATCATAGTCTTGGGAAGCCAGCTCGCTCGTGGTGTTCTTCAGGGATGTTGAACGGTAGTCGCCATGAATCTTGGCGATGAGGGGCCAGTCAGACTCATCCAGGCAGCGCGTAGCCAGGTGTGCAGAGTCTAGAGTCGCCACCGTAGGCTTGCGCGCGGCTCCTGGGGGCATTAGCGATGCCGCCAGCAGGCTGGATTCTTCAATCAGAGGATCAAAGTTGGTCGTGAAGACGCAGGGAGCCTTTGAGGCGCTTATCAGACCGGCCAGCATGCGGTGCCCAAAACAGGGGGTGCCCTTGCTGATGGCGTCAGCGATGTATTGGCGACGATGGGTCTCTTGCGGATAAATCGCCTCGAACGCGGCCGCATACTCGGTCGGATCGTTAGGGGGCGGAAGGAGAGGGGTGCGAGAGAAGAACTCGTCAATGCGCTGAACCCACAGTGGATCACTCGGATCAACGTTTCGGCGAGGGAACCGGGTCTCTTGGCAATAGAGCCTGGCTTTGAAGTCCAGGATCATGTCGTAGCCGGTCGGGATGCCGGAGGCCGCAGAAGCGCCGGCACCGAGAAGCCACGCGTGAAGCTCGGGTCGGAGGGCAAAAGTTGTAGCGAACTTAGATGCAGAAATAACCTGGATGGATTTCGTCATCAGGCAGCTGTTGAGTGACCAGGTGAATGGGACAACTCAATCCTACTACCCCTCGTGTCTCATCTCCTCAGACTCCGACATTGGAATCGATTCCAATCAACAAAAATGGGTCGGGCTTGCTGCAGGGGGCTTGTTGCGACGGTGTTGCGTTTTAAGCGCTGTTCGGCCGCCAATGGGCCGGAGTCATTGCTGCAGAAGGGCTTGCTTGCATATGATTCCGATGAATCCATCGTGCTTCATCAACGGGGTGTGTTCGGGCTTTTTCTCGGTCACGCGCATTCCACTTCGATAGCCGGGCAGGGGGCTGCCACAAAGGGGGCATTGTAGTGGCTGGGCGCGGGCAGGACGAAGCGGGAGGCCGGGCGAGCCGGCCGGGGTCAGTCCCGGTTGCCCTGCGTGTGCATGCGCTGGCGGAAGAACGGGTACAACGCCGCGCTGAACAGCAGGGCGACGGTGGCGTAGGCCAGCAACTGGGCGTCGGCGCCAACCAGCGCATACAGGCAATAGGCCACGGCGGTGGCGGCGATGAACAGGCAGCCGGCGCGCAGCGCGCCCTGCTCGTTGCGCTCCAGCGTGGTCGCGACCAGCGCGCCGGCCGAGAACAGGTAGGGGATGATGGTCAGCAGCACCGCGATGTTGGTGAGCTGGTCGAACTGGCGGGCCAGGGTGGGCGAGGAGGTGACCAGCAGCAGCCCGCTCATCAGCACCGCCACGATCATCAGGCCGGTGCCGGGCATGCCATGCCGGTTGAGCCGGCAGAACACGCGCGGGAACAGGCCATCCTCGGCGGCCGCCTTGGCCGACTGCCCGACCAGCAGCATCCAGCCGCCCAGCGCGCCCACGGACTTGAAGATGGCGCACAGCGCGATCACCACCACGCCCCAGGGGCCGATCATCAGCCTGGCCACCTCGGCGAACGGTGCCGAGGAGTCGCGCAGCTGTTCCATCGGCAGCATGCCCATGATCACCAGCGAGCAGCTGACGTAGATCACCGCTGCCAATGCCAACCCGAACAGGGTGGCCAGCGGGATGTTGCGGCGCGGGTCGTCGATGACGTCGGCCGAGACCGCCGCGCTCTCCACGCCCATGAAGGCCCACAGCGCGATCGACGCGCTGCGCGAGATCGCGGCACTGTCGCTCATGCCGCTGACGTTCCAGCCGGCGCGGAACAGGTCCGGGTCGAACCACCACCAGCCGGCGATGGCGATGCCCAGGATCGGGACCAACGCCAGCAACAGGGTGCCGGTCTCCAGCGCGCCGATCCATCGGGCGCCGCGTGCGTTGGCCAGGCTCAGCAGCCAGATCACCGCCAGGGTGAACCCCAGCCGCGGGTAGATGCCTTCCAGCCAGGGCCACAGCTGGCTCAGGTAGCCGGTGACCACCAGCGCGATGGCGACGTTGCCGATCCAGTTGCCGAACCAGTAGGCGTAGTTGCTGACGAAGCCGATGTAGTTGCCGAACGTGTCACGCGCATAGGCATAGGGCCCGCCCGGCTGCGGGTTGAGTTGCGACAGGCGGGCAAACACCAGGCCCAGCGCGATCGCCCCGGCGGTGGCGATCATCCAGCCGAAGGAGGAGATGCTGCCGACCATGGCTAGGTTGGCCGGCAGCAGGAACACGCCGGTGCCGATCATGTTGCCGGCGACCAGCATGGTGGCCATGGTCAGGCCCATCTTGCGCGGGGCGGAGGTGCTCATGTCCAGGCCGGGTCGGAGGTGAAGTCGATGGTCAGCCAGAAGCGGCCCGAGCGGGCGTCCAGACGGTTGGCGATGCCGTCGCGCAGGCGGTCGACGTCGCCGATGCTGCCAAGCCGGGCGTCCGGCCGGGTCAGCACGTGGATCTCGATGAACTGCATGCGGCCGATCTTGGCGACGTGGCTGGTGAAGCCGTCGAAACCGTGTTCGTCGACGAACTGCTGCATGACCTCGCGCACCCGTCGGTCCAGGTCGTCCGGGGCCACCTGCAGCACCTCACGGGCGGCCTTCCATGCCGCGCGCAGCGGCACCGGCAATGCCACCACGCTGATCGCGGCCAGCACCAGCGGGTCGATGTAGGGGATCCAATGCGCGTGTGCGCCACCGCGCAGGGCAAAGGCGATGAGGAAGGACAGCACCACCGCCAGGCTCATCAGCCCGGTCAGCAGCCACGCACGGGCATCCAGGGCCAGCAAACCGGATTGCAGGCGGCGGGCGTGGCGGCCGATCCAGACCGCCATGACCAGGTCGACCACCGCCAGCAATGCCGCCCAGGCCAGGCCGGGGCCGAGCCGTGTCTCGTGCCCGCCATCGCTGAAGCCGATGACGGCATTGGCCAGCGCGTAGATGCAGGCCAGGCTCAGGATTGCGCCGCCCAATGCCTCGACCATCGGTTCCAGGTGCCAGAACCCGTACTGGAAGCGCGGGCTCTGTTCGTTGGCCATCAACCGCAGTACCGCCAGCGCCACCAGGGTCAGCGCGACATCGACCAGGCTGTAGATGCCGTCGAACAGGATCGCCTGCGACCGGGCCAGCAGGCCCCCGAAGAAACCGATCGCCGCGACCAGGACGGTCGCCGCGATCGACAGTTGCAAGACGCGTTGTTCCTGGCCGGTGCTGGTCATCAAGGCGTGCCGTGGTGCATCCGTTGGTTCCCGTCATCGCGGGGGCGGCGGGTGTCGCCCGCATCGTAGCCGCTTCTCCGGGGGGCGGCAGTGCCCGGCCAGGGTGCGACCGGGCTGAAGGGAAAGCACAAAGCACCCTCATCCGCCCTGGCGGGCACCTTCTCCCGCCGGGGCGGGAGAAGGGAGCAGCGGGGGCATCGCCGCTGCCGTGCAACCCGCTGAAGCAGGAGCGGGCATCTGCCGTGCCAGAGCCCCTCTCCCGCAGGCGGGAGAGGGGTTGGGGTGAGGGCGCTTGCCGCACCCCCCTGCGCCGCGCCGGCGGTTACAGCTTCAGGACCTCCACCTTGTAGCTGGGCTGCGCGCCGCTGTCGTCGATGATCAGCCCATGCACGTCCGACTCGAAGCCGGGGAAGCGCGCGTTCTGCTCGCGGGCGATACGCAGCGACTGGATGATCGGTTCATCCTGCGCGCCGAAGCGCTCGCCCGGCATGATGGTCGGGATGCCCGGCGGATACGGCACCAGCATCGTGCCGGCCACCCGACCGCTGATCTGGTCGATGTCCACGCGTTCGATCTCGCCGCGCACCAGGTGGTTGTAGGCCTCGGCCGGCGTCATCACCGGTTCGGGCAGGTCCACGTACATCTCGCGCATGACCTCGGCCACGCGGAACTCCCGGTTGAAGGCATGCAGGGCCGCGCACAGGTCACGCAGGCCCCAGTTGGCGTAGGCGGCCGGGTGGTCCTGGATCAGGCTGGGCAGTGATTGGCTCAACGGGGCGTTGGCGTCGTAGAGGTCCTTGAACGCCATCAGCTCGGTGACCAGCGTGCTCCACTTGCCCTTGGTGATGCCCATCGAGAACAGGAACAGCACCGAGTACAGGTTGGTCTTCTCCACGGTGATGCCGCGGGTCCACAGGAACTTGCTCAGCACCGCGGCCGGGATGCCCAGCTTGCCCATTTCCCCGTCCATCGACAGGCCCGGCGTGAGCAGGGTGACCTTGACCGGGTCGATCAGCACGTAGTCATCGGCCAGGTTGTCGAAGCCGTGCCAGCGGGCGTCCGGACGCAGGTACCAGTCAGGCCGCGAAGTGACCATCGGCTTGCTGCGGTCCTCATGGGCCAGCGTGCGCTCCACGCCATCGGGCTGCCAGACCTTGAACCACCATTCGTCCCGGTCCAGGTCCTCGCTGACATGCAGCATCGCCCGGCGGAACGCCACCGCCTCGTCGTGCATCTCCTGCACCAGCGACCGCCCGGCCTCGCCTTCCATCATCTTCGAGGCGACATCGCAGGAGGCGATGATGCCGTAGTGCGGGCTGGTGGAGGTGTGCATCATGAACGATTCGTTGAACCGCTCGGCATCCAGCTCGCGGGTGGCGGCATTGCGCACGTGGATCATCGAGGCCTGCGAGAACGCGGCCAGCAGCTTGTGCGTGGACTGGGTGGTGAAGATGATCGCGTCCTGCTCGCGCGGCTTGCCCTTGGCCATGCCGTAATGGTTCTCGTAGAACGGGTGGAACGCGGCGTAGCCGTACCAGGCTTCGTCGAAGTGCAGGAAGTCCACCGCGGTGCCGAGGTTGTCGGCGATCTTCTCGGCGTTGTAGCAGAGCCCGTCGTAGGTGGAGTTGGTGACCACCGCGATGCGCGGCTTGGCACCCGGCTTGGCCGCCTTGCTGGCCAGCGGATTGGCCTGGATCATCCGCTGCAGCGCCTCGCCGGAGAACTGGTCCAGGCTGATCGGGCCGATGATGCCGTGCGCGTTGCGGCTGGGGGTGAAGTACACCGGGATGCCGCCGGTCATGATCAGCGAGTGCAGCAGCGACTTGTGGCAGTTGCGGTCCACGAACACGATGTCCCCGCGCGCCACGGTGCCGTGCCAGACGATCTTGTTGGCGGTGGAGGTGCCGTTGGTGACGAAGAAGGTGTGGTCGGCGCCGAAGTTGCGCGCGGCCTCGGTTTCGGCATCGCGGATCGGGCCGGTGTGGTCGAGCAGCGAGCCGAGTTCCGGTACCGAGATCGACAGGTCGCTGCGCAGCGTGTTCTCGCCGTAGAACTGGTGCAGCGCACGGCCCACCGGCGACTTGGTGAACGCCACGCCACCGGCGTGGCCGGGGGTATGCCAGGAATAGTTGGACTCGGCGGCGTGGTGGATCAGCGCCTTGAAGAACGGCGGCAACAGCGTGGCCATGTAGTCTTCGGCCGCGCGCATCACCTGGCGGGCGATGAAGCTCTTGGTGTCCTCGAACAGGAAGATGTAGCCGTGCACGTACTTGAGTAGCTTGCTCGGCACCTTCTCGATGGTACGGCGGTCGCCGTACAGGAATACCGGCAGGTCGGCGCGGCGCTTGCTCTGCTCGCGGAGGAAGGCGAGCAGCTGCTGAAACTGGTCGTCGTTCTCCTCGGTGCCGTCGATGGAGATCAACACCGCCGAGGCGGCCACATAGGTGCGTGCGCCGGCGCGCGCGTCATCCAGGGTCAGGCCGCACAGCACGCGCTGGTCGTTGTGGCGCAGCTCGTCGGCCAGGGCGCGGATCAGGATGCCGTTGATGCGCGGCGACTCGTAGTCCGCGTCGATGATGACGATGGGATAGTCCAGGGACTTGAAGTACATGGTGGTTTCCTTTTCTACCGAGCGGGGGATTCAGTTCGAAGCGGCACGCGGCGTGCCGGTGGGCGAGAAGCGGGCAAGCCGTTGCTTGCGGCGTTCTTCGCTGAAGAAGGGATAGAAGACGGTGATGAACAGCACGAACAGGAACGCGTACTGCACGATCGTGCCGGACGAGCCGAAGATGGCCCACAGGCAATACACCACCGTGATGCTGGTCAGCACCCAGAACGCGCCGGTATGCACCAGCGTGTGCGAGCGCTCCACCACGAAGTAGCAGGCCACGCAGGAGTAGATGTAGGGCAGCAGGGTCAGCACCACCGCCGCGGAGGTGATGACGTCGAACTGCGCCGACGCGGTTTCCGAGGTGGAGGTGATCAGCACCGCCAGGGTCATCAGCACCGCCACGATCAGCACGCCCTTGACCGGCACTTCGTCCTTGTTGATCTTGCTGAAGATGCTGGGGAACAGCCCGTCGTCCGAGGCCGCCTTGGCGCTTTGCGCGGTCAGCAGGATCCAGCCGCCGAGCGAACCGGCCGCACCGATGAAGGCGCACAGGCTGACCAGCGCACCGCCCCAGCCACCGACCGCATTGGCCGCGGCCAGGGCGAACGGCGCGTCGGAGACCTGCAGGTCCGCGTTCGGCACCATGCCCATGATCACCGAGGAGCTGGCGATGTAGGCGATCGCCGCGAGGAATACCCCGGCAAGCGTGGCACGGGCGACGTTCTTCTCCGGGTTCTCGACCACGCCGGCGGTGACCGAGGCCGATTCCACGCCGATGAAGGCCCACAGCGTCAGCGCCGCGGCGCTGGATACCGCGCCGAAGTTGGATTCGCCGGAGACGTTGTAGGCACCCTTGAAGATGGTCGGGTCGAAGAAGAACCAGCCGAAGATCGCGATGCCCAGGATCGGCACCAGCGCGAAGCTGGTGGTCACCGTCTGCACGCGGCTGACGAAGGCCGGGCCGATCACGTTGGCGAAGCTCAGCGCCCACACCAGCAGCAGCACCGCGATGCAGCGCGGCAGCGGTTGGGACAGGATCGGGAAGAAGTAGCTGAAGTAGCCCACCGCCGCGATCGGGATGGCCACATTGCCGATCCAGTTGGCGAACCAGTAGATGGTATTGGTCTGGAAGCCCATGTACGGGCCGAACCAGTCACGTGCGTAGGCATAGGGGCCGCCGGCCTGCGGGGCGAGCTTGCCGAGCTTGGCGAACACGAACGCCAGCAGCAGTGCGCCGGCGGTGGTGATCAGCCAGCCCCAGATCGAGGCGGTGCCGATCTTGGCCAGGCTGGAGGGCAGCAGGAACACGCCCGAGCCCATCATGTTGCCGGCGACCAGGAAGGTTGCACCGACCACGCCGATTTTCTTCTGACCTGCCATGGGTGTCTCCTTTCACCGGGGATGCCGGTGTGATTACAGGGAAAGGCGGTGGACGTTCTCGATAGCTGGCGGCCGGCCGCGCTGCTGCCGGCGTGCGGGCTGGCTACTTGATGAAGCTGTACTGCAGGCTGCCCTGCACGCGCAGGGTGTCCGCGCTGCGGCCGTCCTGCAGGCGCTGCTGGCCGTAAAGCACCTCCATGCCCATCGTCCAGGACGGGGCAGGGCTCCAGATCAGGTTGAGCGCGCCGTACTGGCTGCGGCGGAAGGCATCGCGGGCCAGCGCGTCGGCGTCGTCCAGATGCAGTTGGCCGTAGATCAGGTTCGAGCGCCACATGTCCGACCAGTAGTGGGTGTAGCCGAAGAAGCCGCCATACAGCGGCAGCGCCTTGAGCTGGCCGTTGGCGTTGATCGCCGCATCCAGCCCCGAGCCGGTGAGGTCGGCGGTGTAGCGGCTGATGCCCTTGCCGCCGACCACGCCGAACAACAGCAGGTCGCGTTCGGCGATGGCAAACGAGCCGCTCAACTGCAGGCCACCGCCGAAGGTACGGTCGCTGCGCCCGTCGCCGTCATAGCCGAGGCTGCGCGCGACCGCGCCAAGCTGCAGGTGGCCCCAGTCGCGCTCCATGCGTGCGACCAGGCTGATGTCGGGTAGCCGCTCGGTGCTGATGTCGGCATCGCCGGGATTGGCCAGCTGTGAGTCGGGGTCTTCGGCAGCGAGGGTCAGGGTGTTGCCCTTGCCCAGCGCGAAGCTGTGGTGGATGCCGGCCACCAACAGGTAGCCGGCTGCACCGGGTCCGGCGAAATCCAGGGTGTCCGGCAGCGAGTCGGCATCCATGAACGTGGAATAGCCGTAGCCGGCGTAGGTGTTGCCCAGCTGCCCATAGGCATGGCGCAGGCGGAATTCATAGCTGTCGCTACTGCCGAAGAAGTCGTTCTCCAGGTAGAAGCGCAGGTTGCCGTGGGTGGTTGGGCGGCGCGCCTCGAAGCTGAAGCGCGTCTGCTTGGCATGCATGTCGAAATGCGAGACATCGCGATGCGGGCCGCCGACCGGGATGGACGAGGTGACGAACTGCTGGTTGTCACCGGCCGCGCGGCTGTCGGCGATGGCATCGAGCTTGGCGTAGCCGCCCAGGCGGATCAGGGTCTCGGTGCCGGGAATGGCGAAGAAGCCCTTCAGTTCCGGATCGGTGGGCGAGGGCGCGTTGTCCGGGCGCGATGCCGCCGTGGACGGGTCGGCGACCGAGTCGCGTGGCGGCAGGATGGACGGTGCGGCGGCCGCGCCACGGGTGGGGGACGCTGCGGTTTCAGCTTGCGCCAGTGGCGCCGTCGCCTGCGTATCAGATGCTTGCGCGGGCGACGGGCTTGTTGGCGTGTATGGCGGTGGATCCTTGCCCTGTTCGCGTTCCAGCGCGTCCAGGCGCGCGGTCAGGGCCTGCAGGTGTGCCTGCACCTGGGTGATCTCCTGCCTCAGGGCACCGACGGAGTCCTGGGCGAGAGCGGCTCCCGGGGCCAGGAGCAACGGCAGCATCGCAAGTTTTCGTGGTTTCATCGCCTGTCCCAAGCTATGCAAAACACCACGTCGCGACAGGCGCTGGCCCGTGCGCGGCTTCTGTTCTCAGTGTGGTCGCCTGGCAGTTCCCGATGTCCGGCGACGTTCCCCCTCGGTCACGTTGACCCAGATTTCATAACAGGAATGTGAAACAAACCGAAAAAAGTCGAAATCCGGCGATGGGCAGCCGCACACGCCCCTTGTGATGCGGGCAAGGCGTGACCGGCTCCCGTGCGGGTGAGAATCCGTGAGCGTGCGCGGCGCCGGAAACCGGCCGGGCGTGGGCCGCGGGTGTTGCGGATTGCAACACTTCGGCGTGGGCTGGGCGTCAGTCGTCCGCGTCGAGGGTGCCTTCGGCCAGCGGCACACGGCTGCCATCCAGCAGCCCGCGGCTGAGCTGGTCGTTCTCGATGAACAGCAGTTCCCCGCTTTGGCCGTCCTTGATGCTGCTGTCGATGGCGATCACGCGCCCATCGTGGAACTGGCTGACATGCGGCATCGAGGTGTGACCGACCACGATGCGGCGCAGATCGAGCTGGTCGAGCACCTGTTGCACCCCACCGGCATCCAGGCGGCCATCGAAGTAGCCGCGGTACCAGATCGGGCTGGTCTTGCCGTCATACAGCGGTGCAGTGGCCGGGTCCGCCTTCACCTCGGCCTTGGGCCTGCCCAGCGACGCGCGGTAGGCCGCGTTGGTCGACTCCGGCGCCAGCGCCATCTGCACCGCTTCCGGTGCAATGCCGCCGTGCAGGAACAGCGTGTCGCCGATGCGCAGCAACACCGGGCGAGTGCGCAGCCATTGTCCGATCACCGAGTCGGCACCGTACAGGTCCGGGTAGCTGCGCCCCAACCGCTGCGCACTGCGCAGGTACTTGGGATTGACGTAGCGCAGGTCGTCGTAGAGCACCATCGTTTCGTGGTTGCCAAGGACGAAATGCACCGCGCCACCGGCGTCGGCGGCCTGCTGCTGCAGGCTGTAGAGCAGCCAGAAGGCTTCGGTCACCTGCGGGCCCCGGTCGAACACATCACCGGCCACCACCAGGGTGTCGCGGCCCAGCGACCAGCGATCCCGTGCGTCGATCACATGGTGTGCGCGCAGCAGGCGGACCAGCAGATCGTACTGGCCATGGATGTCGGAGACCGCCACGATGCGCGGCACCGCGGGCAGTACGGCAGCCGCCGATGCAACCGGTGCGGCCAGACGCAGGGGATGGGGATAGCCGCATCGCGGGGGCAGCCGCGCGCCGCGCAGGCGCTGCCGCAGCGTGCGCGAGACCACCTGGTCATCGCAGATCCAGTGCGCCTGCAACCGCTTGCCGTTGCGGAACACATAGGGCCCATCGGCATCGACGTGTTCGGCAGGCGCCACCGGTTCGGCGGCTGCCGCGATCATCGGGAGCAGGCACAGCAGCAGGGTGGCGGCGCGGAGCAGGGACATCGGCAGGGAGCAGGCGGCGGAGGTGGGCGGCATCGACTCCGAGCATATGCCGCCGCCATGCCGCCAGGCATGTGCCGATGGTCGGCCTCAGCCGCGCTGCAACGCGGCCCGGCCCGGGGCGGTCGGCAGTCCTTCATCGCCGAGTACGACGCGGTTGCGGCCCTGCTTCTTGGCCTGGTACATCGCCGCGTCGGCGCGCGCCATCACCCGCTCGTAGTCGGGGTGGCCGTCGTACATCGCCACGCCGATGCTGGAGCTGACGTCCAGCAACTGCCCGTCGGCCAGGGCCACCGGTGAATCGGCGATGCGACGGCACAGCCCTTCGGCGATCACCAGCGCCTGGCGCTGGTCGACCGCGACCAGCACCACGACGAACTCTTCGCCGCCGTACCGGAACACGTAGTCGCTGCCGCGGGTGAACTGGGTCAGGATGCCGGCCACATGCTGCAGTGCGCGGTCGCCGGATTCATGGCCATGCGCGTCGTTGATGTGCTTGAAGTGGTCCAGGTCCAGCAGCAGCACGGCGAAGCTGCCTGCCGATTTCTCGGCCAGTTCGATCTCCCTGCGCAGCACGGTGGGCAGGAAGCGGCGGTTGAGCAGGTTGGTCAGCGCATCGCAGCCGGCATCCAGTTCGCCGATGCGCTCGAACAGCATGCCGAGCAGGTTGCGCACCTGGCCCACCTTCATGCGTACGTCCTGCAGCTGCGCGGCGCGCAGGGTGGCGTCCTCGTGGCTGGAGAGCGTGTGCTCCAGCAGCCGGTCCACTTCCGCGATCAGGTGGAGGATCTGGTTGGTCTCGGTGCTCTCGCCAAAGCTGGGAATGCCCTTGTGGGTGAACCACAGGCCGAACTCCGAACGCGCCAATGACTGGAAGCCGGGCATCCGGCCCGTGCTTGCCAGGGCGTAGAGCAGGGTGTTCTCCCAGTCCAGCAGCAGTGCACGCTGGCGCTCGCGCTCGGTGCTGACGTTCTGCACCAGCGAGAACAGCCGGTAGGCGGCATCCGTGCGCGAGGAACGCTCGCGGGCGTTGGAATAGGCCAGGGTCATGCCTTCCAGCGCGATGTCGAAGGATGCGGTCAGGCTGGCGATTGCCGCGTGCGCGGTTTCGCCGTGCCCGGCCTGCTCCACGATCAGGCTGAAGATGCGTTGCTTCAGTACGCGCGTGCCACGCGTGACCAGGTCCACCGGGATGCCCACGCGCGCATGCACGTCGCCGATCACGCGTTGCGCGGCCAGCAACTGCTCGACGTCGTCCGGCGTCGCGCCCAGCAGTCCGGTCAGCCAGCGCTGCATGGCCGGCTGCAATCGCACCCGCACCTGGTCGTGCGACATCGAGCGTGATGCACGGCTGTCGTTCAGCATGACCTTGTAGAAATGGGCCGCCAATGCCGGGGCGTGGTCGCTGGCGATCGCGGCCAGCAGTGCATGGGCGGCGGGGCCTGCGGCGGCCAGGCTTTGTTGCCAGCCAGCAACCAGCGGGCAAGCCTCGGGATCGCAGGAGTGGGGAGATGCAGGTTTCATGCGTAGGATAGGCAACCGCCGGCAGGCAGGTGCCCTGTATCGGCAAATTCAACGGTAACTTTAGGAAGTAGTGTGCGGAAGTCTCCAGCTGCCGTCCAATCTGTTTGCATGGCTTTTCCTGATATGCGGAGCGCGCTGTGATCAGCGCCGGGCCGTTCCCGATGATGGCAGTGATCGCGCTGGTGGCGTTTGCCATTGCGTGGTTTTTCGCGCGTGCATTGGTCCCGGCCGTCGACGGCCTGCGCACCCGCACCGGCGCGGTCGTGCTCGATGCGCTGTTGCTGGCGCTGCTGGGCGCGCGCCTGGTGCACGTGCTCCTGCATGCGCCGGACTATCTGTCCCAGCCACTGTCGATCATCCGCCTCGGCGATGGCGGCTGGTCGATCTGGGCCGGCGTGCTGGTGGCTGCCGCGTATGCGTTGTGGAGGACGCGTGCGGGGGTGCCGCGCAAGCCGGTGTTGCTGGGGTTGGCCGCGGGTGCGGCGTTCTGGGCCATTGGTGGCATGAGCCTGTTCGCGTTGCAGCGTGCTTCCATTCCCTTGCCCGAAACGGTGCTGCAGGACCTGCAGGGGCAACCGGCGCCGCTCACGGCCTTCGCCGGAAAGCCGGTGGTGATCAACCTGTGGGCGACCTGGTGCGGCCCGTGCCGGCGCGAGATGCCGGTGCTGGCTGCCGCGCAGAAGGCGCATGCATCGGTCGATTTCGTGTTCGCCAACCAGGGCGAAACAGCGGAGGAGGTCATCGACTTCCTGCAGTCGGGCCAGCTCGGGCTGGAGAACGTACTGCTCGACGCGGACTCGGCGGTGATGCAGCAGACCGGTGCACGCGCATTGCCGACGACCCTGTTCTTTGGCGCCGATGGCCGTCTGCGCGACGTGCACATGGGCGAACTGTCGCGGGCAACGCTGGAAACGCGCCTGCGTGAGCTGCAATGAATTCCAAATCCTGATGACGAGGTTGATGATGATCCGCCCCCGTTCGATGTTGTTCCTGTTGGCCACCGCCGCGCTCGTGCCGGCAGCCTGTGCGCGTGATGCCGAGCCGGCCAAGGCGCAGGCACCTGCTGCGTCCGCCGCCACGCCGGGCCAGGCCAATGAGCCGGAAGTGATCCGGACGCTGCGCACGCAGGGCGTGGAGTTCATGGGTACCTTCGAAACGCCGCTGGGCCTGACCGGCTACGCCGGTGCGGCAGGCCAGCAACCGCTGGCGGTCTACGTGTCCAAGGATGGCCAGTACGCGGTGGTCGGCACGCTGGTCAACGCCAAGGGCGAGGACATCGGTGCCGGCAAGTTGAAGGAACTGGTGTCCGGCCCGATGGGCGCGCAGGCATGGAGCAAGGTGGAAGCCAGCCATTGGGTGGCAGACGGTAAGGCCGACGCCCCGCGCGTGATCTATGCCTTCAGCGACCCGAACTGCCCGTACTGCAACCACTTCTGGGAAGCCGCGCGGCCGTGGGTGGAGGCGGGCAAGGTGCAGATCCGCGAGATCCTGGTCGGCGTGATCCGCCAGGACAGCGCCAACAAGGCTGCCGCCATCCTGGCAGCGGCATCGCCGGAGCAGGCGCTGCTGGAGAACGAGCGCAACTTCGCCAAGGGCGGCATCAAGCCGTTGGCGAGCGTGCCGGCCGAGGTGCAGGCCCAGCTGCGCGCCAACGAGATGTTGATGATGGAACTGGGGTTCCAGGGAACGCCGGGCATCGTGTTCAAGGACGCTGATGGCGCGGTGCAGATGCGCTCGGGCCTGCCGCAGGGGGCCGACCTGCAGACCGTGCTCGGCCCGCGCTGAACACGCGCATGGGCGCGTGCGGCGATGTAGGCGATGTAATAGTCTCCGCCGCACGCGCCTGACTAAGCTGGCCCTGTTTCCTGGAGCCTGCCATGAGCCACGACCACAACCACCTGCCCAGCGAGATCCGCCACGAGAAGCCCTTGTGGTGGGCGCTGGGCCTGACCACGTCCTACCTCATCGTCGAAGTGGTAGGCGCGTTCTGGACCAACAGCCTGGCGCTGTTGTCCGATGCGGCGCACATGGCTACCGACGCCATCGGCCTGGTGATCGCGCTGACCGCCGTTCGCCTGAGCCGGCGCCCCCCCGACGCCCGCCGCACCTATGGCTACGCCCGCCTGGAGGCGCTGGGAGCGGTGGTCAATGGCCTGCTGCTGTTCGGCGTGGGCCTGTACATCCTGTGGGAAGCCGTCGATCGCTTCCGCGAACCGCAGGCGATCGCCTCGACCGGCATGATGTGGGTGGCCGCGTTCGGCCTGGTGGTCAACCTGATCGCCATGCGCCTGCTCAGCGCCGGCAGCGGCGAGAGCCTGAACATCAAGGGGGCCTACCTGGAAGTGTGGAGCGACATGCTCGGTTCGGTGGCGGTGATCGCCGGCGGCCTGATCATCCACTTCACCGGCTGGACCCTGGTCGACCCGATCCTGGCGGTGCTGATCGGCCTGTGGGTGATCCCGCGCACCTGGGTGCTGCTGCGTGATGCGATCAACGTGCTGCTCGAAGGCGTGCCGAAGGGCGTGGTGCTGGGCGACATCGAACAGGCGCTGCGCAGCCACGACGGCGTGGCGGGAATCCACGACCTGCACGTGTGGGCGCTGGCATCCAGCACCCCGGCGTTGACCGCGCACGTGGTGATCACCGACGGCCGCGAGCAGGACAACCTGCGTCGCCAGCTGGCTGACCTGCTGCACGAGCGCTTCGCGATCGACCATGTGACGTTGCAGATGGAAATCGACCATTGCGGTGATGACTGCGCCGTGCCGAAGCCGCAGGCTGATCACGATCACGATCACGATCACGATCACGGCCCGGACGCGCAGGGCCATCACGGCCACGTCCATCGCTGAGCACCTGCCGGCAGGAGCGACCTGGGCCGCGAAGCCGGCAGCCGCACCGGCCACGAAAGGAAAACGGAGCCCTTGCAGGCTCCGTTTTCGTATTCCACAGGGTGGTCGGGTGAACCGTCAGGCCACCGGTTCGCGCAGCACCGGCAGGTCCCAGCCCGGGCGCGGCGCGAAGCGGTCGCCATGGCGGGCCTGCAGGACCTTGAGTTTCTCGACCAGGCCATCAGCCCCGGCCGACCGGATGTACTGGATCGGGCCGCCGCGGAACGGGGCGAAGCCGGTGCCGAAGATCACGCCTGCGTCGAGCAGGTCGGCATCGGCGACCACGCCGTCGTGCAGGCAGGCCACCGCTTCGTTGAGCAGGGGCAGGATCAGGCGGTCTTCCAGGTCACCCGGGGCCTGGTAGTCCTTGGCCACTTCCGGCTTCACCGCACGGCTGTTTTCCCACTTGTAGATGCCTTGGCCGTCCTTCTTGCCGCGCTTGTCCTGCTCGACGGTCGCCAGCGCCGCCGGGATCTGCAGGCCCAGGAACGGTGCCAGCTCCTTGCCCACGCCGGCAGCCACGTCCAGGCCCACGGTGTCGAGCAGCTCGATCGGCCCCATCGGCATGCCGAACTTCACCGCCGCCCTGTCGATCACCGGGCCGGGGATGCCTTCGGCATAGGCGGTGGCCGCTTCCAGCATGTACGGGAACAGCACGCGGTTGACCAGGAAGCCCGGGGTGCCGGCCACCGGCACCGGGAACTTGCCCAGCGCCTTGCAGAACGCGGCCAGCCGCTTCTCGGTTTCCGGGGCCATGCCGTCGTGGTGGATGATCTCCACCAGCGGCATCTGCGCGACCGGGTTGAAGTAGTGCAGGCCGGCGAACTGCGCCGGGCGCTGGATGTGGTCGCGCAGCTCGACCAGCGGGATCGACGAGGTATTGGTGGTCAGCAGCGCATCGGCCTTCATCTTTGGCTCCAGCGACTGGTACAGCGCACGCTTGGCCTCCGGGTTCTCGATGATGGCCTCGATCACCAGGTCGGCCTGGGCCACGCCGTCGCCGGCCAGGTCGGCCTTCAGGCGCGCGGCGACCTCCGGGCGCTTGGCCGGGTCCTTCACCTTCTTCTCGAACAGTGCCTGGGCGCGGGTCATGGCCGGGTCGATGAAGCGCTGCTCGCGGTCCTGCAGGGTCACGGTGAAGCCCTTGTAGGCCGCCCACGCGGCGATGTCACCGCCCATCACGCCGGCACCGACCACATGCACGTGCTGGATGCCCGAATCCTTGCCGCCCAGGCCCTTGAGCCGTTCGGTCAGGAAGAAGATGCGGATCAGGTTGCGTGCGGTCGGGCTGCTGGCCAGCTTGACCACCGCGCGGCGCTCGGCGTCCAGGCGCTTCTGGATCGGGCTGCCACCGGTGCGCTCCCAGGTGCTGATCAGCGCGTACGGCGCCGGGTACTGGTCCTTCCTGGCCTTGCGGGCGACCTGCTTGGCCATCTGCGGGGCCAGGATCTTACGCGCCAGCCAGGTATTGGTGGCCCACGCGGTGGCACGTTGCTTGAACGGCCGGGTGGTGCCCGACTGCGCCAGCGACACCGCCGCGTCCACCAGCACCGCAGGTGCGGCCACCTTGTCGACCAGCCCGATCGCGCGCGCGGCCGAGGCCGACAGGGTGCGCCCGGTCAGCATCATGTCCATCGCCGCCGGGGCGCCGACCAACTGTGGCAGGCGTGCGCTGCCACCCCAGCCCGGGAAGATGCCCAACTGGGTTTCCGGCAGGCCGATGCGGGTGGAGGCGTCGTTGGAGGCCACCCGGTAGCGGCAGGCCAGCGCCAGCTCGGTGCCGCCGCCCAGGCAGTGGCCGTGGATGGCGGCCACGGTCGGGCAGGGCAGCTCGGACAGCTTCTGGTAGACGGTCTGGCCACGTCGGATCGCGTCATTGACGGTGCCGCGGCGGTCGAATTCCTGGAATTCCTTCAGGTCGGCGCCGGCGATGAAGCCGGCCGGCTTGGTCGAGCGCACCACCACGCCCTTGGGCGGATCGATCGCCAGGCGCTCGATGATGTCACCCAATTCCAGCAGCACGTCCTGCGACATCGCGTTGACGGGGCTGTCCTTGCGGTCGAGGCTGAGCACGGCGATGCCGTCCTGCCGCAGCTCGGTGTGCCAATGATTGAAGCGGAGCCCATCGAAGCCTGAAAGCATGGGACGTTCCATCCGGTTGTGTATGGAGAAGATCGCTATGATCCAGAGGTTGTTTCCTCGGCGTCAAATCCCAATGCTTGGGGATGTGATGCGTTCGCACCGCCGCCGGTTCAGGGCAGGCTATCCGAACGGAAGTTAAAAGCGGGTTCGCCCCCCTCTGGCGAGGGGACTGAACTTTTTCCGCGAGCAGCGGTCATAACGCCCGACGTCGGTTGGGCTGACAGGAGTGCGGCCCGTTATGGCCGAGGTTGAAACACCGCAGGAGCTGGATCTGGAGCTGGTCCGGCGCGTGCAGCGCGGCGAGAGCGCGGCGTTCGATGTCCTAGTGCGCAAGTACCAGCATCGGATCATCGCGCTGATCGGGCGCTACATCGCCGACTGGAGTGAATGTCAGGACGTGGCCCAGGACACTTTCGTCCGCGCCTACCGCGCGATCGGGAATTTCCGTGGCGACGCCCAGTTTTATACCTGGTTGCATCGAATCGCAGTGAATACCGCAAAGAACTACCTGGCTGCACACAACCGGCGACCGCCGACCGATGACGTGGAAATCGGCGACGCCGAACAGTTCGACAGCGGTACCCGGCTGCGGGATACCGATACGCCCGAGCGCGAGTTGATGCGTCAGGAGCTGGAACAGACCGTGATGAAGGCGGTCGACGCGTTGCCCGAAGAGCTGCGCTCGGCCATTACGTTGCGAGAGGTGGAAGGCATGAGCTACGAGGAAATCGCACAGAAGATGGGCTGCCCGATCGGCACGGTGCGTTCGCGGATCTTCCGTGCGCGCGAAGCCATCGACGCCCAGTTGCGCCCCTTGCTGGACACCGCCAGTGCCACCCGTGAGCGGAGCCGCGTATGAACCCCACAGGCCGTACCCCGGAAATGACCGACACCCCCGACAAGCTGGACCTCCACAACCGCCTGCAGTTGTCCTGCCTGGTGGATGGCGAGCTGGCCGCTGACGAAGCGCGCTTCCTGTTGCGTCGGATCGAACACGACACCGAACTGGCCAGCTGCCAGGAGCGCTGGCAGCTGGTGGGTGACGTGCTGCGCGGACGCGCCGTGGCCCCGGCACCGCTGGATTTCAGTGCGCGGGTGCAGGCGGCCGTTGCC
This sequence comes from Stenotrophomonas sp. Steno-C18, assembly GCF_056393195.1. NCBI lineage: Bacteria > Pseudomonadati > Pseudomonadota > Gammaproteobacteria > Lysobacterales > Lysobacteraceae > Stenotrophomonas > Stenotrophomonas sp. Steno-C18. The sequence continues at coordinate 600,932 of NZ_JBWJOX010000001.1, read as the reverse complement.
GCCGACCTCCAGGCGCAGGGGCCGGTGCAGGTCGCGCGGGCCAAGCCACGCAGTGGCTGGCGGCGTTGGGGCGGCGGGGCCGCGCTGGCGGCGTCGGTGGCGGCCGTGGCCCTGTTCATGGCCCGCGAGCAACTGCCTGACAACAGTGCGCCGGAACCGGTGATCGCCTCGGCGGCACAGGTGGCGACGCCGGCCGCGCCGTCGGCCCCGGCACCGCAGCAGGGCGCGGTGCTCAATGACGCCGCCGGCCTGGCTGCGGCGGCACCGGCCGTGGCAGCCGCCGTGGCCCGCCGTGAGTCCGCGCCGCGGCGTGGCAGTGCCACCCGGACCCAACAGGCCGCCCGTGCCTCGGCCGTGGCACGGGCCAGCGAGCCGCAGCGTGCAATCGCCGCCGCGGCGCCGGTGCTGCCGGCCGCTCGCGCCGTCCATGACCCGCTGCAGGCGGCCGATCCGTTCGCCGCGGCCGGCACCCTGCAGGCACGTCCATGGCCGCGCTCGGCGCTGTCGCAGGGCGGGGCGTTCAATGCCAGTTTCCCGGCCCAGCAGGGCGGTGCGACCTTCTATCCGTTCGAGCCGCGTCTGCCGGCGCAGGATGCCGAACAGGCCGACCTGCCGCGCCTGCCATTGCATCGCTGAGTACTTCCCGGCTGGCCACAGGCGCTGGCCGGACCTTCCCCCTTGACCCCGGATGGCATGCTGCACGCCTGCCCTGACGGATCTCCTTGACCCCAATTCCTGAATCGGAGGCTCGACGCTGATGTCCAACCGTATCCATGCCCAGATGCTGGGCCTGCTGGCGATGACCCTGCCGCTGGCCGCCTGCGCACAGACCACTGCCCCGTCCGCCCCGACCGAGCAGGTCGCCGCGGCGCGCCCGCAGGCCCCTGCCGCACCGCTGGTCAGCGGCCTGCCGGACTTTACCCAGCTGGTGGACCAGGTGGGCCCGGGCGTGGTCAACGTGGAGACCATCATCGGCGCGCGCCGCAACCCCCGCATGGTCAATGGCCCGGGCATGGACGACATGCCGGAGTTCTTCCGGCGCTTCTTCGGCCCGGATTTCCAGATGCCGGGGCCGGGCCAGCAGGCGCCGGACAGCGGGCCGCGCGGCCGGGGCATGGGCTCAGGCTTCATCATTTCCAATGACGGCTACGTGCTGACCAACCACCACGTCATCGACGGCGCCGAGTCGGTCAAGGTCAAGCTCAGCGACCGCCGCGAGTTCACCGCCAAGGTGGTTGGCAGCGATGCCCAGTACGACGTGGCCCTGCTCAAGATCGAGGGCCGGAACCTGCCGACCGTGCGCGTGGGTGATTCCAATACCCTCAAGCCGGGCCAGTGGGTGGTGGCGATCGGCTCGCCGTTCGGCCTGGACCATTCGGTCACCGCCGGCATCGTCAGCGCGCTGGGTCGCAGCACCGGTGGGCAGGAGCAGCGCTATGTGCCGTTCATCCAGACCGACGTGGCGATCAACCAGGGCAATTCCGGCGGCCCGTTGCTGAATACGCGCGGCGAAGTGGTGGGCATCAACTCCCAGATCTTCTCCGCCTCCGGCGGCTACATGGGCATCAGCTTCGCCATCCCGATCGACCTGGCGATGAATGCGGTGGACCAGATCAAGAAGACCGGCAAGGTCAGCCGTGGCCAGCTGGGCGTGATGGTCGGGGCGATCAACGCCGACGCGGCCGAGGGCCTGAAGCTGCCGGACGGCCGCGGTGCGCTGGTCAACCAGCTGGTGCCGGACAGTGCCGCCGCCAAGGCGGGCATCGAGGTGGGCGACGTGATCCGTTCGGTCAATGGCACCGAGATCAATTCCTCCAGCGACCTGCCGCCGCTGATCGGCGCGATGGCGCCGGGCAGCAAGGTGCGGATGGGGATCCTGCGCGATGGCCGGGCCCGTGACATCACGGTCACCCTGAGCGAGCTGGCCGAGGACGCGCAGGGGGCCGCCCCGGCCCCGGGGGCGGCTGATGAGGCCAAGCCGCAGGTGGGCGCCAACGCCCTGCTGGGCCTGGACGTGGCCGACCTGACCGCGCCCGAGCGCCGCCAGCTGGGGCTGGGGGCCAACGAAGGCGTCCGGATCACCCGGGTCAACAGCCAGGCAGGCCGCGAGGCCCAACTGGCCCCGGGCATGGTGGTGCTGCAGGTGGGGCGTACCCCGGTGGGCAGCGTCGCGGCGCTGAACCGGGAGCTGGCCGGCTACAAGAAGGGTGACGTGGTGATGCTGCTGGTCCGGGCCGGTGCCAACAGTGCCTTCGTGGCCATCCGCGCCGGCGACTGAGCCCGCAGGCCCAGCCGTTGCAAGGGGAGCCGCCTTCGGGCGGCTCCTTTCGTTCAGCCCGTTCAGGCCTTGGTGCTGGGCTGCTTCCGGGCATGCGATAATGCCCCGTTATCCTGACGACGCCGCGCGCCGCCGCTACCTATGTCCCACGATTCAATGCGGATGATCCGCAACTTCTCCATCATCGCCCACGTCGACCACGGCAAGTCCACCCTGGCCGATCGCATCATCCAGTTGTGTGGCGGCCTGAGCGCGCGTGAAATGGAAGCGCAGGTGCTCGACAACAACCCGATCGAGCGCGAGCGTGGCATCACCATCAAGTCGCAGTCGGTGTCGGTGCCGTATACCGCCCGCAACGGCCAGACCTATTTCCTGAACTTCATCGACACCCCCGGGCACGTCGACTTCTCCTACGAGGTCAGCCGCTCGCTGGCCGCGTGCGAGGGCGCGCTGCTGGTGGTCGATGCCGCCCAGGGCGTGGAGGCGCAGTCGGTGGCCAACTGCTACACGGCCATCGAGCAGGGCCTGGAGGTGGTGCCGATCCTCAACAAGATCGACCTGCCGACCGCCGACATCGACCGTGCCAAGGCCGAGATCGAGGCCGTGATCGGCATCGACGCCTCCGACGCGGTGGCGGTCAGCGCCAAGACCGGCCTGAACATCGAGGAGGTGCTGGAAGCCATCGTGCACCGCATCCCGGCCCCGGCTGACCGTGGCAGCAACAAGCTGCAGGCGCTGATCATCGACTCCTGGTTCGACAACTACCTGGGCGTGGTCTCGCTGGTGCGCGTGATGCAGGGCGAGATCAAGGCCGGCGACAAGATCCAGGTCATGTCCACCGGCCGCTGGCACCAGGTCGACAAGGTCGGCGTGTTCACCCCCAAGCGCAAGGAAATGCCGTCCCTGCGCGCCGGCGAGGTGGGCTGGATCAACGCCAGCATCAAGGATGTCCACGGCGCACCGGTCGGCGATACGCTGACCCTGCTGGCCGACCCGGCGCCGGAACCGCTGCCGGGCTTCCAGGAAATGCAGCCGCGCGTGTTCGCCGGCCTGTTCCCGGTCGATGCCGAGGACTACCCGGACCTGCGCGAGGCGCTGGACAAGCTGCGCCTGAACGACGCCGCGCTGCGCTTCGAGCCGGAGAGCTCCGAGGCGATGGGCTTCGGCTTCCGCTGCGGCTTCCTGGGCATGCTGCACATGGAAATCGTGCAGGAGCGCCTGGAGCGCGAGTACAACCTCGACCTGATCAGCACCGCGCCGACGGTGATCTACGAGGTGCTCAAGAGCGACGGGACCATCGTGATGATGGACAACCCGGCCAAGCTGCCGCCGATCAACACGGTCGAGGAAATCCGCGAGCCGATCATCCGCGCCAACATCCTCACCCCCGAGGAGTACATCGGCAGCATCATCAAGCTGTGCGAGGAAAAGCGCGGCAACCAGATCAGCATCACCTACATGGGCAGCCAGGTGCAGATCAGCTACGAGCTGCCGATGGCCGAAGTGGTGCTGGACTTCTTCGACAAGCTCAAGTCGGTCAGCCGCGGCTATGCCTCGCTGGACTACCACTTCGTCCGTTTCGAGGCCGGCCCGTTCGTGCGCGTGGACGTGCTGATCAACGGCGACAAGGTCGACGCGTTGTCGCTGATCGCCCACCGCAGCCACGCCGATCGCCGTGGCCGCGAGCTGTGCGAGAAGATGAAGGACCTCATTCCCCGGCAGATGTTCGACGTGGCCATCCAGGCCGCGATCGGTGCGCAGATCATCGCCCGTACCACGGTCAAGGCCATGCGCAAGAACGTGTTGGCCAAGTGCTATGGTGGCGACGTTTCGCGCAAGAAGAAGCTGCTGGAGAAGCAGAAGGAAGGCAAGAAGCGCATGAAGCAGGTGGGCCGCGTGGAGATCCCGCAGGAAGCCTTCCTGGCCGTGCTGCAGATGGACAAGTAAGCAAGCCTCTGGGGCCGGTGCGATGCACCGGCCAACGCTGCAAAGGACCGTGAATGAAACTGTTTGAGATCCTCCTGGTCGTGCTGACCCTGGGCTCCGGCCTGATCCTGCTGGCCGACAAGCTGTTCCTGGCCAAGCGCCGGGCGGCCAAGGCCGGCCTGCTGGACGGCGACGAGCCGGCCGTCGTCGATTACTCCCGGGCGTTCTTCCCGGTGCTGGCGGTGGTGCTGGTCCTGCGCAGCTTCGTCGCCGAGCCGTACAAGATCCCGTCCAGCTCGATGATGCCGAACCTGCTGATCGGCGATTTCATCCTGGTCAACAAGTTCTCCTACGGCTTCCGCCTGCCGATCACCAACACCAAGATCATCCCGGTCGGCGAGCCCAAGCGCGGCGACGTGGTGGTGTTCAAGCCGCCGCACGCGCCGGACCAGAACTGGATCAAGCGCGTGGTCGGCCTGCCGGGCGACCGCATCGGCTTCCACGGCGACACCCTGTCCATCAATGGCCAGCCGCTGGGCTACCAGGAGAAGGGCGAGTACATCGGCAAGGGCCCGGGCGCGGAGATGACCGGCGCCAGCCTGTTGACCGAAGACCTGCCGGGGCGTACCCATACCGTGCTGGAACTGCTGGGCCGCGCCGATCCGCGCGGGCAGGGTGACTGGGTGGTGCCGGAAGGGCAGTACTTCGTGATGGGCGACAACCGCGACAACAGCGAAGACAGCCGTTTCTGGACGCAGACCCACTTCCTCCCGGAAGAGAACCTGCGCGGCAAGGCCTTCATGATCTGGCTCAACTGCTCGGGCTGGTTCTGCAAGGCGAGTTTTGAACCGTCCCGGATCGGGACGGGCATCCAATGATCCATCAACGCGTATCTGGGGAGATCGCTATGAAGCACAAGCAAGGTGGTATGACGCTGCTGTCGTTCGTGACGGTGCTGGCCGTGGTCGGCTTCGCGCTGTATATCGCGATGAAGCTGTTCCCGATGTACCAGGAGTACTACGGGATGAAGTCCTCGATGAAGTCGATGGCCGCTGAACTGAGTGCCGGTGGCGAGGTCGATCCGGGCAAGGCGACGGAGATGTTCTTCAAGCGCATGGACATGAACTATTCCGAGAGCATCAAGCGCGACAACATCAAGTTCGACCGCATCGACGGCGGTTGGCGGATGAACGTGAAGTACGAGGTCCGTCGCCCGCTGGTCGGCAACCTGGACATCGTTGGCAATTTTGAACATTCCCAGGATCTGACTTCAGGCAGTGGTAACTAAGACGTTCCAACGGAATGACCTGATCGGTCATCCATTCAAGGATCAGGACCTGCTCAAGCAGGCCCTGACCCACCGTAGTGCCGGCGCTCCGCACAACGAGCGCCTGGAGTTCCTCGGCGACAGCATCGTCAACCTGCTGATCGCCGAAGCGCTTTTCAGCCGTTGGCCCAAGGCCGACGAGGGCGCGTTGACTCGCGCCCGCGCCTCGCTGGTATGCGAGAGCGCGTTGGCGGTGATCGCGCGGACCCTGAACCTCGGCGAGCGCCTGACGCTGGGGCCGGGCGAGATGAAGTCCGGTGGCCACCGCCGTGACTCGATCCTGGCCGACACCGTCGAGGCGGTGGTCGCCGCGATCTACTTGGATGCCGGCTTCGAAGCCTGCCGCGCGCGCGTGCTGCCGTGGTTCGAGGCCTCGCTGGCCGCGGTGCCGGCCGGCAAGCCGGAGAAGGACCCCAAGACCCGCCTGCAGGAATGGCTGCAGGCCCGGCAGAAGCCCCTGCCGGTATACGAGCTGGTATCGGAGACCGGCGACGACCACGCCAAGCACTTCCATGTGCGCTGCAGCGTGGCTGACCCGGCCGTGACCACCGAAGGCGAAGGCACTTCGCGACGACTGGCCGAACAACAGGCGGCGGCTGCCGCGATCGAACAACTGGATCCCAAGTGAACGACACCACTTCCCATCGCTGTGGCAGCGTCGCGGTCATCGGCCGCCCGAATGTCGGCAAATCGACCCTGACCAATGCCCTGGTCGGCGCCAAGATCAGCATCGTTTCCAACCGCCCGCAGACCACGCGCCATCGCCTGCTGGGCATCGCCACCTTCCCGGAAGGCCAGCTGGTGCTGGTCGACACGCCCGGGTTGCACCGCCAGCAGAAGCGGGCGATGAACCGGGTGATGAACCGCGCCGCGCGCAGCTCGCTGGAAGGCGTGGACGCCGGCCTGCTGGTGATCGAGGCCGGGCGCTGGGACGAGGAGGACACGCTGGCCTTCAACGTGCTGCGTGACGCCGGCATCCCGGTGGTGCTGGTGGTCAACAAGGTGGACCGCCTGAAGGAGAAGGGCGCGCTGCTGCCGTTCCTGCAGGAAATCACCGTTGGCCGCGAGTTCGCCGCCGTGCACCCGATTTCCGCGCTCAAGCGCAACGGCCTGGAAGCGCTGGTGCGCGACCTGATCGGGCTGGTGCCGGAAGCGCCGCCGATGTTCGGCGAGGATGAAATCACCGACCGCAGCCAGCGCTTCCTGGCCGGCGAGCTGGTCCGTGAGCAGTTGATGCGCCAATTGGGCGAGGAACTGCCATATGCCACCACCGTGGAGATCGAGCGGTTCGCCGAGGACGGCGGGCTGTTGCGCATCGGCGCGGTGATCTGGGTCGAGCGCGAAGGCCAGAAGGCCATCGTGATCGGCAAGGGCGGTACCCGCCTGAAGGAGATCGGTGCCAAGGCCCGCCTGCAGATGGAGCGCCTGTTCGGAGCCAAGGTGTTCCTGGAAACCTGGGTGCGCGTGCGCGAAGGCTGGTCCGACGACGAAGCCGCCCTGAAGGCCTTCGGCTACGGCGAGTAAGCCGTGAGTGCGGGCGGGAGCGCTGGCCGTTCCCCGCCTGCCCGACCCGGCATGGCCGCACGCCCTCACAGGCCGGCCATCGCCCCCTGATTACTGTCCCGGTTCCCCCCGATGCGTATCGAAGACCAGCCGGCCTACGTACTGCATGCGCGCCCCTGGCGCGAGACCAGCCTGCTGGTCGAGGTGTTGAGCCTGGAGCATGGCCGTCTGGGCCTGCTGGCGCGCGGCGTGCAGGGGCCGAAGAAGCAGGCCATGCGGGCCGCCCTGCAGCCGCTGCAGTCGATCCGTTTCGATGCGGTGATGGGCGGTGAGCTGGCCCAGCTGCGCCGTGCCGAAAGTTGTGATGTGGCGCCGCGCCTGCATGGCCACGCCATGCTGGCCGGCTTCTATGTCAATGAACTGGTGATGCGGCTGGCGCCCCGCCAGGATCCGCTGCCGGAACTGCATGCCGCTTACGGCCAACTGCGCGCGCGGCTGGAACAGGACGGCCCCCTGGCCTGGTCGCTGCGGCGGTTCGAGCGGGACCTGCTGGAGGCGCTGGGGGTGGGGTTTGACTGGAGCAGCGCGGCCGACGGTGAGCCGATCGACCCGGCGGCCCGGTACCGGCTGGATCCGCAGGAGGGGCCATTGCGGCAGCTTAGCGAGCGCAGCAGCCAGGAGCGGCGCGCGCTGGCCACCGGTGCCGCATTGCTGGCCCTGGCCGAGGACCGTTGCCCCGGGGCCGCCGACCTGGCCAGCCTGCGCCCGCAGATGCGCGCGGTGCTGCTGCACCACCTGGGCGGGCGTGGGTTGAAGTCCTGGGAGATGCTGGGCGACCTGAGCCGCCCGGCGGAGTAGGGCCTGCGCTCAGCGGAGCAGCGTGCCGACGGCCAGCTCGAACTGCTGGCGTGCCGGTGCCGAGCCCGGATGGGCATGCAACTGGCGCACGGCCCGGGCCAGGCGCAGCGCGCCGACGAAGCCGCAGCTGGCCTTGAGCCGGTGCAATTGGCTGCGGGCCTCGTCCTCGTCCTGGTGCTCCAGGGCGCGGCGCACCGCATCGCGCGCGTTGGGCAGTTCGGACAGGAACAGCTCGCGCAGGGCGCGCAGGTGTGCCTGCTGCCCATTCAGCGCGCTCAACGCCACGGTCTCGTCCCAGTCCGGGACTTCCTGGTTGTCGTCCACTTCGTTGCTGTTGGCCGCGGACTTGGCCAGGGTGCGGCGGATCGCCTTGAGCAGCGTTTCGCGGCTCATCGGCTTGATCAGCGTTTCGCTGAAGCCCGCGCGTTGCAGGTTCTGCTGCATTTCGCTGCTGGCATCGGCGGTATGCGCCAGCGCCGTCACCTGCGGATCGCGGGCACGCAGGTGCTGCAGCAGGCTCGGGCCATCGCCGTCGGGCAGGTTCACGTCGATTAGCAGCAGGTCGTAATGCGCGGATTCGGCGCGACGCAGCGCGCTGGCGAACGAGTCGGCGATGTCCACCGTCGCTGGCAGCGATTCAAGGGCGAACTGGAAAAAACCTTGGCTGGTCATGTCGTCCTCGACCAGCAGCAGGTGCGGGATGGTTCCCTGTCGTTGCGTATTCATCTGCTGCCTCCATGCCAGCGTCCTTTTGCATATTAGCCGCAGGATCGTCAGGCGCAAGCGGCCGGGTTCCTCCCGGCCCGCTTCTGCGACAATACGCCCCCTTTTGCCCGCAGCCGTTCGCCACGTGGCCCGATCCAGATCCCGCATAGACAAGACCCCGTTCCAGACCGACATCCTCGACCTGAGCCACGACGGCCGCGGCGTTGCCCGCCGTGAAGGCGAGGGCGGCAAGGTGACCTTCATCAGCGGCGCGCTGCCGCAGGAAACGGTGATGGCCGAGCAGACCGGCAAGAGTCGCCATTTCGATGAGGCACGCACCGTCGAGGTGATCACCGCCTCGACGCACCGGGTCGCGCCGCGTTGCCCGCATTTCGGCGTCTGCGCCGGCTGCGTGCTGCAGCACCTTGACGAGCCGCAGCAGATCATCGCCAAGCAGCGCGTGCTGATGGACAACCTAGAGCGCATCGGTCACGTCACGCCGGGCACCGTGCTGCCGCCGTTGTCGGGCGAGGCCTGGGGCTACCGTCGCAAGGGGCGGTTCTCGGTGCGCCGCGTCGAGAAGAAGGACAAGACGCTGGTCGGTTTCCGCGAGCAGGACCCGCGCTTCGTCGCCGACCTGGGCCAGTGCCTGACCGTGATCCCGGAGATCGGCACCAAGGTGTCGGCGCTGTCTGCCTTCATCGAGACACTGGACGGCAAGCGCGACATCCCACAGATCGAGTTCATTGGTGGCGATGCCGCCATCGCACTGACCGTGCGCCACCTGCAGCCGTTGTCCGATGCCGACACGCAGGCATGGGCCGCATTCGGCCAGGAGCACGGCTTCGCGATCTATCTGCAGCCCGGTGGGTTGGAGTCGGTGCACCCGCTGTGGCCGGCCGAAGGCGTCCCGCTGTCGTTCGCGTTGCCGCAATGGGACGTGGAGCTGGCGTTCCGTCCGCTGGACTTCATCCAGGTCAATGCCAAGCTCAACCAGCAGATGATCGCGCATGCGCTGACCCTGCTCGACGCGCAGCCGGACGAGCGCGTGCTCGACCTGTTCTGCGGCCTGGGCAACTTCACCCTGCCGCTGGCACGCACCGTGCGCGAAGTGGTGGGCGTGGAGGGCGAGGCCGGGCTGGTGGCGCGTGCGCGTGAGAACGCGCAGCGCAATGGCCTGGACAACGCGCAGTTCTTCGCCGCCGACCTGACCCAGGACCAGCGCAACACGCCGTGGATGAAGCAGGGCTTCGACAAGCTGCTGCTGGACCCGCCGCGCTCGGGCGCGATCGACGTGCTGCAGCAGCTGCCGCTGAAACAATTCAAGCGCATCGTCTACGTCAGCTGCCATCCGGGCTCGCTGGCACGCGATGCCGGCTACCTGGTCAACGAGCAGGGCTTCACCCTGGTCAGTGCCGGCGCGATGGATATGTTCCCGCACACCGCGCACGTGGAGAGCATCGCCGTCTTCGAGAAGAGGTAAGCCATGGGCATCGAGATCGAGCGCAAGTTCCTGGTCACCAACGACGACTGGCGTGCCGCCGCGCATGCGGTCATCCCGATGGCGCAGGGCTACATCAACGACACCGCGGCGATGGACAGCGGTGCGCAGAAGGCTTCGGTGCGGGTGCGCATCCAGGGCGACGCGGCCTACCTGAACATCAAGTCGCGCGAGCTGGGCCACACCCGCCAGGAGTTCGACTACCCGATCCCGGTGGGTGACGCGCGCGATCTGCTGGCGCTGTGCGTGGGTGGGCTGATCGACAAGCGCCGCCACCTGGTCCACCACGGCGGCCTGCTGTGGGAAGTGGATGAATTCCTCGGCGACAACGCCGGGCTGGTGGTGGCCGAAGTGGAGCTGCAGAGCGCTGACCAGACGTTCGACAGGCCGGGCTGGGCGGGTGCCGAAGTGACCGACGAGCTGCGTTATTACAACCTGGCGTTGGCCTCGCACCCGTACAGCCGCTGGTAGGAGCGGCCTCGGCCGCGAAGCGGGAAGGGCTGAACGGCGGAACGGCAGACCCCTCCCCAACCCTCCCCTTGCCTGCGGCAAAGGGCGGGGGCCAGAGCGGGCTTCGCTGTGATCTGAGCGCGCTGCACGAACCGCCCCCTCCCTTTGCCGCAGGCAAGGGGAGGGTTGGGGAGGGGGGACGCTCGACCATCCCATCCACGGCACGATCCAATCCATCAGGTCGTAACGCCGACGGCGCAGACTTCGCTAGGCTGATCCATCCCCTTTGCGAAAGAAGAATCCCCATGCGCATCGACATCTGGTCCGACGTGGTCTGCCCCTGGTGCTGGATCGGCAAGCACCGTTTCGAACGCGGCCTGGCGCTGCTGGGCGACAAGGCCCCGGAGGTCGAGGTGCATTGGCATCCGTTCCTGCTGGCCCCGGATGCCGATGAAACCCCGGTACCGCTGCGCGAGGCCTATGCCGCCAAGTTCGGTGGCGTGGAGCGCACCAACCAGATGCTGGCCCAGACCCAGTCCACCGCCCAGGCCGAGGGCCTGCCAATGGACTTCGACCAGGGCCAGGTCAAGGTGACCACGCTGCCGGCGCACCGGCTGCTGTGGCTGGCCGGGCGTGAAGGCGTGCAGGCACCCGTGGGGGAGGCGCTGTTCCAGGCCCATTTCGCCCAGGGCCGCAACCTGGCCGACCCGCAGGTGCTGGCCGAGGCCGCGGCGGCGGGCGGTATCCCGGCCGAGCGTGTGCAGGCGTTGCTGGCCTCGGACGAGGGCATGAACGAGGTCCGTGCCGGGCTGGGCCAGGCGCAGGCGCTGGGCATCCAGTCGGTGCCGACCTTCGTCATCAACGGCCGCTATGCCGTCCAGGGCGCGCAGCCGCCGGAAGTGTTCGCCGAGGTACTGGCCAAGGTCGCCGCCGAGCTGGCGCCGGCCCCGGCGCAGGATGAACAGGCCTGCGGTCCGGACGGCTGCAGCATCTGACGGCGCTGGCGCCATCTGCGACAATGCACGGCTTCGCCGCCGCCTGCGGCGACCAGGAGTCTTTGCATGCTTTTGATCGGCGTCGCCGGAACCGAACTGACCGCCCAGGAACGTGACTGGCTGCAGCACGATGCCGTGGCCGGGGTGGTGCTGTTCAAGCGCAATTTCGCCTCGCGTGCGCAGGTGGTCGAGCTGACCTCGGCGATCCGTGCCGCCACCGCGCGCCCGTTGCTGGTGGCGGTGGACCAGGAAGGCGGACGGGTGCAGCGTTTCCGCGAGGGCTACGCCGATCTGCCGCCGCTGGACGGCTTCGGCAAGTTGTTCGCCACCGACCCGGAAGCGGCGCTGGCCCTGGCCGAGCAGCACGCCTGGCTGATGGCCAGCGAGATCCGCGCCAGCGGGCTGGACCTGAGCTTCGCGCCGGTGGTCGATGTCGGCCACGGCAACCTGGCCATCGGCAACCGCGCCTTCAGCGAGGACCCGCAGGCCGTGGCCGCGCTGACCGCGGCCTACGTGCGCGGCATGCACTCGGTCGGCATGGCCGCCACGCTCAAGCATTTCCCCGGGCACGGCACGGTGCGCGAGGACACCCACGTCGATACCGCCGTGGACCCGCGCCCGCTGCAGGCAATGGAAACGCATGATCTGGTACCGTTCCGCGCAGGCATCGCCGCGGGCGCCGATGCGGTGATGATGGCCCATGTCATCTACCCGCAGGTCGCGCCCGAGCCGGCCGGCTATTCGCCGCGCTGGATCAACCAGATCCTGCGCCAGGACATGGGCTTCCGCGGCGTGGTGTTCTCCGACGACATCGGCATGGCGGCTTCGTTCGCCGCCGGTGGCGTCAAGGCCCGGGTCGATGCCCACCTGGATGCCGGTTGCGACGTGGTGCTGGTCTGCCACCCGGAACTGGTCGAAGAATCGCTGCAGGCCGTGGCCGGCCGCAGCTTGAATACCGCCGCGCTGCTCGGCCTGATCGGCCGTGGCGCGATGGGTTGGGGCGGCCTGCTCGCCGATACCCGCCATGGCGATACCCGTAACCGTTTGCTTGAAAACCTTGGAAGAACTGTCTGATGTCCAAACTCACTCTTGAACAAGCGGTGGCCCAGGCCGACCTGCTGGTCGACCGTCCCACCATCGACAAGGCCATCGCCGGTATCGCCGACGCCATCGCGCGCGATTACAAGGGCGAGGTCCCGGTGTTCCTGTCGATCATGAATGGCGCGCTGCCGTTCGCCGGCCAGCTCGCGCTGGAACTGGGCGCACGTGGCCAGGACGCGCAGTTCGATTACATGCAGGCCTCGCGCTACCACGGCGAGACCGGCGGCGAGCTGGTCTGGAAGCACCGCCCGGTGTCGGCGCTGTTCGGCCGTCGCGTGATCCTGGTCGACGACATCCTGGACGAGGGCTTCACCCTGCAGGGCGTGCGTGACTGGTGCATGGAGCAGGGGGCTACCGACGTGCGCATCGCGGTGCTGACGGTCAAGCAGCACGACCGCTGCCTGGCGGGCGTCAAGGCCGACTACGCCGGTGTGAACCTGCCGGATCGTTTCGTGTTCGGCTTCGGCATGGACGTGGACGAGTCGCTGCGTTCGCTGCCGGCCATCTACGCGATGAAGCAGTAACAAACACGAAGCCGCACCCGGACCGGACGGGTCCGGGTGCGTGCTGTCCAAACGTGGGGCCGGTCGTGCGCAGGCGCGGCCCGGCCCCATTGCGTACCCGTACCTTCAGGAAACAAACATGGAACCCATCGCCCTGGCCGTGATCGGCGGCACCGGTGTCTACAAGCTCGCCGCCCTGGACGATGTCCAGGCCCATGAGGTGGAAACCCGCTACGGCGCTCCGTCCGGCCCGATCCGGGTCGGCCTGCTCAACGGCCAGCGCGTGGCCTTCCTGGCCCGCCACGGCGAGGGCCATTCGATCCCGCCGCACAAGATCAACTACCGCGCCAACCTGGCCGCGCTGCAGCAGCTGGGCGTGACCCGGGTGCTGGCACTGAACACCGTCGGTGGCATCACCGAGCAGTTCGGCCCGCGCGTGCTGGCCTGCCCGGACCAGTTGATCGACTACACCTGGGGCCGTATCTCCACGCTCAGCGAGGAGGAAGGCAGCGAGGTGCTGCACGTGGACTTCGGCCATCCGTACACGCCGTCTTTCCGTGCCAAGGTGCTGGCTGCCGCGCAGGCCAGGGGCGTGGTGGTGCAGGACGGTGGCTGCTACGGCGCCACCCAGGGGCCGCGCCTGGAAACCAACGCGGAAATCGCGCGGATGCGCCGTGATGGCTGTGACCTGGTGGGCATGACCGGCATGCCGGAGGCGGGCCTGGCGCGTGAACTGGGGCTGGAATACGCCTGCCTGGCGATCATCGCCAACTGGGCCGCCGGCTGCGGCGACGCCGGGGAGATCACCATGGCCGAGGTGCTGGCCAACGTGGACGCCGCCTCGGCGGGTTTGCCGACTTTGGTCGGAGAACTGGCCCGGGGGTGATTGTCTTCCCGGCCCAAGCTTTGCATACTCCGTCCGTGCGCTTCATTCAGCGTGCATCAATCCATTCATCGAACAAGGTCTCGCATCACCATGCCGAACGGTACCGTCAAGTGGTTCAACGACGCCAAGGGATTTGGCTTCATCTCACCGGAGGACGGCAGCGCCGATGTCTTCGCGCACTTCTCCGCGATCAATTCCAAGGGCTTCCGCAGCCTGCAGGAAGGCCAGCGCGTCACGTATGACGTGACCCAGGGCCCGAAGGGTGCCCAGGCTTCCAATATCACGCCGGCCGAGTAATCCACTCGGTTGTGCCGAAAAAACCCCGCTGAGGCGGGGTTTTTTTTTAGTGGCCGTGGCCGGGCCAGGGAGAACTGGGAATGCGCAAGTCGTTGGATATCGCCATTGTCGGTTACGGCACGGCCGGCCAGTCGCTGGCGGTGCTGCTGAGCCGGGATGGGCACCGGGTGCAGGTGTTCGAGCAGGTGCCGCGGCCGGGGCCGGTGGGCGCGGGCTTCCTGCTGCAGCCGACCGGCCTGCAGGTGCTGTGGCAGATGCAACTGCTGCCGCAGGTGTTCGCGCATGGGGCAGTGGTGCGCCGCCTGTATGGCGAGACGCCGTGCGGGCGGGCGGTGATGGACATGACCTACGCCGGGCTGGACCGGCGACTGTACGGCGTGGGCATGCAGCGCGGCGCCCTGTTCGCGCTGCTGGACCAGGCCTGGGATGCATCCGCGGCGCTGCACGTGGACAGCCGCATCACCGCCATCGATGACAGTACCCGGCGCGTGCAGGACCAGCACGGCCACTGGCATGGCCCGTTCGACCTGGTGATCGCCACCGACGGTTCGGCGTCGGGCCTGCGTGCGCAGGTGCAGGGTACGCGGCTGGACCGCGTCTATCCGTGGGGCGCCCTGTGGTGCCTGTTGCCGGCCGATGACTGGGCATTCGCCGACGAACTGCGGCAGCGCTACGTGGCCGCGCGCAAGATGATCGGGCTGCTGCCGGTGGGGACCCGCCCGGGTGACGACACGCCGCGCCTGAGCTTCTTCTGGAGCCTGCCGCGTGATGGCTTTGCGGCCTGGGAGGAGGCCGGGCTGGCGCCGTGGCTGGAAGAAATCGCGCAACTGTGGCCCGAAGCACGCGCGCGTCTGCACGGTGTCACCGTGCAGTCCCAGCTGGCGCGGGCCAGCTACCGCGACGCGGTGATGGACCGCTGGTACCGGGGGCGGCTGGTGCTGGCCGGCGACGCGGCCCATTCGATGAGCCCGCAGCTGGGCCAGGGCGTGAACATGGCGTTGCTGGATGCGCTGGCGCTGCGCGACGTGCTGCGCGCCGAGGACGATGTCGATGTGGCGCTGGCCCGCTACCAGGCGCAGCGCAAGGCGCATGTGGGCATGTACCAGTTCTGGAGCCGCTGGCTGACGCCGGTGTTCCAGTCCGACCGCGACTGGGTGGCGCGCGCACGCGACCTGTTGTTCAAGCCGATGGGGCGCATGCCGGGCGGCCGGGGACACATGCTGCGCGTGCTCAGCGGCACCCAGCACGGCCTGTTTGGCAGGTTGCCGCTGGAGGAGGCCTTCATCGCCGCGCTGCAGGAACACCACGGCCGTTAGCACGCCCTTGGCGGGCATGCGGCAGAATCGGGTGTCAGACCCCGGGAGCCGACGCCATGCCATCGCAGCCGCCACCGTTCGAAACCCACGTCGTCGACAACCAGGTGCCGCCCTTCGGCGGGCGGGACCTGTGGCAGGACGACCTGGCCCTGCAGCAGGCGGTGGTGCGCGAGGGCGCGGCGTTCTTCAGCGCCGAACTGCGCCACTACGGCACGCTGGCCGGTGGTGACCTGTACCGCGCCGGTTTCGATGCCAACCGCCAGCGCCCGCAGCTGCGCACCCACGATGCGCAGGGGCATCGCATCGATACGGTGGATTTCCATCCTGCGTACCACCAGCTGATGGCCACCGCCAAAACCCACGGCGTCGCTGGCCTGTCATGGCATCGCCCGCGTCCGGGCGGGCATGTGGCGCGGGCGGCGCTGAGTTACCTGCACCACCAGGCCGAGGCCGGGACCAGTTGCCCGTTGACCATGACCCATGCCGCGGTGCCGGTGCTGCGGCAGGAGCCGGCGCTGGCCGACTGGGCCGACAAGGCCGCCGCACCCTTCTACGACCCGCGCGACCTGCCGATCGGCGACAAGGTTGGCATCACGCTGGGCATGGGCATGACCGAAAAGCAGGGCGGTTCGGACGTGCGCGGCAATACCACCACGGCCACGCCACTGGCCGTCGACGGGGAATACAGCCTGGTCGGCCACAAGTGGTTCTTCTCGGCACCGATGTCCGATGGCTGGCTGGTGCTGGCGCAGGCCCCCGGTGGCCTGACCTGCCTGCTGATGCCGCGACGGCTGCCGTGCGGCCGTCGCAATGCCTTCCACCTGATGCGGCTGAAGGACAAGCTGGGTGATTGGGCCAACGCCTCCAGCGAGGTGGAGTTCTGCGGGGCGTGGGCGCGGCGGGTGGGCGAGGAAGGGCGGGGCGTGGCCACCATCATCGAGATGGTCATGTTCACCCGCCTGGATTGCATGCTCGGTGCGGCGGCGGAGATGCGCATGGCGCTGGCACAGGCACTGCACCATGCCCGGCACCGGCGCACGTTCGGCAAGCGGCTGGTCGAACACGCGCTGATGGCCAACGTGCTGGCGGACCTGGCCATCGAATCGGAAGCGGCCACGTCATTGGCGATGCGGGTGGCACGGGCGGTGGACGCCGCCCCGACCCAGCCGGCCGAGGCCGCGTTCGCGCGCATCGCCACCGCGATCGGCAAGTTCTGGGTCTGCAAGCGCGTTCCCGCGTTCGTCAATGAGGCCCAGGAATGCCTGGGCGGCGCGGGCTATGTCGAGGAGTCGATGTTGCCGCGGTTGTACCGGCAGGCACCGTTGAACTCGATCTGGGAAGGCAGTGGCAACGTGCAGTGCCTGGACGTGCTGCGTGCATTGGCGCGCGAGCCGCGCGCACTGCAGGCGTTGCTGGATGAACTGCAGCAGGCCGAAGGGCAGGGCGGGGCGTATGACGCTGCGCTGGAGGCGCTGCGCGTGCAACTGGCCGCCGGTGAGGTGGCCGAGGCCGATGCGCGCTCGCTGGTGGCACGGTTGGCGGTGCTGCTGCAGGCCGTGGTGCTGCGGAAAGCCGGCAGCCCGCTGGCGGAGGCGTTCGTGCAGTCGCGGGTTGCGCGCAGTGGTGGCGTCTACGGGCAACTGCCCGCCGACCTGCCCTTCGCAGGGATCCTGGCGCGCGCGTTGCCGGCCTGAACCGTTCGCCGTTGCCGCTGCGGCGAAGCCGCCGCATGGGGCTGCTTCGGCGGCAAGGCTTCGGGCCTGCGGGAAGAACGCCACGCAGCCGCGCTCAGGCGGCCGCGTGGCGGTTCAGGTCAATGCTTGGCTTCGTCGGCCTTGGCGCGCGCGTCCTGGGCGACGTCATGCGCATGGTCGGCGGCCTTCTGCGCGGCGTTGGCGGTTGCCGCGCTGGCGTCGGCGGCGGCCTGCTTGGCTGCAGCGTCGGCATCGGCGGCGGCTTCCCTGGCGGCACTGCCAGCGTCGCGGGCAGCCTGGGCGGTGGCATCGGCGGCCTTGTCCAGCGCCTGCTGTGATTCGGCGGCGGCATCACGGGTGGCCTGGGCGGCTTCGTGCGCGGCATCGCGGGTCGCATCGGCGGCCGAATCGGCCGCGTTGCGTGCCGCGGCGGCGGCATCACGCTTGGCCTGCTCGGCATCGGGGTTGTTGCAGGCAGCCAGGGCTAGGACCAGGCTGGTGGCCAGCAGCGGGGTGAGCAGCTTCATCGTGTCTCTCCTTGTGTGGGAACCCGGCCACAATCTAGGGCGACACGTATTCAGATCTTGTCAACGCGCCGGACACCGGCAATAAAAAAAGCCGCTGGCGAACCAGCGGCTTTTCAAGACAAGCGTGGAAGCAGAAGTTATTACTTCTTGGCTTCTTCAGCAGCGTCCTTGGCTTCAGCAGCGACGTCCTTGGCGGCGTCGGCAGCGTCGGCAGCGGCGCCGGCAGCGGCGTCGGTGGCGGCGCCAGCAGCAGCCTGGGCAGCGTCGCCAGCGGCGTCAGCAGCGGTGGCGGCGGTGTCGGCAGCAGCCTGAGCGGCGTCAGCGGTGGCGGCGCCAGCGGTGGCAGCCTGGTCAGCAGCAGCCTGGGCTTCGGTGGCAGCCTGGTTGGCGTCGGCGGCAGCGTCAGCAGCCTGTTCCTGCTTCGAGCAGGCAGCCAGGGCCAGACCCAGGGTCATCGCGATCAGCAGCTTGTTGATGCTCATTTGTGAATCCTCGTCGTGAAATTTGGCAACGCGCCATTGCGCGCCGGGAACATGATGACAAGCCCATTTGGGGTGTCAAGCGGGTACGCATTCAGGTTTGAGAAAATCTGAGAAATTCCAATCAGATCAATTCGATGGCAATTGCGGTTGCTTCGCCGCCGCCGATGCACAACGATGCGACACCGCGCTTGAGGCCGCGCGTGCGCAAGGCATTTACCAGCGTAACCACCAGGCGCGCGCCCGAGGCGCCGATCGGGTGGCCCAGTGCGCAGGCACCGCCATTGACGTTGACCTTGCCGTGCGGAATGCCCATTTCGCGGATCGGCGCCATGGCCACGACGGCGAAGGCTTCATTGATCTCGAACAGGTCCACGTCGGCCACGCTCCAGCCGGCCTTTTCCAGCACCTTGCCGATCGCGCCGAGCGGGGCGGTGGTGAACCATTCCGGCTCCTGCGAGAAGGTGGCATGGGCCACGATGCGGGCCAGCGGCTGCACGCCACGCTTGGCGGCATCGTCGGCCGACAGCAGGACCACCGCGGCAGCGCCGTCGGAAATGCTGGACGAGCTGGCGGCGGTGACGCTGCCGTCCTTCTTGAAGGCCGGGCGCAGGGTCGGGATCTTGGCGATGTCCGACTTGCCGGGCTGCTCGTCCTGGTCCACCTCGACCTCGCCCTTGCGGGTGGCGACCTTCACCGCAACGATCTCGTCGTTGAAGGCACCGTTGGCCTGGGCGGCCTGGGCGCGCTTGACCGACTCGATGGCGTAGGCGTCCTGCTCCTCGCGGGTGAAGCCGAACTTGCTGACGGTGGCTTCGGCGAACACGCCCATGGCCTGGCCGTCGTACGGGTTGGTCAGGCCATCCCATGCCATGTGGTCCACGGCCTGGAAGTTGCCGTAGCGGTTGCCGGTGCGCGAGTTGGGCAGCATGTGCGGGGCGTTGGACATGGACTCCATGCCGCCGGCCACCACGATGCTGGCCGAGCCGGCCTTGATCAGGTCATGGCCCAGCATGATGGCCTTCATGCCCGAACCGCAGACCTTGTTGAGCGTGGTGGCGCCGGTGCTGATCGGCAGGCCGGCGGCCAGTGCGGCCTGGCGGGCCGGGGCCTGGCCCAGGTTGGCGGGCAGCACGCAGCCCATGATCACTTCGGAAACGTCGCCAGCGGCAACGCCGGACTGGGCGAGGGCGGCGCTGATCGCGGCCGAACCCAGGGTCGGGGTGGGGACGCCGTTGAACTGGCCAAGGAAGGAGCCAATGGCAGTGCGCTTGGCGGCGGCGATGACGATGTCGGACATGGGCAATCTCGGTTATACCTTGCGGCAATTATCGAACGTCCCCGGTGGCAGGCCCATTGGACCATCGGCACATCCATCAGGGGGGCGGACTGTCGTTGCAGTATAGAAGGTGGGGGTGCCGTAGCCTGATGCGGCGAATACCTGAATTGGTGATGTCACTACGGGGAGAGTGGGAATGGGGACCAATGCGCAAGTCAATCTGTTGGCCGTGGCGCTGCTGCTGGCGCTGACGGGCTGTGGGGGCGGTGGCGGAAGCAAATCCAACCCACCACCACCGGTGAGTCCACCGCCCACGACGCCACCGGTTACGCCACCGGTAACGCCGCCAGTCATTCCCCAGCCGGCCATTGATGCACATCTTGCGCTGACCAATGCGTGGGATGGGCGAGGGGGGGCTTACAACGGTGCTGGCATCCGTATCGGTGTGGTCGACTCGGGGGTGATGCGCAATCACCCTGCGTTGGCGGGGCGTGTGGTCGCCAGCTACTTCTACCTGGACCCCGAGCGGAACAATGCCAATGTGGATGATGTGGTGGGGCATGGCACGGCCGTGGCGGAGTTGGCCGCGGGCGCACCCACCGGCTCCTGGCCGGGCGGCATCGCGCCGGGGGCGCAGATCGTCTCGGCGCGGATCATCGCCGACGAGCGGCCTACCGACGATGGCTCGGGGCAGGGCAACGAAGTGGACGGTGCACTGGGCTTCGCCCCGATCCATGAGGACCTGATCCGTGCCGGCGTGCGGATCATGAACAACTCCTGGGGAGGGCTGTATTGGACCCGGCCCACCGCGACCGCGCCCATCGCCGCCGAATACCGGCCCTTCATCATCGACAATGACGGGCTGGTGGTGTTTGCCACCGGCAACGAGTCTCGCACCAATCCTTCCAGCATGGCTGCGCTGCCGAGCCAGCCGGGGCCCAACGGCACGCTGCCTGCGGCGGACCTGGAACGAGGCTGGCTGGCCGTGGCCGCGCTCGATACCGCCAATCCGACACAGCTGGCGTCCTACTCCAATGCCTGCGGTGTGGCGAAGAACTACTGTCTGGTCGCACCGGGTACGGCGGCGTACGTCAGCCATGACAGCACCACGGGCAACCTGCGCTATCAATACAACAGCGGTACATCGTTCGCCGCGCCGTTGGTGTCCGGTGCCGCAGCATTGGTGTGGCAGAAGTACCCCTATTTCAACAACGACCTGGTGCGGCAGACGTTGCTGGGATCGGCCACCGACCTGGGCGCGCCGGGGCCGGATGCCGTGTTCGGGTACGGTCTGCTGAACGTCGGCAAGTCCATGCGCGGGCCGGCCAGGCTGGACTGGGGCGATGTGCATGTCGTTCTGCCCAAGGGAAACTCGGAGCCGTGGTGGAACAGCATCAGTGGAGCGGGTGGCCTGACCATCGATGGCGGTGGTGAAGTGGTCGATGGCGTGGAAGATCCCACGCTTTCACTGAGTGGGCAGCACACGTTCACGGGTGGGCTTGCCATCACCGGTGGTGCCACGGTTTCGGTGAACGGCAGCCTCGTGTCCGACGTTACCGTGGGGAAGGGTTCCTACCTGTATGCATGGGAAGTGACGTTGCAGGGTGGTGTGATCAACAACGGCGTGATGCAGATCAACTCGGCCGAGCACGTGCAGGTCGAAACCCGTTTGAACGGTGACGTCGTCAACAACGGAGTCTTCTTCAACCGCGATTTCTCCCATACCACGCTGGGGGGCGATTTCACCCAATCCGCCACCGGTGAATACTGGACGTATCTGGGGACCGACCCGCTGCACATCGAGGGCAGTGCGACGTTGGATGGCGGTCTGTACATCCATGGGCTGGCGCCTGGTTACATAGCGCGGCACAAGACCGAAATCCTGATCGCCGATGGCGGTGTCAACGGGGAGTTTGCCTGGCAGGGATACAACGCCGGGCTCCTGCTGGATGCGACAGTGGGATATGGAGCTGATCGGGTATGGCTGGATGTGGACCGCGCCGATGTGGCCACCACCGCGCTGCGGATGGCGGACATCAGCCCTGCGTCGTTATCGGCCGCGCGTCGCGTCGAGGGGGCATTCCAGGCGATTGATGCGGTGCTGCAGCCGGTCGCTCCCGACAGGAACGTGGTGGTTGACCATGACTTCATTTCCGCTGCAGCCCAGGTGCAGCGAGTGCCGGATGTGCAGGCATTGAACCGGACACTCGAAAGTCTGTCCGGCCAGGCGCACGCGGCAGCCACGGTGATGACCTTCGACAGCATCGACATGAACCGGCGGGCGCTCTCCACCCAGTTCGCACAGAGCACCGGCAACGGGCCGAACCCGGCGAGCTGGATGCGCTCGTTGGGAGGAACTGGCCAAGGGGGATATCTGGGCAATGACTACAACGCAAGTGGTTGGATGATGGGACAGGAGATCGGTATCGGCGGTGGCGTACTGGGTTTCGCTTTCGGCGAAACCCGTGCCAGCACCACGGCGGGTGGCGCGCAGGACCGCAGCCGGGATCGACAGGCCCAGTCCCAGTTGTACGCCGGTTGGCGCATGGGCCAGGCGTACGTGTTGGGCCAGGCCGGCTTTGGCCAGTACCAGCGCGAGATGGATCGCAACCTGCTGCTGGGCAATGAACGTGCCGGCGTGCATGCGCGGTACAGCGGTAACTTCCTGTCTGGCAGCGTGGAGGGAGGCTACCGTCTGGGCGGGCAGGGCAGCGTGTCACTCACGCCCTATCTGGCGGCCGAGTACACCCGTATCGACAACGATGCCTTCCGCGAGCAGGGGGGCTACGGCTTCGGCCTGCAAGCCGGGGGCTGGAGCAGCAACCGTACACAGGCGCTGGCGGGTGTACGTGGGCAGTATCTGTGGCGCGGATTGGCGGTCAACGGCTACGCCGAATGGCAACACGCGTTTTCCGCCAATGGCATGGTGCTGGATGCAGGCTTTGTCGGTATCGACGCATGGGCGCCGTTGGCGGGTCTGCAGCCGGCACGCTCGGGGGGGCTGCTTGGCTTGTCGCTGGATTCGTGGTTGTCGCGTAACACGCGGCTGTTCTTGGGCTACGACCAGCGGTTTGGAACGCGAAAGGACATCCAGCAGGTGTCGCTACGGCTCTCCCAGGCTTTCTGAGGGCTTGGGGGAAGGGGCAGGGGCGAAGGCAGCATCGCCTTCGCCTTGGGCCGCGCTGCAGCAATGCAGAAGAGCGCAGGCCAATGGAGGGGCGATGGACGGGGAGGCCGGAATGCCTCCTCTCCTTACTTCCTTCATCAGCCCCTGAGCCGAGGCCAGGCGCCGCGTGGGCAGTTGCCGCCCTGTCATCCCGCTCCCTCAGGGGAGGTTGCGCCTTACTCGCCGCGCAGGCGGTTCATCCGCGGGGTGGAACGGCCCATCGGCATCTTCAGCTTGCCGATGGCTTCCAGCCGGGCTTCGGCGATGCGGTCGGCCGCGCGCTGCGGGGAGACATCCTCACGCTCGGACTGGTCGAAGATCCTGCCGAGGTTGTGGTAGATGCTGCGGATCAGGCGCATCGCGCGTTCGCGGTTGTAGCCGTCGATCTCCAGCGACACATTCATCACGCCGCCGGCGTTGACCGCGTAATCCGGGGCCCACAGCACGCCGCGCTTGTACAGCTCGTCGCCCACCGCATGGCTGGCCAGCTGGTTGTTGGCGGTGCCGCAGATGACCTTGACCTTGAGCCGGTCCAGCGTGGCCATGTCGATCGCGCCTTCCATCGCGCAGGGCGCCAGCACGTCGGCGGCGACATCGTAGATGGCGTCGGGCTTGACTGCCTCGCAGCCGTACTCGCTGACCGCGCGCTGCACCAGCACCGGGTCCAGGTCGGTCACGTACAGCTTGGCGCCGCGCTCGCGCAGCAGCTTCACCAGCTCCATGCCGATATGGCCCAGGCCCTGCACGGCGATGCCGAGCTTGCCGATCTCCTCGTGCCCGAACTGGCGCTTGACCGAGGCCATCAGTGCCTGCAGGGCGCCATAGGCGGTGAACGGGGCCGGATCGCCGGAGCCGCCATGGACCTGGTGGACGCCGGTGACGTAGCCGGTCTCCAGGTAGATGTTCTCCATGTCGTTGACGTCGGTGCCGACGTCCTCGGCGGTGATGTAGCGCCCGCCCAGGGCCTCGACCTGGCGGCCGAAGGCGCGGAACAGCACCTCGCTCTTGTCGGTGCGCGGGTCGCCGATGATCACCGCCTTGCCGCCGCCGACGTTCAGCCCGGCCAGCGCGTTCTTGTAGGTCATGGTCCGGCTGAGCCGCAGCACGTCGCGCAGGGCGTCGTCGGTGTTGGCGTAGGGGCGCATGCGCACCCCGCCCAGCGCCGGGCCGAGGGTGGTGTTGTGGATGGCGATGATTGCCTTCAGGCCGGCTTCGCGGTTCTGGCAGAACACGACCTGTTCATGGCCGGAAGTCTCGAGGGTTTCGAAAAGCATGGAAGCTCCGATGGCGTTTGTTGCCACAACGTCAGTGATCCTGCAGGCAAACAGCAGGCCGGAAAACAAAAAATGCGACTTCCTCGTGTGCAGGACGGGGGTCGCGGGCCGCCATTCTAATCCATTCCCGGTAGGGGAATGTTCAGGACGGTAGTACCTGACTGGGCGCTTGGCTTTGCCCAGACAGGGCGCGTCGCCATCACCCGATAGCGCAAACGGCGAAAAGGTCACGCTGCGCTGCAACCTGACCTGCCGCGCGCGCGGTTCTATCATCGGTTTCAACAGAAACCGGATGTTGCACGGCCCATGAGTACTCCCGCCTCCCAGCTCCCGCAAGTCCAGCCGGAGTCCACCCCGCTGCGCTTCGTCACCGCCGCCAGCCTGTTCGATGGCCACGACGCGGCGATCAACATCATGCGCCGCCTGATCCAGGCGCAGGGCGCGGAGGTCATCCACCTGGGCCACAACCGCAGCGTCGAGGATGTGGTGCGGGCGGCGCTGCAGGAGGACGCCGACGCGATCGCGCTGTCCTCCTACCAGGGCGGCCACGTGGAGTACTTCAAGTACATGGTCGATATGCTCAGGGAGCGTGGGGCCGGCCACATCAAGGTGTTCGGCGGTGGCGGCGGCACCATCACCCCCGAGGAGATCCGCGAGCTGCAGGCCTACGGCGTGGAGCGCATCTACCACCCCAACGACGGCATGAAGATGGGGCTGGTGGAGATGATCGAGGACGTGGTGGCGCGCGCGGGCAAGGCGCGCGACGCCCGCGCGGTGGAGTCCGGCGACACCGCCCCGGCGATCGAGGACGAGATCGGCATCGGTCGGGTGCTGTCGCAGCTGGAGGACGGCGACCATTCCGAGGCGGAGCTGGCGCACCTGCGCAAGCAGTGGCAGCTGGCCTCCGGCAGGACGCCGGTGGTGGGCATCACCGGCACCGGCGGCGCCGGCAAGTCCTCGGTGACCGACGAGCTGCTCAACCGCTTCCTGGCCAGCTTCCCGCAGATGCGCATCGCCGTGATCTCGGTGGACCCGACCCGCCGCCGCACCGGTGGCGCGCTGCTGGGCGACCGCATCCGCATGAACTCGCTGCGCTCCAAGCGCGTGTACATGCGCTCGATGGCCACCCGCCGCCAGCACGCGGCGATCAACACCGTGCTGCGCGATTGCATCGGCTTCCTGAAGTCGCTGCAGTTCGATCTGGTGATCGTCGAGACCGCTGGTATCGGCCAGAGCGATTCGGAGATCGTCGACCTGGTCGATTTCCCGATGTACGTGATGACCAGCGATTTCGGTGCGCCGAGCCAGCTGGAAAAGATCGACATGCTCGATTACGCCGAGCTGGTGGTGCTCAACAAGTTCGACAAGCGCGGCGCCGAGGATGCGCTGCGCGACGTGCGCAAGCAGTGGAAGCGCAACCGCACCGCCTTCACGATGAAGGACGAGGACGTGCCGGTCTACCCGACCATCGCAAGCCAGTTCAACGACCCGGGCATCAGCTGGATGTTCGCCAACCTGTGCCGCCTGCTGCGCGAGAAGGTCAAGGCCGACACCGGGCTGCAGCCGCGCATCGATACGACGCTCAAGGAGCCGCGCGCCACCGTGCTGATCCCGGGCAGCCGTGTGCGCTACCTGGCCGAGATCGCCGAGCAGGGCCGTGGCATCAACGCCCGCATCGACTCGCAGGCCGAGGTGGCCGAGCGTGCGCAGAGCCTGTGGCAGGCGCTGAAGGAACTGGGTGATGCGGCATTGCCGGGCGCGCTCGACCTGTACCCGGCCGATGCCCTGACCGACGCCGCTGCCGACAACAGCATCCGCACCCTGCGCCAGCGCTACAACGATGCCGTGCAGTCGCTCGATTCCGAAGCACTGCGCCTGTTGCGCGAGTGGCCCGCACGCCTGAAATCGATCACCGAGCCGGTCAATGAGTACCAGGTGCGCGGCAAGACCATCCGCGTGGAGAACTACCGCGAGTCGCTCAGCCACCAGCAGATTCCCAAGATCGCCGCGCCCACCTACCGCAGCTGGGGCGAGCTGCTGGTGTTCCTGCAGAAGGAGAACCTGCCGGGCTCGTACCCGTACACCGGCGGCGTCTACCCGTACCGCCGCAGCGGCGAGGACCCGATCCGCATGTTCGCCGGCGAAGGCACGCCCGAGCGCACCAACCGCCGCTTCCATTACCTCAGCGTCGGCCAGCCGGCCGCGCGCCTGTCCACCGCCTTCGACAGCGTGACGCTGTATGGCGAGGACCCGGCGCCGCGCCCGGACATCTACGGCAAGATCGGCAACTCCGGCGTCAACATCCCCACGCTGGACGACATGAAGAAGCTGTACTCCGGCTTCGACCTGTGCGCGCCGACCACCTCGGTGTCGATGACCATCAATGGCCCGGCGCCGATGATCCTGGCGATGTTCATGAACACCGCCATCGACCAGCAGGTCGAGAAGTACCTGCAGGAAGACCCGGTGCGCTGGGCCGAGGCCGAGGCGAAGATCGCGAGGATCTTCGAAGGGCGCACCCGACCGCAGTACCACGGCGAACTGCCGCCAACCAACAACGGCCTGGGCCTGGCGCTGCTGGGTGTCACCGGTGACCAGCTGGTCGATGCCGACACCTACGCGCGCATCAAGGCCGAGACGCTGTCCACCGTGCGCGGCACCGTGCAGGCGGACATCCTCAAGGAAGACCAGGCGCAGAACACCTGCATCTTCTCCACCGAGTTCGCGTTGCGGATGATGGGCGACATCCAGCAGTACTTCGTCGACCACAAGGTGCGCAACTTCTACTCGGTGTCGATCTCCGGCTATCACATCGCCGAAGCCGGCGCGAACCCGATCAGCCAGTTGGCCTTCACCTTGTCCAACGGTTTCACCATCGTCGAGTACTACCTGGCGCGTGGCATGAAGATCGATGACTTCGCGCCCAACCTGTCGTTCTTCTTCTCCAACGGAATGGACCCGGAGTACACCGTGATCGGCCGCGTGGCGCGCCGCATCTGGGCGCGGGCGATGCGCGAGCGTTATGGCGCCAACGAACGCAGCCAGATGATGAAGTACCACATCCAGACCTCCGGCCGCTCGCTGCACGCGCAGGAGATCCAGTTCAACGACATCCGCACCACGTTGCAGGCGCTGTATGCGCTGTTCGACAACTGCAACAGCCTGCACACCAACGCCTACGACGAGGCGATCACCACGCCGACCGAGGAGAGCGTGCGCCGCGCGGTGGCGATCCAGATGATCATCAACAAGGAGCTGGGGCTGAACTTCTGCGAGAACCCGTGGCAGGGCAGTTTCATCGTCGACAAGCTGACCGACATCGTCGAGGAAGCCGTGTACAAGGAGTTCGAGGCGATCAGCGAGCGCGGTGGCGTGCTGGGCGCGATGGACACCATGTACCAGCGCGGCAAGATCCAGGAGGAGTCGCTGTATTACGAGCACAAGAAGCACGACGGTAGCCTGCCGCTGGTCGGCGTCAACATGTTCCTGCCCAAGGAGCATGCCGGCGAGGTGGCCACCGAGATCGAGCTGATCCGCTCGACCGAGGAAGAGAAGGGCCAGCAGATCGAGAACGTGCACAACTGGCAGCGCAACCGCAACGCGCTGGCACCGGCCGGCGAGACCTCGCATTCGCATGAGGTTGAAGGCGTGGCGGCTGATGAAAGCGATGTGCATGACGGCCATGGCCTGGCATATCTGCAGAAGACCGCGCGTGATCGCCGCAATGTGTTCGAAGCGTTGATCGAGGCGGTCAAGACCCACAGCCTGGGGCAGATCAGCCATGCCTTGTACGACGTGGGGGGCGAGTACCGCCGCAACATGTAATCGAAGCGGGTAGTGCCGAGCGATGCTCGGCACGAAGCCTGCAGTATCGGCAGGGCCGCAGCGGAGCGTGGCTCCGCTCTACCGCGGCGCGCTGTTACTCTTGTGCTGACTCCCGGTAGCAGGCAGCAACATGGATAGACGGCGTTTCATCGGTGGTACCGCCCTGGCAGCCACGCTGCCGCTGCTCGGCCTGCAGGGCGCGATGGCAGCGCCGCGTGGGCGTCTGCTGCCGCCGGCCCTGAACAAGGGCGACACCGTCGGGCTGGTCAGCCCGTCCTCGGCCAGCAGCGATCGATTGAGCCTGCAGCTGGCGCGCGAAGCGATGGAAGCGTTCGGCCTGAAGGTGAAGACCGGCGCACACTACGACGCGCGCCATGGCCACCTGGCCGGTACCGATGCCGAGCGCGCCGGTGACCTCAACGCGATGTTCGCCGACACGCAGGTCAAGGCGATCGTCTGCGTGCGGGGTGGCTCCGGTGCCGCGCGGCTGCTGCCGCTGCTGGACTACGCCCGCATCCGCGCCAACCCCAAGATCCTGCTGGGTTACTCGGACATCACCGCCCTGCACAGCGCCATCCAGGCCCGGACCGGGTTGGTGACGTTCCATGGGCAGATCGGCTCGGGCACCTGGAACCGCTTCAACGCCGACCAGTTCGAGCGCCTGTTCTTCAAGCGCGAGCTGATGCACTACCAGAACCCGGTGGTGGATGCCGACGACGAGCTGGTGCCGCGCCGCCACCGCACGCTGACCCTGCGCGGTGGCACGGCCCAAGGCGAGTTGGTCGGCGGCAACCTCACCGTGCTGACCGCCTTGGCCGGGTCGCCGTACCTGCCGGACTTCACCGGCAAGATCCTGTTCCTGGAGGACGTGGAAGAGGCGCCTTACCGCATCGACCGCATGTTCAGCACGTTGAAGCTGATGGGCGCGCTGGACAAGGTCGCCGGCTTCATCTTCGGCGAATGCACCGATTGCACGCCGGGCGACGGTTACGGCTCGCTGACGCTG
The DNA here is from genome assembly GCF_056393195.1 of Stenotrophomonas sp. Steno-C18. Lineage (NCBI taxonomy): Bacteria > Pseudomonadati > Pseudomonadota > Gammaproteobacteria > Lysobacterales > Lysobacteraceae > Stenotrophomonas > Stenotrophomonas sp. Steno-C18. Next base: position 572,036 of record NZ_JBWJOX010000001.1, on the reverse strand, counting down.
GACCAGATCTTCGACGACTACATCCTGCCGCTGAAGATCCCGGCCTATCGCGGTGCGATGATCGGCCACATCCGCGAGCAGTTCATCGTGCCGGTCGGCGGCAAGGTGGCGATGGACGCCGATGCCGGCACATTCGAACTGCTGGAGCCGGTGTTCGCAGGCGCGTGAGTGGCAACGGGCGCTGCGATCAACGCTGCGCCCGTTGACTCATTCTTCCTCGTCCGCGTCGTCTTCTTCACCCTCGTCCTCGAGGGACTGCCACCAGGCGCTGACGGCCACCGGGGGCGGGGGCGCGCATTCGCGTGTTTCGATGGCGTCAACGTGACGCCCGGCATGGCCATCGGCCCAATCCCTGAGCAGCTTCTCCACCGACCTGCGGCTCTGCGCGGCGATGCCAAGGTTGCGCTCGGACTGCCACGCGGCGTCTTCCTGTGCGGCGTGCTGATGCGGCGCACCGTAACTGCAACGCAGGCAGTAGTGGCGGATGCTGCGCGTCCAGTCCTCGGCGTGGCCGATGCCGGGCACGGTCGCCCGCAGCAGCGCATCCAGGTCGTCCTGGCCATCGGCGCGAACGAACACCACGAAGGTCTGGAACAACGACGGCACCAGCCGGCCCAACTGGTTGAACACATGCACCTCGCGCTCGCCGTCGAAGCGGCTGCCGGTCGACGCACCATCGTGCAGCACGATGTCGCCGAAGCGGTGGCCGCTTTCCGGCAGCGGTACGTTGAGCACGCGTGCGCGCACCGGATCAACGCGGCGCACGAAGACGGTCTCGCCACCCTGCCAGGGGTTCAGGCGAACCACGGCCACGCCGAAGTCGCCATCGATCGGGCCTTCGGTGCCGGGCAGGGCGATGCCGCAGGCGGTCCATAGTTCACGCACGGTGTCCCAGCGGCCGAGCGCGGTGGCGGCGATGGCCGCGTTCCAATGCTCGGCCTGGCCGTGTTCCTCGTTCAGGACGATGACCTGCAGGTTGTGCCGCAGCGAGGTGGGCCAGTCCAGCAGGTACTTGTGCACCAGCCCCTGCATGTAGTGGTAGTAGCGGTTGTCCGGGTGATGCTGGAGCAGGGTGCCGAAATCGCGTGCGGCGTCTTCCAGCGCGCCATCATCCACCGCGGCATAGGCGCGGTGATGGATCTGCTCCAGTTCATCGGGGGTGTCGTTCATGCCGCTGCCAGTGTCCGGGTCGGCGCATGATCGCACGGGCCTGCCGGCCAGGATCAGGGGGCGGGAGGGTCGACGGCCAGCCCGCGCTCGATGCGACGGTCGGGGATCAGCCACATCAGTGCCACGCCGACGTAGATCGCCTGCGCGACATGCACCTGCACGAAACTGACGCCGATGCCGGTGAGGTAGAGCAGCGGCGACAGTTTTCCCTTCCAGTCCCGGCCGAGTACCTCGCGCAGGGTCGACTCCCGGCCTTCGGCGGCAACGATGCGTTGTTGCAGGAATGCATAGGCGATGGCCGCGGCCAGCAGTACACCGCCGTAGGCGGCGGTAGGCAGCGGCAGCAGGTAGTAGTCATCCATCCAGCGCGTGGCGAACGGCAGCAGCGACAACCAGAACAGCAGGTGCAGGTTGGCCCACAGCACGCTGCCGGAGATGCGCTTGCAGGCCTGCAGCAGGTGGTGATGGTTGTTCCAGTAGATGCCCACGTAGATGAAGCTGAGCAGGTAGGCCAGCAGGGTGGGGATCAGCGGGCGCAAGGCCTGCAGGGTGCCGCCCTCCGGCGTTTTCACCTCCAGCACCATGATGGTGATGATGATGGCCAGGACCCCATCACTGAATGCTTCAAGCCTGCCCTTGCCCATGTGTGGTTTCTGCCGGTCAGTGGTGGGTACGTGGTTGCCGCACAGTATCGGCCGACGGCGTGAGGGCGCCGTCGGGATCCACCGGCGGCCTCACAGCAGCCGCGTGCCCAGCGGGACGTCGTGCTCGGGCACGCACAGGCTGACCCGGCCCTCGGCATCGTGGAAGCCGGTGACCAGGCATTCGGACATGATCGGGCCGATCTGCTTGGGCGGGAAATTGACCACCGCCACCACTTGCTTGCCAACCAGCGTGGCGGGGTCGTACAGGGCGGTGATCTGGGCGCTGGACTTGCGCACGCCCAGTTCCGGGCCGAAGTCGACCTGCAGCTTGTAGGCAGGCTTGCGGGCTTCGGCGAACGGTTCGGCGGCAATGATGCGGCCGACGCGCAGTTCGACCTTGGTGAAGTCATTCCAATCGATCGTTTCCATGGTGCCTCGGTGGTTGTGGCTCATCCTGCGGTGGTGGATGAGGCCACCACGGCGATGCGGGTTGTGCAGTACTGCCGACGTCAGGTGGCTGCCGGCAGGGGGACGTAGACCTCGTGCCACAGCACGACCTTGCCATCCGCGTCGAAGCGCATCAGCAGCATCGCGCGGAAGTGTTCGCGGCGGCCGTCGCCGTAGGCGATGTGCGCCCGCATCGACAGGGTGACGGCATCGCCATCGGCCAGCGCGTGGTCGACGTCGTAGTTGATGCCCGCCATGCCGGCCTTCATGCCGTTGAGGAAGGCCAGGTAGTCGGCACGGCTGGCGGCGTAGTGGCGCCCATTCGGCTCGACCACGAAGTGCTCGGCGAAGCATTCGCCAACCTGCGCTTCGCTCAGCACCGAGGTGGCATTCAGATGCCGGCGGTTCCAGTCGAGGACGGCGTTCGCCTGGCGCAGCAGTTGTTCACGGTCGAGGGGCATACAGCATTCCTTCAGGGGTGAGGACCTTACAGCCAGCGTCGCGTGCGGGTACGGAAGGCGTCGAAGGCAGGGCCGAAGCGCTGTGCCAGATGACGTTCCTCGGGGAGGATCTGGAAGCGCGTGACGTAGGCGATGAAGACAGGGACCACCCCGAGTGCGACGGCATTGCGCAGCCACAGGCAGGCGGCCAGCAGGACCAGCGCCTGGCCCAGGTACATGGGGTTGCGGGTGAAGCGGTAGACGCCGTGCGTCACCAGGTGCGCCGTACGCTGCGGGCGTAGTGGGTTGACCGTGGTGCCGGCGCGCTGGAACAGCAGCTTGGGCACCAGGTTGAGCAGTACCCCGGCGGTCGCCGTCACGGTGACGATGGTGACCCGCATCGGCAGGGAAAAGGCGAAGCCCGGCAGTTGGTGGGCACACAGCCAGGCGAGCAGGCCGCACAGCAACAGCACGATCGGTGGCGGAAGGCGGGTGTCGAGCGTGGTCATGACGCAGCGATGCTACGCGCGTGATGCCCGTCCATCCAGTGCATCGGCAATGGCCGGTGATGGCTCAGAGGTTGTGCCCGATGCGCCACAGCACGCCGGCTGGATCGACCAGCGTGAAGTCGCGCATGTCCCACGGCGGGTCGGCAATCTCGCCCACCCGGGTCTGGAAGTGCTCGATCACGCCGCTTTCCCGCACGTGCTGATGCCAGTCATCGGCGTTTTCCACCCGCAGGTGCATCATGAAATTGCCGGCATGCTCGGCCACGAAGAACGGCTGCAGCAGGAAGCGGGTGCCACCGTGCCGCACGTAGGCCAGCGCGTCGGAAGACCACGGGATCTAGAAGCCCAGCATACTGTGGAACGCCATGGACCGGACGAGCTCGCGCGTGGGAACGGAGGCCTTGATCTCGACGGCGGCAAGGTTCATGGCGGTACGCCTCGGGACGGGCAGGGGAGGCATTACACCACCGTCTGCGAGCGGTCCGTGCGTGCGGACGCCTGCCGGAAAAGCCAACGCCCGGGAGAACCCGGGCGTTGGCAGGGGACGTACAGCCGGCCGCGTGCTTACTGGATCGGCTGGTCCAGCATCAGCTGGCGGGCGAAACGCACCGGCGGTGCGCCGTAGGACAGGATCTGGTCGTGGTAGGCCTTCAGGTTGAAGTTGGCCCCCTGCTTGTCCTGCACCGCCTTGCGGGTGTCGAAGTGCTCCTGCGCACCGACGAAGTAGGTCGGCAGCTGTGCCGAGGTCAGCTGCGCACGCACCCACTTGCCGGCCGCTTCGCTTTCCTGCTGGAAGGCGTCGTGGGTCATCAGGTGCATGGCCTGCTCGCGGCTCCAGTTGTCCACGTGCACGCCCTGGTCGAGGATGGCGTTGGAGATCGTGCGCAGGTAGAACTTCAGCTGCACCAGGTGGAACAGCGGGTCGTTATCCAGGTAGCCCTGTTCCTGCATCATGCGCTCGGTGTACACCGCCCAGCCTTCGGCGAACAGGCCCGAACGCAGCACGGCGCGCAGCGTGGACGGGAACTTGCCCGAGTGCCAGCCTTCCAGGTAATGGCCCGGCGTGCCTTCGTGGATCGACAGCAGGTGGATCATGCGGCTGTTGTACTCGCGCAGGAACGAGTCAACCTGCTTGTCGTTCCAGTCGTCCGGGATCGGCGAGACGGCGTAGAAGGTCTTCAGGTTCTTGTCCAGCGGGCCGGGCGAGTCGCAGTAGGCCACGGCCACGCCGCGCTGGAACTCCGGCATCAGGATGATGTCCACCGGTGCATCGGGCAGGGTCATCAGGTCATGCGTGCGCACGAACTCGGTGGACTGGGCCAGCGAGGCCTTGGCGTCGTCGACCACCTTGTCGCGCGCCGGCTTGTCGGCATAGGCCAGTTCCAGTGCGGCCTCGATGGCCTTCTGCTGCTGGTCGTCGGTCGGGTTGGCCGGCATTTCCGGTGCGCCCGGCTTGTCCTTCAGCACCTGCTGGGCGATGCCGTACATGTCCGCGCGCACGCGGGTCAGCTCGGCGCGGGCACGCTCGCCGATCTCGGCGCGCGAGAGCGAGGAGTTGAGCGAGAACTTCAGCTTCTGGTCGTACTTCTCCGCACCGATGCGGAAATCGCCCTTGGCGTTCGGCACCAGGGTCTTGTCCAGCCATTCCTGCTGCTCGGCCACGGCCTTGTTGAGGGCGTCGATGGCAGCGGTCAGGCGCTGCTGGTCGGCGGCCTCGAGCTGGCCGATGTTGGGCGTGATGAAGGTCTCGACCAGGCTGAGGATGCCCTTGTTCTGCTTGGCAACGGTCTCGGCGTGGATCTTCGGCACGCGGGCCGGGTCCAGGTTGGCACGTGCGGCGGCGAAGATCTGCGGGATCTTCTCGATGCGCGCGGTAGCCGACTTCAGGCGCTCGGGCAGCGGCGCGAACTCGCGGGCCATCAGGCCATAGATGGCACTGCCGGCCAGGCCGTTGTAGACCTGCGGATCCCACTGCCAGGACTGCAGGGTTTCGTTGTTCCAGATATCGGACTGCAACTGGTTGCGCAGGATCGCGGCGTCGACCTGGTTCTCGCGGCCGAGCTTGCTGACGTCGACCTTGTCCAGGTCGGCGAGCAGGGCCTTGCTGGCTTCCAGGCTCTTCTTCTGCCCGTCGGCGCTGAGGTCGTCGAGCTCGCCGTCGTAGCGGTGGTCGCCGATCTGGGTGGCGCTGACCGGGGACAGCTGCATCCAGGTATCCAGCGCCTTCTTCGACAGTTCGGCGAACTGGGCGTCGGCCTGGCTCTGGCCGGCCTGCTCGGTGCTGGCGGTCGGAGCGGTGGGGGCTTGGCCGTCCTGGCAACCGGCCAGGCCGGCGAGCAGGGCGGCGGCGAGCAGGTGCTTGCGCATCGTTGATCCTGGAGCGTTGGGAAACCCCGAGCATAGGCCGGGTGCGGGGCGGGGCGCACCTGCCGTTGGTTGGGCGGGCCGTGCCGGATCGGGCAGGGGCAGGCGCCACCGCGCCTGCACATTTCCTTAGCGTTCGTATTCAGGCAGGTGGTTATGCTTGCGCGGCACGATCAATTCACGGGGAACAAGGACGCATGAAGTATCTGCAGGGAATGGGCTGGGCGGTCGGGTTGGGCGCATTGCTGGCATTGGCCGGCTGCGGCAAGCATGAAATGGCCAGCGCCGGCGCGGTGGCGGCCGAGGCGGTGCAATCGCCGGAAGGGGCCTTCCTGGCCTATGAACACACCGTGCAGCTGCAGCTGCCGGGCAAGGAGATCGCGCCGCGGGTGAAGGCGGTGGCCGAGGCCTGCCAGAGCGCGACGTTCGGCGACTGCGCCGTGTTGAATGTCTCGCAGCAGGCCGGCGACGCGCCGCGCGGGACGATCAAGGTGCGCATCGCCCCCAAGGGCGTGGAGCCACTGATCGCCCTGGCCGCCGACAAGGGCGAGGTCACCAACCGCAACACCGAGGCCGAGGACCTGGCCCAGCAGGTCGCCGATACCCGGTTGATGCAGGATCGCCTGAAGAACGAGCATGCGCGCCTGGTCCAGTACCAGCAGCGCAGTGACCTGGCGGTGGCCGACCTGTTGACCATCTCGCAGCGGCTGTCCGAGATCGAGGCCGGGTTGCAGCAGGCCGACCGCGACGCCGCGCAACAGCATCGTCGCATCGACACCCAGTTGGTCACCCTGGATTTCGAGTCGACCAACAGCCAACGCAATCGCAGCGAGATCGGCCGTGCATTCGGCGATTCCGGCGAGATCTTCACCACCAGCCTGGCCTACATGATCCGCGTGGCGGCGGGCCTGTTGCCGCTGCTGATCGTCGGCGGCTTCCTGTTGTGGTGCCTGCGCGTGTGGCTGCGCCGGCGCCGCGCGAAGAAGGGCTGAACGACAACGGCGCCGAAAGGCGCCGTTGTTCATTCAACCGTAGGAGGCGGTCCGGTCATCCGTGCAGGTGCAGTTCCGGTACCTGCTTCTCGTGCACGGCGAACAGCTCCTGGAACTCTTCCTCGTTCAGCTCGTCGGGCAGGTAGACCGCCACCTGGCTGACCGTGCCGTGTTCGTCCACCCGCTCACGCGGGCCTGCACGCAGCGAGATCTCGCGGTCCTTCCAGGTGGTCACCATCGGGGCATCTTCCCATTGGGTGACTTCGGCGTTGTCGTTGTCCCAGAGCACGACGATCGTATACATGCGTGTAGTTCCTCTTCAGCTGCGGCGTTCGCTGGTGATGGTGGCGCCCTCGCGCATCACCAGGGTCACCGGCGTGCGCTGGACCACGTCCAGCAGGCGTTCCCATTGCGCATCGCTCAGCGGGCCGGTGGCCGACAGCACGCGATGCACCTGCAGCTTACCGGCTTCGTCGCGGCTGGAGGTCAGCTCGGCGCTGAACTTGCCCAGGTCCCAGCCTTTCTTCTGTGCATACATGCGCAAGGTAATCGCCGTGCATGAGGCCAACGAGGCCAGGTACAGGTCGAACGGCGCCATGCCGGCCCCCTGTCCGCCCAGGCTTGGCGGTTCATCGGCGATCAACTGGTGCTTGCCATTGCTGATGGCATGCGCGTAATCGGTATCGGTGGATTCGATGGTGACGTGTGCCATGGCAGCTGCTCCGGTAGTAGGGATGGGCCTACGTTAGCTGCTGGAGGTACCGGCCGGTAGGTCGGGCCGGTGGCCGGATCGTTCCATCGCCTGAACGATGCGGCGGCTCAGGCTGCGCCGGCCGGCGCCATCTCCCGTTCTTCCGCGCGTACCAGCGCAGCCACCGCCGACTGCAGCATCCGCGGTGCGATGTAGTGCCGATGCACCGGGTCCACCACCCCCATGTAGGCGCGGCCGAACAGGTTGCGGCAGCGCACCCGCGTGGACAGCGTGAACAGCATGCCATCGCCGTCGCGCTGTACCGAGACACCGCTGCGGAACCCAAGGTGGCGATCGTCGGCCCCCAGCAGCACCTGCGCGTGCTCCGCGTCGACCTGGGCGTCCAGCACCGGGAAGCGTTGCGCGAAGCGCTGTGCCGTCGAATCGTTGAGCAGCGACGACACCGGGCAGCCCAGCGTGGACGTGCGCAACCCCAGCGGCTTGACCAGCAGGTTGCGGAACCGCATCAGGCCGCTAACCGGCGCGGCGGGCTGTTCGATGAAGGCCTCCAGCAGGCGTACCAGCAGGTGTTCCGGCGACTGCCGCCCGAGCCAGCGGGTGTCGATGCGGATCTGCACGCTGTCCTGGTGGTGATGACCGTGCAATTGCGCGGCGAGCAGGGAGCGTGCGGGCAGGGCAGGCAGTGTGCACGTGCGCAGCGCGGGCAGGTCCTGGCCGACAATCCCATGCAGCCGGCACAGGCGGGCGAGCGTCTGGCGCGCCCGGCCGACATGCCGACGCAGGTGCGCACACAGGCCGATGCACCAGGACGTGTCCATCGCGTGGGTGAAGCCCAGTGTGGTGGTCGGGACCGGCGCCTTGGCCGGGTCGAGCTGCGACAGCGCCTGCAGCAGCGTCGGCGGCAGCAGTTCGGTCAGGCTGGCCAGGTCCGCTTCGCCGCGACCGACCTGTGCGCGCGTGGCCGGGTCCAGCTCACCGGCGGTTTCGTCCGGGTGGCACGACACCGCGAACAAGGCCGGGTGCTGCCCGTTGCCGTGCAGGGGCTGGAACTGGTGCCAAGTGCGTGCCGCCATGCGTACGGTGAACAGGCAGTCGGCGGGAATCTCGACGTGGCGCAGGCCTTCCAGCGCACCGGCCTCGGCCGATGACGTGGCCGGGATGAATCGCAGCCGTGCGCCGCCGCTGCCGCTGACTGCGGTGAACAGGCGCGGGCCGGCGTGCCGATGGAACGGATGGCCGGCGCTGCCGACCGAAAAGGTGTACAGCGAGGCGGGATCGTGTGCCGCGAAGTCGGGTGCGGACAGGCGTACCGATGGCTCATCGAGCGCATCGTTGAACTGCGGGTGATGCTGCTGGCGCTGGCCGGCACGCAGGGCCAGCGCATCGCCGGCACCAGGATCAAGCTGGCTGAGCAGGGTGACTTCCACCGCCCGCCTTCCATCGGCGGCGGCAATCGAGACACGGGGAAAACTGCGGTCGCGGGTCGTGCGGGTGCGTTCCATGGCGTGCCTCGATGGCGATCAGGTAGCGGGTTTGGCCTTGGCCTTGCGGCGCGATTCGCGTTGCAGCGGGCCGGCCGTGGGGCAGACCTCGAAGGCGAACCTGCTGAGGGTGTTGACCATGTTGTCCGGAGTCAGCCGGTAATAGACAAACTGGCCGCGGCGCTCGCTGGTGACCAACCCGGCGGCAGCCAGCACCGACAGGTGGCGGGAGATGGCCGGTGCGCTCATGTCGAAGCGCTGGCCGATCTCGCCGGCGGTGAGTTCCTGCGCGGACAGGTAGGCCAGGATCTCGCGGCGTGGACGCGAGGCCAGGGCTTCAAAGATCTGGTCGGCAGCCATGGGTAATCACTTAACTAATTCGTTAAATGATTAATTGCACGGGCGCGCCGTGCTGTCAAGCGTGGATGCAGGGCGGCGGGGCGCCTTGTGCCCGGTCCTCTCCTTTGCGGCGCAAATGGCAGGACCGGGCAGGGGGGAGCTGGCCCGCGTGATCCACTTCGGGCAGGCCTTGCCGCCCGGGTCGACCGCTTATTTCACCGCCGCACCCACGCGTACCGGCAGCGGGATGTTGCACAGGTCGATGTGCCCGGCGGCACGCTTGTAGAAGCCGTCCACGCGGTTGCGGCGCGCTTCCACCGCATCGGCGAAGGTTTTGGAATCGGTGCGCAGCACCTGCAGTGGCACGCGCTGGTTGGCCGGAAGCTCGCTGGCCAGCTGGATCGAGATGATCGGCGTGCGCTCGGCGGCATTCTCGTAGAAGCCCATCGGATCCGGGCCGCGGGTGATGGTGCTCAACAGCTCCATGCCCTTGAGCACGCGCCCGACCACGGTGATGTTGCGGTCCAGCTGGCGCGGCGATTGCCCGGTGACCACGTACAGTTCCGCGCCGACGCTGCTGTCCTCGTCATTGTTGCGGCCGGCACCCAGCGCACCATAGCAATGGGCCAGCCATGCCTTCTCGCCATCGCTGCCGACCGCGAAGTCACCGACGAAGCCGGTCTTCGCTGCCCAGCCGTCGCGGTCGGGCAGGGCGGTCAACGCCAACCCCTGCGCCGGGCGCTGGAACTCGGCCGGCAGGTGCGGCTTGGCGCTGCCCATCGACTTGGCCTTGGCGGTGTCGTCGGCATCGGCATCGCCGAACTGGACCACGAAGTTGTCCTGCGAACGGTAGATGCTGAGCCCGTCCCAGAAATGCTCGCGTGCCAGGGTGCGGATGTTGCCGGCATGTTCCGGGGCGAACGCCGGCGCCAGTTCGATGATGACCCGGCCACCGGCCAGGTTCATGTACAGCAGGTTCTCCGCGGCCGGGGTGTGCCAGTCGCTGGCAGGCGAGGCGTCGATGATCTCCTGCGCGCTGCGGTACTTGGCGGGGGCATCGGCGGCCAGCAGCGGCAGCGGGGACAACATCAGGGCCAGGGCCAACAGCGAGGGGCGAAGCGTCATCGGGCGCATTCCGGATTGGGTGTGGGCCGATTCTGCGCGATTGCCCGCGCCGCCGGCCAGCGGCATTACGCAAGGTGGGATGACTACCGGCACATTCGCTATACCGAACTCAACACTAGTATTCGCTTCAGGCTAGTTGGAAGGAGTGGGGCGATGAGTGACCTGGATGCCCAGCTACGCAAGTTCCAGAAGGAACTGAGCTCCGGCACGGTCTCGCTGGCGCTGCTGGCGGTGTTGGCCAAGGCTTCGGAGCCGCTGTACGGCTACCTGATCGCCAAGGAGCTGGAGCGCGTCGGGGAGGGCGTGCTCAGTGGCAAGCAGAGCGCCCTGTACCCGGTGCTGCGCAACCTGGAAGGTGCCGGGCTGTTGGAAAGCCATGTCGAGCCCTCGGTGTCCGGGCCGCCGCGACGTTACTACCGTATCAACGATGACGGCCGCGCCGCGCTGCGGCAGTGGATCGCCGCCTGGGATGCCACTCGCAACTCTTTGCAGTACGTACTGGAGGGAATCCACTGATGAACGCTGACAACCACGCAAGGCCGCTTCCCACCACCATCCCCGAGTACCTGGAGCAACTGCGCGCGGCGCTGGCCGGTGCCGATCCGGCGATGATCCAGGACGCGCTGTACGACGCGGAGGAGTACCTGCGCTCGGAACTGGCAGAGCAGGCCGGCAAGACCGAGGCGGAGGTCATTGCCGGTGTCGCCGGCAGCTACGGCGCGCCGGAGGAAGTGGCCGAGATCTACCGCGAGACCGAAGTGACGGTGAACCGCGCGCTGCGTGCGCCGGGCATGCGGATCACGCCGGCGGCGGTGGCCGCCGCAGCGGCCGCCCCGGCCGGGCCGGCGTCGCCACCGCCGGCCGCCGCGCCGCAGCGGTCGCTGGTGGCGCGCTTCTTCGGCGTCGTGCTCGACCCGCATACCTACGGCGCGCTGTTCTACATGCTGCTGTCGCTGGCCACCGGCACGTTCTTCTTCACCTGGGTGGTGACCGGCCTGTCGCTGTCGGTATCGCTGCTGATCCTGATCATCGGCATCCCGATCCTGCTGCTGTTCCTGGGGTCGGTGCGGGTGCTGTCGCTGGTGGAGGGCCGCATCATCGAGACCATGCTCGGGGTGCGCATGCCGCGTCGCCCAGCCTACACGGACAAGAGCCAAGGCTGGCTGGCGCGCATCGGGGCGATGTTCGCCGACGGGCGCACCTGGCTGACGATGCTGTACTTCCTGCTGATGCTGCCCTTGGGCGTGGCCTACTTCACCATTGCGACGACCTTGTTGTCGCTGTCGTTGGCACTGATGTTCGCGCCGCTGGGGGACCTGTTGTTCGACCATCCGGCCGGCATCTGGATCGACGGCGTGAACGTGGCCACCGCCTTCTGGGTGTGGCCGGTATCGGTGGCGGTGGGTGCATTGCTGCTGTTCGGCACGCTGCACCTGGCACGGGGCATCGGCAAGCTGCATGGCGCGATGGCCAAGCATCTGCTGGTGCGCCTGTAAGCCACATGCCAGCAGGAACAAACGAACGGGGCGCCCTTGGCGTCCCGTTCGTTTGTGGCATGACGGTGGAGCCCTGCGCGGATGCTCAGGGCGAGCGCACCAATGCGGCGGTCGCCCGGCGTACCACCGGCAGGAGCAACAACAGCACGGGGAAGGCGATCAGCCAGGAAACGCCCCAGGCGCCCAGCCACTTGGACGTGAGCTGCGGCGACAGGCCGATGCTTTTCAGGGTGCTGATCAACGACACGATGCTGGTCATCAGCAGGGACAGCAGCAACGGCATGACCAGGGCGCCGTAACGCACGGGAAGCTTGGGAATGCCGAGGAAAATGGTGGGTTTGTGTGAAGCGTTCAAGAGCGATCTCCAGGATCCGGTCAAGCAAAGGCGCCTATCGCCCGCGAGCGGGCAAACAGCCCCGGCAGGGCCGGAGTTGATGGGCGCGTTGGTTGACGTGAACGCTTACGGTCGCCACGAGAACCGGGACGACGGCGCGCATGTTAGGGGCCGCGCCGGCCGCTGGCAAGCGATCTTGTCTGGTGGGGCCGGGTGTTCCTTCCGGAACGCGGGCAAGGGGTCTTTCTAAATCGTGGTTCAGCCCCGGCGCGGGTCCGGGTTGACCTTGCGGAGCGGATCCCTAAAATGACTGACAGTCAGTCAGTTGGGTTCGCCATGGACAAGCGCGCCGCCATCATCGACGCCGCCATCGCCGTGTTCGCCGAAAAGGGCGTCGAAAAGGCAACGGTATCGGACATCGTCAAGCGCGCCGGCATCGCCCAGGGCACGTACTACCTGTACTTCCCGTCGCGGTTGGCGGTGATGGGCGGCATCGCCGAGCGCGTGCTGACCCAGCTGCTGGCGCGATTGCATGCGCAGCTCGATGGCCTGCCGGCCGGCGCGCAGCTGGACCGGTTGGCGGCGGTGATCTTCACCGAGGTCGGCGCGCAGCATCAGGAGGTGGCACTGCTGTACAGCGGCATGACCCAGACCGACCAGATGCGGCGTTGGGAGCAGATCTACGCGCCGCTGTATGCGTGGCTGCAGCAACTGCTGGAACAGGCACGCGCGGACGGTGCGATCGCCGCCGGCGTGCAGCCGCGGCATGCCGCGCGGGTGCTGGTCGGTGCCATTGAGGCCGCCGCCGAGCAGGTGCACCTGTATGCCGATACGTCGGCCGACGAGGCGCGGGCGCATCTGGCCGAACTGGAGCGTTTCATCGGCGCCGGGCTGGGGCGCGCGCCGGCGGTCTGATCACGGCGGTGCCGATGCGCACCGCACACAACAACGAGAAGCAAGGAGAACGACATGGCCGGGAAAGGCTGGCTGTTTGTTGCCCTGACCTGCGTGTTCGAGCTGGTCTGGGTGTATGGGTTCAACGTGGCCTCGGCCTGGTGGCACTGGATACCGATCATCGCGGTCATCCTGGTCGACTTCCAATGGCTGGCCCGCGCCTGCGAAACCTTGCCGACCGGCACCGTGTACGCGGTGTTCGCGGCAGTGGGTACGGTGGGCGCCGCATTGATGGACATCTTCCTGTTCGGTGGCAGCTTCAGCGTCGCCAAGGGTGCCTTCATGGCGCTGCTGGTGGCGGGCGTGATCGCGCTCAAGCTGGCCGATGGCAAGGAAGCAGAAACTGCCGGTGCGACCGGCAAGGACGGTTGAGATGGGTTGGTTCCTGGTGGTGATCGCCGCGCTGATGGAAACGCTGGGCGTGGTTGGCCTGAAGCGTTACAGCCAGCGCAGGAATGCGCTCAATGCGCTGCTGTTCTTCGGCGGCTTCGGTGCCTCGTTCGTGCTGCTGTACCAGTCGTTCCGCTACCTGCAGCTGAGCGTGGCCTATGCGGTATGGATCGGCCTGGGTACCGCGGCGGCGGTGCTGGTGAACATGCTGTTCTTCGGTGAGTCGCGCAGCACCGCGCGCCTTTTGAGCCTGGGCGTGATCGTGGCCGGCGTGGTCGGGTTGAAGGCCGTGTCGTAAACGCAGAAGGCCCCGGTGATTGCCGGGGCCTTTGTATTGAATGAGGCAGGCGCTGATTGCATCCCTTCTCCCGCGAGCGGGAGAAGGGGCCCCGCTAGGGGCGGATGAGGGGATTCTGAGCACTTGAGCATTTGAGGCTTCTGCCTTGGCCCTGACAGCGGGTTTTGGGCAGTACGCTGCCAAGCGCATTGCCATCGTTTCGATCTGCCCTCACCCCAACCCCTCTCCCGCAGGCCGGAGAGGGGCTACAAAGGTCCAAATGTACTCAGCGCTGCGCGCGACGGCGCAGTGGCGTGACGTTGCTCGCCGCTGCCTTGCGGCTCTTCTTCGCCGCGGCCGGCTGCGACTGCGCGCTGAAGAAGTCGCGCATCTTCGGGTAGACCACTTCGCGCCAGCGGCGACCACTGAAGATGCCGTAATGGCCGGCACCCTCGACGATGAAGTGGTTGCGGCGCGACGCCGGGATGCCGGTGCACAGTGCCTGCGCCGCTTCGGTCTGGCCCAGGCCGGCGATGTCGTCCAGCTCGCCCTCGATGCTCAGCAGCGCGGTGTCGCGGATCGCCGACGGGTCCACGCGCTCACCGCGTACGTACCATTCACCGCGCGGCAGCAGGAACTCCTGGAACACCACGCGGATGGTGTCCAGGTAGAACTGTGCCGGCATGTCCAGCACCGCGTTGTACTCGTCGTAGAAGTGACGGTGCGCGTTGGCGTCGTCCAGGTCGCCCTTGACCAGGTCGGTGTAGAAATCCCAGTGCGACATCAGGTGCCGGCTGGGGTTCATGGCGACGAAACCGGCGTGCTGCAGGAAGCCCGGGTAGACCCGGCGGCCCTGGCCCGGGTACGGGGCAGGCACGGTGTGGATGACGTTGTTCTCGAACCACGACAACGGGTTGCGCGTGGCCAGGTTGTTGACCGCGGTGGGGCTGTGGCGGGCATCGATCGGGCCGCCCATCATCACCAGCGAACGCGGCGTGGTTTCGCCACGGCTGGCCATCAGCGACACCGCCGCCAGCACCGGCACGGTCGGCTGGCACACGCTGACCACGTGCACGTTGTCGGCGCCGAGGTGGCGGATGAATTCCTGCACGTACTCGATGTAGTCGTCCAGGCCGAACTCGCCCTGTTCGACCGGCACCATGCGCGCATCCACCCAGTCGGTGACGTAGACGCGGTGGTCACGCAGCAGCGTGCGCACGGTGTCGCGCAGCAGGGTGGCGTGGTGGCCTGACAAGGGCGCCACCACCAGCACGATCGGCTGGGCCAGCAGGGCTTCGACCTTGGACGTCTCGTTGCTGTGGCGCTTGAAGCGCAGCAGCTTGCAGAACGGCTTCTCGACCTCGGTGAGCTGGGCGATCGGTACGATCTCGCCGTCCAGCTCCAGCTCGTGGATGCCCCATTCCGGCTTTTCGTAATCCTTGCCGAGGCGATGGAACAACTCGTTCATCGCGGCCAGGCGGTCGGCGCCGGGCATGGACGACCACCAGTGCCCGCCGTTGTTGAAGAACGCCGCGTTGGCCTGGGCCTGGTGGACCCACGGGGCAAGCAGGTTGCGGGTCAATTCATGCAGTTGATAAAGCATGACGTCCAAATATGTATGGTCATATGGTGCTGCGCAGCATACTCCAGTCTGGCAGCGATGGCGTTAAGGCCGGCCGGACTGGCTCAGCGGGGGCTTTCGAGCGCGGCGACGTCGTCGCTGAATGCGGGGCCGAGCCAACAGTGCGAGCCCACCGCGCGGAAGCCGGCCTCCTGCAGCTGCCGCCGGTACCAGCGCGCCGGGCGCTTCTGGAAACCGTCATGGTCGCCGTGGAAGTCGTCCTCGGCGGCGAAGGTTTCCAGGAAGGCGACCCCGCCGCACAGCTCGGCCAGGCCTTCCAGCCCGGCCTTGAGCTCGCGGCTGGGCACGTAGTGCATCACGTCCGAGCAGACCAGCAGGTCCACCGGCGCGCATGGGCGCAGCCACTGGAAGTCGCCGAAACGCGCCAGGTGCAGGTTGCGGGTGCGGCCGAACCGGCGCACCGCGTACTCGCTGCCGTCAAAGCCCATGTACTGCAGCTTCGGGCGCAGCTTGAGCAGGGGCGCGCGCCAGGCGCCTTCACCGGCGCCGATGTCCAGCACGCTGCGGATCGGCCGTTCCAGGTAGTACTCGGCGCTGGCCACCGCCAGTTGCACCTTGCGCGCCAGGCGCGCGGCGCCGCCGATATCGCCACGGCGGTACCAACGCTGGAAGTAGGCGGCGTCGTACTGTTTTTCCTGCATGTGCGTGTCTTGTGCGGATGGGCGAAAATGGCGCACATCCTACGCCGCCGCTGGAGCCAGTGCATGCAGTCCTATTTTTGGGTCAAGACCTTCCACCTTGTTTTCGTGGTGGCATGGATGGCGGCGGTGTTCTACCTGCCGCGGATCCTGGTCAACCTGACCGAGACCGCCGGGCAGGCGCCCGTGCAGCAGCGCCTGCAGTTGATGGGCATGCGCCTGTATCGCTTCGGCCACATGATGTTCGGCATCGCTTTCCTGCTGGGGCTGGTGTTGTGGCTGGGCTACAAGGTGCTGCCGGACTTCCCGACCATGGTGGCTCCCGGGGGGGCGGGCTGGTTGCACGCCAAGCTCGGGCTGGTGGTGCTGCTGATGGTCTATTACACCGTGACCGGTCGCTGGTTGAAGGGCGTGGCCAAGGGCAGGGGGCTGCCGTCCTCGCGCGCGCTGCGCTGGTTCAACGAACTGCCGCTGGTGCTGTTCATCGCCATCGTGTACTTGGTGATCGCCAAGCCGTTCTGATACGCGGCGGGTATCAAGCAGAAAGGCCGGCAATGCCGGCCTTTCTTGTACCCGCGATGCCATTGAGGCGTCCGCGCGCATGAAAACCGCCAGCCAGTGGGCTGCCATGGCGGGCATTCCTGCGAGGGGAGGGGTTCCCTGCTTCGCGGCCGAGGCCGCTGCTACGCGGTGAGCTGGCGCAGTTCCTTGCGGGCCAGGTCGGTCCATTCGCGCTGGGCGCGCTGGTAGTACTTCGGTGAGAGCTCGGCACGATCCAGCAGCTTGCGCAGCTGTACGGTCGCCTCGTCGGGGCGGCCGGCGCGCTTGAGCAGCAGGGCATAGCGCAGGCGTGCTTCCTCGCCGGCGAAGCCGTCGACCATGGCCTCGTACTCGTGCAGAGCGGCATCGACATCGCCGCTGTCCTCCACGGCGCGGGCATACAGCAGGTGACCTTCCTGCGAGCGGAAGGAGGGATTGGCGGCGATCAGCGCGTCCAGTGTCTGCCGGGCCTGCGCTGCCTGGCCGAGCCCGTACTGGGCCTTGGCCAGGCCCAGCATCAGGTCGGGGTCTTCGCGGTGGATGCCACGCAGGGCGCTTTCGAACAGCGTGGCGGCCTCGGCGTACTCGCCATGGTCCAGGTGCTGCTGCGCCAGTTGCCGGCGGTTCTCGGCGGTGTCGGACACGCGCAGGCGCTGGTCGGCCTGGCGCTTGCCACGGGACGGATCAAGCTGGTCACGCATCTGGCGCAGGCCGCGCCGCGCGCTGGGGTTGTTGCGCAACCCCGGCAGGATCTCGGCGATGAAATAGATCAGCACCGCCAGGTACGAGAACATCAGGATGATGACGATCCAGTACAGCGGCCGCCCGTTGCGCACGACGTGCACGCAGCAGGCAACCTGCAATACCAGCGAAAGCAGAATGATCGGGCTCATCCCTGTGTCCCCGTGTCGGTGTTGGCTCAGGCGGCCTCGTAGGCACCGTAGCTGCGCAGGCGTTTGTAGCGCTGCTCCAGCAATGCTTCCACGCTCAGCTTGTCCAGCGCGTCCAGTTCATTGAGCAGCACGGCTTTCAGGCGGGTGCCCATCTGCTTCGGGTTGCGGTGGGCACCGCCGATCGGCTCGCGGATCACCTTGTCGACCAGGCCCAGGCTCTTCAGGCGCGGGGCGGTCATGCCCAGCTGCTCGGCGGCGTCCTTGGCCTTGCTGGCGTCCTTCCACAGGATCGAGGCACAGCCTTCCGGGCTGATGGTCGAGTACACGCTGTACTCCAGCATCAGGGTGCGGTCGCCCACGCCCAGTGCCAGCGCGCCGCCGGAGCCGCCTTCACCGATCACGGTGCAGATCACCGGCACCTTCAGCTCCGCCATTTCCATCAGGTTGCGGGCGATGGCCTCGGACTGGCCGCGCTCTTCGGCGTCGATGCCCGGCCATGCGCCGGCGGTGTCGATCAGGGTCAGCACCGGCAGCTTGAAGCGCTCGGCCATCTTCATCAGGCGCAGCGCCTTGCGGTAGCCCTCCGGCTTGGGCATGCCGAAGTTGCGCTTGACCTTTTCCTTGGTGTCGCGGCCCTTCTGGTGGCCGATCAGCATCACTGCGCGGCCGCCGATGCGGGCCAGGCCGCCGACGATGGCCTTGTCATCGGCGAAGGCGCGGTCGCCGGCCAGTTCCTGGAACTCGTCGCAGAAGATGCGGATGTAGTCCAGCGGGTACGGGCGCGACGGGTGGCGGGCCACCTGCAGCACCTGCCAGGGGGTCAGGTTGCGGAAGATCTGTGCGGTACGCAGGCGCAGCTTGTCTTCCAGCGCCTTCACCTCTGCATCGACATTGACCGCCGGCCCGGCGCTGGCGCTGCGCAGGTCCTTGATCTTGGTTTCCAGATCAGCGATGGGTTGCTCGAAGTCGAGGTAGTTCGGATTCATCGGAAACCGTCATGAATTAAAGGGGGGAAGTGTAGCCGAACGCGTCGAATGAACCCGTACGCGTCCGTCCGGTTCAGTTCGCCCAGGGCGGGCTGTACTTGACCTTGACCCGGCGCACGGCCGGGTCCTCGCGCAGGGTGTCCAGCAGCTGCGGGCTGACCCGCACCGCCCCCTGGCCGCCCAGGTCGAGCATGCCGGCCACGCTGCCGTTGGGCTTGCCGTTGAGCAGCAGGTCCAGGCGTAGCGGGGTGCGGCCGGGCCGGCTGCCGGCCAGCAGGGCGTCGATGCGCTGCCAGATCGGGCCGCCGCGGCCATCCACGCGCAGGAACATGCCGGTGGCATGGTCGGCGCTGAGCTGCTCATAGTCCCAGCACTGGCGGATGCGCAGGGCATAGCCGCCGTTGAATTCGTCCTCGCGCAGGCCGCCCTTGACCACCAGGATGCGGTCCTTGGTCATCAGGTGCCCGAATTCGGCCAGGCCGTCGGAGAAGGCGCTGCACTCGACCCGGCCCTTGCCGTCCTCCAGCGTCACGAACACCTGGCTGTCGCCCTTGCGGCGTACGCCGATGACCATGCCGGCCAGGATCACCTGCGCCTCCTGCCGCCAGGCGCGCTTTTCGCCGTCCTTGGACGGCAACGCCGGGGTGACCATCTTGTCCAGGCCGCCCAGGTCGGTGCCGACCAGTTCCTTGACGTCCTCGGCGTAGGGGTCGAACGGGTGGCCACTGAGGTAGAAGCCCAGCGTCTCGCGCTCGCCGCCGAGCAACTGCGCCAGCGGCCATTCCTTGCTTTCGGGCAGGTCCAGCTGGTTGGCGGTGCTGACCGGGTCCGGCGCGCCGAACAGCGAGTTCTGCCCGGAGGCCTTCTCGCGCGCCATCTGGTCGGTGGCCTTGAGCACTTCCGGCAACTGCAGCATCAGCGTGGCGCGGTTCTTGCCCAGCCCGTCAAGCGCGCCGCAGTTGATCATCGCTTCCAGCGTGCGGCGGTTGAGCTTGCCGGACTCTACGCGGGTGCAGAAGTCCAGCAGCGAAACGTACTCGCCGCTGCGCAGGCGCTCGTCCACCACGGCCTCGCAGGCCCCCTGGCCGACGCCCTTGATCGCACCCAGCCCGTAGCGGATGGTGTCGGCGTTGGCGGCCTCGAACATGTAGGCCGAGTCGTTCACGCGCGGCGGCAGCACGGTCAGGTTGAGGTTGCGCACCTCGGCCAGGAAGCCGACCACCTTGTCGGTGTTGTCCATGTCCGAGGACAGCGTGGCCGCCATGAACTCGGCCGGGTAATGACGCTTGAGCCACGCGGTCTGGTAGCTGACCAAGGCATAGGCCGCGGCGTGCGACTTGTTGAAGCCGTAGCCGGCGAACTTCTCCATCAGGTCGAAGATTTCATCGGCCTTGGGGCCGTCCACGCCGCCCTTGGCCGCACCCTCGCGGAAGATCTCGCGGTGCTTGGCCATTTCCGCCGGCACCTTCTTGCCCATCGCGCGGCGCAGGAGGTCGGCGCCGCCCAGCGAGTAGCCGCCGACGATCTGCGCCATCTGCATCACCTGCTCCTGGTACACCATGATGCCGTAGGTGTCCTTGAGGATGGCTTCGGTGCGCGGGTCGGGATAGATGATTTCTTCCTGGCCGTGCTTGCGCGCGTTGAAGGACGGAATCAGGTCCATCGGGCCGGGGCGGTACAGCGACACCAGCGCGATCAGGTCTTCGAAGCGGTCCGGGCGCGCGTCCTTCAGCAGGCGGCGCATGCCCGAGGATTCGAACTGGAACACCGCGCCGGTGTTGCCGTTGGCGAAGATGTCCTTGTAGGTCGGGGCGTCGTCGAGCGGGATCTGGGTGATGTCCACCGGCGGGATGCCGGCGCGCTCGTGGCGCTTGTTGATCGCCTTCACCGCCCAATCGATGATGGTCAGCGTGCGCAGGCCGAGGAAGTCGAACTTCACCAGGCCCACTTCTTCCACGTCGTTCTTGTCGAACTGGGTGACCGGGTTCTTGCCGATGCCGCCTTCGTCGTGTTCGGCGTACAGCGGGCAGAACTCGCTCAGCGGCTCGGGGCCGATCACCACGCCACCGGCGTGCTTGCCGGCGTTGCGGGTGAGGTCTTCCAGCTGCAGCGCCAGATCGATCAGGTCGCGGACGTCGTCCTCGGTCTCGTAGCGCTGGATCAGCTCGGCCGAGGCCATTTCCGAATCCACGCCTTCCTTGCCCTTGCCCAGCGCATCCTTCAGGTGGATACCCAGGATGTTGGGGATCAGCTTGGACACGCCGTCGACCAGGCCGTACGGGAAGCCCAGCACGCGGCCGGTATCGCGCACCACCGCCTTGGCCGCCATGGTGCCGTAGGTGATGATCTGGCTGACGCGCTCGCGGCCGTACTTGCGCGCGACGTAGTCGATCACCTCGTCGCGGCGGTCCATGCAGAAGTCGATGTCGAAGTCGGGCATCGACACGCGTTCGGGGTTGAGGAAGCGCTCGAACAGCAGGTTGTACGGCAGCGGGTCCAGGTCGGTGATCTTCAGCGCCCAGGCCACCAGCGAGCCGGCACCCGAGCCACGGCCCGGACCGATCGGGATGCCCTGGTTCTTGCCCCACTGGATGAAGTCGGCAACGATCAGGAAGTAGCCCGGGAACCCCATCTTGATGATGGTGTTGAGCTCGAACTCGAGCCGCTCGAAGTAGTCCTCGCGGCTCATGCCCGGCGCCAGCGGGTTCTTCTCCAGGCGCTCGGTGAGGCCGTCGCGCGACATCTTCTGGATCCAGGTATCCAGGGTCTCGTCGTCGGGCACCGGGTAATTGGGCAGGAAGTAGGTGCCCAACCGCATCTCCACGTTGCAGCGCTGCGCCAGCGCCAGCGTGTTGTCGATCGCGTCGGGGATGTCGGCGAACAGCTCGCACATCTGCTCGGGCGTCTTCAGGTACTGCTCGCGGCTGTACTCGCGCGGACGCTTGGGGTCATCGAGCACGCGCCCGGTGGAGATGCACACGCGCGCTTCGTGCGCGTCGAAATCCTCCGGCGACAGGAAGCGCACGTCATTGGTGGCGACCACCGGCAGGCCACGCTGGCCGGCGGCCATCAGCGCGAACTGGTTGAAGGCTTCCTCGCCCTCGCGCTGGGTGCGGGTCAGCTCCAGGTGCAGGCCGTCGCCGAACACGCGCTGCCAATCGGCCAGCTGCTGCTCGGCCAGGTCGTGGCGGCCTTCGGCGGCCAGGCGGCCGGCCAGGCTGTGGCGGCCGGCCAACGCGAACAGGTGCTGGCCGCCGTCCTTGAGCCATTGCGGGTGCACCGCCACGCCGCCTTCGTTGCGGTGGCCTTCCATCCAGGCGCGGGTGAGCAACCGCGACAGGCTCAGGTAGCCCTCGCGGTCACGGCACAGCAGCGTCATCCGCCACGGGTCCTGGTTCTCCTCGGCGATCAGCAGGTCGGCACCGGCGATCGGCTTGATGCCCACGCCTTCGGCGGCCTTGTAGAACTTCACCAGCGCGAACATGTTGTTCAAGTCGGTGACGGCCAGCGCGGGGGCCTGCATCTCCACCGAACGGCTGAGGATGTTGGCCTGCTTGGCCTTCTTCGGGTCCGCCTGGTCCGGCTTGGCCGGCACGCGGATGGTGGAGTCCACCATCGAGAACTCGGTGTGGACGTGGAGATGGACGAATCGGGAAGAAGTAGACATGCCGGGCCAGAAGTGTGCCGAAGCAGGGTAGCGACGGGGGAACGGGGGAACAAGGGCTCAGGGGTGAACAGGGGGCGGGGCGGCTGCCGGCACGGTTTCGCTCCCCCTTGCAGGAACGAAGGCCAGGAGCAGGAGCGCGGCCAGGTTGCGCCGTTGTCCTGCCGTCGCCGCCTTGCGCAGCCCTCCGGCGCTAGCCGAGGGCGTCCCGGACCGGCGCGAACGACCTTCGGTGTTCGGCGCAGGGCCCGTGGGCTTTCAACGCGGCCAGGTGGAACGGCGTGCCGTAGCCCTTGTGCTGGTCGAAGCCGTATTCAGGGTGTCGCTGGTGCAGCTCCAGCATGTAGCGGTCGCGGCTGACCTTGGCCAGGATCGAGGCGGCCATGATCGCGCGGTCGATGGCGTCGCCGCCGACCAGCGCTTCGGCCGGGCAGGGCAGCCCCTTGGGGATCTTGTTGCCGTCGATGCGCGCGAACTGGGCCACGTGGCCGACGCCTTCCACCGCGCGGCGCATGCCCTGCATGGTGGCCTGGAAGATGTTCAGGCTGTCGATCTCGGCCACGTCGACGAAGATGATCGAATAGGCCAGGGCGCGCTCGACGATGCGGTCGTACAGCAGTTCGCGCTTGCCGGCGGTCAGGGCCTTGGAGTCGTCCAGTCCGTTGATGCGCGGGCGTGCCGGGTCGAACACCACCGCGGCGACGGCCACCGGGCCGGCCAGCGGGCCGCGGCCGGCTTCGTCCACGCCGGCGACCAGGCGCGGGCCCTGGCGTTGCGCCAGCGCGGCATCGTCGAACAGGGACAGCGAAAGGTCCGCTGTCCTGGCAGGAACACGGCGGGCGTTCACGGCTGGGCTTGCCGGGCCGGTGCATCCAGCAGGCCGGCCACCGCATCGGCGGCGCGGGCGGAAGCGTCCTGGCGCAGTTGCTGGTGCAGGCGCAGGTAGTCGTCCTGCAGTCCGGCCACGCGGGCCGGATTGTCGAACCAGTCACGCACGGCGCCGGCCAGGTTGTCGGGCGTGCAGTCGTGCTGGATCAGCTCCGGTGCCAGGTCCTTGCCGGCCAGCACGTTGGGCAGTGCATAGCGGTTGACCTTGATCAGCCCCAGGCTGCTGACGATGCGGTAGGTCAGCTCGGACACCCGGTAGCCGACCACCATCGGTCGCTTGACCAGCATGGTTTCCAGCGTGGCGGTGCCGGAGGCCAGCATCACCACGTCGGCGGCGGTCATGGCCTCGCGGGCGCGGCCATCGAGCAGGTGCACGCGCGCGCTGGGCAGCGCCGCGGCGCGGATCTGCTCGACCAGCATCGCCTTGCATTTGGCATTGGCGGCCGGCACCACCAGGTGCAGGTCATGCCGGTCCTCGCACAGCTGCCAGGCGGCGGCGAAGAACGGCGGGCCGAGACGGCTGACCTCGCCCAGCCGGCTGCCGGGCAGCACCGCAAGCACCGGTGCCTGCGCGGGGATGTCCAGTGCCTGGCGTGCCTGCAGGCGGTCGCTCTGCAGCGGGATGTCATCGGCCATGGGATGGCCGACGAAGCGCGCGTCGATGCCGTGCCGGGCATAGATCGGCGGCTCCATCGGGAACAGGCACAGCACCAGGTCGGCGCTGGCGCCGATCTTCTCGGCGCGCTTCTCGCGCCATGCCCAGACCGACGGGCTGACGTAGTGCACGGTGCGGATGCCGCGTTGCTTGAGCCACTTCTCCACGGCCAGGTTGAAGTCCGGCGCATCGATGCCGATGAACACGTCCGGCTGCCAGTCCAGCACGCGCTGGCGGAACGCCTTGCGCAGCTTCAGCAGGCGCGGCAGATGGCGCAGGATCTCGGCCAGGCCCATCAACGCCAGTTCACTGGCATCGAACCAGGTTTCGCAGCCGGCGTTGCGCATGGCATCGCCGCCGATACCGGCGAATTCGGCGTCCGGATAGCGCGCGCGCAGCGCATTGATCAGGCCGGCGCCGAGTCCGTCGCCGGACGCTTCGCCCGCGACCAGCGCGATGCGGACCTTGCGGCGGGAAACAGGGAGCAGGGAGGCGGGAAGGGCCGTTGGCTGCACCGTGGTCGGCGCACTTGCTGCCGCCAGCTCCCCGTTCCCCGGGCGGTTCCCCATGCTCATCGCTGCAACGGACGCTCGCCGCTTTCTATGAAGTCCAGCAGCTGCTTCACGTCGTCGCTGTCGCGCGCCTGTTCGGCCAGTTGTTGCTTGGCCTCGGCCAGCGGCAGGCCGGCGACGTAGATGGTGCGGTAGGCGCGCTTGATCGCGCTGATGCGCTCGGCATCGAACCCGCGGCGCTTGAGGCCCTCGCTGTTGATGCCGCGCGGGCGGCCATGGCCATCGATGCCGACCATGGTGAACGGCGGGATGTCACCGGTCACCAGCGAGCCCATGCCCAGGAAGGCGTGGTCGCCGATGCGGCAGAACTGGTGGGCACCGGCAAAGCCGCTGATGATCACCCAGCTGCCGACGCTGACATGCCCGGCCAGCGTGGTGTTGTTGGAGAACACGCAGTGGTCGGCCACGTGGCAGTCGTGGGCGATGTGGGTGTAGGCCAGCATCCAGTTGTCGTTGCCGATGGTGGTCACGCCACCACCGCCGGCGGTGCCACGGCTGAGCGTGACGAACTCGCGGAACACGTTGCGGTCACCGATGACCAGCTCGGTGCGTTCGCCGGCGAACTTCTTGTCCTGCGGCTCGCCGCCGACGGCGACGTGGCCGATGAAGCGGTTGTCGCGGCCGATGCGGGTCGGGCCGTGGACGCTGCAGTGCGGGCCGATCTCGGTGCCGTCGCCGATCTCCACTTCCGGCCCGATCAGGGTGAACGCGCCCACGCGCACGCCGCTACCCAGCTTGGCGGAAGGGTCGATGACCGCGGTCGGATGGATCAGGGGGGCGCTGTCACTCATGCAAAGACTCCGGCTGGATTACTCGCGGGTGCCGGCGCACAGCACTTCGGCGTGCGCGACCACTTCACCGTCGACCTTGGCTTCGCCGTAGTACACGGCCATGTTGCGGATCACGCGCTTGACCTGCACATGCAGCTCCAGCACGTCGCCCGGCACCACCTGCTTCATGAAGCGCACGTTGTCGACCTTGACCAGGTAGAACAGCTTGGACTGCGCATCACGGCCCAGGCTCAGCTGGGTCAGCACGCCGCCGGCCTGCGCCAGCGCCTCGATGATCAGCACGCCCGGCATGATCGGCTGGCCGGGGAAGTGGCCCTGGAAGAACGGCTCGTTGATGGTCACGTTCTTGTGCGCAACGATGCGCTTTCCTTCCACGTCCAGCTCGACGACCTTGTCGACCAGCAGGAAGGGGTAGCGGTGCGGGATCAACGTCTGGATGGTGTTGACGTCGACGGGCAGCTGCAGCGGTGCGTTCATTCCTTCTCCTTGCTCACAGCCAGGATGCGCCGCGCGAGCGCATCGAGCTGCTTGAAGCGCGCGGCGTTCTTGCGCCACGTGCGGTTATCGGTCAATGGGGTGCCGGACGAGTACTCGCCCGGTTCGGTAATGGAGTTGCGGACCACCGACTTGCCGGTGATCACCACGTGGTCGCAGATTTCCAGGTGGCCGACCACGCCGACCGCACCGCCGAGCAGGCAGTAACGGCCGATCTTGGCGCTGCCGGCGATGCCGGTGGAACCGGCGATGGCGCTGTGCGCGCCGATCTGCACGTTGTGGGCGATCTGCACCAGGTTGTCCACGCGCACGTCTTCGTCGAGCACGGTGTCTTCCAGCGCTCCGCGGTCCACGCAGCTGTTGGCGCCGATCTCGCAGTCGTCGCCGATGCGTACGCCGCCCAGCTGCGGCACCTTGATCCAGTGGCCGTTGTCCATCGCCAGGCCGAAGCCCTCGGCGCCAAGCACTGCGCCGGGATGGATACGCACGCGCTTGCCCAGCTTGACCCGGGCGACCAGGGTGACGCGGGCCAGCAGTTCGCTGCCGGCCTCCACGATGCAGTCATCGCCGATCACGCAGCCCGGGCCGATGATGGCGGCCTCACCGATCATCGAGCGTGCGCCGATGCAGACGTGGGGACCGATGTGCGCGCTGTCCGCCACCGTCGCGCTGGGATCAATCACCGCGCTGGGATGGATGCCGGGCTCGCGGACCGGCACGGTTTCGAACAGTGCACCGATCTTGGCGAAGGTGGTGTAGGGATCCTTGGCGATCAGCGCGGTGCCGGGTGCGACCTCGGCATCATCGGCGCGCAGCACCACGATCGACGCCTTGCTGTCGGCCAACTGCGCGCGATAGCGGGGATTGGCGAGGAAGGTCAGCTGGCCGGGGCCGGCATGGGCGAGCGTGGCCACGCCGGAGATGGCAGCAGCCGGATCGCCGTGCACCTGCAGGCCGAAGCGGTCGGCAAGTTCCTGTGCGGTATGGGTAGGAATATTCACGTGGCGAGTTTACAGCCTGTGCAGGTGGTGGTCATGCGGGCGGCCCGGCCGACGTGGCGCGAGCCAGACGGACGTGGACCGGCCAACAGCGGTCAGGGCGTGGACCGGAAAGGAAGCCAGCGCCCGCCACCGCCCATGCAGGCCGGGGAGGGGGCAGTAAACCGGAAGCCCTAAACGACCAGAACCGCGCGCCGGCGGTTCTGGAGGAAAGCCCCTTTGGTAAGGGCGCGTGGGGATCTGGAAGTCCCGGAGCGCGCCCCGGCAGCGCGCCCATGGCGTGATGCCGGGTACCCCGGGTCGCCCCGGGGTCAGCGTGGCAGTTGCTTAGAACTGCCCACCGAAGGTGAACTGCAGGCGTTCGATCTCGTCGCCGTCTTCCTTCTTCAGCGGGATCGCGTAGCTGATCGAGATCGGGCCGACCGGGGCGCGCCACAACAGGGCGACACCGGCCGAGGCACGCAGCTCGTTGGCCTTGAAGTTGTCCACGCCGTTGTAGACGTTGCCGAAGTCGACGAAGGCCGACACGCGCGCGGACGGGCTGTCGAACAGCTTCGGGAAGTAGGCTTCGATCGAGCCGACGGTCTTCACCGAGCCACCCAGCGGCTGGCCGTTGTAGTAGCCGGCCATGACTTCCGAGCGCGGGCCCAGGGTGTTGTCCTCGAAGCCGCGCACCGAGTTGGTGCCGCCGGCGTAGAAGTTCTCGAAGAACGGCAGGCCGGTGGCCTTCACCTGACGGTGGTTGGCGGTCGGGTTGGTGGCGCAGTCGACGACCTGGGTGGTGTCCGGGGTGCCCGGGACCGCCGGCGTGCTGCCGTTGGCCGGCGTGCCCGGCGTACCGGGGATCACGTTCCAGCAGATGTCACGGACCTTGTCGCTGCCGTACGAATCACCGTAGCCCAGTTCCAGGCGGGTGTTGATGACCAGCGACGGGATGATCGGCCAGTACTTGGAGAACTGGTAGCTGAGCTTGTAGTACTCCACGGTCGAACCCGGCAGCGTGGCTTCCAGGCCCACGCGCTGGTAGGTGCCGGCGGTCGGCATGAAGTAATCGTTGCGGGTGTCGCGCGCCCAGCCCAGCTCGGTACGCCAGGAGTGGAACGTCTTGGCGCCGACGGCCTCGATGTAGTTGATGATCGCCGCCGGCGTGTAGCCCGGGTAGGTCGTGATCTGGTTGCTGTCGATGCCGAACATCAGCGAGAACGCATCGTTCTCGGTGATCGGCACGCCGAACACCACCTGCGCCGCACCGTTGGTGCTGTTGTACTGGGCAGTGTTGAAGTCGGAGTAGTCCAGCTCGCGCCAGGACAGGTTGTAGCCCAGCGACACGCCGTCATCGGTGAAGTACGGGTTGGTGTAGGAGAAGCCATAACGCTGCAGGTAGCTGCTGCGCGAAGCCTCGACCGACACGCGGTTGCCGCCGCCCAGGAAGTTGTTCTGCGACAGCTGCACCGAGGTGGTCATGCCGTAGGACTGCGAATAGCCCAGACCGAACACGAAGCTGCCGGAGGTGGTTTCCTTGACGTTGTAGACCACGTCGACCTGGTCGTTGCTGCCGGTGACCGGGGTGGTTTCCACGTCCACCGACTCGAAGTAACCCAGGCGCTGCAGGCGGATCTTGGAGCGGTCGATGGCGGCCTGCGAGTACCAGCTGTTCTCGAACTGGCGCATCTCGCGGCGCATCACCTCGTCGGCGGTGCGCGAGTTGCCCTTGAACACGATGCGGCGCACGGACACGCGCGGGCCCGGCACGACCTGCATGTTCACCGCCACGGTGCGGTCACCGCGGTTGCTGGTCGGGATCGGGTTGACCTTGGCGAAGGCGTAGCCGATGTTGGACAGGCTGTTGGTGATGCTGTCCGCGCTCAGCTCCAGCAGGCCGCGCGAGAAGATGTCGCCGGACTTCTGGAACACCATCTTCTCCACCGTTTCCTGCGGCAGGATGGTGTCGCCGGTGACCTTGATGTCGGAGATCTTGTACTGCTCACCCTCGGTCACGCCGGTGGTGATGAACATGTCGCGCTTGTCGGGGCTGATCGAGACCTGGGTGGAATCGACGCTGAAGTCCACGTAGCCGCGGTTGAGGTACCAGGAGTTCAGCTTTTCCAGGTCGCCGGACAGCTTTTCCTTGGAGTACTGGTCGTCGCGACGGTACCACGAGGCCCAGTTGTGCTCCTTGGACTCCCAGGTTTCCAGGATGTCCTCGGCCGGGAACTTCTCGGTGCCGATCAGGTTCACGTGGCGGATCTTGGCGGCCTTGCCTTCCTTCACGGCAATGGCCACGTCCACGCGGTTGCGGTCCAGCGGGCTGACGGTCGGGGTGATCTCGACGTTGTACTTGCCGCGGTCGTTGTACTGGCGGCGCAGCTCCTGGGTCACGCGGTCTAGGCTCAGGCGGTCGAAGGTGCCACCCTCGCTCAGGCCGATGTCGGCCAGGCCCTTGAGCAGCTGCTCGCTCTTGATGTCCTTGTTGCCGGTGACGGTCAGCTTGTTGATCGCCGGGCGTTCCTTGACGGTGACGACCAGGATGTCGCCCTGGCGGTCCAGCTGCACGTCCTCGAAGAAGCCGGTCTTGTACAGCGCACGGATGGTGTCGCCGACCTTGGCATCGTCGACCACGTCGCCACGCTCCACCGGCAGGTAGGTGAACACGGTGCCGGAGGAGATGCGCTGCAGCCCGTCCACGCGGATGTCGCTGGCGGTGAACGGCTCGGCCGCCTGTGCGAGCGCAGGCAGTGCCAGGCCGGCAGCAAGGGCGAGGGCTAGCAGGCGGCGATTGGGGAGTCGCGTCATATCACGTCCGGTTGGAGTCGATTTCAGAGTTGCGTGGGTGCCGGCGTATGACGACGTCAGCGGGAAAAAGTTCATCGCGGGACCAGGCTGAGGATGTCGTTGTAGAACGCCAAGCCCATCAGCCCGGCCAACAGCGCCAGGCCGATGAATTGACCCGTCGCCATGGCACGCTCGCTCAGCGGGCTGCCCTTGACCAACTCGATAAGGTAATACAGCAGGTGCCCGCCGTCCAAGACAGGGATCGGCAGCAGGTTGATGATGCACAGGCTCAGCGACAGCAGGGCCAGGAAATACAGGAACCAGTCCACCCCGCGCTCGGCCGAGGCATTGGCCACGCGGGCGATGGTGATCGGGCCGGAAACGTTCTTCAGCGAGGCGTGGCCGGTGAGCATCCGGCGCATCATGCCAAGCGAATCTGACGCCAGTTTGCCAGTCTCGCGCACCGCGGCCGGCAGGGCGGCCAGCACACCGTACTGCTGGCGGGCGTCATAGGCAGGGGCCTGCCCCTGCTGGAAACCCACGCCCAGCAGCCATTGCGGCTTGCCGTCGGCACCCTGCCCGGGCTTCGGGGTCAGTTCCAGCGCCAGGCGCTCGCCATTGCGCTCGACCTCGACCATGCCGGGGCCGCCGCGCTTGCCCAGCGCCTGCACCAGCGGGGTGACCTGGTCCATGCTGTCCACGCGCTGGCCATCGACGGCCAGGATCAGGTCGCCGCTCTGCAGCAGGTTGGCGGCGGCCGAGCCGGTGACCACGCTGTCGACCCGGGCCGGCTGCAGCCAGAACTGCCAGACCAGGCCGGCCTGGGCCGGAACCTGGCGCTCGTCGAAGCCGGCCGGCAGCTGTGACAGCGGCAGCACCCGGGTGCGCTCGTTGTCCAGGGCGTCGCGGACGCGCACATGGGCGTCCTGGCGGTCCATGGCCGCGGTGGTCAGCGCCATGCTGGCCTCGGCCCAGGTGTCGACCTTGCGCCCATCCACCTCCAGCACGCGGTCGCCGCTGGCGAAGCCGGCGCTGGCAGCGACGCCGGTGGTGCGGCCGAGGGTGGCTGAATAGTCCTGCCGGCCGATCACGAACATCACCCACAACAGGGCGATGCACAGCAGCAGGTTGGCGGCCGGGCCGGCGGCGACGATGGCGATGCGCTGCCAGACGGTCTTGTTGTTGAACGCGACCGCGCGCTCCCCGGCGGGGACCTCGACCTCGCGCTCGTCGAGCATCTTCACGTAGCCGCCCAGCGGGATCGCGGCGATCGCGAACTCGGTGCCGTCCTTGTTGTAGCGGCTCCACAGCGGCTTGCCGAAGCCGACCGAGAAGCGCAGCACCTTCACCCCGCAGCGGCGGGCCACCCAGTAATGGCCGAATTCATGGAAGGTCACCAGCAGGCCAAGGCTGACGATCATCCACCACACGGAACCGAGGAAGTCAGCCATGTGCAGCGCTCGGTTGGGGGAAGGGCTCAGACATGCGGCAGGTGGGCGATGGCGGTGCGGGTGGTATGGCGGGCCTGTGCATCAGCGGCCAGCAGGGCCTCCAGTGTATCGGCGGCCGCGTGAGGCAGGGTGGAGAGGGCATGTTCCACCAGCGCAGGGATCGACAGGAAGCCTATGCGGCCCTGAAGAAAGGCTGAAACCGCTTCTTCGTTGGCCGCGTTCAGGATGGCCGGGGCGGTGCCGCCGGCGTCCATCGCCTGCCAGGCCAGGCGCAGGCAGGGGAAGGCGTCCAGGTCCGGGGCCTCGAAATCCAGCCGGCCCTGGCTCAGCAGGTCCAGCCCGGCCACGCCGGATTCGATGCGGCGCGGCCAGCCCAGGCCCACGGCCAGGGTGGTGCGCATGTCCGGCAGGCCCATCTGGGCCAGGGTCGAGCCGTCGATGAACTCGACCAGCGAATGCACCAGGCTCTGCGGGTGGACCAGCACGTCGATGCGCGAACCGGGCACGTTGAACAGGTGGTGGGCCTCGATGACCTCCAGCCCCTTGTTCATCAACGTCGCCGAATCCACCGAGATCTTCGGCCCCATCGACCATTTCGGGTGGGCCACGGCCTGCGCGACCGTGACCGTCTCCAGCGCGGCCCGGCTGCGGCCGCGGAACGGGCCGCCGGAGGCGGTGAGGATGATCCGGCGCACGCCGGCGTCCAGGCTGGCATCGCGCGAGCGCAGGCACTGGAAGATAGCGTTGTGTTCGCTGTCGATCGGGATGATTTCAGCGCCGGCGGCGGCCGCTTCCCGGGTCAGCAGGGTGCCGGCCAGGACCAGCGATTCCTTGTTGGCCAGCAGCAGGCGCTTGCCGGCGCGGGCGGCGGCGAGCGTGGAGGCCAGGCCGGCGGCGCCGACGATGGCGGCCACCACGGTGTCACAGGCGGCGCTGGCCGCCAGCGCCTCGATGGCGGCATGCCCGGCATGGGCTTCGGTCGCCAGCCCGGCGTCGGCCAGCCCGTCACGCAGGCGTTCGAACAGGGCCGGGTCGGCGATCGCGGCGTGGTCGGGGCGGTGGGTGCGGCACAGCGCGAGCAGCGCATCCACGTTGCTGCCGGCGGCCAGCACGCTGGCGCGCATCTGCTCCGGGTGGCGGGCGATGACGTCCAGCGCCGAGGTGCCGATGGAGCCGGTGGCGCCGAGGATGGCGACCTGGCGCGGGGTCGAGGAGGAGGACATGGTCAGAAACCGAAGATTTCCTTGCCCAGCGCGAATACCGGCAGCGCGGCCAGCACACCGTCGATGCGGTCCAGCACGCCGCCGTGGCCCGGGATCACGTGGCCCGAATCCTTGGCGCCGGCGTGGCGCTTGAGCAGGCTTTCAAACAGGTCGCCGAGCACCGAGGCCAGCACGGCGATGGCCGCCACCAGCATCAGCCAGCCGAACTGCGACATCTGCACTCCGGCGATCCAGCCGAACACGCCCGCGGTGACCATGCCGGCGACCAGGCCGCCAAGCAGGCCTTCGATGGTCTTGTTGGGGCTGATGCGCGGGGCCAGCTTGTGCTTGCCGAAGGCGCGGCCGGCGAAGTAGGCGCCGGAGTCGGCCGCCCAGACCAGGGTCAGGGCGGTCAGCAGCCAGCGGTGTCCGTTCGGCTCGCTGCCGTGGATGAGCACCAGCGAGGCCCAGGCCGGCACGATCGCCAGCGTGCCGGCCGCCAGCTTGAGCGGGCGGGCGCCGCTTTCCTCGTGCGCGCCGAAATTGAAGAAGCGCAACCACAGCAGGGCCAGCAACCAGAAACCGACGCCGATCAGCGCGGTCAGCTGGAACAGCACGTCATAGCCGGCCGAAGCCCAGACCAGCAGCACCATCAGCAGCAGGTTCAGGACCAGCAGCACGGTGCGCGGCAGGCCGTCCACGCCGGACAGCTTCAGCCACTCCCACAGCCCGACCAGGAACACCAGCGCGGCCGCGGCCGCCAGCCATTGGGTGGGCAGCAGCAGAATCGCGCAGATGGCCACCGGGGCCATGATCAGCGCGGCGATCACTCGGGTCTTGGTCATGGAAGGGCGCTCTCGGCCGCCTTGCCGGCGGCGATCTGGGCGCTGGTCAGGCCGAAGCGGCGTTCGCGCCCGGCATAGTCATCCAGTGCCTGTTGAAGGATGGCAGCATCGAAGTCCGGCCACAGCACCTCGGTGAACCACAGTTCGGTATAGGCCAGCTGCCACAGCAGGAAGTTGCTGATGCGGGTGTCGCCACCGGTGCGGATGAACAGGTCCGGCGGCGGCATGTCGGCCAGGGCGACGTGTTGCCCGAGCAGGGCCTCGTCGACCTGGTCGGGGCGCAGCGTGCCCGCGGCGACCTGCTCGGCCAGACGTCGGGCGGCCATGGCGATGTCCTGGCGGCCGCCGTAGCTGGCAGCGATGCTCAGGGTCATCGTGGCGTTGGCCGCGGTGCGCTGCTCGGCCTTGTCCATGCGCTGGACGATGCTGGCGGCGAAGCGGGAGCGGTCGCCGATGAAGCGCACGCGCACGCCGCGCCGGTGGAGTTCATCCACCTCGCGGTCCAGCGCGCCGAGGAACAGCTTCATCAGCGCATCCACCTCGTCCTGCGGGCGGCCCCAGTTTTCACTGGAGAACGCGAACAGGGTGAGCGCGGCGATGCCGCGTTCCAGGCAGAAGTCGATGGTGCGGTTGACCGCGCGCGCGCCGGCGCGGTGGCCGATCATGCGCGGCCGACGGCGTTGCTGCGCCCAGCGCCCATTGCCATCCATGATGATGGCAATGTGGCCCGGCAGGCGCGGTGCGGGTGTGCCGCTGGGCAGGACGGATGGCACCGGTCAGACCGCCATCAGTTCCTGTTCTTTCTGCTTGACGATGTCGTCGACGTCCTTGATGGCCTTGTCGGTCAGCTTCTGGATGTCGTCCTGGGCGCGACGGTCGTCGTCCTCGGTGATGGCCTTGTCCTTGAGCAGCTTGGCCACGTCCTGGTTGGCATCGCGACGGATGTTGCGGATGCCGACCTTGGTCTCCTCGCCTTCCTTGCTGACCGACTTGGCCAGTTCCTTGCGGCGCTCCTCGGTGAGCGGCGGCAGGTTCAGGCGGATCACCGTGCCCATGGTGGTGGGGGTGATGCCGATGTCCGAGGCGTAGATGGCCTTCTCGACTTCCTTGATCATGTTCTTGTCGAACAGGGTGATGACCAGCGAGCGGCCTTCGGACACGCTGATGCTGGCCACCTGGTTCAGCGGGGTGTCGGTGCCGTAGGCCTTGACCTTGATGCCGTCCAGCAGCGCCGGGGAGGCACGGCCGGTACGGATGGTGGTGAGGGTGTGGCGCAGAGCGTCGAGGCTCTTTGCCATGCGCGTCTGCGCCGTGGTTTTGATGTCGTTGATCATCGCCCGAATCCTTGATGGTGCTGGAACCGGGCGATTATAGGCGAAGACCCCCCTCCATCGGACCGGAACCGTGGAAGGTCAGTGTGCGTCGCGGCCGTGGACGAGGGTGCCGATGTTCTCGCCGTGCAGGATCTTGAGCAGTTCGCCCGGCTGGCCCATGTCGAACACGCGCAGCGGCAGGTCGCTGTCGCGGGCCAGGGCGAAGGCGGCGGTGTCCATCACTTCCAGGCCCTGGCTGATGACTTGGTCGTAGCTCAGGGTGTCGTAGCGGACCGCGTCGGCGTGCTTGTTCGGGTCCTTGTCGTAGACGCCGTCGACCTTGGTGGCCTTGAGCAGCAGGTCCGCGCCGATCTCGATGGCGCGCAGCGCGGCACCGGAGTCGGTGGTGAAGAACGGGCTGCCGACGCCGGCGGCGAAGATCACCAGGCGGCCCTTTTCCAGGTGGCGGATGGCGCGGCGGCGGATGTAGTCCTCGCACACGTCGTTGATCTTGATCGCGCTCATCACGCGCGCCTTGGCGCCGAGCTTCTCCAGCGCGTCCTGCATGGCCAGCGCGTTGATGACCGTGGCCAGCATGCCCATCTGGTCGCCGGTGACGCGGTCCATGCCGCCGGCGGCCAGGCCGGCGCCACGGAAGATGTTGCCGCCGCCGATCACCAGCGCCACTTCGGCGCCGGCCTGCTGGGCTTCGATGACCTCACGCGCCAGGCGGTTGATGATCTTGGGGTCGATGCCGTAGTCCTCATCTCCCATCAGCGCCTCCCCGGAGAGTTTCAGAAGGATGCGTTGGTAGGCGAGTTTGGACATGACGACCTCTGGTGGCTGGAAAACGCGGGAATTCTAACGGAACCCGGGTCGTACAGTCAGAGCTTTGTTGCAGTGCGGCGACAATTTGCGGGAATTGCCGCCCGCCGGTTCAGCAGGCGGACGGTTGCGACACCGGGGACGGTGCGCGGGCGATGACCCGGTTGCGCCCCAGGTTCTTGGAGCGGTAGAGCACGTCGTCGGCGGCCTGGAGCAGGCCGCGGGTGTCGCTGAAGCGCTCGTAGGCGCCATGGGTGGCCACCCCGGCGGAGAAGGTGACGTACAGCGGCGCCTCGTTGACGATGGCCATCGGGGTCTGGGTGATGACCTGCAGCACGCGGCGGATCACTTCCACCGCGATCTGCTCGTTCGCGCCCGGGAACAGCACCACGAACTCCTCGCCGCCGAAGCGGGCGACGGTGTCGGTGCCGCGCAGCTGGCCCTGCAGCCGGCTGGCGAAGGCCTGCAGCACCTGGTCGCCGACCAGGTGGCCGTGCTGGTCGTTGATCTTCTTGAAGTCGTCCAGGTCGATGAAGGCCACCGACAGCGGCCGGGCGGCGGCGCTGGCGCGGGTGAACTCCTGTTCCAGCACGACTTCCAGCTGGCGCCGGTTGAGCACGCCGGTCAGGGCATCCAGGTGGGCCTGTTCGGACAGGCGCCGGGCCTGGGCCTCGAAATCGTCGGCGCGGCGGTGCGAGGCGCTGGCGTCCTGCAGTTCGCGCAGGTTGCGCAGGGCCATCAGCTCACTGGCGTGGTCGAGCAGGTAGGTGATGCGTGCCGGCGAGGGGACCGGGATGTCGAACAGTGCGCTGATCTCCGGCAGCATCTGGCTCATCTGCTGCAGGACCTGCTCGAACTGGGCGCTGTCCAGGCCCAGCTGGGTGTGGACCAGGTTCAGCGCGTGGGCACGGGCCGCGTCAACGTCGTCGGCCAGCCACATCTCGGCCAGCGCGCCGGACAGCGCCACGCAGCGCTCGAACGGGTCGGCCGGTTCGGCCGGGGGTTCGCTGTGCGCGATGGCATGGGTGAGGTAGTGGGGCAGGCCCCACATCTCCACCAGCCGGGAACCAATGTCGGCGTGGGTGCAGTCGAACAGGGCGCGCTCGTGGTCGAGCAGGCTGTCGTTGCTGGTGGCATCGGCCAGGATGGCCGGGTAGCTGTCGGCCCGGACCTGCAGCAGGGCCAGGATGCCGATGTCCTGCAGCAGCCCGGCCAGCATCAGTTCCTCGAGGCGGCGCACGCCGATGGCCAGGCCCAGGTAGCGGGCGCCCAGTGCGCTGAGGATGCCGCGGCGCCAGACCGCCTCATGCAGTTGCGCGTTGCGTGCGTCGTCCTCCAGGGCCCGCGAGAGACTGAAACCCAGTGCGAGCTGCAGGGTGGCGTTGAGGCCGAGCATGGTCAGCGCCTGGCCGAGGTTCTCGATGCGGCGGCGGCTGGCGTAGAGCGGGGAGTTGGCGATGCGCATCATGCGCGCGCTCAGGCCCATATCCAGTGCAATGACATCGGCCGCGGTGGCGATATCGGTCTCCGGATCCTGCGCCAGCTCGATCAGGCGGACGGCGATGGCAGGCGGCGAGGGCAGGTTGCGGCAGAGGGACAGTGCAGCGTTGAGCTCGGGCGACATGACAGGCAGGCAGGAGGCAATCCCTCAAAGCATACAGACACCCCTCGAATATGAAAGGGGCGTCATGGTTTTGCATGAAAGTGGTTGCACTTCCCGTGTGCTTCGGTTTGCGGAAAAACAAAGAAGCCGCGGAGGTCCGCGGCTTCTTCGGGTGTTGCGGGCTCAGGCAGGGATCAGACCTGCATGGCCTTGGCAACTTCGGCGGCGTAGTCTTCCACCACCTTCTCGATGCCTTCGCCGACCATCAGGCGCTGGAAGCCGACGACGTCGCCACCGGCGGCCTTGACGGCCTGCTCGACGGTCTTGTCACTGTCCAGCACGTAAGCCTGGCCGTACAGGGTCACTTCGCTGATGATCTTGTTGATCTTGCCGCTGATGATCTTTTCCAGGATTTCGGCCGGCTTGGCCTTGTCCTTGTCGGTCATCTTGGCCAGCTCGATTTCCTTTTCCTTGGCAACGAACTCGGCCGGCACGTCGGCGGCCTTGTTGTGCGGCGGGTTCATCGCGGCCACGTGCATGGCCAGGCCGTTGGCCAGCTCGGCGTTGCCGCCGGCCAGGTCGACCAGCACGCCGATCTTGCCGTTGGAGTGCACGTAGGCGCCCACGGTGTTGTTGCCGTCAACCTTGACCAGGCGGCGGATCTGGATGTTCTCGCCCAGCTTCTGGATGGCGGTGGCGCGGGTTTCCTCGACGGTCTCGCCGGTCGGCAGCTTGGCCGACTTCAGGGCTTCCACGTCGCCGGCGCCGGAGGCCAGGGCGGCCAGGGCGACGGAATCAACGAATGCCTTGAAGTTGACGTCGTTGGCGACGAAGTCGGTTTCCGAGTTCACTTCGACCAGCACGGCCTTGCCGCCGTCGACGGCGACGCCAATGCGGCCTTCGGCGGTGACGCGGTCAGCCTTCTTGTCGGCCTTGGCGGCGCCGGACTTGCGCAGGGCCTCGGCAGCGGCGTCGATGTCGCCATTGGTTTCGGACAGAGCCTTCTTGCACTCCATCATGCCGGCGCCGGTGCGCTCACGCAGTTCCTTGACCAGGGAAGCAGTGATTTCCATGGAATTTCCTCACGAATAGAAAGGGGCAGGCCGGCAATGGTCGCCGGCCGTTGTTACGTGGCCCTGTCAGAAGCCGGCGCGCTGGGCTGCCGGTACAGGGAGAGCGGGCGCAGGGGCTGCGCCCGCCGGGTGCATCAGGCCGAAGCCTCGTCGCCCTTCTTGGCGCCCTTCTTGGCCGGAGCGCGGCGAGCCGGCTTGGCTTCTTCGCCGGCGTCGGCGTCGGCGAACTCTTCCTCGCGCACCGAGGCGGCGTTCGGAGCAGCGGCCTTGCCTTCCAGCACGGCGTCAGCGGCGGCGCGGGCGTACAGCTGCACGGCGCGGATGGCGTCGTCGTTGCCCGGGATGGCGTAGTCCACCAGTTCCGGGTTGTAGTTGGTGTCGACCACGGCGATCACCGGGATGCCGAGCTTCTTGGCTTCCTTGATGGCGATGTCTTCGTGACCGATGTCGATGACGAAGATGGCGTCCGGCAGGCGGTTCATTTCCTTGATGCCGCCCAGCGAAGCTTCCAGCTTGTCGCGCTCGCGGCGCAGGCCCAGCACTTCGTGCTTGACCAGCTTGTCGAAGGTGCCGTCGGTTTCACCGGCTTCCAGTTCCTTCAGGCGGGCAACGGACTGCTTCACGGTGCGGAAGTTGGTCAGGGTGCCGCCCAGCCAACGCTGGTTCATGAACGGCATGCCGCAACGCTCGGCTTCTTCCTTGATGGCTTCGCGCGCGCTGCGCTTGGTGCCCAGGAACAGGATGGTGCCGCGCTTCTGGGCAACGGAGGAGATGAAGTTCATCGCATCGTTGAACAGCGGGACGGTCTTTTCCAGGTTGATGATGTGGATCTTGCCGCGGGCGCCGAAGATGTACGGAGCCATCTTGGGGTTCCAGTAGCGGGTCTGGTGGCCGAAGTGGACGCCGGCTTCCAGCATCTGACGCATGGTGATCTGGGGCATTGCAAAAACTCCTGACGGGGAACCGGCTGCCGGGTAAAAGGAAGGGCAGTCCGCATTGAAGCGGTAGGTTCCGGGGTTGGGCTTCCCCGACGCCTCCGTGGCCGAACCCTGACTGGCAGGGCACCCCGGCACGGATGGGGGCGAAGGGTGTGGATTCACCGATGACGCACGGCGTGGGCGGCATTTGACAGGGCAGGGCCCGGCAAAGCCCGCAAAGTATAGCGGTAGCGGGTGTCGGCCGCAAATTGCCAGGCCCGGCGGCGCCTGGGGGCGGGCAGATGGGCGGATCAGTAGGTCAGGGTCACGGTGACGGTGTCCGTGTAGCTGCCGGCGCGGGTGCCGGGCTGGGCGGGCAGCACCTTCAGAAGGTGAGCGTGACCGTGATGGTGTCGCGGTAGCTGCCCGGTGCGGCGGCGGGGTCGCTGAAGACACGGCCATGGACCGTCAGTGATTGTTCGACATTGGTGCCGATGCCACTGACCCCGGTGGCCCGGGTATTGCCCCAGCGTTCGAGCAGCGCGGGGTCCCGGTACAACTCGTAGCCGAGGCGCTTGCCGCCTGCGTTCATGAAGCGACGGCCTGCCTGGGCGTAGGCGCCATCGTTCAGGGTGACGTGCCATGCGGTATTGGTCGGGCACTTGAACCGGATGGTCGAGGTCTGCTCCAGCGCGGCAGCCAAGCCGCCGGCCGTGCCGAAATCCATGTCGGTAGCGGTGGAGATTCTGCAGGTGTTGGCGGCGCGTGCGTGGATCCCGCTCCAGGTGAAATTGGCGATGCCGGCACCGCCAAAGTGGCCTGGCGTCCCGGCGCGGCACTCGCTTTCCGTCGGTGTGTACACGTAGCCGTAGCTGTACCGCACCATCGAATTGGTTGGCAGCCCTTTGTAGGCCGCGGTGGCGGGCAGGTTCTGCCCCGCCCGTACCCGGCCATAGATGGGAAAGTCATGGTAGTAGGTGGCCCGCGGGGCGACGCCGAAGGTGGCACTGTGCAGGGGATGGTTGGATCCCGGTGTGCCGATCATCAGCGTCCGGCTGGAATCAGAGTAGAGGTCATAGTTCATGTAGGCATCCGTGCCGTTGTACATCCGCCGTGGTGCGATGCCGGCAGGCGAGCCTTCGCCGATGAACAGGCAGACCCGGAACAGGGCGGTGCTGATCAAGGTGTTGGTGTCACCGCTGCATTCCACGCGAAGGTAAGCGCTGGCATCGCGCGCACCGCTGCCGGAGACGGTGCCGAAATCCAGGGATGCCTGCTGGCGGACAGTGCACACCGGGTAGGCAGCAAACGACAGGCAGGGCGCCAACAGGATGGCCAGGGCCAACAGCACCCGCGTTGGCCATGCGTGGGCGTGGCTCCTGGAGTGGATGCACATCAGGGGGCCGGGACGGCGCAGGGGAGTACAGGAATGGCTCATTGGCAGACCACATCGGCCAGGTTGATGCGCCCTTCGCGCAAGGGCGCTTCGGGTACGGCGGTGCTGCAGGCGTCGCCGTCGGCGCGGAAGTGCAGGTGTGCCAGCGGGGGCGGATCGAGCAGGTAGACCTTGCCTTCGTGACCCACCAGCGTGGTGGCCGGTGGGGCGCCGGGTGCCTTGAGGGTGAGGCGGCTGCCAGCCGGCAACCATTGGCCGGCCCGGTCGCGCACGCCGAACTGGATGGCCAGGGTGCGGCGCATCGCAAACGCCACCTGGATCGCGCTGCGTGTTTCCGGTACGGCGTCATGCCGGACGGTCTCCAGCAGCATGTCGGCCGGCAGGTCCAGCGGGTCTATGGACAGCTGGTTGCGTTGCCAGGCAGTGAGTTGCGGGATCAACAGCTGTCCATGCTTGTTGGTGACACCGACGGTGCGGTTCTCCAGTTGCACCGGGACGCCGGCCACGCCGCTGGTGGATACTAGGGCGAAGGCGTCATCGACACGGGGCAGGGTGTGCAGGCGCCCGCCCAGCCAGGCGAGTCCGCCGTTGACACCGGCGTAGAGCAGCGGGCTGTTGCCGCTGCGGTTGTCGTGGTCCAGGCCGGCCGTCCATTGGCCATGGTTGCCGTGCTGACTGATTTCCCCGTGCGCGCCATAGCGGTGATTGCCCACGCTGGCCTGCGCGCGCCAGCCCAGTTCGCCCTGCTCGCGGCGGGCGCTGCGATGGGCTTCCACGGACAGGCTGTTGCCGCCGCGGTCATGGCCGATGGACGCAGCCGTGGCGGTGTGCCGGTCCAGGGGCATCGACCAGTACAGAAATGCGCTCTCGCCGCGGTGGTCGGTGAGGTCGCGGTTGACGCTGAGGTTGAGCAGCGCACCGCCGGGGGACGTCATGGACCAGTTCAGTCCTGCATGGCGGTTGCGCGAGGTATCCGGGTGCTGCTGCATCACATAACTCAGGCCCAGCTGTCCGGCTGGGGTGCTGATGCCGAGGGAGGCCTGTTCGGTCCGGCGCGGCAAGGTGGCGCCCTCATGCACGGCGGCCACGTCGCGATAGTCCGCGCTGCGGCGCAACGTGCTGGCCGCGGCGGCAAGCCGCGGTGACGTCCATTGGTAGCCCAGCCCCCGTTGCTGGCCCGTCCTGGCACCGGCGCGACTGCTCGCCCACGAGCCGCTGACTACCCCGCCACGCTGGCCAAGCAGCAGGACCGCGCCGGCTCCGGCCTGGCCGATGCCGTGACTGCCCTCGACATGGGTCTGCAGGGTCAGGTGCTTGCTCATGCCATGGCGAAGGCTGGCGCTGGCCAGGGGGAAGTCGCCGTAACGGAGGGAACGCTGGCCGTATTCGCGTCGGATTACCCCGCCCTCCAGCGACCAGTCCGACAGCCCCGCCTGCAGCAGGCGGGGGCTGCCATACAGGCTGAAGTCCAGCGCGCGACGTTGTCCGTTGATATCGGTGATGACCAGCTGCGCCTGGCCCGAGCCGTTGAGCGAAGGGCTGCCATCCAGCTGGAAGCGGCCGGGGAGCAGGGAATGGGTGGATTGCCGGATGCCGTCGATGTACAGGTCCACCGTGGAGGGCAACACCGCCTCGCCGGAGAATGCGGCCAGGGGAGTGGTGATGCGGTAAGGCTGCAGGGCGAAGTTGCGCGACAGTCGAATGCCGTCGATACGCGTCGCGCGTGACCATTCCAGCGCACTGGTGGTGGTGTCGCCCACGGTCAGGGTGATCATGGATTCGGGGGGATCCAGCTGCCAGCGACTGTCCAGGCGCGTGTTGCGGGCGCGGACGTCCGCCTTGGCGGGCCCGGCATGCAGGCGGCTGCGCATCGTGTTGCTCCAGACGCCACGGCCCACGCCGAACAGGCGCAGTTCGTTGAAGCTGCTGAGGTTGCTTCCCTCGCCGGAGCGCTGGCCGTACAGGTCGTAGTTGAGCACCGCACCGGGCACGCGCTGGCGTGCATCGCGCGGTGCGGCCTCGGCGCGGGTCAGGTCGATATGCGTCACCGGGCGGTCGAGCATCTCCACCGGCGCCAGCAGGTCGAGGCGTTGCCGTGGTGCGTCGTACTGCACGCTGAGCCCCGCCAGCAAGGGCAGTTCGACCAGGTGCCGGGTGGCAACCGCGGCCGGCAGTCGGAGCCCCAGTTTCCACAGGGTGGCCGGACTGGCCAGCAGCACGTCACCGCGTCGTACGAAGCGTGCCAGCTTGCCGCTGGTGGCCTCGTTGACGCGGGTGTCCAGGTAAAGCACGTGCTCGTCGACCGCGATATCCATCGCATCATTGGCAGGGGCGTCGGCCAGGGCGAGCCCGGTGACCGCGGCGGCAACGACCTGCCGAAGCCTACTGGCCGGCAGTGATCTGCGGCAGCGCTTGTGGGTCGGTGTCGTCATTGAGTCTTGCGTGAAGCGTGCCGTTGCCGTGCAGGGGCGAAGGCAGGGGCAGTGTCCAGCGCACGCCGGCACCCGGCAGCACGTAGCCCAGCAGGCCCGGAGACAATTCGATGTCCGGGCCCGTGGGCGTCACCCAGCTCAGCTGGCTGATGCGGATGCGTTGTGTGCCGTGGTTGTGCAGCGCCAGGGAGAGGTTGCCGCGTTCCATCGTCCAGTGGCCCTGCAGGTGGTGTGCGTCCGTTGGCAGGCGGCCGCCGCTGCGCTCCAGTTGGGGAACTGCACCGGGCGGCAGTACGAACACGGGGATGGAATAGCGCAGCAGGAACTGCAGGCCAGGGGCGGGGGTATCCGCGTCGCCGGGCAACTCGTCGACGATCAGGCGGAACGCTTTCTCCCGGTCATTGATGCCGGGTTCGGCCTGTACCAGCCGTACCAGTTGGCTGTGGCCCGCCGCGATCTCGATCAGTGGCGGACTGGCGAGCAGGGCGTCGGAGGAATGCAACACGTCCTGCTGACCCGCTTGTGTCCACTGCTGGACGCGGATCTGCGCGCGCAGCGGGTGCTGCCCGGTGTTGGCCAGCCAGAGCGTCTGCGAGTGCTGGCCATGGGCAAACTCCAACAGGATCGGGGCGACCTGCAGGTTGCCCGCATGTGTGCTGCCCGCGGCGATCAGCAGCAACGCAAATGCGGCGGTGGCGAGCCTGCGCAGGCCCGCCACCCGCGATGCGGGCGGGTGGCGTGGGGACATGAGGGGCCCGCTCAGTACGTGACGGTGGCAGTGACCGTGTCCACATAGGTGCCGGCGGGGGCATCGGTACCCGGGACGCGTCCATACACCGGAATGGACTGTGTGGCCGCGGTGCCGGTGCCGGCCAGGGTGTTGGTGTTGCTCACATCGCCCCAGAAGTCGGTGCGCGCTGCGTCGCGGTACAGGCCATACCGGACGTAGCGGTTGTCGGCGCTGACCATCCTGCGGTTGTCGGCCGATGCCGTGGGGCTGGTCGGGTTGAGGCCGGCATTCATGGCGATCTGGTAGGGCGTGCCCTTGGTGCAGTTGAGCTGCAGGGCGCCCTGCTTGTCGATCGGGGTGGCGTCGGTGGAGCGCGCGTGGGTGCCGAAGTCGATGTCCGTGGCGCTGATGGTGTGCACATCGCAGGACTCGGTGATGACGATCTTGACCTGGAACTGGGTGGCATCCGTGGCGGCGAGGGCGGCGCTGGGCAGGGAGGCGGCCAACAGGCCGGCGAACAGATGAGCGG
Organism: Stenotrophomonas sp. Steno-C18; assembly: GCF_056393195.1. Lineage (NCBI taxonomy): Bacteria > Pseudomonadati > Pseudomonadota > Gammaproteobacteria > Lysobacterales > Lysobacteraceae > Stenotrophomonas > Stenotrophomonas sp. Steno-C18. Next base: position 528,512 of record NZ_JBWJOX010000001.1, on the reverse strand, counting down.
TACGAGCGTTCATTGGGATCCTTGCGCGGGGGGAGTGGGGCACCGGCTGCCGCGTTGGCGAGCCCTTGCAGCAAGGCAGGAATGTGGGAGCAGGTGCGGGATCCAGTGTGCTGTCTGGCCGCCGGGCCAAAGGATGAGATATGGCCGGATCCGGGATTTTTGTGATGTTTGTCGGCCAAATTGCCGCCAATTCGACAGGGCTGCTGTCAGCAGGGCCTTGGCGGCAACCGTGGGCTGGCGGAGCGGGCGCGGGCCTTGACGGCAAGGTCGGCCGGTCCGGTCGGCTGCCGGGGCACCTAAACGTTTAATAATGTGAAAGGTTCAGCGATCTCCCCAAATGCGCGATAATCCGCCGATGGCAATCCAACTGAAAACCCCTGAAGAAATCGAGAAGATGCGCATCGCCGGCCGCCTGGCTGCCGAGGTGCTCGACATCATTGGTCCGCACGTCAAGCCCGGTGTCACCACCGAGGAACTGGACCGCATCTGCCACGATCACATCATCAACGTGCAGGGTGCGATCCCGGCCAACGTGGGCTACCGCGGGTTCCCCAAGACCGTCTGCACCTCGGTCAACAACGTCATCTGCCATGGCATCCCGAGCGAGGCCAAGGTGTTGAAGGACGGCGACATCGTCAACATCGACGTGACCGTCATCAAGGACGGTTGGCACGGTGACACCAGCCGCATGTACTACGTCGGCACCCCGTCGGTGATGGCCAAGCGCCTGGTGGAGACCACCCGGGAAGCCATGTGGCGCGGCATCCGTGCGGTCAAGCCGGGCGCGACGCTGGGCGACGTGGGCCACGCCATCCAGGAGTACGCCGAATCCGAACGCTTCAGCGTGGTGCGCGAGTACTGCGGGCATGGCATCGGCAAGGTCTACCACGACGAGCCGCAGGTGCTGCACTACGGCCGTCCGGGCCAGGGCCTGGTGCTCAAGCCGGGCATGACCTTCACCATCGAGCCGATGATCAATGAAGGCACCCGCTACACCAAGGTACTGCCCGACGGCTGGACCGTGGTGACCAAGGACCGCAAGCTGTCGGCCCAGTGGGAGCACATGATCGCGGTGACTGAAGACGGCGTGGAAGTGCTGACGCTGTCGCCGGCCGAATCCGCGCAGGCATGAGCCAACTGCCGGCGGGTCAGGTCGATTCCGTACCGGACGCGCCGGCAGATCCTGCCGGTGATGCGCAGTGGGCCGCGCAGGCGCGGCAATCACTGGCGCATACCGATGCGCGGTTGTGCAAACGCTTCGAGCAGGGCGACAACGTCGAGCGCCTGCTCGGGCTGCGCGCGCGCGCGGCCGACCTGCTGATCCGCCAGGCCTGGCAGCGCTGCATCGGCGATGCCGCGTTGTCCCTGTTCGCGGTCGGCGGCTACGGGCGGGGGGAGTTGTTCCCGCGCTCGGACATCGACCTGCTGGTGCTGGGCGAGGTGCCGGCCCAACAGGCGCATGAGGCGGACCTGGCGCGCCTGTTCGCGCTGCTGTGGGACGCCGGCCTGCCGGCCAGCCATGCAGTGCGTTCGGCCGAGGAGTGCACCCGGGCCGCCGCCGACCAGACCGTGTTGACTGCGTTGATCGAGGCACGCCCGTTGTGCGCCGGCAACGCCGCGCAACAGGCGCTGGCGCGCGCGGTCGCCCCTGGGCTGGTCTGGCCGGCGCGCGAATTCTTCCTGGCCAAGCGCGAGGAACTGCAGCGGCGGCACCAGCGCTTTGGCGACACCGCCGACAACCTGGAGCCGGACATCAAGGACGGCCCGGGCGGGTTGCGCGACCTCAACACGCTGGGCTGGATGGCGCTGCGCGCCTTCGGGGTGAGCAACATCGACGCGCTGGTGGGCCTGGGCCACCTGGGCCTGGACGAGGCCGCTGCCCTCAAGCGCGAGCGGCTGGTGCTGGCGCGGTTGCGCTTCGGCCTGCACCTGGTCGCCCAGCGTGCCGAGGAACGGCTGCGCTTCGATCACCAGAAGACGCTCGCCGCGCGCATGGGCTTCGTCGATGACGCCGAAAGCCTGGGCGTGGAAAAGATGATGCAGGGCTTCTATCGCAGCGCCGCGGTGATCCGTCGCATCAGCGACCGCCTGCTGCAGCGCTTCGAGGAACAGTTCGACGGCGAGGCGAGCCCGGAGCCGGTGGGCGATGGTTTCTCGCTGCGCCGCGGTTACCTGTCCGCCGACGACCCCGCCTGGCCGCATGGCGACATCCGCAGCCTGTTTGCGCTGTTTGCCTGCTGGGCACGCACCCCGGACGTGCGTGGCCTGCATTCGATGACCGCGCGTGGCCTGGCCGAGATGCTGGACGAGATCCCCGCGTACACCGAGGTGGACGTGGTGGTGCGCGACCAGTTCATGGCGCTGCTGCGCGGCCCGCGCGCGGTCGACACGCTGGCCCGGATGGCACGCCTGGGCGTGCTCGGCCAGTGGATCCCGGCGTTCGCGCAGGTGTCCGGGCGCATGCAGTTCGACCTGTTCCACGTCTACACGGTGGACCAGCACACCTTGATGGTGCTGCGGAACATCGGCCTGTTCGCTTCCGGGCGCGCGGACGAGCGCTTCTCCATCGCCCATGAAGTGTGGCCGCGCCTGCGCAAGCCCGAGTTGCTGCTGCTGGCCGGCCTGTTCCACGACATCGCCAAGGGCCGCGGCGGCGACCATTCCGAGCTGGGAGCGGTGGATGCACGCGGGTTCTGCGCCGCACATGAGCTCAGCGCCTCCGACACCGAACTGGTGGCGTGGCTGGTGGAACAGCACCTGCGCATGTCGGTGACCGCGCAGAAGCAGGACATCACCGACCCGGACGTCATCCAGCGGTTTGCCGCGCTGGTGGGCGACCGCGACCGGCTGGATTACCTGTACCTGCTGACCTGCGCCGATATCGCCGGCACCAGCCCCAAGTTGTGGAATGCCTGGAAGGACCGCCTGCTGGCCGACCTGTACTTCGCCACCCGTCGCGCGCTGCGCGAAGGTGGCGAGCACACCTTGCCCGAAGCCGAGCGCGTGCAGGAAGCACGTGACAACGTGCGCGAGCAGATGCGGCTGCTCGGCCATGCCGACGCGGTGATCGACCGCCAGTTCGCGGCGATGCCGGACGAGAGCTTCCTGCGCTTCCGTCCCGAACAGCTGGTGTGGCAGGCAGCCTCGCTGGTGGAGGTGCGCAAGGGCGGCACGCTGGTGAAGGTGCGCCGCATCACCCCGGAGAGCGATGCACTGGAAGTGTTCGTGCATTCGCCGGACCGCGATGGCCTGTTCGCCGCCATCGTGATGACGCTGGACCGCGCCGGGTACGGCATCCACCGCGCGCGCGTGCTGGACGGCCCGGACGACACCATCTTCGATACGTTCGAAGTGACGCCAGCGGTGAACTTCGCCGATGGCGATACCGCACGGCTGGAGGCGGCGCTGCGCAAGGCGCTGGCCGGCAATATCCAGATCCTGCGGCCGGCGCGGCGGGTGATGCCACGCCAGCTCAAGCATTTCCGCTTCGCGCCGCGGATCGAGTTCATCGAGTCCACGCATGCCGACCGCACCTTGTTGAACCTGGTGGCGCCGGATCGCCCCGGCCTGCTGGCCGACGTGGCGCATGTCCTGCGTGACCAGCAACTGCGCGTGCAGGATGCGCGCATCGCCACGTTCGGCGAGCGCGCCGAAGACCAGTTCCAGTTGACCGACCGGCACGACCAACCCCTTACCGAATCCTCCCGGCAGGCCCTGCGCGAAGCGTTGCTGGCCAGCCTGGAGCCTGAAAAAACGCCAGGAGACCCCCACTGATGGCCACCCGGAAACCCGCCGCCAAGAAGGCTGCACCGACCAAGAAGACCGCTGCCAAGCCGGCAGCCCCCGCGCCTGTTGCGAAGAAGCCCGTTGCAAAGAAGCCGGTGGTGAAGAAGCCGGCGGTGAAGAAGCCCGCTGCAGCGGCCAAGCCGGTAGTGAACAAGGCGGTGGCCGCCGCCAAGCCGAAGACCATCGAATCGGTGGGGCCGCGCAGCCTGCGCAAGCCGCCGGCGCCGGGCGTGGCGGAGATGAAGTTCAGCATCGAGAGCGCGTTCGAGCGCCGCGCGATGCTGACCGTCGACGAGATCGAAGGGTCGACCCGCCCGCTGGTCAACCGCGTGATCGATGGACTGGAGTCGGGTGAATTCCGCGTCGCCGAGCCCGATGGCAATGGCGGCTGGAAGGTCAACGAATGGTTGAAGAAGGCGGTGCTGCTGTACTTCCGCGTCAACGACATGGCGGTGATGGAAGGCCGTCCGGCACCGTTCTGGGACAAGGTCGAATCGCGCTTCGAAGGCTATGACGAAACCCGCTTCCGCCAGGCCGGCGTGCGCGTGGTGCCGGGCGCGATCGCCCGCCGCGGCACGCACTTCGGCAAGGACGTGGTGCTGATGCCGAGCTTCACCAACATCGGCGCGCACGTGGGCGAGGGCACCATGGTCGACACCTGGGCCACGGTGGGCTCGTGCGCGCAGATCGGCAAGCACTGCCACCTGTCCGGCGGTGCCGGCATCGGTGGCGTGCTGGAGCCGCTGCAGGCCAGCCCGACCATCATCGAGGATCACTGCTTCATCGGCGCGCGTTCGGAAGTGGTGGAAGGCGTGGTCGTCGGCCATCACAGCGTGATCGGCATGGGCGTGTTCCTGAGCCAGAGCACCCGCATCTACAACCGCGCCACCGGCGAGATCAGCTACGGCTACATCCCCCCGTACAGCGTGGTGGTCAGCGGTTCGCTGCCGTCCAAGGACGGCACCCATTCGCTGTACTGCGCGGTGATCGTCAAGCAGGTTGATGCCCGGACCCGCAGCAAGACCAGCGTCAACGACCTGCTGCGCGGCCTGGCCGACTAACGCAGCCGCCCCTGGCGTTCCCTTCTCCCGCGAGCGGGAGAAGGTGGTGCGAAGCACCGGATGAGGGCGCTTCTGTGCTGTTGATGCACGCAAACCTGGAGCTTGCCCTCACCCCCAACCCCTCTCCCGTACACGGGAGAGGGGAGTACATCATCGCGAGCATTGGACAATGACCACCGTTTTCGGTTTGAAGAACTGCGACACCTGCAAGAAGGCCACCAAGTGGCTGGACCGCTTCAACGTCGCCTACACCTTCATCGATTACCGCGACAACAAGCCCAGCCCGGAAACGCTGCTGGAATGGGCCGGCAAGGCCGGCGGTTTCGAGGCGATGATCAACAAGTCCTCGACCACCTGGCGGCAGCTGCCGGACAACCGCAAGGGCGCCGCCTCGGACGCGGAATGGAAGTTGTTGCTGCGCGAATACCCGCAGCTGATCAAGCGCCCGGTGGTGATCACCGAGGATGGCCAGTTCAGCCAGGGCTTCAGCGACAACGGCTTCAAGAAGCGCTTCGACATCGCCTGAATCCAACGTAGGCGCGGCCTCGGCCGCGAAACCACCACCGCCGAAACAACCGTGGCGCAAACCCCGGCGCACCCTCGAACGAGGCCCCCCATGAGCGACGTATTCGACCTGACCTGCGCGTTGATCGCGCGCCCCTCGGTAACCCCGGACGATGCCGGTTGCCAGCAGTTGATCGGCGGGCGCCTGGCCGCCGCCGGCTTCCACTGTGAGCACCTGCGCCTGGGCGAAGTCGACAACCTGTGGGCCACCCACGGCAGTGGTGCGCCGGTGCTGGTGCTGCTCGGTCACACCGACGTGGTGCCCAGCGGCCCGGCCGAGCAATGGGCCAGTGAACCGTTCACCCCGGTCGTGCGCGAAGGCGTGCTGTATGGGCGCGGTGCGGCCGACATGAAGGGCAGCGTGGCCGCGTTCGTGGTCGCCGCCGAGCAGTTCGTGGCCGCGCATCCGCAGCATCCGGGCACGTTGGCGGTACTGCTGACCAGCGACGAGGAGGGCGATGCCATCGATGGCGTGCGCCACGTGGCGCGCCTGTTCCGCGAGCGCGGGCAGGGCATCGACTGGTGCATCACCGGCGAGCCTTCTTCCACCGCAAGGCTCGGTGACCTGCTGCGCGTGGGCCGGCGTGGCAGCCTGTCGGCCAAGCTGCGGGTGAAGGGCGTGCAGGGTCACGTGGCCTATCCGGACAAGGCGCGCAACCCGATCCACCTGGCCGCTTCGGCGTTGGCCGAGCTGACCGCGCGGCATTGGGACGATGGCTATGAGAGCTTCCCGCCGACCAGCCTGCAGGTGTCCAACATCAACGCCGGCACCGGCGCCAACAACGTGATCCCCGGCGAGCTGCAGGTGATGTTCAACCTGCGCTACAACCCCCATTGGAATGCCGACCAGCTGGAGGCGGAGATCACCGCGTTGCTCGATCGCCATGGCCTGGACTACGAATTGAACTGGCATCGCAGCGGCGAGCCGTTCTACACGCCGGAAGGGCGCCTGCGCAGCGTCGCGCGCGAGGTGCTGGCCGGGTTCGCCGGCGCGCCGCCGGAAGAAAGCACCGGCGGTGGCACTTCCGATGCCCGCTTCATCGCGCCGCTGGGCGCGCAGTGCATCGAGGTCGGGCCGGTGAACGCCAGCATCCACCAGGTGGACGAGAACGTGCGCGTGGCTGACCTGGAAGCCTTGCCGGCGCTGTACCAGCGGCTGATCGAGCGCCTGCTCGCCTAGCTGCTGCCCGCCGGCGGCGACGCGGCGGCCGGTATTCGACGATGCAGGACCCGCGCGCGGGGCAGGCGCCCTATTCGAAGATGAAGAAGGGCGGGGCGATGGCCTTGCGCCAGTAGGCCTCTTCGGCCAGATAGAACTGCTGGGCTTGCGCCTGTGCGAACCACGCGGCCGCAGCGTCCACGTCGGCTTGCAGTCCCTTGCTGCCGCGTCCCAGTGCCAGTCCGGCGAAGTACTGCCCGTAGACGTTGCCCTGTGCGCCCGCGCGCTGGTACCAGCGCAGGGCTTCGGCGGTGTCTTCGGCCACGCCCAGTCCGGCTTCGTGCAGCGCGCCGAGATCGACCTGCGCCTCGGCGTCGCCACGCGCGGCGTCGCGCTGGATGCGCGCGATCACGGCGTTCAAGGATGGCCCGTCCAGGCGCAGGCGGCCGACCGATGCCGGCTCACCCGCCGCCGCGCGCAGGGGCGCGAGCTTGTACAACTCGCGCATGTAGACCGCGTGGCGCATCCGCCACCGCAGCGCGCCGGCCATGTCACCGCGATCGGCATGCCACCGCCCCAGGTCGGCCATGGCATAGGGCGAGCCGTGGTAGGCGGCGCTGCGGTACCAGCGGTAGGCCTTGCGTGGCGATGGCTTGAGCACGACGTGCCCGGGTTCCTGCGGGGCATCGCCACTGTCGAGCCGGCCACGTTCCAGGATCGTCCCGAGCTGTTCCTCGGCGCTGGCGCTGTGGTGGGTGCGGGGCGGGATCGCCGCGGCGCGTGCGTACCAGTCCAGTGCCCGCGGATCGTTGCGGGACCGGTACAGGCGTGCCATGCGCTGGGCCGAATCGAACTGGCCATCGGCGGTGGCGGCCAGGGCCTGGCGTTCGCTGTCGTCGCTTGGCCGGTGTGTCCGGGTGGACGCGCAGCCGGCCAGGATGAACAGGGCGAGCGCGCCCAGGAGCAGGCGGGGAGCGTGGGGGATCATCCGTGAAGTCCTGGCAGGGCAGGGGATTATCCGGGACCGTGGCGGCCCACCCGCTGAATCGGTTGCGCGAGCAACAGTTGCGCGGTCGCCAAAACAGGGATACGGTCAGCGTCATGTCCTCGTTCCTGGCCACCGCCGTCAACAACAACAACCGCAATAATCTGCGCGCGAATAATCGTGCGCGGCCGATGCGGGACTGCGACCAGAGCTAGAACAGGCAACACGCTCAGGACACCAGAAAACCCGCATCGGTCGATGCGGGTTTTTTTGTGGCCGGGCGGGAATACCAAGCGGCTGCGCCGTCCTCATGCCGTTGCTTCGAATGCTTGTCCCCACACAACCCCAGGAGCTTTCCCATGTGTTCCATCTTCGGCATTTTCGGCCTGCAACCGGGCGATGACCTGCAGGCGCTGCGTCGCCAGGCGCTTGACCAATCCCAGCGCCAGCGCCACCGCGGCCCGGACTGGAGCGGTGTCTACGTCGACACCGGCGCCATCCTGGTGCACGAGCGCCTGGCCATCGTCGATCCGGCCGGCGGCTCGCAGCCGCTGCTGTCCGAGGACGGCGAGCTGGCGTTGGCGGTGAACGGCGAGATCTACAACCACCAGGAGCTGAAGAAGGAACTCGCCCAGCCCTACGCCTTCCAGACCGGTTCGGACTGCGAGGTGATCAACGCGCTGTACCGGCAGGACGAACCGGCATCGTTCCTCAACCGCCTCAACGGCATCTTCGCCTTCGCGTTGTGGGACAAGGCCAAGGGCCGCGCGATCATCGCCCGCGACCCGATCGGCGTGGTGCCGCTGTACTGGGGGCATGACAAGCAGGGCCGCCTGTGCGTGGCCTCGGAGATGAAGTCGCTGTCCGATACCTGCGCCGACGTGGCGCAGTTCCCGCCGGGCCACTGGTACGACAGCAGCACCGACACGCTGACCCGCTACTACGAGCGGCCGTGGCGCGACTATGACGCGGTCGATGGCGTGCAGGTGCCGCTGCAGGAACTGCGCGAGGCGTTCGAGCGCGCCGTGCACCGCCAGCTGATGACCGACGTGCCGTATGGCGTGCTGCTGTCCGGGGGGCTGGATTCGTCGCTGGTCGCGGCGGTGGCCGCGCGCTATGCACGCCATCGCATCGAGGACGGCGGCCAGAGCGAGGCCTGGTGGCCGCGCCTGCACAGCTTCGCCATCGGCCTGAAGGGCTCGCCGGACCTGGCCGCGGCCAAGGTTGCCGCCGAGGCACTGGGCACCGTCCACCACGGGTTCGAGTACACCTTCGAGGAAGGGCTGGACGCGCTGCCGGAAGTGATCCGGCATATCGAGACCTATGACGTCACCACCATCCGCGCCTCGACCCCGATGTTCCTGTTGGCGCGCCGGATCAAGGCGATGGGCGTGAAGATGGTGCTGTCCGGCGAAGGCAGCGACGAGATATTCGGCGGCTACCTGTACTTCCACAAGGCACCGAACGCACGCGAGTTCCACGAGGAGTTGGTGCGCAAGATCGATGCGCTGAACTACTACGACTGCCTCCGCGCCAACAAGTCGATGATGGCCTGGGGCGTGGAGCCGCGCGTGCCGTTCCTGGACTGCGAGTTCATGGACGTGGCGATGCAGCTGGACGCGCGCTACAAGATGGTCGACAAGAGCACCGGCCGCATCGAGAAGGCGGTGCTGCGCGAAGCCTTCGAGGGCTACCTGCCGAAGGAGATCCTGTGGCGGCAGAAGGAGCAGTTCAGCGACGGCGTCGGCTACGGCTGGATCGACGGGCTCAAGGCGCACGCCGAGGAGCAGGTCAGCGACCGCGTGCTGGCCGCGGCCGACAAGCGCTTCCCGTACAACCCGCCGCAGACCAAGGAGGCGTACTACTATCGCCACCTGTTCGAACAGTTCTACCCGAGCCGCGCGGCGTCGGAGACGGTGCCGGGCGGCAAGTCGATCGCCTGTTCCTCGCCGGCCGCGATTGCCTGGGATGCCAGCTTCGCCAACATGGCCGACCCCTCCGGTCGCGCCGTGGCCGGCGTGCATGAGCAGGCACTGGCCGGTTGAGCAGCGCGACGGGGCCCGCACGGATGCGGGTCCCGTCGTATCCATCGCCGGTGACGGCATTTCCATGACGGGGAGGAGGAATGATGCGCGCATTGATGCCGGGAATTGCCGGCCTGTTGGCGTGTGGCCTGGCGCAGGCGACGGAGGTCCCGCTGGAGCGGCATTCGCTGGGCAGCTGGGAGGCCGACATCGGCTACAGCGGCGTGGTCCGTGACGGCGACACGCTGCATATCTCCGGCGTGCCGTGCCGGGGCAAGGACATGCAGGAGGCGGTGCAGCGCTGCTACGGGAAATTGAACGAGATCCTGCAGCGTTTCGGTGCCGACAGCAGCCAGGTGGTGAAGGAAACCGCGTTCACCACCGACATGGATGCCCTGGTCAAGGCCATCCCGGAACGAAAGGCGTTCTTTGCCGATGGTCGCTATCCGGCCGCCTCCTGGGTACAGGTGGAGCGCCTGTTCAATGCCCAGGACATGCTGGAGGTGGAGTGGACCGTGCGGTTGAAGTGACCACCGCATGAGGGATGGCCCGGCGGCGCATGGCCGGCCGGGCTTCATTGCAGTGGCCCCGCCGACCGGACGCGCTCCGGCCGGCCGGGATCAACGTGGGCTCAGGCGCAGCGTGTGCACGCGTTCCCCGGGCAGGAACGGGGTCGGCGTGCCCTTGACCCAGTCCTCATGGCCCGCGCCCCAGAACGGCGACAACGGATGACCGCTCTGGCCGCCGGGCATGTGCACGATGCCGTCGGCTTCGTGTCCGGGTGAGACCACCATGCGCTCGGAGGCGCCGAAGGAGGGACCGACCACGCGCGGCATGTCGCCATCACCGGCCAGGGCTTGGCGCGGCATGCACAGCCAGCGCTTGAACAGTTCCGGGAGTGCGCGGCTGACCGGGTGGCAGATGGCCGCCGTGTTGCGTTCGCCCCAGGTGCGCTGGGTGAGGTCCGCCCCTTGGGCGGTGAGGTCCTTCTCCAGCTGGACGGCGCTCTCGGTCAGCAACGCATCCCAGCTCTTGAACGGTGGCGGCAGCAGGTGCACCGGCCGTTCGGTCAGCAGTGGCCAGGCCACGCCCTCCAGCTGCGGCAGGTTGGGCGCGATGAAGTCATCGCCCAAGGTGGCCTGCGCGGGTGCCAGCAGCGCGGCCTGCAGGTTGTCGAGCAGGATGCCGCGGAAGCCGCGGGCAAGCCGGTAGCTGACCGAGTCGACGCTGGCGTGGCCATCCCAGCTGCGGGTGGCCGCTTCCAGCCGTTGCAGCGAGGGATCGCAGCTGTGCTCGACGGTCTGCCGCAACAGCTTCCACCAGCGTTCCATCAGCAGGGCGCGGTCATCGAGCTGGATGGCGAGCAGGTCGCGTTCGGTGAACTGCTGGCGTGCGAACAGGCCGTCGCGGATCTGCCGGGCGCGTGCGCCGAAGTCGTAGCCCCCGTTGCCGGCCACGGCCAGCGCCGGGCCGTCGAGTACGCGCCCGTTCGCGGTCCACAGGCGGTGGTCCGGCGGGTCGACCAGTGACGGGGCCTGGTCGGAGCGGATCGCCCACGCGCTACACGTCGCCGGCATGGCGGGCACCGCCTGGGTGGAGGTGTCGATGCCATGCGAGCAGTCCGGGCTCCGGTCCGGACGTGCGCCGATCAGCCGCCAGGCAATGCGACCCTTGCGGTCACCGACCAGCAGGTTCTGCGCCGGGATGCCGGAGCGGTCGGCCACGGCAAAGGCGGCATCGAGGTCGGCGGCCTTGGCCATGTCGGCGAAGTCCAGGCGTACCGCGCCGGGCAGCTGGCCCACCCAGCGCAGCGCCAGCAGCGAGCCATCGGGGGTGTCATGCAGCACCGGGCCCCAGTCGGATTCACGCACGAGCAGCCGTTCCGGTGCCTGCCCGGCGACGGCAATGGATTCCACGTGCTCGCGCAGCGGCGTGTCCGCAGGCAGCGGCGCGAAGTCGGCGGTGTCGATGTAGCTGTTGGTGAACGCCCAGGCCACGTGCGTGTTGCTGCCGACGATCACCGCCGGCAGGCCGGGCAGGGTGAAGCCGGTGACATCGATGTTGCCGTCCGGCGCGGTGGGTTCGGCATAGCGCAGGCGCGCGCGGAACCAGATGTTGGGTGCGCGCAGGGTGAGGTGCATGTCATCGGCGATGATCGCGCGGCCGTCGGCAGTGAGCGCCCCGGACACGGCGAAGTTGTTGCTCCCCGGAAAGTAATCGGCCGCCTCCGGCGGCCCGCCGAGGCCTCTCTCCCGCCGTGCGGGAGAGAGGGAGACCCTCTGCGACGCGGAGGGTGGAGAGAGGGCTGCCGTCGCGTCGCCCTGCGCGGGCGGCGCAACGCGCAGATCCAAGGCATCCGCCCCCGGCAGCACCGCATCGCCACGCGCGTTTCCGAACAGGGGCGCGTCCCAGCTGCTGCCGTCGTGGCTGATCAGGGCATACAGGGCCGGAGGCACGACCTCGCGGATGCGCCCCAGCGCCAGTTCGCGGGTATTGCTGGTGTCCTGCAGGTCGGCATACATGGCCAAGCCGGTCAGGACCGAGTCTTCCAGTTCCCACGGCCGTGGCCGCTGGCGCAGCAGCAGGTACGGCCAGGGGCGCACCGGCAGGGCGGCCAGGCCGGCGTTGACGCCATCGCGGTAGGCCTCGATGACCGTGCGTTTGTCGCCCAGCGCCACGCCCAGGTTTTCATGGGTGCGTGCCCGCAGCCGGTGCACGCGCATGGCGCGGTCGCGGGGCAGGGCGGCGGCGCCGAACAGTTCGGACAGCTCGCCGGCGGCGGCGCGCCGCATCAGGTCCATCTCGAAGAAGCGCTCCTGCGCGTGCACGTAGCCCAGCGCACGTGCCATGTCCGCCTCATTGGCGGCCTGCACGGTGAGCATGCCGTTGGCATCGCGATCAAGGCTGACCGGGGCGCTGAGCCCGGGCAACAGCAACTCGCCATCCAGCTGGGCCAGGCTGCCGCGCAGCAGCAGCCAGACGACCAGAACCAGAACAAGCAACAGACCCAGCAAGATCCCCAGTGAACGCATCAGCCAACGCAGCACAGGCCTATCCCCGGTCAGGTGTGTCCGGCGATTGTAGACAGCTTGTGAAGCCGGCAGGTGTCAAAAGGCGGGCCGGCGAGGGGAAGCGCAACTGAAAGTGATTCCGATTAGATCATTGCGCGGCGGGATAGGGCACCCTATGCCCATTCCGAACCATCAGGAGCACCCCCATGCAGGGCAAACCCGAAGTCATCGAATGCCTGAAGGAGCTGCTGCGCGGCGAGTTGGCTGCGCGCGACCAGTACTTCATCCATTCCCGCCGTTACGAGGACCAGGGCCTGCAGGCGCTGTACGAACGCATCGGCCACGAGATGGAGGAGGAGACCGAGCACGCCGACGCGCTGCTGCGCCGCATCCTGTTCCTGGGCGGCAACCCGGACATGCGTCCGCACGGCTTCGAGCCGGGCCTGACCGTGGTGGAGATGCTGGAGAAGGACCTGCAGGTCGAATACCAGGTGCGCGCCAACCTGGCCGCCGGCGTGAAGCTGTGCGAAGCGCACGGCGACTACGTGAGCCGCGACATCCTGATCGCGCAGTTGCGTGACACCGAGGAAGACCATGCCTGGTGGTTGGAGCAGCAGCTGGGCCTGATCAAGCGGATCGGCCTGGCGCTGTACCAGACCAGCAAGATGGACGCCAAGGGCACCCCGGCGCACTGATCGGGATGACGGAGGAGGGGCGGCGTGAGCCGCCCTTCTTCTTTCTGGGGCTTTTCCTTGAAGCGACCCTCACCCCAACCCCTCTCCCGCAAGCGGGAGAGGGGCTTACACGGCCAAGCTCAAGCGCTCCGAGCCCCTCTCCCGCCTGCGGGAGAGGGGTTGGGGTGAGGGCGGTCTTCAGCCGCGCAGCAAGCGATACACGGCCGTGGACAGCGCACTCACGCCCTGCGCGCGGAAGTCCGGTTGTTGGTCGAGGATGTCGCGGCGCTCTTCCAACTGCACTTTCCAACCCAGCCGGGACAGCTGCTCCACCTCGGGCTGCTCGACCGAGAACGGCGGGCCCTGCTTTTCGTCCTGCGGGTATTCCAGGGTGATCAGCACGCCTTGGCAGCCCTGCGGCACGCGCGCATAGACGGTGTCGCGATAGCGCTCGCGCAGCGCCGGCGGCAGGGCGATCAGCGCAGCACGGTCGTAGAGCGCGGCGATGTCGGAGAGCAGTGTCGCATCGAGCGCGAAGGCATCGCCGCAGATGATCTCGATCGGCCCGGCGACGTAGTGCTCGCCGTTGGCACTGCGGTGGCGCTGCGGGGTGAGGCCGGCTTCGGCGAAGAACTGCTCCACGGCCAGCGATGACAACTCCACGCCCAGCACGCGGTGCCCCTGCGCGGCCAGCCAATGCATGTCCAGGGTCTTGCCGCACAGCGGCACCAGCACCCGGCTGCCGGTGGGCAGCTGCAGGTCGGGCCAGTGCTTCTGCAGCAACGGCATCACCTCGTTGCGATGGAAGCCGATCTGGCCGTCATGCCAGCGTTGGAGCCAGAAGTCGGGATGCATGGGGTTCGTCCAAGGGAAGAGGGCACCATTGTAGGAGCGGCCTCGGCCGCGATGCCGGGCATGCTGCAGATGCAGGCCGTGCCTGACCGACGCGTTCATCGGCTTCGCGGCCGAGGCCGCTCCTGCGAAAAAAAGCCGGGCGTTCTGCCCGGCTTTTTCGTGATTACTGGACTTCCAGCCCTTCGACCTCTGCCGCGCCATGCACACATCCGGCAATCGCATTGCCGAACGCGCCGCCGCGCGCCAGTGAAGTGAATTACTGGACTTCCAGTCCTTCGACCTTCTGCCGCGCCACGCACACATCTGGCAATCGCATTGCCGAACGCGCCGCCGGGCGCCAGTGAAGTGAATTACTGGACTTCCAGCCCTTCGACCTTCTGCCACCCCCTCGGCAGCAGGTGCCCGCGCGTGGCCCGGGTGCCCAGGTAGGTTTCCAGGTCCTTGAACGACAGGTTCATCGTGCGCTGGCCGCTGCGGACCAGCAGGGTATTGCCCGGGCCCACCGCGACCACCGCCACCACGCGCTCGGTGGAGAGCTTGGCCTTGGGGATCTCGATGATCTTGTTGCCCTTGCCCTTGTCCAGCTCGGGCAGGTCGGCGGCCGGGATGGCCAGCATGTTGCCGGCGCTGGTCACCGCGACGATGCGGTCGGTCTCCGGGTTGGCGACCACGGACGGCGACAGCACCGCCGAGCCGGTGCTCAGGTTGAGCATCGCCTTGCCGGCCTTGTTGCGGCCGACCAGGTTCTCGAAGCGGGTGACGAAGCCATAGCCGTGCGAGGAGGCCAGCACGAAGCGGGTGTTGTTCTCGCCACTGGCCACGGTGACGAAGGAGCTGCCCGCCGCCGGCGAGAAACGACCGGTCAGTGGCTCGCCGTTGCCGCGTGCCGAGGGCAGGGTGTGCACCGGCGTGGAGTAAGCGCGACCCTCGCTGTCGAGGAAGGCGACCTGCTGGGTGCTGCGGGTGCGGGTGGCGGCAAGCAGGCCATCGCCTTCGCGGTAGGACAGCGTGGCGCCGTCCACGTCGTGGCCCTTGGCCGCGCGCACCCAGCCCTTCTCCGAGAGCACCACGGTCATCGGTTCGCTGGCGACCAGCTCGGTCTCGTCGATGGCCTGGGCGGCAACGCGCTGCACCAGCGGCGAACGGCGGGCATCGCCGAACTTCTTGGCATCGGCCAGCAGCTCGTCCTTGACCAGCTTCTTCAGCTTGGCGCTGCTCTGCAGGATCGACAGGATCTTGTCGCGTTCCTTGGCCAGCTCGTCCTGCTCGCCACGGATCTTCATTTCCTCCAGGCGGGCCAGCTGCTTGAGCTTGGTCTCCAGGATGTACTCGGCCTGGTCCTCGCTCAGCGCGAAGCGGGCGATCAGCGCGGCCTTGGCATCGTCCTCGGTGCGGATGATGCGGATCACCTCATCCAGGTTGAGGAAGGCGATCAGCAAGCCTTCCAACAGGTGCAGGCGACGCTCGACCTTCTGCAGGCGGTGGGTCAGGCGGCGGGTGACGGTGTCCTGGCGGAAGCGCAGCCATTCGCCGAGCAGCATCTTCAGGTTCTTGACCTGCGGGCGCCCGTCCAGGCCGATCACGTTGAGGTTGACGCGGTAGCTGCGTTCCAGGTCGGTGGTGGCGAACAGGTGGCCCATCAGCTGTTCGGCATCGACGCGGTTGGAACGCGGGATCAGCACCACCCGTACCGGGTTGGCGTGGTCGGACTCGTCGCGGATGTCTTCCAGCCACGGCAGCTTCTTGGCGCGCATCTGCGCGGCGATCTGCTCGATCACCTTGGACGGGGAGACCTGGTGCGGCAGCGCGTTGACCACGATGTTGCTGGCCTCGCGCAGGAAGGTGGCGCGGGCGCGCACGCTGCCGTTGCCGGTCTCGTAGATGTTCCGCAGGTCCGACGGCGAGGTGATGATCTCGGCGGTGGTCGGGTAGTCCGGGCCCTTCACGTGCTCGCACAGCTCGGCCACGGTGGCGTCCGGGTCGTCGATCAGGTGCACCAGCGCGCTGACGATCTCATTGAGATTGTGCGAGGGCACGTCGGTGGCCATGCCCACGGCGATGCCGGTGGTGCCGTTGAGCAGCAGGTGCGGCAGGCGCGCCGGCAGCCAGCTGGGCTCTTCCAGGGTGCCGTCGAAGTTGGGCGTCCAGTCCACGGTGCCCTGGCCCAGCTCGCCCAGGAGCACTTCGGCGATGGGGGTGAGCTTGGATTCGGTATAGCGCATGGCCGCGAACGACTTGGGGTCGTCGCTGGAGCCGAAGTTGCCCTGGCCGTCGATCAGCGGGTAGCGGTAGGAGAACGGCTGGGCCATCAGCACCAGTGCTTCGTAGCAGGCGCTGTCGCCGTGCGGGTGGTACTTACCGATCACGTCACCGACGGTGCGTGCCGACTTCTTGGGCTTGGCCGAGGCGCTGAGCCCCAGCTCGCTCATCGAGTAGATGATGCGGCGCTGCACCGGCTTGAGCCCGTCGCCGATGAACGGCAGGGCGCGGTCCAGGACCACATACATGGAGTAATCGAGATAGGCGCGTTCGGCGTATTCACGCAGCGGCTGCTGTTCGAAGCCGTGGAACGCGGGGCGTGCAAGGTCGGTCATTGCGGGTGGTGCTACCTGTGAACGTTGAAGCCGCGGCGTGGCTGCCGGCTTCCAGCCGCCCGATTATCCGGATGGCGGCGGCGATGCCAAGCGTGTACCGCCGCGGCAACCGGCACGGCGCAGGATTCGATCCAAATCTGTAACACTGAATTCACTTTTTGTTGGAAATGTTCCATTGAGAATATTTCCAAATGGAAATAATATGCCGCCCCATGATTTCCTGCCTGTCCGTGCCCCCGATCGCCATGCCCCCCAGTTTCGGCCTGCTGTTGCGCCAGGTCGGCGACGGGCTGGTGCGCCAGCTCGATGCCGCCATGGCCGAAGAAGGCCTGGGCATCAACTTCACCCACTACGTGGGCCTGAAGGTGCTGGCCAACATGGGCCCGTGCACGGCGGCCGAGCTGGGCCAGGCCATCAACCAGGTGCCCAGCGCGGTCACGCGCCTGCTGGACAAGCTCGAAGCGCTGGGCTGCCTGCGCCGCGAGCCGCATGCGCAGGACCGGCGTGCGCTGCAGATCGTGCTTACCGAAAAAGGCCAGGCGCTCTGGCAGCAGTTGAAGGTGCGCGGTGACCGGGTGATGGACCTGGCCATGCGCGACCTCGACGACGCCGAGCGCGCTCTTTTGACTTCCCTGTTGACCCG
Organism: Stenotrophomonas sp. Steno-C18; assembly: GCF_056393195.1. NCBI lineage: Bacteria > Pseudomonadati > Pseudomonadota > Gammaproteobacteria > Lysobacterales > Lysobacteraceae > Stenotrophomonas > Stenotrophomonas sp. Steno-C18. The sequence goes on along the minus strand of NZ_JBWJOX010000001.1, from coordinate 511,156 downwards.
AGTCCGCGACTCCCTCTCTTCCCCATGAAAACTCATCCATTGCAATCAGCCCGCCCGCTGTTGGTGGGCGTTTTGGCGTTGGCGCTCACCGCCTGTGCCAGCAGCCGTGGGCTGCAGCCGCAGGGACGCCTGCTCGACATGGACGGCCTGCAGGCCGGCCGCAGCCTGGCCGGTGATGACCTGAGCGCCTCCGGTTTCCCGGCCGTGGACTGGTGGCGTGCCCTGGGCGACGCCCAGCTCGACGCGCTGGTCGCCGAAGGGCTGCGCAACAGTCCGTCGCTGGAAGTGGCCGATGCGCGCTTGCGCCAAGCCCAGGCGCAGGTGGCCGGGAGCAAGGCCGAACGCATGCCCAGCCTGTCGGTCTCGCCGGGCTACACCGGCATGCGCCTGCCCGAATCGATGCTGGGCGAGGCCGGTGGCCATTACGCCGGCAGCGTGCAGACCGTGCTGAACTTCAGCTACGGCGTGGACCTGTGGGGCGGCAAGCGCGCCACCTGGGAAGCGGCGGTGGACAGCCGGCATGCCGCGGCGGTGGACGCGCAGGCGGCACGGCTGGACCTGTCGGCGGCCATCGTCCAGGGTTACGCCCAGTTGGCCCACGCCGGTGCCCTGCAGCGGGTGGCCAATGACGAGCTGGCACGCTCGGAACAGTTGCTGCAACTGACCCGCCAGCGCCGCAGCGCCGGCATCGACAGCGACCTGCAGGTGCGCCAGGCCGAAGCCCGCATCCCGCTGGCACGTCAGCAGCAGTTGGCGGCGCAGCAGCAGATCGATGCCGCCCGCAACGGGCTGGCCGCATTGCTGGGCCAGGGGCCGGACCGCGGCCTGCAGATCACCGTGCCGGAGGCGCTGAACCCGTTGGCGCTGCAGTTGCCGGGCGTGTTGCCCAGCGAACTGCTGGGTCGTCGCCCCGACGTGGTCGCCGCGCGTTGGCGGGTGGAAGCCTCGGACAAGCAGATCCATGTCGCCAAGTCGCATTTCTATCCCAGCCTCAACCTGATGGCGCTCGGCGGCGTGGTGTCCAAGGACGTCGGCAGCCTGCTGGAAAGTGGCTCCACCTTCGGCCTGCTGGCACCGGCATTGAGCCTGCCGATCTTCGACGGTGGCCGTCTGCGCGCCGGGTTGGCCAAGAGTGACGCCGATTACGACCTGGCCGTGGCCAGCTACAACACCACCGTGGTGCAGGCGCTGCGCGAGGTGGCCGACCAGGTCAACGCGGTGCGTTCGCTGGGCACCCAGGTGGAAGCCCAGCAGCAGGCCGTGGCCACCGCGCAGTCGGCCAACGCGCTGGCGCAGCAGCGCTACCGCGCGGGCATCGGCAACTACCTGGACGTGCTCGGCACCCAGGACGTGCTGCTGCAAGCGCAGCAGCGGCTGAGCAACCTGCAGTCGCAGCAGCTGTTGTCCTCGGTGCAGTTGAGCGCGGCGCTGGGCGGTGGTTACCAGCCCGGCGACGACGCGCTGCCGGGTGCCGCCAAGGCTTCCGATCTTCCGAATTCCTGAGAGTCCTTTCCATGAGCCAGACTTCTTCCAATGACGCGGCCGCCGCCGCACCCAGCCGCCGCGGCAAGCTGCTGCGCGGCCTGTTCCTGATCGTGGCGATCCTGCTGGTCGCCTTCGTGGCGTGGTACTACCTGATGGGCCGCTGGGCCGAGGAAACCGACGACGCCTACGTGGTCGGCAACCAGGTGCAGATCACCCCGCTGGTCGGTGGCACGGTGGTGTCCATCGCCGCCGATGACGGCATGAAGGTGGAGCAGGGCCAGTTGCTGGTGCAGCTGGACCCGGCCGACACCGAGGTGGCCATGCAGCAGGCTGAAGCCAACCTGGCCCGCACCGTGCGCCAGGTGCGCGGCATGTACCGCAGCGTGGAAGGCGCGCAGGCCGAGTTGAACGCCCGCCAGGTCACGCTCAAGCGCGCCCGCGAGGACTACGCGCGGCGCAAGGGCCTGGCCGATACCGGCGCGATCTCGCGCGAGGAACTTGCCCACGCCGCCGATGAACTGGCGGCCGCCGAAGCGGCGGTGTCCGGTTCGCGCGAAAGCGTGGAGCGCAGCCGCGCGCTGGTCGATGACACCGTCATCGCCACCCAGCCCGACGTGCAGGCCGCCGCGGCGCAGCTGCGCCAGGCCTATCTGAACAATGCCCGCGCCGGCATCGTGGCGCCGGTCAGTGGCTACGTGGCCCGTCGTTCGGTGCAGGTCGGCCAGCGCGTGCAGCCGGGCGCCGCGCTGATGGCGGTGGTGCCGACCGAGCAGATGTGGGTGGAGGCCAACTTCAAGGAAACCCAGCTGCGCCACATGCGCCTGGGCCAGGAGGTGGAACTGCGCTCGGACCTGTACGGCGGCGAGGTGACCTACAAGGGCCACATCACCAGCCTGGGCCTGGGCACCGGTTCGGCGTTCTCGCTGCTGCCGGCGCAGAACGCCAGCGGCAACTGGATCAAGATCGTGCAGCGCGTGCCGGTGCGCGTGGCCATCGATGCCAAGCAGCTGGCTGACCACCCGTTGCGCATCGGCCTGTCGATGAAGGCCGAGGTGAACCTGCACGACCAGAAGGGCAGCGTGCTGCCGGCCGACGTCGCCAAGGGCACCGTGTATGGCACCGAGGTCTACGCCAGGCAGCTGCAGGAAGCCGACGCGCTGATCCACACCATCATCCAGGGCAACCTGCCGTCGTCGGCCCGCGCCGGCTGAGGTCACCATGTCCGCTCAAGCTCCCGCAGCCCCGCAGGCGGAGGCCGGCCAGGCGCCGGTCAACGTCGCGCTGTGCACGGCCGGCCTGGCGCTGGCGTCGTTCATGCAGGTGCTCGACACCACGATCGCCAACGTCTCGCTGCCGACCATCGCCGGCAACCTCGGTGCCAGTTCGCAGCAGGCGACATGGGTCATCACCTCGTTCGCGGTCAGCACGGCCATCGCGCTGCCGCTGACCGGCTGGCTGAGCCGGCGCTTCGGCGAGGTGAAGTTGTTCATGTGGGCGACCATCGCCTTCTCCATCGCCTCGCTGCTGTGCGGCATCGCGCAGAGCATGGGCATGCTGGTGGTTTCGCGCGCGCTGCAGGGCTTCGTCGCCGGCCCGATGTACCCGATCACCCAGTCGCTGCTGGTGTCGATCTATCCGCGCGAGAAGCGGGGGCAGGCGCTGGCGCTGCTGGCGATGATCACGGTGGTCGCGCCGATCGCCGGGCCCATCCTCGGTGGCTGGATCACCGACAACTACAGCTGGGAATGGATCTTCCTGATCAACGTGCCGCTGGGCGTGATCGCCGCAGCCATCGTCGGTGGCCAGCTGCGGCACCGCGTGGAGCAGGTCGAGAAGCCGAAGATGGACTACGTCGGCCTGGTCACCCTGGTGATCGGCGTGGGCTGCCTGCAGCTGATGCTGGACCTGGGCAACGAGGAAGACTGGTTCGCCTCGACCAAGATCGTGGTGCTGACCTGCATCGCGGTGGTGATGCTGGCGGTGTTCGTGATCTGGGAGCTGACCGACAAGGACCCGATCGTCGACCTGCGCCTGCTGCGCCACCGCAACTTCCGCGCCGGTACGCTGGCGATGGTGGTCGGCTACGCCGCGTTCTTCTCGGTGGCGCTGATGATCCCGCAGTGGTTGCAGCGGGACATGGGGTACACCGCGATCTGGGCTGGCCTGGCCACGGCGCCGTTGGGTTTCCTGCCGGTGTTGTTGGCGCCGTTGCTGGGCAAGTTCGGGCACCGCTTCGACATGCGCACGCTGGCCAGCTTCGCCTTCGTGGTGTTGTCGGCGACCTGCTTCCTGCGCGCGGGCTTCAACCTGCAGGTCAACTTCGAGCATGTGGCCGGCGTGCAGCTGTTGATGGGCCTGGGTGTGGCGCTGTTCTTCATGCCGGTGCTGCAGATCGTGCTGTCCGACCTGGATGGCCGTGAAGTGGCGGCAGGTTCGGGCCTGGCGACCTTCCTGCGCACCCTTGGCGGCAGCTTCGCGGCCTCGCTGACCACCTGGCTGTGGGCGCGCCGCACCCAGCAGCACCACGCCAGCCTGACCGAGCACGTGTCGCTGTACGACCCGGGCATGCATGCGCAGGTCACCGCGATGGGGCAGGGCGATCTGCAGCGCGGTGCCGCGGTGCTGGACAACATGATCGTGCACCAAGCCTCGCAGATGGGCTTCAACGACATCTTCCTGTTGCTGGGCTGGGTGTTCCTGTTGATCACCGGCATCGTGTGGATGGCCAAGCCGCCGTTCGGTGCGGGCGGTGGCGCTGCGTCGGCGGGCGGTCATTGATCGGCGTTGGCGGAGCAGGTGCCGGATACGTGCCGAGCGTGGCTCGGCACGATCGGGTGGTGCAGCGATAGAGCGCTGCCGTGCTGCGCTGTGCCCTGCCGGATACGTGCCGGGCATTGCCCGGCACTGCCTTGCTTCGATCTTCTTTCGTGCTGGACTGCAGGCATGAAAAAACCCGCTTTCGCGGGTTTGATCTGTTTGAGTCGTGGTGCCCAGGAGAGGACTCGAACCTCCACGGTTTTACCCGCTAGTACCTGAAACTAGTGCGTCTACCAATTCCGCCACCTGGGCGACTCAGGGCGTGAATTCTGTTGGAGAACGCGCGACATGTCAACAGGATTTCGCAGGCGATGCGCAGGTTTTTTTCAGCGCTGCATCAGTCCTGCATCGCGTCCCTGCGGACATCACCAACTGCGGCGGACAACGCGCGTGCGAGCACCTCGTGGAAGCGCTCATCCACTTGTTGGGCGGCGTTGAACCGCAGGACGCTGCCGGCGTTGTGCGATTGATCGAAGGCGTTGCCGGTGGCGGGCGCGATGTCTTCCTTCAGGGGGAAGCGCGCAAGGCGAGTGCAATGCCGGTGGCATCGTTGCTGCACGAGGCGGTGAGCGTGCAGTGACGCTGGCCGCGGTGCCGTGTGTGGCCGGTGCGAAGGAGTTCGCGCGCTGACGTGCAGGGGTGATGCAGGGGGTGAGCGCAGGCATGCTGCGCCGGGATGCTTGCCGGGCGTGGCTCGGCACCGCCTGTCCCGTGCTGGATCGCGGGCATGAAAAAACCCGCTTTCGCGGGTTTCTTCATTCTTGAGTCGTGGTGCCCAGGAGAGGACTCGAACCTCCACGAAGTTGCCCCCGCTAGCACCTGAAGCTAGTGCGTCTACCAATTCCGCCACCTGGGCGACTCAGGAGCGAGATTATGCGGGTCGTTTTTTCCTTCGTCAACACTTTTGTGAAGGCCGGTGCGGGAAGGGCTCCTTCGTGCCGGCAGGGCTGCGTTGAACGCCGGATACGAAAAGACCCGCTTGCGCGGGTCTGATCTTGTGCTTGGTGCCCAGGAGAGGACTCGAACCTCCACGGTTTTACCCGCTAGTACCTGAAACTAGTGCGTCTACCAATTCCGCCACCTGGGCATTTCAGGCCGGCGATTTTGGCCGGGGTGACGGGCTTTGTCAACGTTTTTTCACATCCGCCGCGCTTGACGGCGTACGCACTGTATCCACGGCACAGCAGGTACCATGTAGGGCGATGAAAAACAAAAAGACCACTGGGGCCGGCAAGGCCCACAAGTCCGCCTCCGGCAGCACGCCGGGCAAGGCGCCGGGCAAGGCCCGCAAATCCACCAAGCTGCCGGCCTGGATGCCGGACAGCATGACCGCCCCGGCCAAGCCCGGCCGCGGCAAGAAGACGCCGGACAACGCCTCGCCACAGAGTTTCGTGCGCGGCCGCCGCAAGGCGGCCCCGGCCCCTGCCTTCGATGACCCCTACGCCGCACGCGAGGCCGAGCGCTACGCCCAGCCCATCGCCAGCCGCGAGGCGATCCTGCAGTTGCTGGAGCGCTGCGAGGGGCCGCAGAACGCCGAGGAGATCGGCGCGCAGTTGGGCCTGACCGAACCGGACCGCGCCGATGCGTTGGCCAAGCGCCTCGGGGCGATGGTGCGCGATGGGCAGCTGGTGCAGAACCGCCGTGGCGGCTTCGCCCCGGTGCTGGCATTGAGCCTGATCCCCGGCGTGGTGATCGCCAACCCGGAGGGCTTCGGCTTCCTGCGCCCGGACGAGGGCGGCGACGACCTGTTCCTGTCGCCGTATGAAATGCGCAAGGTCATGCACGGTGACCGTGCGCTGGCCAACGTCACCGGCATCGACCGCCGTGGTCGCCGCGAAGGCGCCATCGCGCGCGTGCTGGAGCGCGGCGTCAACCGCCTGATCGGCCATTTCAGCGTCGAGGCCGGCATCAGCTACGTGGTGCCGGACGACAAGCGCATCCAGCGCAACATCCAGATCCCGGCCGATGCCACCGGCGGGGCCAAGGATGGGCAGCTGGTGGTATGCGAGCTGACCCACGCCCCGGATTCGCGGCGCCCGCCGATCGGCAGGATCATCGCAGTGCTGGGCGACAAGCTGACCCCGTCGCTGGTGGTGGAAACCGCCATCCACGGCCACGAGCTGCCGTACGAGTTCCCGCCGGAAGTGCTGGACGAAGCCACCGCCATCCCGATGACGGTCGAGCCGTCGATGATCGGCAAGCGCGTGGACCTGCGTTCGATGCCGCTGGTGACCATCGATGGCGAGGATGCCAAGGATTTCGACGACGCGGTGTACTGCGAACCGAACCGCGACGGCTTCCGCCTGGTGGTGGCCATTGCCGACGTGTCCAACTACGTGCGTCCCGGCACGCCGCTGGACGATGAGGCACAGAAGCGCGCCACCTCGGTGTACTTCCCCGGCTTCGTCGTGCCGATGTTGCCGGAGACCCTGTCCAACGGCATCTGCTCGTTGCGGCCGAAGGAAGACCGCATGTGCTTCGTCTGCGACATGCAGGTGGGCCGCGACGGCCAGGTGACCGGCTCGAAGTTCTACGAAGCGGTGATGAACTCGCATGCACGCCTGACCTACACCCAGGTGTGGGCCGCGGTGGGCGAGGACGATGCCGACGCCAAGGCCTTCATCGGCCCGCTGTTGCCGCAGATCGAGAGCCTGCACCAGCTGTACCGCATCCTGGCCAAGGCGCGCGAGCGTCGTGGCGCGATCGAGTTCGAATCCTCCGAAGTGCGCTTCGTGCTGGACAACCGCGGTGAAGTCACCCAGGCCGGCATGATGGTGCGCAACGACGCGCACAAGCTGATCGAGGAATGCATGATCGCGGCCAACGTGGAGGCCGCGCGCTACCTGCTGTCCACGCACATCCCGGCCCCGTTCCGTGTGCACGAGCGGCCGCCGGAGTCCAAGTTCGCCGATCTGCTGGAATTCCTGAAGGAGTTCAAGCTCAGCCTGCCGGCCTGGAGCAAGGTGCAGCCGGGCGACTACACCAAGCTGCTGAAGAAGGTGCGCGAGCGCCCGGACGCGGCGCTGCTGGAATCGGTGCTGCTGCGCAGCCAGTCGCTGGCGGTGTATTCGCCGGACAACAACGGCCACTTCGGCCTGGCGCTGGAGGCGTACGCGCACTTCACCTCGCCGATCCGCCGCTACCCCGACCTGCTGGTGCACCGCGCGATCAAGTACGCGCTGACCGGCGCGCCGCGCGAGAAGTACACCTACACCCCGCGCGAGATGGCAGCCCTGGCGCTGCAGTGCTCCGAACGCGAGCGCCGTGCCGACGAGGCCGAGCGCGAGGTCGACGAGCGTTTCCGCGCGGCGTGGATGGAAAAGCACGTTGGTGGCCAGTTCGATGGCGTGATCAGCGGCGTGACCAGCTTCGGCCTGTTCGTGGAGCTGGACGAGTCCAAGGTCAACGGCCTGGTCCACGTGACCCAGTTGCCGCACGACTATTACCAGTTCGACCCGATCCGCAAGACGCTCAGTGGCGACCGCCGCGGCAACGCGTTCCGGCTGGGCGACCGGGTCCGGATCCTGGTGCTCAAGGCCAGCATGGAGGAGCGCAAGATCGACTTCCGCCTGGTCGAGAAGCTGGACGGGGAGGCCATGGACAGCGGCCTGCCGCCGCTGCCCGAGCGCGGCAAGCCGGCCAAGCGGACCAAGCAGAAGTACTGAGGACCGGGGTGCCGCCGCTGCGTGGCGGCGCCCGGGCAGTCCCCCGCAGGCCGGTGGCAGCTGCGGGCCGGCCCGATTGGGCCTACCATTGCCACCCCCCGAATTTCCCCATGTGACGCCCATGAGCAAGCAGAACCAATGGATCGTCGGCGTCAATGCCGTGGCTTCTTCGATTGAAAAGGACCCGGAGAACGTCCGCGAGGTCCTGATCGAGGCCGGTGCCAAGAACCCGCGCCTGGTCGAAATCGAGGAAGAAGCCCTGCGCAAGGGCATCGACGTGCGCAAGGTCAACGCCCAGGCGCTGGGCGGCGTGGCCGGCCAGGTGCGCCACCAGGGCGTGGCCGCGCGGTACGCCGCGCCCAAGCTGTGGGCCGAGAACGAACTGGAAGGCCTGATCGAGGCCGCCGAGGGCAAGGCGCTGGTGCTGGTGCTCGATGAGGTACAGGACCCGCACAACCTCGGCGCGTGCCTGCGCAGTGCTGCCGCCGCCGGCGTCACCGCCGTGGTGATCCCCAAGGACAAGAGCGCGCCGGTCAATGCCACGGTGCGCAAGGTCAGTGCCGGCGCCGCTGACCGCATCCCGGTGGTCGCGGTGACCAACCTGGTCCGCTGCATCAAGGACATGCAGAAGCTGGGCGTGTGGGTGTACGGCCTGGCCGGTGAGGTGGACACCACCCTCCACCAGCTGGACCTGCGCGGCAACGTGGCGCTGGTGATGGGCGGCGAAGCCGATGGCCTGCGTCGCCTCACCCGCGAAACCTGCGACCAGCTGGTGCGCATCCCGATGCCGGGCGACATCGAGAGCCTCAATGTCTCCGTCGCCACCGGCGTGGCGCTGTTCGAAGCCGTCCGCCAACGACTGTAAGAGGAAACCACATGCTCCCTGCGCCGTATCGTCTCTCCCTTCGACTGACTGCGGCGCTGCTGGGGCTGTGCGCCCTGGTGGCTTCCGCACAGGAAGCCCCGCGCGCCCGCGCCCGTGACCTGGGCGTGGCCCCGGGCATCTTCGCGCCGGGCCACTACAACGCGATCACCGACGTGGCCGGCGTGCGCGTGGGCCAGGTGACGCTGGCCGAGGGCGACAGCGTGCGCACGGGCGTCACCGCGATCCTGCCGCACCCGGGCAATGCCTATCGCTCACGGGTGCCGGCGGCGGTGCACGTGGGCAATGGCTTCGGCAAGTTCATCGGCAGCACCCAGGTCAACGAACTGGGCGAGCTGGAAACCCCGATCCTGCTGACCTGCACGTTGTGCGTGTGGAAGGCGGCCGATGCGATGGCCGAGTGGATGCTGGCCCAGCCGGACATGCAGCAGGTGCGCTCACTGAATGTCGTGGTCGGCGAAACCAACGACGGCGGACTCAATGACATCCGCGCCAGGCCGATCACCGCCGGGGCAGTGCGGAATGCACTGGAAAGCGCCAAGAGCGGGCCGGTGCAGGAAGGCAGCGTGGGTGCCGGCACCGGCACGGTGGCGTTCGGTTGGAAGGGCGGGATCGGAACCTCTTCGCGCAAGCTGCCCGACAGCCTCGGCGGCTGGACGGTCGGCGTGCTGGTGCAGGCCAACTTCGGCGGCGTGCTGCAGGTGGAAGGCGCGCCGGTCGGCCGCGCGCTGGACCGCTATGCATTCCAGAACGCGGTGGCGATGCAGGACAACACGGGCGGCCTGGCTGATGACCGGGGCGATGGCTCGGTGATCATCGTGATCGCCACCGACGCCCCGTTGTCGGACCGCAACCTGAAGCGGTTGGCCTCGCGCGGGATGATGGGACTGGGGCGCACCGGCAGCTCGGCCTCCAACGGCAGCGGCGATTATGTGCTGGCGTTCTCCACCGCCGAGTCGGTGCGACGGGCATTCGATGCGACCCGCCTGCAGATCACGGAGCTGGCCAACGAGCCGATGAGCGCGGTGTTCCAGGCCAGCGTCGATGCGGTGGAAGAGGCGGTCTACAACGCCTTGTTCATGGCGACCACCACGAGTGGCAACGGCAAGACGGTGGAGGCGATTCCCTTGGACAAGGTGCGCGATGTGCTGCGTGCGCATGGGATTGCGCCCGCGTCGTAAAAGCGGCCCTCACCCCAACCCCTCTCCCGCTAGGCGGGAGAGGGGCTTGAATTGCGAGCGGTGCGGGAACTGCCGGATGGCGTGATGACTCCCTTCTCCCGCCTGCGGGAGAAGGTGGTGCGAAGCACCGGATGAGGGCGCTGTTGCTTTTGCGTTCCGCGATACGTGCCCTCACCCCAACCCCTCTCCCGCGGGGCAGGAGAGGGGCTTGGATTGCGAGCGGTGCGGGAGCTGCCGGATGGCGCGATGACTCCCTTCTCACGCAGACGGGAGAAGGGGTTCCATCACGGGGTCCCACCCCCCAATGCCTTGTACAGGGTCACGTCGTTGACCAGCTGGCTGCGCTTGACCTGCGCCAGCGACAACTCGGAACTGCGACGGGTCTGCTCGGCTTCCAGCCAGGTGCGCAGGTCGGTCGCGCCGGCGCGGTAGCGCACTTCATACAGCCGCGCGATCTCCACCGCTTCCTCGTACGAGGCCTGCGCGGCGGCGAGCTGCTGGGCCAGGCGCGTGCGCGCGGACAGGGCGTTGTCCACGTCCGACAGCGCGGTGTACAGCGTCCGGCGGAAATCATTGGCGGCGATCTGGTAGGAGAGGTCGGCCGAATCGATGTCCAGCTGCATCTGTCGGAACTTCAGGAACGGCAAACTCAGGCCCGCGCCCAGCGTTGCCACCGGATGGGTCAGTACCTCACCCAGCGAGGGGCTGGAGCTGCCGATGCTGCCGCTCAGGCTCAGGCTCGGGTAGTAGCTGGTGGCGGTGACCTTGATGCTGGCCAGCGACTGGCGCAGGCGCAGCTCGGCCGCGCGCAGGTCCGGGCGACGTGCCAGCAGTTCGGCCGGCAGCCCTTCTGCCAGCGCCGGGCTCTGCGCCACGTCCAGGTTCTGCGGCTCATCGGCCAGCGGCCAAGGCTGGCCGTCGAGCAGCACGGTCAGTGCGTTGCGGGTTTCCACCCGCTGCTGTTCCAGCTGGGCCTGCGCGGCGCGTTGGCTCTCGATGTTCTGTTGCGCCTGGCGCACCTCCAGCCGCGAGACCGCGCCGGCCTTGAACTGGCTTTGCACCAGCGCGGCGGTACGCTCCAACCGATCGAGGTTGGCCTGGCCGGTGGCGATGGCCTGGTTGAGGTAGCCCAGCTGCCAGTACAGCTCGCAGCTCTGGCCGACCAGGCTCAACGCCGTGCTCTGCAGGTCCTGCGCGGTGGCCTGCGCTTCCCAGCGGGCGATGTCGCGCTGGCCGCGCAGCTTGCCCCACAGGTCCAGCTCCCAGCCCAGCGACACGCTGGCGCCGTGGTTGCGGGACCAGTCGTCGCCGCTGTCGGTGCTGCGGCTGGCACTGGCACTGACCGAACCCGATGCCTGCGGCCACAGGTCGGCACCGGCCAGGCCGGCCTGCGCGCGTGCGCGCTCGAGCTTCAGTCCGGCCGAGGCCATGTCGGTGTTGCTGTCGAGCACGCGTGCGATCAGCTGGTCCAGGCGTGGGTCGGCGAACCCTTGCCACCAGGCGTCTGCACGGATGTCGGCGGGCGGTGCGGTGACCTCGCGCTGGATGTCCTGCACCGGTGCGTTGGCGGCGGCATCGCCGCGGCCGTACTGCGCCGGTACCGGCAGATGGGCGGCGGGATCGGCGCTGGGCGTGGTGGCACAGGCGGCCAGCACCGTGGTCAATGCGGCGGAAAGCAGCAAGGGACGATAGGCAGTCATGGTCATCTTCATTCGCGGGCCAATGCCTCCACCGGGTCCAGCTGGGCGGCATTGCGGGCCGGCAGGAAACCGAACGCCACGCCGATCAGGGTCGAGCAGGCGAAGGCGGCGACGATCGAGCCGGTGGAGAACAGCAGGGTGAAGCTGGCGCCGAAGGTGCGGAACGCCCAGCCGATGGCCAGCGCCAGCACGATGCCGAGGATGCCGCCGAGCAGGCACACCAGCACCGCCTCGATCAGGAACTGTTGGCGGATGTCGCTCTGGCGCGCGCCCACGGCCATGCGCACGCCGATCTCGCGGGTACGCTCGGTCACCGACACCAGCATGATGTTCATCACGCCGATGCCGCCCACCACCAGTGCGATGGCGGCGATGGCGCCGATCAGCAGCGTCATGGTCCGGGTCGTGGACGCGATGGTCTCGCGGATCTCGGCGGTGTTGCTGAGGAAGAAGTCCTCGGTGCCGTGGCGCAGGGTCAACAGCCGGGTGATGGCCGATTGCGCCGCATCCATCGGGGTGTCGTCCTTGACCCGCAGCGTGATGCTGCTCAGGTAGCTTTGCCCGAGCATGCGCGCCATCACCGTGGTGTAGGGCACCCACACGCTCAGGTTGGTGCTGCCGCCGAAGCCCATCGACTGGCGCTTGGCGATGCCGATCACGCGTGCCGGCACGTTGCCCAGCAACACCACCTTGCCCAGCGGGTCGTCGCTGCCGAACAGCTGGGTGCGGGTGTTCTCGTCGATCACCACCACCTGCGCCAGGCCCTTGACCTCGCTTTCATCGAAGTAGCGCCCAGACACCAGCGTCATGCCCTTGACCCGGAAGTACTGCTCGCCGATGCCGCTGACCTGCGCCGAGGCCGCCTTGTTGCCGACGCGGGCGGTCACCGAGCTGGAGACGCTGGGCGTGGCGCTGTCGATGTAGCTCTGCTGGGCCAGGACGTCGGCGTCGCTGGACTTGAGGGTCTGCACCCGCGCCGAGCGCATGTCGCCGAAGCCCTTGCCGGGGTAGACGTCGATGGTATTGGTGCCCAGCGCCGAGATGCTCTTCAGGATCTCCTGCTGCGAGCCATTGCCCATCGCCACCACCGAAACCACCGAGGCGATGCCGATGATGATGCCCAGCATGGTCAGGAAGGTGCGCAGGCGGTGCGCGTTCATGGCCAGCAAGGCCATGCGGAAGGCTTCCAGGAAGCGGTCGCGCGCGGCCTGGAAGGCGCTGCCGCCGGTCTTCACCGGCGTGGCGCGCTGCTGGGCCGGGAACCGTGGCGCGGCGTCGTTGCGGCGGTCGTCGATGATCACGCCATCGCGGATCTCGATGATGCGCTGGGCGTGCTCGGCCACGTGCATGTCGTGGGTGACGATGATGATGGTGTGGCCCTCGGCATGCAGCTCGCCGAGGATCTTCATCACCTCCTCGCCGGAGGCGCTGTCCAGCGCACCGGTGGGTTCGTCGGCCAGGATCACCTCGCCGCCGTTCATCAGTGCACGCGCGATCGACACGCGTTGCTGCTGGCCACCGGACAACTGGCCCGGTGTGTGGCCCATGCGGTCGGACAGGCCCAGCCGTGCCAGCAGTGCCTCGGCGCGACTGCGACGGGCCTGCGCCGGCGTACCGGCGTAGATGGCGGGCACCTCGACGTTGCCACGTGCGTCCAGGTCGCCGAGCAGGTGGTAACGCTGGAAGATGAAACCGAAGTGCTCGCGGCGCAGCTGCGCCAGCTCGTCCGGTTGCATGCGCCCGGTCTCGCGCCCGGCGACCCTGTACGAGCCCACGGTGGGACGGTCCAGGCAGCCGAGGATGTTCATCAGCGTGGACTTGCCCGAGCCGGACTGGCCGACGATGGCGACCATCTCGCCGGCATGGATGTCCAGGTTGACGTCCTTGAGCACGGCGATGGTTTCCTCGCCGGCCGGGAACTCGCGACGCAGCTCGCGCAGCTGCAGCAGCGGCTGGCTCATCGACGCGGCCCGCCCATCATCGGACTCATCGGTCCCCGGGTATTGCCTCGTGCGCTGGCCTTCTCGGCATCGGTGACTTCGCCCACCACCACCTGCTCGCCTTCTTCCAGCCCTTCGAGCACCTGCACGCTGGAGCCGTTGTTCAGGCCGACCTTGATGCGGCGTGGCGCCGGCTGGCCGTCCTTGCCAAGCACCCGCACGATGTAGCTGTTGCTGTTGGCCAGTGCGGCGGCATCCGGCCGCGCCCGCGCCTGGCGTTGCTGGCGCTGGGCCTCGCCGAGGCTGCGCGGCTCGCGCTGCGCGCCCGTGCCTGCCGGGCCGCCTTCGGGCACCTTGGGGCCGAGTGCGACGGTGGGGATCAGCAGCGCATCGCTGGCCTGCGCCAGCAGTACTGAAACCTGCGCGGTCATGTCGATGCGCAGCGTGCCGTCCGGGTTCTCCACGTCGAACAACGCGTTGTAGTACACCGCCGTGCTGGAACTGGAGGAGGACGAACTGCTGGAGGTGGTGCTGTCGGTACTGATCGAGGCAGGCGCCGGATTGACCGTGCGCAGCCTGGCCTCGTACTTGTGGTCGGGCTTGCCGAGGATGGTGAAGTACACCGGCATGTCCGGCTTGACCTTGACCACGTCGGCCTCGGAGATCTCGGCATTGACCGTGACCAGGTCCAGGCGGGCCAGCTTGACGATGGTCGGCGCGGACTGGTTGGCGTTGACGGTGCGGCCTTCCTCGGCGACCACCGCCACCACGGTGCCGTCGATCGGCGCGATGATGCGGGTATAGCCCAGGTTGGCCTGGGCGGTGCTCAGTTCGGTTTCGCGTTGCATGATCTGCGCGTCCAGCGCACGGATCTGCGCACGGGTGCTGGCGAGGTTGGCCTCGGCGGCCTCGTAGTCGGCGCGCGAAGTGGCCTCGGCGGCCAGCATTTCCTTCTGGCGGGCGAAGGCCAGCTCCGATTCCTTCAGCGAGGCGGTCTGCACCGCGCGCTGGGCGCGGATGTTCTCCAGCGCGGCCTGTGCGTTCCTCAGGCTGTTCTGCTGGGTGACCGAGTCGATCTCGGCGATCAGGTCGCCCTGCTTGACCACGTCACCCAGCTGCACCTTCAGCGACTTGATCTGGCCGGACACCTGCGCACCGACGCTGACCAGCTTGTAGGCATCGATCACGCCGGTGGCATCGACCGTCTGCTCCAGGTCGCCGCGGGTGACGGGCGAGGTGGCCAGTGACGGCGCGGCGGGCTTGCGCAGCGCCCAGGCGGCGGCCGCGCCGGCCAGGACGATGATGGCGGCGGCAAGCAGCAGGCGGTTGCGGCGGGAGGAGGGCAGCAGCTTCACGATGATCGGACACTCATGGCGGGCCGCAGGACGCGGCGACAGTGCCAGTGTCGCCAGCGGAAGATGCCGCCTCAATGCACGGGTTGTATCGTTCTGTGTCCGGTCCGGCACGCTGTGTAACGGTGTGTATCGGCCGCGACGATCGATACATGCCGATACAGGCGCGCCCGCGCACGTTGATCCGCTAGCATGGATCATGGCGCCATGACGGAAGTACAGACCATGCACCGCCTCCTGGTGGTAGACGACGACAGCGACATCCGCAGCCTGCTGGCCGAACAGCTGGGACGGGCCGGTTACACCGTGAGCACGGCCGGCGATGGCGGCCAGATGCGCCAGGTGCTGGCGCGCGAGCACATCGACCTGATCGTGCTCGACCTGAACCTGCCGCGCGAGGACGGGCTGGCGTTGTGCCGCGAGATCCGCGCGCGTTCGGCCACGCCGGTGATCATGCTGACCGCGCGCAGCGAGCCGATCGACCGCGTGCTGGGCCTGGAGATGGGGGCCGACGATTACCTGGCCAAGCCGTTCGAGCCGCGTGAGCTGCTGGCGCGCATCCGCAACGTGCTGCGGCGGACCGAGGCGCTGCCGGCCAACCTGGAGCCGCTGGCGATGCGCCGGGCGGGATTTTCCGGCTGGGTGTTCGACCTGGAGCATCGCCACCTGGTCGACCCGGCCGGGCGCGTGGTGATGCTGTCCGGCGCCGAGTTCCGGCTGCTGCGGGTATTCGTCGCGCATGCCAACAAGGTGCTCTCGCGCGAACAACTGGTGGCCTTGAGCACCGGCCGCAACTACGAGTCGCAGGATCGCGCGATCGACCTGCAGGTCAGTCGCCTGCGCCAGAAGCTGGGCGATGCTGGCGGCAGCGATGGCCTGGTCAAGACGGTGCGCAACGAGGGTTACGTGTTCGCCAGCGCGGTGACGCTGGAATGAAGCGCCTGCGCCGGTTCCTGTCCTCGATGACGGGACGCCTGTTCGTGATCCTGCTGGTCGGCATGATGATCGCGGCGATCGGTGCCACGCTGCTGGCCGAGTCCCGCCGCCAGCAGGAGTTCGAACGGCAGAACCTGGCGCGCATCGCCGACCGCCTGCAGGGCTTCGTCAACCTGCTCGATGGCAACCCGGAGCTGCGCGCCCGCCTGCTGGCGGTGGGTGGGCCGAGCGTGCGGGTGGTCAAGGACACGTTCCGTACGGGCGCGCCGGACACGGCGCTGATGGAGACCCTGGCGCAGCGCGGTGGCGTGGTGGCCGGTGCGCAGGTGCGCGCCACCAGCTTCCGCGCCTGCATGGTGCCGCTGCCGCAGTTCATGCGGCCACCGGCCCCGCCGCCGGGGCGCCGGGAAGGCGAGCGCCGTCGCCATGTGCATGACCCGGCGTTCACGCCGCCGCGCTGTCGCCTGGTCGAACTGAAGCTGAGCGACGGCACCCCGGTGCGGCTGGCGCTGGAGTACCCGGCCATCGCGCGCAGCCCCGCGGCGGCGTTCGATCCGTGGTTCCTGTCGTTGCTGGGGCTGGCCATCGCGGTGCTGGCCTACGTGGTCGCGCGCATGGCCAGTACCCCGCTGGAACGCCTGGCCGCGCACGCCGCCGGGCTGGGGCAGGACCTGCAACGCGATCCGTTGCCGGTGAGCGGTCCGCTGGAAGTGCGGCGTGCCGCCGAAGCCTTCAACGCCATGCAGAAGCGGCTGCAGCGCCACCTCGGTGAACGCACGCAGATGCTGGCGGCGATCACGCACGACCTGCAGACACCGGTGACCCGGTTGCGGTTGCGCCTGGAGAACGTCGCCGACGAACAACTACGTGAGCGCCTGATCGGTGACCTGGCCGCGATGCAGGCGCTGATCCGCGAGGGCCTAGAGCTGGCACGCAGCGCCGAAAGCGCCGAGCAGCGTGCCGCGCTGGACCTGGACTCGTTGCTGGAGAGCGTGGTCGAGGATGCCGCCGAGGCTGGGCATGACGCCACGCTGGAGCAGAACTGCGGTGCCGTGCTGATGCTGCGCCCGCTGGCCATGCGCCGGCTGTTCTCCAACCTGGTCGACAACGCGGTCAAGTACGGGCGTGGCGTGCAGGTGCATGCGAGCCGGCAGGGCGATGCGGTGCAGGTGGTGATCCGTGACCATGGGCCCGGCCTGGCCAGCGACGAGTTGGAGGCGGTGTTCACGCCATTCCTGCGCCTGGAGACCTCGCGTTCGCGCGAGACCGGCGGTGCCGGGCTGGGCCTGACCATCGCCCGCGCGCTGGCCGAGAAGGACGGTGCCACGCTGGTGCTGCGCAACCACCCTGAAGGCGGCCTGGAGGCGGTGGTGCGGTGGGAGCAGCCGCAGTGGGAGACCGGTCAGCGCGGTTGAGCGGGGCGGGCATCTGCAGCGCCGGGCTGTGAAGGAGGTCGCCTGGCTGGGCCGGTGTCTTTGCTAGTATCGCCGCACTATCCGGGGATGCAGATCGATGGCAAGGGATACGGTTCTGGCAGGTACGCCGGGGGCGGTTGACAGGTGTGGCAAGCGCACGCGCAGACAGCGCCGGAAGGCCGTGTTGGCTGCGCCGGCCTTGCTGGTGTTGCCGATGTTCGCGCAGGCGGCTGGCGCGCCGCCGGCACCGCCGTTGGCGGTGGCCACGGTACCGGTGCTGGCCGGCGTCGGCGCGCTGCTGATGGCGGCACTGCTGTGGTGCGGTTACCGGCTTGGCCAGCAGCGCATGCAACTGGCCAGGTTGATGCAGGATGCCGAACGGCAGGCCCGCGACGGGCGCCAGGCCGCCGAGCGGCTGGCCGCGGCCGAGCAGGCCGTGGCTGAGCTGGAGCTGCAGATGCAGCAGCAGGCCGAGTCGTTCGCGCGGCTGGCGCACGAGGACGACCTCAGCGGCCTGCCCAACCGGCGTGCCTTCGATGATGCGCTGTCGCGGCAGATGGCCGCCTCGCGCCGCAGCGAACGACCGTTGTGCCTGGTGGTGCTGAGCATCGACCACCTCAAGCAGATCAACGCGGCCTGGTCGCGTGCCGTCGGTGACCTGGTGCTGTGCGAGGTGGGCGAACTGCTGCGGCGCAGCCTGCGTGCCTCGGACATGCCGGCGCGGCTGGGCAACAAGGAGTTCGCGATCCTGCTGGGCGACACCACCCTGGCCGATGCCGAGATGGTCTGCCAGCGCCTGCAGCGCCTGTTTGGCCAGTACGGCGAATGGGGTGGCCGCGGTGAAGGCGAGATTGCCGTGACCTTCAGTGCCGGTGCGGTGCAGATGGGCGATGCCGACCAGGCCCCGGTGCTGTTCTACCAGCGTGCCAAGAACGCCTTGGCGCAGGCCAAGCAGGACGGGCGCGCGCGTACCTGCGCGGCCTGAGCCACGAGGGCGGCGGGCCGCTCAGCGGCCCAGCGGGGTGGGCCAGGCGTTGACGATCTTGCAGAACAGCCGTGCGGTTTGTTCGGTGTCGTAGACCGCGCTGTGCGCCTCGTTGGCATCCCATTCGAAGCCGGCCGCCTGCACCGCGCGGGCCAGCACGGTCTGGCCGTAGGCCATGCCGGACAGGGTCACCGTGTCGAACACGCTGAACGGATGGAACGGATTGCGCTTGTGGCCGCTGCGGGCCACGGTGGCGTTGATGAAGCCCAGGTCGAAATGGGCGTTGTGGCCGACCAGGATCGCGCGCTGGCAGTTGTACTTCTTCATGGCCGCGCGCACCGGGGCGAACACATGCTCCAGCGCGTCGCGTTCGGGCTTGGCCAGGCGGAACGGGTGGTCCAGCACGATGCCGGTGATTTCCAGCGACTTGGGGTCGATTTCGGTGCCTTCGGCCGGGATGACGTGGGCGCTGGCAGTCTGCCCGGGATACAGCAAACCGTTTTCGTCCATCTCCACCGGTACCGCGGCGATCTCCAGCAGTGCATGCCGGTTGCAGTCAAAGCCACCGGTCTCCACGTCCACGACCACCGGCAGGAAACCACGGAAGCGTTGCGCCATGGGCGTGAAAACGGGGCGCGGGACGGGCGATTCAACGTGTTCGTTCATCACAATAGGGTAGCAGAGCGCGTAAGAACGGCCGGTGATAGGCGGGTTTCGCGCCTGCAGGCGCGCCTACCGGGCGGTGCCCAGGATGCAGGCGCGCTCGCGCAGCTGCTGCAGCATCGCAGCGCCATTGGCGAGGAAGGCGGGGTCGGCGACGACGCCGGCTTCCTCGGCCAGCGCCTGCAGATGCATGCGGCCGCTGTGTCCGGGGAACTGCTCCAGCCGCTCCAGCAGGCGGAACAGCAGCGGCGAGACGGTGGAGAACGCCGCGCTGCCATCGACGCCGCGCCGTGCCAATAGCAGGGTCGGCTCGGCGGGGGGCTGCATCGGTTGCCACGCCGGGCCAATGCGATGCACCGGCCATTGGTAGGCCAGGGCCCGGCACCAGGGGGAGCACAGCGGCGCGGCGTCCAGCAGGTCGCCCTGCGGGTCGTGGGCGGGCAGGGCGGCGTCGCTGATCTGCAGTGCCAGTTCGATCCACTCGTAGTGGGCCAGTTCCAGCAGCCAGGGGTAGCGCGGGTCCGCTGGCCGCTGGTCGAGGAACAGGATGAACTCCTGCGCGATCTCGGTGAACAAGGGCGTGTGGGCGCGATGGTCGCGACAGAAGGCGCGGACCAGCGGCAACCACTGGGCATCGTCCAGGGTGCGGCGGATGACCGGGAAGTTGGCCGCCAGCAACGATTGCAGGTTGTTGAAATACAGCTCGCGATACACCTGCATGCGCCGCCCGGCGATGGCATCGGGCGCCGGCTGCCGTTCCGGGTCGCGCAGGTGGGCGGCGAAGCGCTGCTGCAGTTGCGCCAGGATTTCAGCCATGCGCGTGCTCCGTCGCGGCGGCCTGCTGCAACCGGCGGATGACCTGCAGCTCGTCGAGCAGCTCGGGCAGGGGCGGGAAATTGAAATCACGCTCCAGCAGCGTCGGGCGGACCCCGTGCAGGGCATGGCTGGCCGCCAGCAACTGCCAGACATCGTGCTTGACCGGCATGCCGTGGGTGTCGATCTTCAGGTCGTCGGCTTCGTCATGGTGGCCGGCGACGTGATAGCTGGCGATGCGTGCCGACGGCAGGCGGGCGAGGAAGGCGTGCGCGTCGTAGCCATGGTTGATGGCGTTGACGTAGACGTTGTTGACGTCCAGCAGCAGGTCGCAGTCGGCCTCCTCCAGCACGGCGTTGATGAAGCCGGCTTCGTCCATGTCGGCGGCCGGCACGGCGTAGTAGGAGGCGTTCTCCACGGCGATGCGGCGGCCCAGGATGTCCTGCGCCTGGCGGATGCGGGCCGCCACGTGGCGCACGGCCTCGGCGGTGAACGGCAGTGGCAGCAGCTCGTACAGGTGGCCGTCGTCGCTGCACCAGCTCAGGTGTTCGCTGTACAGCGCGACCTGATGCTGGTCGAGGAAGCGACGGGTGCGCTGCAGGAATGCCACGTCCAGCGGGCTTGGGCCGCCGAGCGACAGGGACAGCCCATGGCAGGTCAGGGGGTGACGCCGCGACAGCTCGGCCAGTGCCTCGCCCAGCCGGCCGCCGACGCCCACCCAGTTGTCCGGGGCGCATTCGAGGAAATCGAACGCGCCTGCCGGCGCGGCGGCCAGTGCATCCAGCAGTGACCGCCGCAGGCCCAGTCCTGCGCTGGCCGCTGCCGGCGCGCGCAGGTTGCCGGGGAGGCGGTCAGTGGTTGCCGCCACACTTGCCCTCGCCACACTTGCCTTCGGCGTGGGTCTTGGCGCTGTCGGCAGCCGTGTCGTCACCGGCCTTGGCCGGTGCGGGGGCAGCGGCCGGTGCCGGGGTGGCGGTCGCAGCGGCGCCGGCGTGGCTGCCGCCACACTTGCCTTCGCCGCACTTGCCCTCGGCATGCTTGGCCGGTGCGTCGGTGGTGCCGGTCGGCGGCGGCGTGGCCGGTTTCTGTTCGGCCGGCGGCGTCTGGCCGGTGGCGGCCAGTGCGTAGCCCTGGGCCAGGTCGGTCATGGCGAAGGCCGGGGCGGCGCTGCCCCCGAGCAACGCGACACCCAGGGCGAGGGAAGCAGGCTTGCGGAGATCGATGGCCATGCGGTGGTGCTCCAGTGTCAGAGGTGTGCGGGGGAGGCTGGAGCTTAGCAAGCACGGTGGCGGGCGTGCGGGTAGCGCATGTGTCGACAGGCCCGGTTCGGGCCTGTCGGGGTTGCGGTACGGGCGGTGTTCAGCGACCGCTGGCGATGTCCACGACCAGCCCGGTGGCGATGGCGATCAACACGTAGCGATCGTCGATCCGGCGCCACTCATTGCCCCTTCCGGGCTTGCGCAGGCCATGGTGAGCGTAGTCGGCCACGCGTGTTCCACGCTGGTGCTGGGACAGCCGCTCGCCCTTGCGGGGGGCGTGATGGGCCGACTGCGGGGCGGCATGGCGGGCGCCATTGGACGACGCGGCTGCCGGGTGCTGTTGCGCATGCGACGGTGCCGGCGGGTCGTGGCGGTCGCGGTCCTGCGCGGGGCCGGCGAAGGCACTGGCCGAGGCCAGCAGGGACAGGGACAGGGCGGTGGCGAAGATGCGCTTCATGGTGGTTTCCTGGGGGACGCGGCGGGGATGCCGCGTGCAACACCACGCTAGGAAAAAATCCATGAACGCGTAATTAAATTCCCCGCCGCCGCGGTATCGCTTTGTATCGGCATGTAACGGCCCGCCGGGACGAGGATCCGGCGGGCCGTTGCCAGGCTCAGGCGTGGTCAACGGTGCTGGTTTCGTCGCGCTTCTCGCGCGGCGGCAGCGGCTGTTCGCCGTGCACGAGGAACCAGACGTTCTCGGCGATGTTGGTGGCGTGGTCGCCGATGCGCTCCAGGTTCTTGGCCATGAACAGCAGGTGCGTGCACGGGGTGATGTTGCGCGGGTCTTCCATCATGTAGGTCAGCAGTTCACGGAACAGCGCGGTGTATTGCGCGTCCAGGCGGGCGTCTTCCTCGCGCAGCTTCAATGCCGCTTCGGCATCGTTGTCGCGGTAGGCCACCAGCGCGGCGCGGACCTGCTGGGCGGCCAGGCGGCCCAGTGCGCGCACGCCCTGGATCTGCGGCATCGGCGGCACCGACACCAGCGCGATCGAGCGCTTGGCCACGTTGGCGGCATAGTCGCCGATGCGTTCGATGTCGGCCGGGATGCGCAGGCCGGCCAGAATCTCGCGCAGGTCACGCGCCATCGGGCCGCGCAGCGCCAGGCGCATGACGTCATGGCTGATCTGCTGTTCGAGCTGGTCGATGGCCTCGTCGTTGGCGACGATGCGCTGGGCGGCCTTCTCGTCGCGGCGTTCGATCACGTCCAGCGCCGCTTCCAGCTGCGCGACGGACATCTCGCCCATGCGCACGATCTCGGTTACCAGGCGCTGCTGTTCTTCGTCGTAGCTCTTCACGATGTGGTCGTTGGGGTTGTTCATGGGCGTCAGCCGGAAAAGGGGAAACAGGAATGGGGAGGCGGGGCGTTGAAGTCCGGTGGGGCAGGGGGCGGGAGGACTGCGCTCCCGCCTGCCGGCTCCCCATTGCCCGGGCTCAGCCGAACCGACCGGTGATGTAGTCTTCGGTCTGCTGCTTGGACGGGTTGGAGAAGATGACCTCGGTGCGGTCATGCTCGATCAGGTCACCCAAGTACATGAAGGCGGTGTAGTCGGACACGCGCGCGGCCTGCTGCATGTTGTGGGTGACGATGGCGATGGTGTAGTCGTTCTTCAGTTCCTCGACCAGCTGCTCGATGCGGCTGGTGGAGATCGGGTCCAGCGCCGAGGTCGGTTCGTCGAGCAGCAGCACGTCCGGGCGCAGGGCCACGGCGCGGGCGATGCACAGGCGCTGCTGCTGGCCGCCGGACAGTCCCAGCGCGCTCTGGTTGAGCTTGTCCTTCACCTCGTCCCACAGCGCGCCCTGGCGCAGCGCCTGCTCGACGCGCACGTTCATCTCGGCCTTGGACAGCTTCTCGTGGTGGCGGATGCCGTAGGCCACGTTCTCGAAGATGGTCATCGGGAACGGCACCGGCTTCTGGAACACCATGCCCACCTTGGAGCGCAGGCGGTTCATCGGGTACTTGGGCGAGAGGATGTTCTCGCCGTCCAGCAGCACTTCGCCGCGCGCTTCCAGCTTCGGGTACAGCGCATAGATGCGGTTGAAGATGCGCAGCAGGGTGGACTTGCCGCACCCGGACGGGCCGATCAGCGCGGTCACGCGCTTTTCGGGGATCTCCAGGTTGATGCCCTTGAGCGCATGGAACTTGTCGTAGTAGAAGTCCAGGCCACGTGCGGCCAGCTTCACCGGCGCCGGTGCATGCAGCTCCTGGTTGGAGGCAGGCACGTTGATGCGCTGCATGGGCACGGCGTTGTTGAGGTCGTTCATGGGAAGGTCCATGGGATCAGTCGTTTGAAATTCGATTGCGCAGCAGCAGGCCGCGGGCGGAGAGGCTGACCAGCAGCACGAACACGGTCAGGACCAGTGCGCCGGCCCAGGCCAGCACCTGCCAGGATTCATACGGGCTGCCGGCGAACTGGTTCATCACCACCGGCACCGAGGCCATCGGCTGGAACACGTTGCTGTTCCAGTACTGGTTGCCGAAGGCGGTGAACAGCAGCGGCGCGGTCTCGCCGGAGATGCGTGCCAGCGCCAGCAGGATGCCGGTGACGATGCCGGCCATGGCGCTGCGGTACAGCACCTGCATGATCACCTTCCACTGCGGCACGCCCAGCGCCAGCGCGGCTTCGCGCATCTGCACCGGTACCAGCCGCAGCATTTCGTCGGTGGTGCGGATCACCACCGGCAGCACGATGAAGGCCAGCGACAGCGCACCGGCGAAGGCGGAGAACTGGCCGCCGGTCTGCATCACGTACAGCGTGTAGACGAACAGGCCCAGCACGATCGACGGCGCCGACAGCAGGATGTCGTTGACGAAGCGCACCACCGTGCCGGCCTTGCGCGCATTGCCGTACTCGGCCAGCCAGGTGCCGGCGGCCACGCCCAGCGGCGTGCCGATGGCGATGGCCAGCGCGCACATCACCGCGCTGCCGAAGAAGGCGTTGAGCAGGCCGCCTTCCTGCATCGGCGGCGGCGTCATCTTGGTGAACAGGTTGAGGTTGATGCCCGGCAGGCCCTTGGACAGCAGCGTCCACAGGATCCAGCCGAGGAAGAACAGGCCGAACAGCGCGGTGGCGCAGGCCAGCAGCAGGGCCAGGCCGTTGGTGATGCGACGACGCAGGTACAGCGCGTCGGCGGCCTTGTGGGAAGCGACGGTGGACATCAGTTGCCCTCCTTGCGGGACAGGCGCAGCAGCATCAGTCGGGCGATGGCCAGCACCACGAAGGTGACGATGAACAGCACGAAGCCGAGCAGCAGCAGCGCCGAGCGGTAGGTTTCGGTGGCTTCGCCGAAGTCGTTGGCGATCAGCGCGGCGATGGTGGTGCCCGGCTCCAGCAGCGACGGGGTCAGGCGCACGCTGTTGCCGATCACGAAGGCCACGGCCATGGTTTCACCCAGGGCGCGGCCCAAGCCGAGGAACACGCCGCCAATCACCGCCGAGCGGGTGTAGGGCAGCACGATGTCCCAGCTCACTTCCCACTTGGTCGAGCCCAGCGCGTAGGCCGACTCCTTCAGGCGGGTCGGCACGGTGAGGAACACCTCGCGCATCACCGAGGAGATGAACGGGATCACCATGATCGCCAGCACGAAGCCGGCGGTGAGCATGCCGATGCCCAGCGGCGGCCCCTGGAACAACGCGCCGATGACCGGCAGGCCGCCGAGGTTCTCGTTGAGGAACGGGGTGACGTACTCGGTCATCACCGGCACCAGCACGAACAGGCCCCACATGCCGTAGATGATCGACGGGATGCCGGCCAGCAGTTCGATGGCGGTGCCGACCGGGCCGCGCAGCCAGCGCGGCGCCACCTCGGTCAGGAAGAAGGCGATGCCGAAGCTCACCGGCACGGCGATCAGCATGGCGATCAGCGCGGTGACGATGGTGCCGTAGATCGGCGCCAGCGCGCCGAACTTGTTCTCCACCGGATTCCAGTCGGCGGAGTAGAAGAAGCTCAGGCCCTGTTCCTGCAGGGCATGGCGGCCGCCCCACAGCATGGACAGCGCGGCGCTGGCCAGGGCGACCAGCACGAAGATGACGGTGGCGATCAGGAACCAGCGGAACAGCCGGTCATTGCGGGCATCGCGCACATCACGCGAGCTGGGCGAAGCGAGGGACGGTGCGATGGCATTCATGGCAGCGGCGTAGGCCCAAGGGGGAGGCGGTTTTGGTTCTGTCCCCGGTATTCCGGGAAGGACACAGCGGTGGCAACGTTGTCCGCGCGGTGGCGGGGGAAGCGGAGGCGTTCGTCATTCCCGCGAAGGCGGGGATCGTTCCTGCCTTTACCCCCGATGCAACCCCGGAAGCAGGAGCGGTTCCCGCCTTCGCGGGAATGACGACAACAACAACGACAACGGTCCTGCGGGTACTGCATGCAACCTGCACGGGTGCGCCCGTGGCGCACCCGTGCGGTTCCATTACTTGAACTCGGCGGCCCAGTAGCTTTCGATCTGGGTCACCAGCTCCGCCGGCAGCGGCACGTAGTGCAGTTCGTTGGCCTGGGTCTGGCCGTTCTCGAAGGCCCACTTGAAGAAGGCCAGGGTGTCGGCGCTGCGCTTGGCGTCCTTCGGCTGCTTGTGCATCAGCATGAAGTTGGTGGCGGTGATCGGCCACGCATTGGCGCCCGGGGCGTTGGTGATGACCAGGTTGAAGTCCTTGGCGTTGGCCCAGTCGGCGCTGGCGGCAGCGGCGGCGAAGGTCTCGGCGGTCGGCTGCACCCAGTTGCCGGCGGCGTTCTGCATCGACGCGTACGGCATGTTGTTCTGCAGCGCGTAGGCCAGCTCGACGTAGCCCAGCGAACCCTTGATCTGCTGCACGTAGGAGGCGACGCCTTCGTTGCCCTTGCCGCCCACGCCGTCCGGCCACTGCACCGAGGTGCCTTCGCCGACCTTGTCCTTCCACTCGCCGCTCACCTTGGACAGGTAGTTGGAGAAGTTGAAGGTGGTGCCCGAACCGTCGGAGCGGTGCACCAGGGTGATCTTGGTGTCGGGCAGGGTCACGCCCGGGTTGGCATCGGCGATGGCCTTGTCATTCCATTGGGTGACCTTGCCCAGGAAGATGTCCGCCAGCAGGGCGCCGCTCAGGCGCAGCTGGCCCGGCTGGATGCCTTCCAGGTTGACCACCGGGACCACGCCGCCGATGGCCGACGGGAACTGGCCGAGGCCGGCCTGGGCCAGCTCTTCGCTGGACAGCGGCTTGTCGGAGGAACCGAAGTCGACGGTGCCGGCCTTGATCTGGGCGATACCGCCGCCCGAGCCGATCGACTGGTAGTTGATCTTGGCGCCGGTGGCGGTGTTGTAGTCGGCCGACCACTTCGACACGAGCGGGAAGATGAACGAGGCGCCTGCGCCGGAGATTTCGGCGGCAACCTTGTCACCCGCGGCCGGGGCACCGGCAGCAGCGTTTTCCGGGTTGGAAGCGGCGGGGTTGCCGTTGTTGCCACCGCAGGCCGACAGGCCCAGGGCAATGGCCAGGGAAAGGGCGGCAAGGCCGGTCATGTGCAGCTTCATGCGTCACTCCATAGCGGGAGAAAGGCTGGCGGCGCCAGCGGATGCGGCTATGAAATGATGTTTTTGTTACAGCCTGATTACATGCTGAAAAAAATCTGAAAACCCAATGTTAATCAATGGGCTACAGGATGCAGTGGGGCGTCCGGAAACGGCCGGGACAGCGGTGCTGTGTGACGCGTTTGGCCTTCCGGATGACGCCAGGGCGGAATGCCGGGGCATGCCCGGCAGGGCCTTCCCGGCGGCGCCGCGGCGGTGCGGGGTTCCGTGCTGCCGGGATGTGCAAAAAAAAGGCGCGGATCGCTCGATCCGCGCCTGAGGCGACGAGGGAGAGGGACTCGTCGGCTCTACACTCAGTAACGCGCGTTCTGCTGCCAGTAGGTTTCGATCTGGCGGACCAGGCTGTCCGGCAGCGGCACGTAGTCCAGCTGGCGGGCCTGTGCATCACCGTTGGCGTAGATCCAGCGGAAGTAGTCCAGCGCGGCCTTGGCGCCTTCGGCGGTCTTGGGCTGCTTGCGCATCAGGATGAAGTTGGTGGCGGTGATCGGCCAGGCCTGCTCGCCCGGGGCGTTGGTCATCACCAGGTAGAAGTCGCGGGCATTGGCCCAGTCGGCGCTGGCGGCAGCGGCCGAGAAGGTCTCGTCACGCGGCTGCACGAAGTTGCCGGCGGCGTTCTTCATGCGCGAGAAGGTCAGGCGGTTCTGCAGCGCGTAGGAGAACTCGACGTAGCCGATCGAACCCTTGATCTGCTTGACGTAGGCGGCGACGCCTTCGTTGCCCTTGCCGCCGATGCCGACCGGCCACTGCACGCTGGTGCCTTCACCGACGCTGGTCTTCCAGTCGTTGTTGACCTTGGACAGGTAGTTGACGAAGTTGAAGGTGGTGCCAGAACCGTCGGAGCGGTGCACGACGGTGATCTTCGCGTCGGGCAGGGCCAGGCCGGCGTTGAGGGCGACGATGGCCGGGTCGTTCCACTTGGTGATGCGGCCCAGGAAGATGTTGGCCAGGGTCGGGCCGTCGAGCTTCATGGCACCGGCTTCGACGCCGGCCACGTTGATGACCGGCACCACGCCGCCGATCACCGACGGGAACTGCACCAGGCCCGAGGAGGCCAGTTCTTCCGGACGCAGCGGGGCGTCGGAGGAACCGAAATCGACGGTGTTGGCCTTGATCTGGGCGATGCCGCCGCCGGAGCCGATCGACTGGTAGTTCACCCGCTTGCCGGTGGCGGCGCTGTAGTCGGCCGACCACTTGGACATGACCGGGTAGATGAAGGAGGCGCCAGCGCCGGTGACATCGGTGGCATTGGCGGCGAACACGGACGACGCGGCGAGGATGGCGACGACGGCGCGCGATTTGATGGCGTGGATCACGAATGGCTCCTGGGAGGTGAATGTGCGGTGAGTTCCGCCCGGCGCCTATTCCATAACCATTTGATGACAACGCAGCGTCTGTCATATGACGACGCGGTGACAGCCGCAACCTGCTCAGAAGCTGGCCGTGATCGCCTCCGGCAGCGGGTAGCTGCGGCCCTTGGGTTGCAGGGTGTAGTGCTTGACCGGCAGCGTGTGGCGATCCTCCGCGCATTGGCCGGCGGCATCCTCGCGGTTGATGATCCCGGTGATGCGCTCGCGCACCCGCAGGGTGACAAAGCCCTGTGCCGGCGGTGGCTCCACTTCGAGGGTCCGTTCGACGTCGTTGAACTCGCCGGTGCAGCGGGTGTCCCATTCGCCGCTGAAAAGGTTCATCACGATCTGGCCGGTGACCGGTGTGAGCCGGTCCTTGTCCAGCACGAACAATTGCAGGCGTGTGTCAGAGAACGGGTTGGGCTGCGAGGAGCCACTGCGCGAGATGCGCACGCCGAACGCGCGTACGTCCGCGGACAGGCGATAGCGAGCGGTGTCCAGGCTCACGCCCTCGATGCGGACGGCGTCGCTGCTCATCGCGCCGGGCAGGCGCACGGTGGCGCGCGGGCGCAGCGTGGTGGTGTCGACCACCAGCAGGTCCAGGTCGCCGTCGCGGTAAGAACCGTCCTCCTGCCATTCACCGAGCAGCGGCACGGCCATCAGGGTCAGGGAGGTGTCGGCCGGCCAGACACGGCAGACGCCCTGGGTGGCGTCGATGCGCATCTGGCGATGTTCCGGCAGGGTGCCGGCGGGCAGTTGCGCATAGGCCTGGCGGATGCGGGTGGCGCTGTCGGCGCCGCAGTCCTGGGCCAATGCCGTGACGGGGAGGGCGAGCAGGAACAGCAGCAGGGCGATGCGCATGATCAATCCGTTGATGACGTAGGCCCGCAGCATAGCCGCTCGCCCGGCGAGGGAACGGCCTTGGCCGCGAAGCCGGGAATGCATCCAGCCGCGAAACGACGAACGGCGGACCATGGCTTCCTGCGAGGATCACGACAATGGGTATTCCCGCGTTCGGAACGACGACGGGCTTCGCGGCCAAGGCCGTTCCCCCAAGGAAAAAGAGAACGCCCCTTGCGGGGCGTTCTCCTCGATCATCGCTGCCTGGGCTTACCAGAAGAACTGCAGGCGGGCTTCCAGGATGTTCGGCTTGTCGCTGAGGAAGGTGCGGGCGCTGGAGCTGTACTTCTTGCTGTCGACCATCACGTAGTTCAGCGAGGCCTTGAAGTTCGAACGCCAGTACCAGTTGGCGCCCACGGTCCAGATGTCCATCTTGCCGCCGAGCACGCCGTCCACCAGCGGAGCACCACCGATCACGGCCGGGGCGCGCAGGCCACCGTCGTTCAGGTCGATGCTGTCGAAGCGGGCGCCCAGCTGCCACATGCCACGGCCCGGATCGTCCGGCAGGCCCAGGCTCGGGGTGCCGCCCTTGTAGCCCCAGGTTTCGCCGGTGACGTTCCACACGCCGCTGACGTAGTAGCCGTCGGTGGTGTAGTTGTCATGGTCGTAGCGCTTGACCTTGGAGTTGTAGTACTCGGCCTGGGCCTTGAACGGACCCTGCACGTACATGGCTTCGGCACCGATGGTGCTGATGCGGTCGCTGTCCTTCAGGTCGCCGCTGTCGACCAGGCGCACGGTGGCCAGGTCGGCGTTCGGGCGGGCGCGCCAGCGCAGGGTGTCCGCGTCGGTGTCGTAATCGACGTAGCTCAGGCCCAGGTGCAGGATGTTGCCCTTCTCGTTGATCGGGGCGAAGGTGCCGCGCACGCCGTAGCCGCTGCCATGGGCCAGGTCGCGGGTCAGTTCGCGGCCGAACGCCGACGCGGTGACCGACCAGTCGCTGTCACCGATGCTGTAGCCCAGGCCGAGGCGACGGGCCACGGCGTAGGTGTTGGTCACGGTGGCCTTGGAGATGAAGTCGTTGTTCTTGGTGCTGGACAGCTCTTCCAGGCTGTTGGGCTGCTTGAACTGGCCGGCCTGCAGGTAGTGGTTGCTGTTGCCGCCCAGCTTGTACTTCAGGTTGGTGTCCAGGAACTTGTCGGCCTTGGCGTCGTAGCCGACCACCCATTCCACGTTGCCCGGGCCCTTGCCCTTGAGCACCAGCTCGGCGCGGCGCAGCTCGAACTCGCTGTCCTTGCCGTTCTTGGCGACGCCGTTCAGGTCGGCGCGATCGTTGTCGAACCAGTTGCCATCAGCCTGCACCAGGCCTTCGAAGGTGATTTCGGAGCCGCCGATGACATCGATGGCGATTTCGGCGTGTGCGGCCGGGACAAACAGCGCCGACACAACGGCTGCAGTGAGGAGTTGGCGATGCAGTTTCATGGATGGGTAGCCTTGCAGGCAGGTTGAGGATGCTGCGAAGGCTAGGGCGTAAAGATTGCGTAAATGTGACAGTCCGGCGACGACCTTCCGCGCACGCAACGCCCATGCCCGCGTATTGGACGCGGGCGCTGTTACGGTCAGGTGTCGTGCAGATGGCAGCCGGCCGCGCTCAGGCGTCGGCTGTCTTGTCCTTGAAGTGACACAGATCGCGGATCACGCATTGCGGGCAGTCCGGCTTGCGCGCCTTGCAGACGTAGCGGCCGTGCAGGATCAGCCAATGGTGCGCGTCCTGCAGGAATTCCCCGGGGATCACTTTCAACAAGCCATCCTCCACCGCGCGCACGTCCTTGCCGGGCGCCAGGCCGGTGCGGTTGGCGACGCGGAAGATATGCGTGTCCACCGCCATGGTCGGTTGCCCGAAGGCGGTGTTGAGCACGACGTTGGCGGTCTTGCGGCCGACGCCGGGCAGGGCTTCCAGCGCGGCGCGGTCGGCGGGCACTTCGCCCCCGTACTTCTGCACCAGGATCGCGCAGGCGGCGACGACGTTCTTCGCCTTGGCGTTGAACAGGCCGATGGTGGCGATGTAGCGCTTGAGCCCTTCCTCGCCCAGGTCGAGGATGGCCTGGGCGGTGTTGGCCACCGGGAACAACTTGCGGGTGGCCTTGTTGACGCCCACGTCGGTGGCTTGCGCCGACAGCGTCACCGCCACCAGCAGTTCGAACGGCGTGCTGTATTCCAGTTCGGTCTTGGGGTGCGGGTTGAGCTCGCGCAGGCGGGTGAACATCTCCCGCACTTCCTCGCGGCTCATGCGCTTGCCGGCACGCGGCGTCGACGGCTTCTTCACCGTCGCGGCGCTTGGTGGGGGGGCGGCTTTGCGGGGCGCGGCCTTGCGTGCCGCGGCTTTCTTCACGGTGGGGGCAGTCATGCAGTGGGCTTTCCCGCGGCCCGTGCCTTGGCACGGGCGAGGATGGCGGCCGCTGCCGAGGGCAGGGCGGGTTTGTGGTCCGGTGCCGGTGGTGGCGCGCGGCGTGCTTCGCGTTCGGCCGCGCGCCGGGCCAGCCGTGCGTCGCGCGCGCGGTGGCGTTCACGCGCGGCCCAGGCCTGGCGCAGGCGCTGCTGTGCTTCCAGCAACGGCTGTACCTGCGCGGTGTCCAGCCCGGCGGCTTCGGGCGCGTACTCCATCAGCCCGGCGCGCACGGCCGCGTCCAGGTCGTCGGCGGCGATGAACTGCAGCAGCTGTTGCAGTGTGGCGGTCACGGCAGGCATCGGTGCAGCTCAGCGGTTCCTGAATTCCGGCTTGCGGCGTTCCAGGAAGGCCGAGGTGCCTTCGCGCATGTCCTCGGTGGAGAAGGCCAGGCCGAACTGCGCGCTTTCGTACTCCAGTCCTTCCTCGATGCCGCACTCGCCGCCGACGTTGATCGCGTCCAGGATGCCGCGCAGTGCCAGCGGCGCGGCATGGGCCAACTGGGTGGCGATCTTCAGCGTCTCCGCCTCCAGCTCGGCGGCCGGCACCACACGGTTGACCAGGCCCAGTTGCTGGGCGCGGGCGGCGTCGATCGGCGCGCCGAGCAGGCACAGCTCCAGCGCCGCGGCACGGCCGGCCAGGCGCAGCAGGCGCTGGGTGCCGCCGAAGCCCGGCAGCAGGCCCAGGTTGATTTCCGGCTGGCCGACCTTGGCGCTGTCGGCGGCGATGCGCAGGTGGCAGGCCATGGACAGCTCCATGCCGCCGCCCAGCGCGAAGCCGTTGATCATCGCGATGACCGGTTTTTCCAGGCGTTCGATGCGGCGCATCAGGCGCTGGCCGACCAGCGAGAAGTCGCGCCCCTGCACCGGGGTCAGGCCATTCATCTCGGCGATGTCGGCACCGGCCACGAACGCCTTGGGACCGGCCCCGGTCAGGACCACCACGCGCACGTCGTCGGCCTGGCCGGCCGCGGCGAATGCCGCATCCAAGGCTTCCAGGGTCTGGCGGTTCAATGCATTGAGCTTTTCCGGACGTTGCACGGTGATGGTGCGGATACCGTCGCGGGTGGCGATCGAGACCGGGGCGTCGGACATACGGTGAAGCTCCTGAAAAGTTAAAAAAAAGTGAGTTTTGAACTAAATCGAACCCATGTGGGTCAGAGCCCGGGTCGTCAGTGGCGGAGCGCCTTTGTGACGGCTATCCTAACCCGTCGCCTCAAGCGGCATGGTTGCCCTGAGACACCTTCCCTGGAGAACAGTTTGATGAAGTTGCGTTCTATCGCGGTCGCCGTGGCCGCTCTGGCCATCACCGGCACTGCATTCGCCCAGGACGTCTCGTCCGAAAAGGGCAAGCTGAGCTATTACTTCGGCTATGACTACGGCAACAACCTGGCTGAACTCACCGGTCGCGGCGAGCAGCTGGACATCGCTTCGGTGGTGAAGGGCCTGCAGGATGCCTACGCCAAGAAGCAGCCGGCGATCACCGCCGACCAGCTCAAGCCGGCCGTGGAAGCCTTCCAGCGCCGTGAGCAGAGCCGTGCCCAGGCCGCCAAGGCCGAGTACGACAAGGCCGCCGCCGACAACAAGACCCGCAGCGACCAGTTCATCGCCGCCAACCGGGCCAAGCCGGGCGTGCAGGCGCTGGCCAGCGGCGTGCAGTACCGCGTGATCGAAGCCGGCAACGGCGCCAAGCCGACCCAGGCCAGCACCGTTGCGCTGGAAGTGGCCGGTCCGTTCCCGTACGGCCAGCGTCCGACCGAAGCCCGCCCGGCCCAGTCGATTCCGTCGATCAAGGTCAGCGAAGTCGAAATGGCCGCGATGCGCGAAACCCTGCTGCAGATGCCGGCCGGCGCCAAGTGGGAAGTGACCCTGCCGCCGGAACAGGCCTACGGTGCCGACCCGCGTACCCCGTTCCCGCCGAACGTGGCCGTGCAGTTCGAGATCAAGCTGGTCAGCGTGAAGTAATCCACGCCAGTTGCACGGAAACACGAAGCGCCGGTGCGAAAGCACCGGCGCTTTTTTGTGGGTGTACATCCGGATCGATTCCGGGCCTGCGCGGGAAGGGGCCTGACACACGACCGGCGCCACGCGGGCGCCGGTCGTGGTACTGCAGGGTTGGAGCGCGGGCTTACAGCGATGTCACCTTGGCCGCGCAGGAGCGGATGCTGGCCTGCTCGACGTTGCTGATCATGCCCAGTGCCTTCAGGTCCGAGGCGGTGTCGTTCATGCAACGCAGGTAGGCACCGCGGTTGCCGTTGGCGCTGGTACGGCACAGGCGGTCCTGTGCCTGCACGTTGGCACCGGCGATCAGGCCCGGGTTCTTGAACAGCTTCACGCCGGTATCGCAGGTGCCGATACGCGCCGTGCCAGTGTTCAACACCCAGCCCTCGTCGGCGAACACGCCCAGGGTCAGGTCGACGATGCGGGCACCGTCGGTTTCATCGCTGTTGGCCGGCTCCATCAGGGCATCGGGGATCAGCACGCTCTCGAAGTGCGAGAACGACGAGCCGCTGGCGACCGTGGCAGGGGCGTACAGCAGCGGACGCCCGCTGGGATCGGCACCGGCCATCTGCCCGGCCACTTCGCCCAACGCCGCGGTCATCGCCGCACCGCCCTGGGCTCCGGCCTTGATGCGGTTGGCATCGGTCAGGTTGACGCTGACGGTGGGGATGTTGGCGGTGACCGTTGCATCCTCGGCCATGCCCGGTGCGGTGCCCGGATCACCGGAGCTGGCCACGTTGCCGATGATCGCCGCGACCGCCCCGGCGGCTTCGGCGTTGGCGGCCTTGATCTCGAAGGCACAGCCGCCGCGGTTGATGTAGGCCACCTTGCCGGTCAGGCTGCCGGCCGGCAGGGCCTCGCAGGCATCGGCGGTGTCGCTGCCGGTGCCGTCATTGGCAACCACCACGCTGCCGGCGAAGTTGTCGGAGGTGGCCTTGGGCCCGAACGAAGCCGTGCCGTAGAACTGGGTGACCAGGGTGGGGCTGATGCCGCTGATGGACAGCACCACCGCCGGATCCAGCCACAACGGCGCCTGCGCACGGGTGCTGGCACCATTCCAGGCCGGGCCGCCGCGGGTCTTGATCGAGGTGGCACGCAGCGCGTTGGTCATGCTCGCGTCGGTGAAGCGCTTGCCGGTGAGGTTGTCGAACGCGTTGTCGGTGTACACGTCCGAATAGCCGTAGTAGCTGGGGATGCCGGTGCGTTCGCCCAGGCGCCCGCTGGTGTAGCCGACGAAGCCGGAGAAGCCCAGGCCGTGGCCGATCTCATGCAGCACCACGTCCAGGAAGTTGATCTGCCCGGCCGGCGTCTTGCCATCGAGCCCGTAGTACCAGCCCGAGCCGGTCATGCACGGGGTGCCGTCCGGATTGGTGCCGCCCAGGTTGTTGTTGAAGCGGCTGGTGATGTCGGTGCCGGACGAGCTGATGCTGATGCGCGAGCCGTTGATCGCGTTGGCCAGCGGGCCGTGGTAGATCATGCCGAGCTGGCTGCCCGAGGGCGCGGAGGTGGCGATCCATGCGGCGCCGGCCGAGCCCAGCGTGCCGCCGGTGGCGGTGCAGGTCAGGTCCTGGAAGCTGGCGCCGACGAAGGTTTCCACGTCGCTGTTCAGCACCGCCCCCCACAGGTCGGCGGCGTAGCGGTAGACGATGCGGCGCTGTTCACCGACGGTCTTGCCCGGGTTGCCGCCTTCCGGCGCGCGTGCGGTGGGGTCATTGAGGCCCTTGCCAACCGGGTCCTGGTTGACCGGGGTGATCACGGCCGCTTCGGCCGACGCGGCGAACAGGCTGGCGCCGATCAGGGCGCAGAGCAGATGTGTCTTCATTTGCTGACCTCCTGGCGTCCATGCGACGGCGGTGCGCCGTTCTCCAGCACCTGCACGCTGCCATCGGCAGCGCGTTCGACGGTGAGCGAATTCATTGCCGAGACCGGCAGTTCCGCGCTGCTCATGCCGTTGGCATGGGTGCGGATGGTGGCGGTGGCCTGGGCGCTGTTCTGCGGCATGCGTGCCCAGGCGGCGTTGGTGGCGGTGCTGCTGCCGGCGGCGCTACGCGCCGTGGCGGGCATGGCGTTGGCCTTCTCGGAGAGGGCGCGGATTTCTGCGTCGGTGAGTTTGCGCAGCTTGCCGGTGGTGGGGTCGATGCCGGCGACCATGCCACTCTCGGCCGTGGTGGCCGGGGCTTCGGTGGTGGGTGGTTCGGCGGCGTGGGCGGTAAGGCAGGTGCCCAGCGCAAGCGCGGTCAACAACAGGGAAGGTTTTGCCACTTTCATTTCTGGCTCCGTTACAGAGTGAAAAACGAGAGGCCCCAGCGCAACGAAGGCAGCAGTGGTGTGGTGGGCGTGCCACCGGACCCTGCGGACTGCGTGACGTGGTTTCGTGTTTCCCCCTGACGGCAACCCGAGTGTGCATGGGGATGAACGTCAGTTCAATAGACTTGATGTCCGTCACAAATTTTACTGTGCAGGCGGCAGGGCGCCGCCGTTGGGGCACGGCCGTTCCGCCCGCATCGCGATCACCGACCCGCGTGCAACAGCGCGACATCACGCCCTGTCCAGCCTGTGCGCTGTCCTCGCGCCGCGCTAAGCTGGGGAGATGTCTGAATTGATGGGTTCTCCGGTTCGTGCCGTCTCCAGCCCCTGCATCGGTGTGTGCGCACTGGACGCGGAAGGCCTTTGCCGAGGGTGCTGGCGCACGGGAAACGAGATCGGGAGCTGGATGCGCATGAGCGAGAGCGAGCGTCGCGGATTGATGGAGCAGGTGTTGCCGGGGCGTGCGCGCCAGGCGGCCAGCTTCGCCGAGCGCCTGGCCGGGCGTGATCGCCTGCAGCAGGCCCTGCTTCCGCTGACCCGCGTGCCGGCCGGACCGGGCTGGAACCGCAGTGAACTGGAAGACCTGTTGCCGCCGGGGCCGCCGGTGGAGGCCGCGGTGCTGGCCGGGCTGGTGCCGCGCGCGCAGGGCACGCAGGTGCTGCTGACGCGCCGCACCGAGGCATTGCGCAACCACGGGGGGCAGGTCGGCTTCCCGGGCGGCCGGATGGAAAAGCGCGACCGTAATCCCCTGGCCGCCGCGCTGCGCGAGAGCGACGAGGAAATCGCCTTGCCATCGCAGCAGGTGCTGGCGCTGGGGTACCTGGACCCGTTCATCACCATCAGCGGCTTCCGGGTGACGCCGGTGGTGGCGGTGGTGGACCCGGATTTCGTGCCGCGCCCGGAGCCGGGCGAGGTGGCCGAAGTATTCGAAGTGCCGCTGGACTACCTGATGGATCCGGCCAACCTGCGCCACGTGGACGTGGAGCACCGCGGCCGGGTGCGGCATGTGCTGGAGTACACCTGGCCGGGCCAGCGCATCTGGGGAGCCACGGCCGCCATCCTTTACAACCTGCGTCGTCGCCTGGAGCACGTGAGATGAGCCTGACCGGATTGCCGTGGACCACGCTGGTCGATGTTCCCCGCCTGGCCGCCGCGCTGGTCGGGCCGTCGGTGCAGGTGCTCGATGCACGCGCCACCGCCAGCACCGCGGTGCGGGTGGTGGACGCGCGTTTCTCGCTGGCCGACCCGCAGTCGGGGGCGGCGCAGTACGCGGCTGGGCACATCGCCGGCGCGCTGCATGCCGACCTCAACCGCGACCTGTCCGACCTGGGCAGGCAGGGACATGGCCGCCACCCGCTGCCGGACAGCGATACCTTCGCCGCGACGCTGGGCCGCTGGGGCATCGGCCCCGACACCCAGGTGGTGGTCTATGACGCCGCCGACGGCAGCATGGCGGCCGCGCGCCTGTGGTGGCTGCTGCGCCTGATCGGCCACCGCAACGTTGCCGTGCTCGATGGCGGGCTGGCGGCCTGGCAGGCGGCCGGCCATCCGCTCGACAGCGAGGTGCCGGAAGTGACCGCGCTGGGGCCGTATCCGGGCCGGTTCGACATAGCCCAGGTGGTGAGCGCCGACGAGGTGCAGGCGCGCCTGGCGCAGCGGCCGGGGTGGCTGGTGGACGCGCGCGCGGCCGAACGCTATCGCGGTGACGTCGAGCCGCTGGACCGGGTCGCCGGCCACGTGCCGGGGGCATTGAACCGGCCGTTCGGCATGAACGTGCATGAAGGGCGCATGCGCCCGGCGGCGGAACTGCAGGCCGAACTGGGCGCGCTGCTGGGTGACCAGCCCGCCCGGGAGACGGTGCTGATGTGTGGGTCCGGGGTGACCGCCTGCCACCTGCTGCTGGCGTTCGAACATGCCGGCCTGGCGGGGGCGCGCGTGTTCGCCGACTCCTGGAGTGGCTGGTCCAGTGATCCGTCACGACCCGTGGCGGTAGGCTGACACG
The DNA here is from genome assembly GCF_056393195.1 of Stenotrophomonas sp. Steno-C18. Lineage (NCBI taxonomy): Bacteria > Pseudomonadati > Pseudomonadota > Gammaproteobacteria > Lysobacterales > Lysobacteraceae > Stenotrophomonas > Stenotrophomonas sp. Steno-C18. The sequence continues at coordinate 473,565 of NZ_JBWJOX010000001.1, read as the reverse complement.
CGAAAGAACCAAGGGCCTCGGGGGAGACATGGTTTCGATGAAAGGGGCATTCCTGCTGTCGCTGGCGTTGGTGCTGGCGGCCTGTACGCCGGCCAATGACCCGTTTGCCAACGACGCGCTGCAGCACCCCTACGACGTGCGGCAGTACCAGCGTGACGTGGAGCAATGGCGCACGCAGCGCCTGGCACGCTTGCGCGGGCCGCAGGGCTGGCTCAGCTACGTGGGCTCGGGGCGGCTGGAGGCCGGGACGACCTATTCGGTCGGCAGCGCGCCCGATAGCGACGTGCGGCTGCCGTTGGGGCCGGAGCGGGTGGGCCGGCTGAGCATCGACGCGGCCGGCAAGGCCACCATCGAGGGCTACCCGGGCACCGGCGTCACCCTCAACGGCCAGCCGCTGCGGGGCGCCACGCTGCAGCCGGCGGGTGATGGCAAGGAGGCCAGCCGGCTGCATTTCGGCAGCGCCGAGTTCTACCTGGTGCGGATCGGCAACGTGCTGGGCTGGCGTTGCCGGGATACCAACGCGGCGCTGCGACGCGGCTTCCGTGGCATCGAGCACTTCCCGGTGGACCCGCGCTGGCGGGTGGTGGCGCGCTGGAAACCGTTCCCGCGCCCGGCTCCGGCGATGCTGCTCAGTTCGATCGGCACGCCATTGCCGGCCGTCGCGCCCGGGGAGGCCGAGTTCGAGGTCGGGGGCCGCCACTATCGCCTGCAGGCGATGCAGGATGCCTCTGAACCGTTGTCGCCCAACCTGTTCTTCATCTTCACCGACCTTACCGGCGGCCGCGAGACCTTTGGCGGCGCGCGTTATCTCAATGCATCGGCGCCGCGTGACGGCGAGGTCGTGCTGGATTTCAACCGCGCGCAGAACCCGCCCTGCGCATTGAGCCGGCACGTGGTGTGCCCGATCGCGCCGGCGGTCAACCGGCTCGAGCTGCGGGTGACCGCAGGCGAGAAGTACCAGTTCGTGGCCGAATAGGCCGGGCTCAGAGCGGCAGTGGCTGCAGGGTGACCGCGCCGAGCACCTGCGCCCACGGGAACTGCGGGCCCGGGTCGAGCTTGCGCGCGACCTCGCGGGTCGGGTCGTCGCTGGCCGGTACGCGCGCGGTGTCCAGCTGCTCGTGGCCGGCGATCCAGCGCAGCGCCGGGAGCTGGTCCGGCAGCCATTGCAGCAGGCGCACCAGTGATGCGATCTGCGCCTCGGGGTAGGGTTCGCCCATCTGCTGGGTGCGTGAGTCGAACCAGTCCGGGTAACGCCCGGTGTTGACCAGCTCGATGCCGACCGAGCGCGGGTTGATGCCGCGCACGTGGTGTGCCACGCGCTCCAGCGCCACGTACTGCAGGATGCTGCCGTCGCGGTCGATGTAGTAATGGCCGCTGTTGCCGGTGCCGCTGTCGTAGACGGTGCGCTCGCCGTATTGGCGGGCCGTGGCCAGGTCCGGCAGTTCGGTGCAGTGGATGACCACCAGGTCGACGTCGGTGAGCGCGCGGCTGCCCAGCAATGGTTCGTAGGGCAGGGGCGCGGCGATGATCGGGGGCGGCAGAGGCATGTGCGGATGCTAGCATTCGTCGATGAATCCCGATCTTCCCGCCTGCCAGCCATGAGCCGCGGCCACTGCATCCTTTCCCACGGTTTCGAGAGTGGCCCTGACGCCACCAAGGTCACCGCGCTGGCCGAAGTCGCCGAGCGGCTGGGCTGGACCCACGAGCGCCCCGACTACACCGACCTGGATGCCCGCCGCGAGATCAGCCCGGTCGGTGACGTGCCGGCGCGGCTGCAGCGCTTGGTCCAGCGTGCCGGCGAAATGGCCGCGCGTGGCCCGCTGGTGCTGGGCGGCTCCAGCCTGGGCGCCTACATCTCCGCGATCACCTCGCTGCAGGTGCCGGTCAAGGGTCTGTTCCTGATGGTGCCGCCGACCACGATGGGGCCGATGCCGGCGCTGGACGCGGCCGCGGTGCCGATCAGCGTGGTGCACGCCTGGCATGACGAGATCATCCCGGCCGAGGAGGTGATCCGCTGGGCCGGGCAGCGCTCGGCGCGCCTGTTGATGGTCAATGACAGCCACCGGCTGATGCGCAACGTCGAGGCCTCCGCGCAGGCCTTCGAGACCCTGCTGCGCTCGCTCTGAGCCCCGTCAAGCCGGCGTTCCGGCGCGTTGGCCGGCAACTGCCTACAATGACGCCCTGGATGCCGTCCGGGGCCGGCCGTCGTGCCCGCCCGCATCCCCTCCTTTCCGACAGTTGATCCGATCCCGTGAAATTCTTTGTTTCCTGCGCCAAGGGCCTTGAGTACCTGCTCGCCGACGAACTGCTGGCGATGGGCCTGCCCAAGGCCACCGCCACCATTGCCGGCGTCAATGCCGAAGGCGAGCTGCGCGATGCGCAGCACGTGGTGCTGTGGTCGCGGTTGGCCAGCCGCGTGCTGTGGCCGCTGGAAGAGTTCGACTGCCCCGACGAAGCCGCGCTGTACCAGGGCGTGGTGTCGATGCCGTGGGAAGAGCATCTGGACGCCGACCTGACCCTGGCCGTGGACGCGCATGTGTCCGGCACCGCCATCACCCACGCGCGCTTCGCCGCGCAACGGGTCAAGGATGCGGTGGTCGACCGCCTGCGCGGTGAAGGCCTGGAGCGCCCGTCGGTGAACGTCGATCTGCCGGACGTGCGCATCAACCTGTCGCTGCGCAAGGGCCGCGCCACCATCTCCATCGACCTGAGCGGTGGCCCGATGCACCGCCGCGGCTGGCGCCAGTCGCAGAACGACGCCCCGCTGAAGGAAAACCTGGCCGCAGCGGTGCTGATGCGCGCCGGCTGGCCGAAGATCCATGCCGAAGGTGGTGGCCTGCTCGACCCGATGTGCGGCAGTGGCACGCTGCTGATCGAGGGCGCGCTGATGGCCGCCGATGTCGCGCCGGGCCTGCAGCGCCACGGCAGCATTCCGCCGAGCCGCTGGCGGGGTTTCGACCAGGCGCAGTGGAAGGCGCTGATGGGCGAGGCGCGCGAGCGCGAGCAGGCCGGGCGTGCCGCGCTGAAGCAGGTCATCCACGGCAGCGACATCGACCCGCAGGCGATCCGTGCGGCCAAGGAGAACGCCGAGGTGGCCGGTGTCAGCGAAGCGATCTGGTTCGGTGTGCGTGATGTCGCCGACATGCAGGTGCCGCCGCAGGAGATTGGCTGCGTGGTCTGCAACCCGCCGTACGACGAACGCCTGGCCGCCGACGCGGCGCTGTACCGTCGCATCGGTGATGCGCTCAAGCGCGCGGTGCCGCAATGGAAGGCCAGCCTGCTGTGCGGTAGCGCCGATTTGGCCTTCGCCACGGGCCTGCGTGCGCGCAAGACCTACCAGCTGTTCAATGGTGCCATCGAGTGCGCGCTGATCGTCTGCGACCCGATCGCGGTGCCGGCGCGCGAAAACGATGGCCAGCCGCGCGAGCTGAGCGAAGGTGCGCAGATGGTGGCCAACCGCCTGCGCAAGAACCTCAAGAAGTTCAAGAGCTGGTTGGCGCGCGAGGACGTTACCTGCTTCCGCGCCTATGACGCCGACCTGCCCGAGTACGCCGCCGCCATCGACGTCTACCGCGAGGATGGCGGCAAGGGCCGCACTTTCCTGCATGTGCAGGAGTACGCTGCGCCAGCCACGATTCCCGATGCCGACGTGCGCCGCCGCCGCAACGAGTTGCTGGCCGCCGCGCGCGAGGTGTTCCAGGTGCCGGCCGAGCAGGTGGCGCTGAAGTCGCGCGAGCGCGGCAAGGGCGGCAGCAAGTACGGCCGTTTCGAGCAGCGTGGCGAGTTCATCCTGGTGCGCGAGAACAATGCGCTGCTGCGCGTGAACCTGTTCGACTACCTGGACACCGGCCTGTTCCTGGACCATCGTCCGCTGCGCCGGCACATGGCCGAACAGGCGCGCGGCAAGCGCTTCCTCAACCTGTTCTGCTACACCGGCGTGGCCAGCGTGGAAGCGGCGGTGGCCGGCGCGGTCTCGACTACCAGCGTCGACCTGTCCGGCACCTACCTGCAGTGGTGCGCCGACAACCTGGCCCTGAACGGCATGGGCGGCAGCCGCCACCAGCTGGTGCAGGCCGATGCGATCAAGTGGCTGGAAGCCGAGCAGGGCCAGTTCGACGTGATCTTCTGCGACCCGCCGACCTTCTCCAACTCCGCGCGCGCGGAGGACTTCGACGTGCAGCGCGAGCAGCTGCGCCTGCTGCGCGCGGCGGTGGCGCGCCTCGCGCCGGGCGGCGTGCTGTATTTCTCCAACAACTTCCGCCGCTTCAAGCTGGAAGAGAACGCCATCGCCGAGTTCGCGCGCTGCCGCGAGATCAGCGCCAGGACCATCGGCCCGGATTTCGAGCGCAACGCCCGCATCCACCGCGCCTGGGAACTGCAGCGGTTGGGATGAGACGATGAGCGCGGGAGGCAGCATGGCAGCATCGTCCATCGTGTTTGAAGGCTTGCTGCTGCGGCCCTTCGAGGACAGCGACGCGGAGCCGTTCGCCGAAGCGGTACGCGAGTCGGCCCAGAGCGTGGGCCGGTGGATGCCATGGGCAACACCGGACTACGACACCGTGCAGGCGCTGGCGTGGTTCGCCGACTGCCGTGCACGACGCGAGCGGGGGGATGCACTGGAGTTCGGGGTCTTCTGCGCGCAGACCGGGGCCTTCCTTGGCGGCGCAGGCTTGAACGAGATCCGGCGTGGCCACCGGTTCTGCAACCTGGGGTACTGGGTGCGCACGTCGCGCCAGGGGCACGGCATCGCGCCACGCTGCGTGCGCGCGCTGGCGGCGCATGGGTTCGACCACGAAGGCCTGCAGCGCATCGAGATCGTGGTGGCGGTGGGCAACACCGCCAGCGAAAGGGTGGCGGTGAAGTCCGGCGCATTGCACGAGGGCATCGCGCGCAACCGGCTCATCGTCCATGACCGGCCCGTCCCGGCGCACCTGTTCTCGCTGGTGCCCTGATCGAAGTGGGCAGGAGCGGCCTTGGCCGCGAAGCCGATACTGCCTGGCGCGCCCGGTCGTTGGACGATGAAGGCGTATCCGGATGCATCATCGGCTTGGCGACCAGGGTCGCTCGTACGGGCTCAGGGCACGACGGTCGCGGCCAGGCCGATGACCGGCAGGGCCCAGGCCAATGGCACGATCCAGCGGGGCCGGTAGGGGTACAGGCCGAACGCCAGCAGCAGCCCGGCGGCGGTCAGCGCCCCCAGCCACAACACCGGGCCGGCGGCCCAGCCGTGGTCGGCGACGCAAACCGCGAAGGCCAACGCGAGCAGGCCCCAGCCTAGCCAACGCCACAGCGACGTGCGTTCGGAGCCGCGCTGCAGCTCGCGCTGGTGCTTTTCCATGGCCAGCGACAGCGCGGTGAACGCCGCGAACGACAGCCCCAGGGCGAGCAGCATCATGCGCCCGCTCCCGCGGCGGCCGCCTGCAGGCGACGCTTCTTCTCCGCCGCACTCAAGGGGGGCTGCCAGTGCTGCATGCGCCAGCCGCAGTAGGCCAGCACGACGCCGAACACCAGCATGAAAAGATCCACGCCGGCCAGCGGCCAGTCGCCCTGCAGCAGGGTCACGCCCAGATGGGCGTGCGTGGTCAGTGCATTGACCAGCGGAATCAGCGCGAACATCGCCGCGCCCACGTACAGTTGCCAGGCCCACATCATCCGCTTGGGCCAGATGAATGCCGCGAGCAGGGCGGCCCCCCACGCGTAGAAGAACACGTTGGCTTCGGCCGCGCTGCGTTCGGCCAGTTCCACCGGCAACAGTCGGTTGCCCCAGAAGTAGGCGGCGAAGGCGATCGGCAAACCCGCCACCGCGCCGATGTTCAGGGCATCGACCAGACGCAGGCCGAAACCGGTCCTGCCCGACTTGGCGTGCTTGGGGCGCTCCTTGACCGCCCACAGCACCACGCCGCTGGCCACCATCAGGCAGCCGATCAGGCCGGAGACGAAGAACAGGGCGCGCAGCCCCCAGTCGGCGAAGCGGGCCAGGTGCAGGCCGTACATCACGCCGCGGGTCTGGGTGGCACCGCCCGGTGCCGGGCTGCCCTCCAGGCGCACGCCGGTGAGGGCGTCGTAGCGCAGCGAGGGCGTGTCGATCGACAGGCGATGGCCGTCCCGCTGCAGCACGTCGACCACCGAATTATCCGCGCCCGGGCGATGGACAGTGAAGCCCGCCACCTCGGCGCCGTTCCATTCCTTGCGGGCACTGTCCAGCAACTGCTGGATCGGTAGCGGCGGCGCGCGTCCTTTGGTCGGGCCCTCGACGTCGGCCATGCGTGCGAAGGCTTCGGAGAAGAACGCATCCGGGTCGTCCGGGTAGGCCGCCTTCACGCCCCATGGCAGGTACAGGAACATCAGGGTGACGATGCCGGTGTAGGTGATCATGGCGTGGTACGGCAGCGCCATCACTGCACTGACGTTGTGGAAGTCCAGCCAGGAACGCAGCCCCTTCTGCGGGCGGAAGGTGAAGAAGTCGGTGAAGATCTTCTTGTGGGTGATGACCCCGGTGATGATCGCCACCAGCATGAACATCGCGCAGAAGCCGACGATGTAGCGTGCCCAGATCACCGGGATGTAGTGCAGGTCGAAGTGCAGGCGGTAGAAGAAGTCACCGCCGCGGGTTTCGCGTGCACGCACCTCCTGGCCGCTGTTCGGGTCGATGGTGGCGTCACCGAAGCGACCGCCACCGCGACGGCGGCGTTTCTCTCCTTCAGCCGGCGGCGTGACCATTGATTCGGGGTTGCGCCAGAACATGCGCATGGCCGGGTTGCGTGCATCGGGCAGGGTGACGGTCCAGCTCTCGGCCTGCGGGGCCTTGCGCTGCAGGAAGCGCACTGCATTGGCGGCGGCAACCTCGCTGCTGACCGTGCTGCGTGGCAGCTCCGGGCGCATCCAGCGGCTGATTTCCTCGCGGTAGTAGCTGGCGGTGCCGGCCATGAAGATGAGCAGCAACAACCAGCCGACCAGCAGGCCGGTCCAGGTGTGCAGCCATGCCATCGATTGGCGGAATCCGTTCTTCATGCCATCACCCCCAGCCATTCGGCGGCCATCCAGAACAGCGCGGCGGGCAGCACGATGCCGAGCCAGGCGCGCAGCGCGCTGCGCGTGGCGAACGCCCACAGCGCGGCACAAGCGCACAGCACGATGGCGACCAGCATGCCGGTCAGCACGGCCTGGCTGCGTGGCAGCGGCAGGGCAAGGGCGAAGAACATCGCGGAAGTGGCGGCGAGCGCGTACCCGCCGACGATGGCGGCGATGCTGCGCGAGAGCACGCCCAGCCAGGGGCGTGCGAGGAAGTGCTCGATTCGGGCGAGCCAGGAGCTGGCGATGGGCGTGCTGTCCACGGAAACCTGCGGTGAAGGCTGGAGCGGGCAGTGCCGGTGGCGACCGGCGCTGCATGAAGTGGCCATCCCTGGCCGGCGCCGCGTGCGGCGCGTCCCCAAAGGCGTTACAGCTTCCAGCGCAGGGTCAGCTGCACGTTGCGCGGCTCGCCCCAGTACACGCCGTTGTAGAAGCCGACGTTGCTGTAGTACTTCTTGTCCAGCAGGTTGTTGACGTTGAGCTGGGCGCTGAAGTTGGCGTTGAAGCGGTAGCCACCGGACAGGTTGAGCAGGTAGAACGCGTCCTGGGTCATGCGCACGCTCTCGGTACGGCCGCTAACCAAGTAGTCCGGTGCCGGCCTGGCACCGTTGCGCCAGATCTCGCTCTGCCAGGTAGCGCCACCGCCCAGCCAGAAGCGGCCGTCGATGCCGCCCGGACGCCAGCTGGCGTTGAGGCGGAAGGTGTTGACCGGCGTGGTGGTGTTCTGGCGCACGCCTTTCTGGTTCTCGATCACGGTATGCGCGTAGCCGGTGGACAGGTTCCAGTGCTCGCCGAGGCTGCCCTGTGCTTCCACTTCCCAGCCCTGGACCTTGTTGCCCTTGCCGGTGGAGCGGTAGGCATCGCTGCCATCGGGCAGGAACTTGGCCGGCACACTGTCATCGAGCTCGGCCACGTTGTCCTTCTCGCCCTTGAACACGGCCACGGAGGTGTTGAGCAGGCCGTCGAAGAACTCGGCCTTGAGGCCGGCTTCCCACATGTCGCCGACCACCGGCTCCAGGTAGCTGTTGTTCTTGTCGCGGTAGTTCTGCGGCTGGAAGATGTCGGTGTAGCTGGCGTAGGCGCTGAAGGTGCGGTTGATGTCGTAGATCAGGCCGAAGTACGGGGTCAGTGTGTTGTCGGGCTTGTAGCCGCCACGGGTGGTGCTGGTGCGGTTGCCGGCGTTGTCGTAGCTGTAGCGCCAGTTGCGGGTTTCCCAGGTGCTGTAGCGCGCACCGGCCACGGCCAGCAGCGGGTCGGCCAGCTGCAGGCGCGCGGCCAGGTAGGCGCCGCGCTGGCGCAGTTCGTCCTGCGAGCTGAGGTAGCCATTGCGGACGATGGGCAGCTGCGGCACGTCGCCGGTCCAGTTGCGCCAGTCCGGCACCTGCGCGTAGCTGTCCGGGTAGTCAGGGATGCTGATCGACGGCGCCTTGCTCTTGCGCAGCGACTGGCCGTAGCCGAACACCACTTCCTGGGCGTGGCCGAACAGCTCGAAGGCGCCGGTGACGTTGACGTCGGTCACGTCCATCGTGCTCTTCTCGGCGAAGTGCGAGATGTAGGCGGTCACCCCGGTGCCGTCGGGCCGCGGGTTGCCGGCCGCGCCGTACCAGACGCTGCCATCGGTATCGCGGTCGGCATGGGTGAAGCTGCCTTTGATCGTCCAGTTGCTGCCCAACTGCTGCTCAAGGCGCGCGAAGCGGGTCTTCTCCACGATTGGCCACTGGCTCCAGCTGGCCGACAGGTTGGTCGAGCGCGGCAGGTTGGCCGGCTTGCCATCCACGCCCCAGTACGGCACCACGCCCCAGGTCACGCCGGTGGTCTTGGGCGACTGGTACTCGTACCCCAGCTCCAGCAGGGTGCTGTCGCTCAGGTCGGCCTGCACGATGCCGTAGAACACGTCCTTGTCCAGCTTGTAGACGTCGCGGAAGGAGTCACTCTGCTGCTTGGCGCCGACCACGCGCGCGCGGATGCGGCCATCCCAGGCCACCGGTCCACCGAGGTCGAACTCCATGCGCTGGTTGCTCCAGCGGCCGACGGTGAGGTTGGCGCCCATCTGCAGGGTGTCGGTGGGGCGCTTGCGCACGAAGCTGATGGTGCCGGACGGATCGCCGGCGCCGGTGGTCAGGCCGGTGGCGCCGCGCACCACTTCGATGCGCTCGTAGATCACGTTGTCGGTGTTGGTCTTGATCGACCCGCCGAACGTGTTGAGCATGCCATCGACCTGGAAGTTGGTGATGTTGTAGCCGCGCGAGACGTAGTTGATGCGTTCGCTGTCGGTCACCGAGACGTGCACGCCGGTGACCTGGCCCATCACGTCCTGCAGCGAGAACAGGCCCATGTCATCCAGCCGTTGGCGGGTGATGACGGTGACCGACTGCGGCGTCTGGCGCAGCGACAGGTCCAGCTTGGTCGCGGTGCCGGTGTGCTTGACGGTGTAGGAGTTGGCCAGTTCGCCTTCGGCCACGACCTTGACCGTATCCAGCGTGGCCGGGTCGCGGGCGGCGTCATCGGCCAGGACGGGCGCGGCGTGGGTGGCCAGGGCGGCGGCCAGGGCGCTGGCCAGCAGCGAGAAGTGCAGGGACGTGGGGGCAGGGCGTTGCATCGTGGTTTCCTGGTGGGCGAAAGGGTGGCCGACCTGGAATTCGCCCATGGCGACGCCTCACGCCATGCGTGAGCAACGTTGCGGGGTAGTGCTCCCTGAAGTCAGCCGCGTGCACAACGCGAGGCCGTTGGCATCGCGTGGCAGGAGTTGTAGTGGGGGTACACGGGGCTTGGCGGGGAACGCGCGGGGCGTCCATGCCGCGGGAGGCTAAGCGTACTGCCTATGAACGAAACGATAACTATTCTCATTGCCAATGACAAGCGTTTTTGTCACGGATGACAAAAATCAAGGCGCACCCGTAGGAGCGACCTTGGTCGCGAAGCCATTGCAGCGTGAGACATCGCACCGGCGAACGAGGGCGATGCCGCCGACGGACGGCCGTATCGATGGTCGGGATGTTCTGCGTGCTGATGCGCTATCGGCTTCGCGGCCGAGGCCGCTGCTGCCGCGATGCTCAGAACTTCAGCCAGCCGGTGATCGCATGCAGCAGCAGGCCGATCAGGCCGCCGACGAGGGTGCCGTTGAAACGGATGTACTGCAGGTCGCGGCCCACGCTCAGTTCCAGCTGCTCGACCAGTTTCTTCTCGTCCCAGGCCTTCACCGTCTGCGCGATATGCGTGGTCACGCCGTTGCGCAGGCGGTTGGTCAGCTTCTCGGCACCGGCCAGCATGTGCTGGTTGAGGGCATCGCGCAGGGCGGGGTCCTCGCCGAGGGCGGTGCCCAGCTTGGACAGGCTGCGCTCCAGGTAGCCGGCCAGCACCGAGTCCTCGCGCGAAAGGTCATCGCGCAGGTAGTCGTGCACGCGCTTCCACAGCCCCTGCACGTAATCCTGCACGGCCGGGTGGTCGATCACCTGCTGCTTGAGCGTGTTGACCTTCTCGGCCAGCGCGGGGTCTTCGCGCAGGCGCTGCATGTAGTCGCCCAGCCAGCGGGCATAGTCCTGCCGCAGCGGGTGCTCCGGTTGCGAGAGGACGTCCTGCAGTTCCTCCAGCCCGGCGCGGGCGAGGCGGTCGGCCAGTGAATCGCCGATCTCGTCGATCGGCTTGACCCAATCCACGGTGCTGGCCAGCGTCGGCCATTCCTTGCGGATGTAGCGCACGATCAGTGCCGAGGCATGCTGGCGCACGCTGTCCTTATCCAGCCAGGTGGCCACGCGCTTCAGGCCTTCGTCGAGTACGCGCTGGTGGCGGTTGTCGGCGGTCAGCAGGCCGAGCAGTTCGCCAGCGGTGGCCGCCGCATTCCATTGCCGCAGCTGTTCGACCACGAAGGACTGGATGGCGCGGCGCACGGCGGCTTCGTCGAGCAGGTCCAGTGCCTGCACCGCCCAGCCGCGGGCCATGCCGGCGAGCATGCGCGCCTGCTGTGGCTGCGCCAGCCATTCGCCCAGCCGGGTGGCGGGGTCGAACACCTTGAGCTTGGCCAGCAGCGTTTCCGGCTCGAGGAAGTGGTCGCGCACGAACACCGCCAGGCTGTCGGCGATGCGTTCCTTGTTGCGCGGGATGATGGCCGTGTGCGGGATCGGCAGGTTGAGCGGGCGCCGGAACAGTGCCACCACCGCGAACCAGTCGGCCAGGGCGCCCACCGTGGCCGCCTCGCAGAACGCGCTGACCCAGGCCCAGATGCCGCGCTCGCCGTTGAGATGGCTGACGATGAAGCCGGCCAGCATCGCCAGCAGCATCGCCACCGCATACAGCTTGAGCCGGCGCAGCTGCGCGCGGCGCGGATCGTCGACGGCGTTCACGCCTCAGTCTTCATCGTTCTTGATCGAGCGCCGGAAACAATGCTCGCCGGCCGGGTGAGCCCAATCGGCCTCCAGGCCGCCGAAGCGCCGTTGCCGGGCACTGTCGGTGGCAAACAGGGCGCAGAGTTCGAAGTGGCTGTCGTCGAGCAGGCGGTAGCGGTAGTCCGGCCCACCGGCGGGATCGTGCAGCGGCAGGTCCAGCCCGGGTGTGGCGCGCAGGCGGGCCATGTCCGGTGGCAGCGCCTCATGTGCGGTGCGGTAGCTGCGCGCCGCCTGCTCCAGCGAGCGCAGGTCCTGCAGGCGGCTTTCGTCGAGGCGGAGCAGGCGCTGTTGCGCCGGCGAGTCGATCACCCAGACGCCGGCGGCGATCGCCAGTGCGGTGAACACACCGGTGGCCCACAGCAGGCGGCTGCCCCAAGCGGTCTGGCTCATGGGCTCACCTCCTCGCGGCGCAGGTCGGCCAGGTACCAGCCGAACACGGTGCCGGCCAGCAGCGCCACGGCCAGCACCTTGAGCACGAAGCGCAGGCTCAGCTCACCGCCGAGCAGGTTGTAGACCAGCGTGGTCAGATCGCCGATCAGCACCCCGGCGGCGACGAACAGGGTCAGGTAGGTCAGCCAGCGCCGTACCGGCGACAGCCGCTTGATCGGATGCCGGGCCACGTCGCGGCTGACCCGGTGGCTGAGGAAGGCGAACACCGGGAAGGCGATCACCAGCGCCGAGATCGACCAGCGGATCGACGGCCCCAGCTGCAGCATCTGCCAGCGTGCATCGGCTGGGTCGGGCAGGGCGTGTTCGATCAGCTTGAACAGCAGGCTGCCCAGGTTCCAGCAATAGAAATACAACGTGCTGAACAGCAGCAGGTAGACGAACGCCTCGCGGGCGGACAGCGAGGCGCGCGGGCGCGGTACCGGCAAGGCGAAATCCACCTCGGCCCAGCCATCGAGCACCCCGCGTACCTGCGCTTGGCTCCAGCCGGCGGCCAGTAGTGCCTGGTTGACCTGGGCGCGGCTGTGGCCGCGCATCAGGGCCTCGCGGACGAATGATTCGAGTTCGGGTGAAGCCGATGCCATCGCGTGCTCCCTGCCATGCGTGCCCGCAGCGTAAGGGGCCGGCCGCGTGGCGATCAATAGTCGGAGGCGGCCGCTTCCGGTTCCTCCGCGCGACTGGCGGCCAGTCGCGCCCGCAGCGCGTCCAGTTCCATGCGCAGGGCCTGGTTCTCCGCGGTGAGCGAGGCTACGCGCTGGCGCAGCGCCTCCACTTCGGGGCTGGCCGCCGCGGTGGACGGTGCGGACTGCACTTCGTCGTGGGCGTCCTGGTCGTGCTCCGGGCGGGCTTCGGGCTTGGGCTTGCGGCGCGATTCACGCACCCGCTTGGCCGCTTCCTTCAGCTCGCTCTTGCCCCCCTGGGCGGCGGCGCGCTGCTCGGCTTCCGGCAGGCTGGCGACCACCGCGGCGGCGCTGAGCGAGATCTCCCCGGCCTTGACCGCCTCGATCACTTCCTGCGCGGCATGTGCGCTGATCTTCTCGATCAGGGTCACCTGGCTGGCGCTGAGCTTGGCTTCGCGCGCCAGGTCGGCCTTGGACAGCTTCGGTGCCGGGTCCCAGGGCGGGGTGTCGGCGTCGTTGGCGTGGTCGTCGGCCAGCGCGGCTTCACCTTCGCTCTCCCGGCGCAGCTGCTCCTGCTCGGCGCGGCGGCGCGCCTCGACGATGGCGCGCTTGCGCAGGGCCAGCACGCCGCGCTGGAAATCGGACACGCTGCGGCGCCCCAGGTGCTGCTCGATCATCCACAGGTGCACGTCGTCCATCGACTGGAAGCGGGTGTTCTGCACGGTGTTGAACGGGATGCCGTGCCGGGTGCAGATGCCGTAGCGGTTGTGGCCGTCGATCAGGATGTTGCCCCACAGCACCAGTGCGTCGCGGCAGCCCTCGGCCAGCAGACTGCGCTCCAGCGCGTCATGTTCGTCCTGCGTGAGCGGGTCGATGTAGGCCTTGAGTTCTTCGTTGACGATGATGTCCATGCGGCTGCCGGTTGAAACGTGGGCGGGCATTGTAGTGACCCGGGACGGTGCCGGGGCAAGTCCCGTTGGCCGTGCGACGGCAGGGATTCATGACGGCCGTGCGGCGTGGCCGGCGTACCATGCACGGTGGCGGCCCGCGCCGCGTTGTCCCGCAACAGGAAGCAGACCATGAATACGCCGCACCTCCGCGAACAATGGCAGACGCTGGCCGATGGCCTGTCGCTGCGCACCCGCGCCTTCATCGACGGCCGCTACGTGGATGCCGCGTCCGGCGCGCGCTTCCAGTGCATCAGCCCGATCGATGGGCGGGTGCTGGCGCAGGTGGCCGAGTGCGGCCAACGGGATGTGGACCACGCCGTGGCCGTGGCGCGGCGTGCCTTCCAGAAGGGGCAGTGGGCGGGGTTGAAGCCGGCGCGGCGCAAGCAGGTGCTGCTGCGCCTGGCCGGGCTGGTGGAGCGCCATGCCGATGAGCTGGCGCTGCTGGAAACGCTGGACATGGGCAAGCCGGTCGGCGAAGCACGTGGGGTGGACATCGGCGGGGTGATCCGCTGCATCCAGTGGACCGCCGAGGCGGTGGACAAGCTGTATGGCGAGGTGGCGCCCACCGGCAGCAACGAGCTGGGCCTGATCACGCGCGAGCCACTGGGCGTGGTCGCGGCGATCGTGCCGTGGAACTTCCCGCTGCTGATGGCGGCATGGAAGTTCGCACCGGCGCTGGCCGCCGGAAATTCGGTGGTGCTCAAGCCCTCGGAGAAGTCGCCGCTGAGCGCGCTGCGTTTCGCCGAGCTGGTGGCCGAGGCCGGGGTGCCCGAGGGCGTGTTCAACGTGGTGCCGGGCAACGGCAAGGGCGCGGGCGAGCTGCTGGCCCTGCACATGGACGTGGATGGGCTGGTGTTCACCGGCTCCACCGCGGTGGGCAAGCGGCTGCTGCAATGCGCGGGCCTGTCCAACATGAAGCGCGCGTACATGGAGTGCGGCGGCAAGAGTCCCAACATCGTGTTCGCCGACGCCCCGGACCTGGACAAGGCCGCCGAAGCGGCGGCCAGTGGCATCTTCTACAACCAGGGCGAGGTGTGCACGGCGGCCTCGCGGCTGCTGGTGGAACGCTCGATCAAGGATGAATTCGTCGCGCGCGTGGTCGAGCATGGCCGGCGCATGCAGCCGAAGCATCCGTTCGAACCGGGGGCGCCGATGGGCGCGATGGTGGACGAAGCCCAGTTGCAGCGGGTGCTCGGTTACATCGACGAAGGCACCGCCGAAGGCGCGCGGCTGCTGCTGGGCGGCAAGCGTGCGCAGGTGGTGGAGGGCGGCTGCTACCTCGAACCCACGGTGTTCGACGAGGTCTCACCGCAGCAGCGCATCGCCCGCGAGGAAATCTTCGGCCCGGTACTGTCGGTGATCACCTTCGACGGCGAGCAGCAGGCGCTGCAGTTGGCCAATGACAGTGAGTACGGGCTGGCGGCGGGCGTATGGACGCGCGACATCTCCCGGGCCCACCGCGTAGCCCGCAACCTGCGCGCGGGCAGCGTCTGGGTCAACTACTGGGACGGTGGCGACATGACCGCGCCGTTCGGCGGCTACAAGCAGTCCGGCAACGGCCGTGACAAGTCGCTGCATGCCTTCGACAAGTACACCGAGATGAAGGCGACCTGGATCCACCTCGGCGACTGATTCCGTGAGTGGGCGGGGTGCCCCGCCGTCAGGGCACCCCGGGCCAGGCTCAGTCCTTGCCGCCCTTGCGCAACTGGCCGGCAAAGCGCTCCAGCCATTGCGCGAAGCCCTGCAGGGCCACGCCGCCCTTGTCGCGCAGGTTGGCCAACTCCGCCTCCAGGCGCTCGCGCCGGGTGGCTTCGCCCTCGTGCTTCGGCAGCGGCGGCAGGATGTGGGCGAAGTAGGTGTTGTCCAGCAGCTTGTGCAGCAAGCGTTCGCCGATGAACGGTTCGCCGTTGTTGAGCGCGCGTGCGCCCTTGAACAGGTTGCGGATGTCGTACTGGGTGGGACTCAGGTCGGGCACCTGCTTGGGCAGGTCGAGCAGGGTGTAGACCGCGATGCGGGCGGTGCGCACCGAGCTTTCCATGGTGAACACCACGTCGTTGGCGGTTTCCACGAACTGGCCGACCAGCGCCAGGTTGGTGCAGCCGTGCGGCACGACCTGCGGGCGGTCGCCGGCCGCGCGTGGCATGAACTGCGCGGTGATGTACGGCATCAGCGCCAACCGCACCTTGGTGTGCGGGATGATCGCGTCGAGCTGGTCGGCGATGCCCAGGTGGTAGCACAGCTCGGCCACGATCTCGCGGCCGGTGCACTCGGGCATGGTCTTCTTGACGAAGTTGCCGGGCTGGTCCATCAGCAGCGCGTACACCCACATCACCACCGTGTCCCTGGGCTGGCCGGGGAAGTGCGGCTGGCGGTTGATGGTGACGCTCAGCACCCAGTTCGAATCGGTGAAGGTGATGATGCCGCCGGTGGCGGTGCGGCCGGAGGTGGGATCGTTGACCGACAGTTCGGTCAGCTTGTCCAGCAGCGGCGAGGCGGTGCAGGTCAGCGTGGCCGACTCCCACATCGAGCGGTCGATGTCGCCGCAGAACTTGTCCGGCTTGCCGAACACCGGCGACTGCCGGGCCAGGTTCTGCCACAGCCCCCAGCTGCTGCCCTCGGCCGGGCCGCCGTGGCGCTTCTTCAGCACCGGCACGGTGTCCAGGTCGCCATAGGCGGTGTCCTCGGTCATCGAGCCGGTCAGCGCGATCACCAGGTCACGCGCGGCCACCGCGATGTGGCCCTCGCCCTCGGCGGTGCGAGTGCGCAGCGCGGTGACGGTGCGTTGCTCGCCCTGCACGTCGAAGTCCATGTCCAGCACCTGGGTGCCCAGCCGCACCTGCACGCCCTGTTCGCGCAGCAGCCGGACCAGCGGGGTGACGAAGGTGTCGTACTGGTTGAACTTGGGGAATACCAGCGCCGACATGTCGCCGAAGCCGTCGATGGCATCGAGGAAGCGGTGCATGTACAGCTTCATTTCCAGCAGGCTGTGCCAGTTCTCGAAGGCGAACATCGAGCGGAACAGGAACCAGAAATTGCTGGCCAGGAAGCCTTCGCTGAAATGGTCCTGGATGGTCAGGTCGTCCAGCTCATCCTTGCGCTTGAGCAGCAGGCTCACCACTTCCCATTGCTGCTTGCGGCTCAGCCCGAAGCGGGTGAAATCCGGCAGCACCTGGCCCTGCTTGTGCATCAACCGCGACCTGGACCAGTTGGGGTCGGCATCGTTGGCCAGGCGGTACTCGTCGAGCACGCTGAAGCCTTCGGGCAGTTCCAGCGCGGGCACGTCCTGGAACATGTCCCACAGGTTGTCGTAGTTCCAGTTCATCTCGCGGCCACCGCGCACCAGGTAGCCGTCCTGCGGGTTGCCCGAGCCATCCAGCGAGCCGCCCTCGATCTCGAGGCCTTCGATGATGGTGATGTTGCGTGCCGGCATGTGGCCATCGCGGATCAGGTAGAACGCCGCGGCCAGGCCGGCGATGCCGCCGCCGACGATCCAGGCCTTGCGCTCGGCGATGCCCTCGGTGGGCAGGGGCTTGAAGCGCTGGTAGTTGCCGACCATGTCCGGCGGCGGCAGGGTGTTGAGCGGGGCGTTGTGCCAGTAGCGGGCGCTGGCGTCCGGGGCGTGTTCGATGCGGGGGGAGGGAGTGCTCATGGTGTTCTCCGGTGTGAGGGGAGGGACAGGTGCAACCGCCGATCCAGTCTGCACGGGAATCCCGTCGGGGCGGTTACACGGGGTTGAAACCCGGCGTGAGCGGGCGTCATGCGGGGGGCCGTGGAGGGCATAAGGGGTGGGAAGGTCACGGCTGCAACCATTTCTGGGGCCGGGCGGCGACGCGTGGCAGACTGCGGCACCTGTTTCCCTTGTCCCGGCTCATGTCGACCGCTGCAGCCTCCGTGCCCCTGAATTCCCCGCGCCGCGTGCTGGCGGCCAGCCTGGTCGGTACGACCATCGAGTTCTTCGACTTCTACATCTACGCCACTGCCGCGGTGCTGGTGTTCCCCAGGCTGTTCTTTCCCGACAGCAGCCCGGATGCGGCGTTGTTGCAGTCGCTGGCGACCTTCGCGGTGGCCTTCATCGCCCGCCCGGTCGGCTCGGCGGTGTTCGGCCATTACGGCGACCGCATCGGCCGCAAGGCCACGCTGGTGGCGGCGTTGTTGACCATGGGCCTTTCCACCGTCGCGATCGGACTGCTGCCGACCTACCACGATATCGGCCTGGCCGCGCCGCTGCTGCTGGCGTTGTGCCGGTTCGGCCAGGGTTTGGGCTTGGGCGGTGAATGGGGCGGTGCGGTGTTGCTGGCCACCGAGAATGCACCGCCGGGCAAGCGCGCCTGGTACGGCATGTTCCCGCAACTCGGGGCACCGCTGGGCTTCCTGCTGTCGGCCGGCGTGTTCCTGGTGCTGGGGCGCGTGCTCGACGATGCGGCCTTCCTCGGCTGGGGGTGGCGGGTGCCGTTCATCGCCAGCGCGTTGCTGGTGATCGTCGGCCTGTGGGTGCGCTTGAACATCCGCGAGACCCCGGACTTCCAGAAGGCGCTGGACCAGGGCCAGCGCGTGCGCCTGCCGATGCGCGAGGTGCTGGTGGCGCATGGCTTTGCGGTGGTGGTGGGGACGCTGGCTGCGTTTGCCACCTTCGTGCTGTTCTACCTGATGACGGTGTTCACGCTGGGCCATGGCACCAAGACGCTGGGCTACGCGCGCGAGGATTTCCTGTTGCTGCAGATGGTCGGCATCCTGTTCTTCGCCGCCGGCATCCCGCTGGCCGCGCGCTACGGCGACCGCCAGGGCACGGTGAAGGCGATGCTGCTGGCGACGGTGGCGATCTTCGTGTTCGGGTTGCTGTTCCAGCCGTTGTTCCAGGCCGGGCACCCGCTGCTGGTGCTGCTGTTCCTGTCGCTGGGACTGTTCCTGATGGGCCTGACCTACGGCCCGTGCGGCACCATGCTGGCCAGCCTGTATCCGGTGCAGGTGCGTTACACCGGCGCGTCGCTGTCGTTCAACCTGGCCGGCATCCTGGGTGCGGCACCGGCCCCTTACGCGGCCACTTGGCTGGCAGGCCGGTTCGGCATCGCCGCGGTGGGCGGCTACCTGTGCGTCACCGCGCTGGTTACCGGGCTGGCGTTGTGGGCCATTGGCCGGCGCCAGCAGCGGGCAGGTGCCGAAGCGGCCTGAGCCGCTGGTGGCGGCGCGCTGGGAAGTCATCAGCCTGTGGGGCAGCAGGACGGAAAGGGCAGGAACGGCGCGGCAGCACCACGTAGGGAGGGGATCGGCCGCCGCCGCGTCGTTCCTGCACGGGGCCGGTCAGTTGAACAGGCGCTTTAGCGTGCGGCCCAGCCAGCTGCCTTCCTGGTGATCGCGGGCAAACTGGTTGAGGTGGCGCTTGACCTGCTCGGCATAGGCCTTGTCATCGCCGCGGATGTGGTTGAACAGCCAGCGCGAGAGCATGTTGCGCAGCTCGTCGGTGACGTCCTCGCCGGCCTGGAAGCGCATGCGGTATTCGGAGACGCGCTTGCCGAACACCTCGTGCACGCGCTTGTGGGCGGCGCAGAACGGATAGCCGGCTTCCTCCATCAGTTCTTCCTCGAAGGCGAAGTGCGACATGGTGTAGTCCACCAGTTCGTCGATCACCTCGGCCACCGCGACGCGTTCCAGGCTCTTCTGGGCGATATGCAGGTGGTTGAGCATCTCCACGATGCGCATGTGCTGATGGTCGATGACCTCGACCCCCGTGTTGAGGTCGTCCTGCCAAACCAGTAGTGCCATCGCGAGTTCCTCCCTGTGATTTCCTTGGGGGCACTCTAGGGGCGCACCTTCGCCGGCGCGTTGATCTGGATCAATGGCCCTGCGCCGGCAGGGAAGCGTTCACGAATGTAGTCGCGCAGGCGTCGCGGCACCGGTGGTCGCCGCTGGCGCAAGTTGCATGCTGCGCACCCGGTTGCGGCCGTCGGCCTTGGCCAGGTAGAGCTGGCGGTCGGCCTCGGTGATGAGCTGGTGCAGGCTGCTGCGCCCGCCCGGGTCGCGGCTGACGCCGATGCTGACGGTCATGCGCAGGACGTTCTCGCCGATCTGCAGGCGGATCGCCTCGATGGCCTGGCGCAACTGCTCGAAGTGCGCCGCGCTGGCGTCATCGCCCAGCCCGTGGACCAGCAGGCAGAATTCCTCGCCGCCGAAGCGGGCGCTGATGTCGCGTGGCCGGGTATGGCCCTGCAGCACGCTGGCGACCGCGCGGATGGCCTGGTCGCCGGCTTCGTGGCCGAGGCTGTCGTTGATGTGCTTGAAGTGGTCGATGTCGACCATGGCCACCGCCACACTGCCTTCGCCACGGCCCAGCTGGCGCTGGCTGTGTTCCAGGAAACTGCGCCGGTTGGGCAGACCGGTGAGGAAGTCGCGCGTGGCCAGGTCCTGCAGCGTGCCGATCAACTCCAGCTGGTCCACGTTCTGCGAGACGCGGCAGAAGAACTCCTCGCGCGAGAACGGTTTGCGCAGGAAGTCGTTGGCGCCGTTCTTCAGAAAGCGCGGGATCAGCGACGGGTCGGAATTGCCGGAGATGCCGATCACCGCCACCTTGTCGCGCGCGCGCAGGGCGCGCAGGCGACGGGTCAGCTCCACGCCGTCCATGCCCGGCATCTCCTGGTCCACGATCACCAGCCGGATGGCCGGGTCCGCTTCCAGCGCATGCAGCGCCGAGGGGCCATCACCGGCCTGGGTGACGTGGTAGCCATACATGCCCAGCAGCGCCGCGGCATACGACCGGGCCGAGGGGGAGTCGTCGACCACCAGCGCCGAGATGCGGCGGTTGCGTTCCATGCGCTGCACCAGCCAGACCAGGTAGTCGACGCTGCCGGGGGTGTTCTTCAGCACGTAGTCGATGATTTCCTGCTGCAGCACGCGCTTGCGCAGGTCTTCGTCGTAGACGCCGCTGACCACGATGGTCGGCAACCCGCGGCTGACGAAGTAGTCGACCACGTGGTCACGGTCACCGTCGGCCAGCACCAGCCCGGTGAGCACCAGGAACCAGCCCTGCTCGCGTTCCAGCAGCTCGCCGGCCTCGGCCAGGGTCGAGGCGACGCTGACCGGCAGCTCCAGGCGCTGCTCGATGGCCGCGCGCAGCATCGTGGTGAAGGTGCGCGAGTTCTCCACGAGCAGGATGCGCTGCGGCAGGGGCGTGATCGGCGGGCTGGTGAAGCCGGCCTGGGATGAGGCGGCCATGCGAAAGGTTCTGGGGGTCTCAGGACGGGATAGCGGCAGCAATCGGCTGGACTTTAGGCGTGGAGCGGGGAGGGTGCCGGGACGAGAGCCATCCTCGGGTTGAACCGGCAGGGCACACCAGCGCCACGCTTCCCGTTCCCGCGCGCGCTCAGCCGAGCAGATCGCGCAGCTTGTACCACGACATGGCAGCGACCAGCAGCGGCATGCGCAGTGCCTTGCCGCCGGGGAAGATGCCGTGCGGGATCCGCTCGAACACATCCAGTCGTCCGGCCTGGCCGGCGATGGCAGCGGCGATCACTTCACCGGCCAGGCCGGTGCTGGCCACGCCGTGGCCGGAGAAGCCCTGCGCGAAATAGACATTCGGGGTGAGCCGGCCCCAGTGCGGGGCGCGGTTGCGGGTGATGTCGATGTAGCCGCCCCAGACGTATTCCAGCGACACGTCGGCCAGCTGCGGGAACACTCGGCGCATGCGTCGGGTCATGCTGGCGCGCAGCCCGGGCGGCGGCAGTGCCGAGTAGTTGGCCTGGCCGCCGAACAGCAGGCGGTGGTCGCGGCTGAGCCGGAAATAGTCCAGTGCCCAGTTCACGTCGGCCACCGCCATGTCGTTGCGGATCAGCGACCGGGCACGTGCTTCGCCCAACGGCTCGGTGGCGCCGATATAGGTGCCGACCGGCATCATCCGGGTCTCCAGCTCCGGCGCGATGCCCTGCAGCCAGGCATTGCCGGCCAGCACCACGAATTCGGCCTCGACCCGTCCCTGCGCGGTGACCAGCACGGGGCGCGGGCCGCGTTCGAGCCGCAGCACCGGCGAATGCTCGTGCACGGTGACGCCAGCGGCCTCGGCGGCGCGTGCCAGGCCCAGCACGTAGGCGAGCGGGTGCAGGTGGCCGCTGGCGGCGTCGTACATCGCGCCGAGGTAGCGTTCGCTGGCCAGCTCCTGGCGCAACCGGGGCCGGTCCCACCATTCCAGCGGATAGTCATAGCGCTGCGCCATGCGTTCGATGTCGGCGCGCAGGGCGCGCTCCTGGCGCGGATGGATCGGTACGCTGGCGTGGCCATCGCGCCAGTCGCAGTCGATGCCATGGCGGGCGATGCGCTGCTTGAGCATTTGCATGCCGTCGCGCGAGAAGTCGAACAGCAGCCGCGCATCGGCGTCGCCGACCAGCCGTTCCAGCGTGTCCTGCTCGCAGCCGTAGCCGACGATGGCCTGGCCGCCATTGCGGCCGGAGGCACCCCAGCCGACCCGTTCGGCTTCCAGCACGGTGACCCGGTAGCCCTGCTCGGCCAGCGCCAACGCCGCGGTCAGGCCGGTGTAGCCGGCGCCGAGCACGGCCACGTCGGTACGCGCCGTGCCCTGCAGCGCGGCGCGGGGCGGCGGCAAGGGCTGGCTGGCGGCGTACCAGCTGGGCGGGTAGTCGGACGGGGCGTCCACGGACATCGGGATGGATGGCGATTGTGTCGGGGCGGGCAGTGTAACGGCCACGGTGTGTCGGTTTGGCGCAGGCGGCGGACGATGCCCTGCATTGTGCCGCGCGCTGCTTGAACGGCATGCGTGGTTGCCTAATCGGCGGGGCAGGGGTAGCGTGCCTGCACGTCACCAGAGCCTGACGCATGGCCAGCCTGCCGCTGGTCGGCTTGCCTACCGACCGCAAACCGATCGGCTCCCATCCTTTCCTCGTCGTCGGTGAGAAATACGTGCGTGCCGTGGTCGATGGGGCACAGGCCATGCCGCTGATACTGCCACTGCTGCAGCCGCCGCTTCCCGCGCAGGCATGGCTGCAACAATTGGATGGTCTGCTGTTGACCGGTGCCACCAGCAACATCGAGCCGCATCATTACGACGGTGGCCCGAGCTGGGCCGGCAACCCGCATGATCCGGCCCGTGATGCCAACGTGTTCGGGCTGCTCCCGCAGGCGCTGGCGATGGGCGTGCCGGTGCTGGCGATCTGCCGGGGCTTCCAGGAGGTCAACGTGGCCTTCGGGGGCAGCCTGCATCCCCGGGTGCATGAAGTGCCCGGCCTGGCTGATCATCGTGAAGACCCGGATTCACCGCTGGACGTGCAGTATGGGCCGGCACATGCGCTGGCACTGAGCCCCGGTGGGCTGCTGGCCGGCATCGCTGGCGCAGGCCCGGTGCAGGTCAACTCGGTGCACGGCCAGGGCGTGTCCCGGCTGGGCACGGGCCTGCAGGTCGAGGCACGCGCGCCGGATGGCCTGGTCGAGGCCTTCCGCGGGCCCGGGCCGGGTTTCCTGCTCGGCGTGCAGTTCCATCCGGAGTGGCGGGTGCTGGAAAACCCGTTCCACCTGGGCATCTTCAAAGCCTTCGGCGAGGCCTGTCGCCGTTACCAGAAACAGAAGCAAAGTTGATCCGCCATGACATCGCGTCCCCGTACCCGCAAGACCGCCGCCAGCGTGCAGGAAGAAAGCTCCCTGCTGCGTTGGCTCAAGGAGCGGCAGATCACCGAGGTCGAATGCCTGGTGCCTGACATCACCGGCAACGCCCGCGGCAAGATCATCCCCGCCGACAAGTTTCGCCACGATTACGGCACGCGCCTGCCCGAGGGCGTGTTCGCCACCACCGTCACCGGCGACTTCCCGGACGACTACTACGAGCTGACCTCGCCGGCCGACGCGGACATGATCCTGCGCCCGGACCCGGACACCGTGCGCATGGTGCCG
The DNA here is from genome assembly GCF_056393195.1 of Stenotrophomonas sp. Steno-C18. Lineage (NCBI taxonomy): Bacteria > Pseudomonadati > Pseudomonadota > Gammaproteobacteria > Lysobacterales > Lysobacteraceae > Stenotrophomonas > Stenotrophomonas sp. Steno-C18. Next base: position 450,210 of record NZ_JBWJOX010000001.1, on the reverse strand, counting down.
TGGGCCACCGACCCGACCGCGCAGATCATCCACGACTGCTACACCAAGAACGGCCAGCCGCACGAGCTGGCGCCGCGCAACGTGCTGCGGCGGGTGCTGGCCGCCTACGATGCGCTCGGCCTGAAGCCGGTGGTGGCGCCGGAAGTGGAATTCTTCCTGGTGCAGAAGAACACCGACCCGGACTTCCCGCTGCTGCCGCCGGCCGGCCGCTCCGGCCGCCCGGAGACGGCGCGGCAGTCGTATTCGATCGACGCGGTCAACGAGTTCGACCCCATCCTCGACCTGATGTACGACTACTGCGACGCGATGAAGCTGGACGTGGACACCCTGATCCACGAATCCGGCGCGGCCCAGCTGGAAGTGAACTTCACCCATTCCGATGCGATGGCGCTGGCCGACCAGGTGTTCCTGTTCAAGCGCACCATGCGCGAGGCGGCGATGCGCCACGGCGTGTACGCCACCTTCCTGGCCAAGCCGATGGAGACCGAGCCGGGCAGTGCCATGCACATCCACCAGAGCCTGGTGCGGCCGTCGGACGGGGTCAACGTGTTCGCCGGCGACAACGAGGGCGAGTACAGCCCGTTGTTCGGCAATTACCTGGGCGGCCTGCAGAAGTACGTGCCGATGGCGATGGGCTTCTTCGCGCCGAACGTGAACTCCTACCGCCGGCTGGTGTTCGGCGAGGTGTCGCCGAGCAACGTGGAGTGGGGCTTCGACAACCGCACCTGCGGCCTGCGCGTGCCGATGGACAGCCTGGAGAACAGCCGCGTGGAAAGCCGCTTCGCCGGCTCCGACGCCAATCCCTACCTGGCGGTGGCGGCGACGCTGGCGTGCGGCCTGCTCGGCATCCGCGAAGGGCTCAGCCCGACCCCGCCGATCACCGGCAACGCCAAGGAGCTGGGCTACGAACTGCCGCGCTCGCTGGGCGAAGCACTCGATGGCCTGGAGGCGTGCGAAGCGCTGCAGGAACTGCTGGGCCGGCGCTTCTGCCGTGCCTACATCTCGGTCAAGCGCAAGGAATACGAGACCTTCTTCCGCGTGATCAGCTCCTGGGAGCGCGAGTTCCTGCTGCTCAACGTCTGAGCCGGACCGTTACCCGCCAGAGCTGGCGGGTATGGGTCAGCGCTGCGGGTCCAGCGAGATCAGCCGGGTGACGTCCAGCAGCGCCGCCGGCAGGTGCACGCCGCCGGGCGCGGCCAAGTAGCGCGGGCGCCATTCCGGCGAGAACTTGGACTTGAAGCGGCGCAGGCCGCTGAAGCCATAGAAGCGCTCGCCGTGGCGGGCGATCAGGTTGGCGAAGCGGTTCCAGCGGCCGGCCAGGCGGTGTTCGGCCAGCCCGGTCAACGGCGCCATGCCCAGCGAGAAGCGGGTGAAGCCGTTGGCCGCGCCCCACAGGAACAGTTCGATGAACAGGAAATCCATCGTGCCCTTCGGTGCGTCGGGGCGGTGGCGCATCAGGTCCACCGACAACTCGTGCCCGGCCGGCGCCTGCCAGAGGTTGGCGAAGGCGACCACGCCGTCGTCGGCTTCCACCAGCGCCATCGGGAAACTGCACAGGTAAGCCGGGTCGAAGCTGCCCAGTGAAAACCCCTTTTCCTCGCCGGCCTTCTCATCGAGCCAGGCGTCGGAGATGGCCTTCAGTGCCGGCAGCAGCGCGGCAACCTGGTCCGCATCGACGATGCGGAACGACAGCCCGCCGCGCTTGCCGCGGTTCCAGGCCTGGCGCAGGTCGGCCCGCGCGCTGCCTTCCAGGCTGAAGCCCTGCAGCGGCACCAGTGCTTCCTCGCCGAGCTTGACCAGGGTCAGCCCGAGGTCGAGGTAGGTCTGCCAGTAGTTCCCGCTGGTCTGGTAGAAGACCGGGCGCAGGCCGAGCCGGTCGGCTTCCTCGCGGAACTTCCAGATCAGGGTGCGGGCCACGTCGGGCGGTCCCACCGGGTCGCCCATGGAGATCAGCGAGCCGCCGTAACGCTGCATCATCACGAAGCCATCGCCGGCCTCGCTGCGCAGGATCGCCTTGTCGCCGGTCATGGCCAGGCTGGCCTGGGTGTCCTGGGCCTGCGCGAGCACCGGGCGCAGCAGTGCCAGGGTGGCCGCGTCCGGTGCCGGCAACGGCGTGCGGGTGCTGTGCAGCAGGCGCGCCACCCCGAACACCACCACCACCAGGCTGACCAGCAGCAACGCGCGCAGCGCACGCGGGGCATTGCCGGAAATGGCGAACTGCCACCACAGCTCGCTCTGGTACTCGACGTGGCTGTACACGAAGAACAACAGCCAGAGCGTTCCCAGCAGCACCAGCGCCACGTTGCGCAGCCAGGGCCAGGACCATGCCTCGTCGAGCAGGGCGCCCTCGCGGTAGAACTCGCGCCGTGCCGCCCACAAGGCAATGGCGATCACCGGCAGGGCCAGCGCGACCAGTGCGTGGCCACCGCGCAGCCACACCGGCAACGGCAGCAGCACGCACAACGCCAATGCGATCCACCACGCCACGCGGCTGCGGCGTTGCAACCCCTGGCCGATCAGCAGCAACACCACGCCGCCGAGGCTGCCCAGCAGGTGCGAGGTCTCGATGATCGGCAGCGGCGCGGTGAGAAGGCGATGGCGTGGTGACGGCAGCGTGCCGTCGATCAGCAGCAGGGTGCCGGCGGCGAAGACCGCCAGGGCGATGATCTGCGGCAACCAGGGGCGCAGCGTGCCCCAGACCACGCCGGCGCCGCTACGCAACGGCTGGCGCACGCTGGCCAGCGCCGCCAGCACCGCGGAGGCGAGCAGTGGCAGCAGGTAGTAGGTCACCCGATAGGCTACCGCCGCGGCCAGCACCGCCGCCGGCACCACCTGCGGCAGCAGCTTGAGCAGGCTCCATTCGAACACGCCCAGCCCGGCCGGTACGGTGGATACCAGGCCGGCGACCACCGCGACCAGGTACAGGCCGACAAAGCCGATGAATCCAACGTCGGCCTGGCCGGGCAACAACACGTAGAACGCCGCCGAGGCCAGGCACAGCTCGACCACGCTCAGCGCGGTGACTTCCAGCGTGGTGCGGCGGTCCGGCAGCCACACCCGGTGGGTGCGCCAGCCAATGCTGCGCCCTTCGCGTCCGACGGCGACCAGCATCACGGCGAAGGCAGCCAGCAGTGCGACGCCGATGAGGCGGACCGCATCGCTCGAAAGCGGCAGGGCGCGCGCGGCGGCGGCCGGCTCCAGCCACAACGCCAGCGCCAGCAGCAGCCAGGCGCCGAACACGAAGCCCAGCGTGCTCATCAATACCACCTGGCCGATCTCGGCCAGGCTCAGGCCGGCGCGGCCGTAGCTGCGCATGCGGATGGCGCCGCCGGTCAGGGCGGCAAACCCCAGGGTCTGGCCTGCTGCGTGCGCAAGGAACGCAGTGATGCCCACGCGACTGGCGGGCAGGTTGCGTCGTGCACGACGCAGGCCGATCGCATCGAAGCCGATCAGGCAGGCATAGCTGGCCATGCCGAGCACGGTCGCCAACACCAGCTGTGGCCAGGACACGGCGTGCAGGGCGATGCGGATCTGGTGGTAGCCGTGGTCGTCGAACTCACCGGCCAGGGCGCGCAGCGCCATGACCATGATGAGCACGGTCGCCGCGATGGCGGCCAGCCTGCGCCAGCGGGCGGCCTTGGGGTCCGGTATCGCGGCGGGTGAGCGCATGGAAGGCGGGGCAGGGGAGGAGGCTGCAAAGAGTAGCGCCACCGCGGGAGGACGGCAGCAGGGCGGTGGCGGGGATTGCAGTGGCCTTCAGCCGCGCGTGTCGACGGCCGGCGCCTTAGACTCGGCGCTTGCCATGGCGGGAGGGAGAACAGCATGCAGGACACGGCGCTGACATCGGTCCGCCGACAACGCGGCGCGGTGCTGCTGGTATTGGCGGCCCTGCTGGGGTTCAGTGGCTGCGCGATGTGGCTGCAGTTCGAGCGCGCCGACCTGGACTGGGTGCGGGCGACCCTGAGCCTGTACCTGCATGGGCCTTACGGGGTGCTCCTGCGGGCCGCGTACTGCCTGCTGGCGGTGGCGATCACGCTGCTGGCGATTGGCCTGCATGCGCAGATGCGGCCGGGACCAGGGCGCCGCGGCTTGCCGGTGGGCTTGTTCGGCATGGCCGGCCTGGGGCTGGCGGTGGTGGCGATCGGTGACAGTTGGCTGCCCGGCTACGCACCGTTGCTGGCACCGCTGGTGCACGGCCTGGCCGCGCAGACCGCATTCCTGTGCGCGAGCGTGGCGATGCTGGTCCAGGCGTGGTGTTTTGGCCGTGATCCGCGCTGGCGTGCGCAGTACGCCCTGGCCTGGGGCTGGGCATGGCTGGCCTTCATCGCGCTGTGGCTGCACGTGCTCTGGCGTGGCAGCCCGCGCGGGCTGGGCCAGAAGCTGGTGATCGCGCTGGTGGTGGGCTGGCTGTTCTGGGTGGGCTGGGCGTTGTGGCGGCGCCTGCACAAAGGCACAGCTGAAACCGACGGATCGGGTCACAATGGGGCACACCTCCACAACAGGGATACCTCCCCATGATCGAACGCTTCGATACCGGCCCGCGCATGTCGGAAATGACCGTCCACCACGGCGTGGCCTATCTCGCCGGCCAGGTGCCGGAAGACACCAGCGCCGACATCGTCGGCCAGACCGAGCAGGTGCTGCAGGCCATCGACGACCTGCTGCGGCTGGCGCCCACCGACAAGACCCACATCCTGCGTGCGGAGATCTTCCTGGCCGACATGGCCGACTTCGCCGGCATGAACCAGGCCTGGGACAAGTGGGTGCCGGCCGGTGCCACCCCGGCGCGTGCGACCGTGCAGGCCAAGCTGGCCAATCCGGAATGGAAGATCGAGATCGTCATCACTGCCGTGGTGCCGTAAGGCGCAGGCTGGCCGCCCCGGCTGCGTGAAGCATCCGGGGCAACGGCGACATGGTCGCCGCCTTGGTAACGGGAAAGGGAATGAAGCGTTGCCTGTTGTCTGTCGTGACTGCCAGCCTGTTGCTGGGAATGGGGATGCCCGCGCGGGCGGCGTCCACCGCACGCGCATCGATACCGTCGATGATCTACGCGCATCCGCCGCAGGAGCGGATCGATCCGCTGGCATACCCGCAGTTCATGCAGCTCGAGGCGGAGCTGCGCAACACCGTGCGCCGCCACGGTGATCGCAGCGTTCCCAACCGGTTCTGCGCGGTGGGCTACCGCTTGAAGAGCGGGACACTGGAAACGGTGCTGCTGTGGGACAACGCGCAATCGCTGATCCGGTGGCAGGGCGGGGACCCGGCCGGCGTGGCAGAGGAGGATGCCGAATCGGCCTCGTTCTCGCCGGTGACCGACCTGCGCAGCGACGTCGTCGAGGACGGTAGCTTTCCATTGGGTACGCGCGCTGTCATGCGTAGCGACGTGGAGGCATTGATCGCCGATTGCCGGCGGTTTGGCCGGCAATACATGGTGCCGCCGTCACCCTAGGAGCGGGCTTTGCCCGCCAATGAAGCCGAAGGCGATGCCCGCAATCCGGGCGTTCAATGGCTTCGCGACCGAGGCCCGCTCCTACGGGAGCGGGCGGAGCTCGATGCAATCCACCGGGCACGGTGGAATGCACAACTCGCAGCCGGTGCACAGGTCAGCCAGCACGGTATGCATGTACTTGGCGCCGCCGACGATGGCATCCACCGGGCAGGCCTGGATGCACTTGGTGCAGCCGATGCAGTCGGCCTCGACGATGACGGCGACCTGCGCGGGCTTGTGTTCGCCACGGCTGCGGTCGAATGGCACGGCGGCCACGCCCAGTACATGCGCCAGGGCGCGTGCGCCGGCGTCGCCGCCGGGGGGGCAGTGATCCACGCCGGCCTCGCCGCGGGCCATCGCCTCGGCGTAGGGGTGGCAGCCGTCAAAGCCGCACTGGCCGCACTGGGTCTGCGGCAGCAGGCGGTCGAGGCGCTCGACCAGGGAAATGTCGGAGATGTCTGGCATGCGTGGCGTCGGGCTGCGCGGAAAGGAGGGGCAGCGATCAGGAAACCGGTTTGCCGCGATACCAGCGCTCGTGCGCCAGCGCCAGCATGGGCTTGTCTTCGCGGCTGTCGCCGTAGGCGTGGATGCGCTGGTAGGTGCCCAGGTCGAAACGCTTGCGGATCAGGGCCACCTTGCGCGGACCACAGTCGCCGCCGGCATAGCGGCCGGTGAGGCGGTTGTCCTGCACTTCGAGGGTGTTGCAGATCATCTGCAGGCCCATCTGCTCGCACCAGTGGCGCAGGTACAGGTCGAGCGAGCCGGACACGACCACGACGGTATGCCCCTGCGCCTTGTGCCACTGGATCTGTTCCAGCATCTCCGGACGCATCATGCCCGCCAGGTGCTCGCGTGCGTAGTCGCGCGCAAGCTGGCTGACCTCGCCGGCATGGCGGCCGGTGAACACCTGCGTGGTGACGCGGCGGCGGATGCGCTCGGCCGAGATCAGCTTCAACCGGTAGGCCAGCACCCAGGGGCCGATCCGCCACCACGCCTGCGCACGTTGTTCCGGCGTGGCCACCCGCTGCAGGAACCGGCTGTAGGTGTCCTGGGTGGTGATGGTGTGGTCGAAATCGAACAGGGCCAGTTGCATGGTCCGCTCCGGGAGAAGGGCGCGCCAAGGCGCGCCCACTGCATCAACGCACCGGCATGCCCGGCAGGGCGCCGCCGTCGGCATCGAGCAGCGCCAGGGCGCCGCCGTCGAAGCCGGCCGACAGGATCATGCCTTCGCTCAGGCCGAAGCGCATCTTGCGCGGGGCCAGGTTGGCGATGAACACCACGTTGCGGCCGACCAGCGTTTCCGGCTCGGCGTAGCTGCCGCGGATGCCGGAGAAGATCTGGCGCTGGCCGAGGTCGCCGGCATCGAGCAGGAAGCGCAGCAGCTTGTCCGAGCCCTCGACGAAGCCGCACTCGATGACCTTGCCGATGCGCAGGTCGAGCTTGGCGAAATCGTCGATGCCGATGTAGGCGGTCGCCTCGCCATCAGCCTTGGGCTCGGCTTTGGCTTCCACCTTGGCGGGCTTCTCGGCCTTGGCCGGCTTGGCCTCGGCGGCGGGCTGGGAGGTCAGGGTGTCCTTGGAGGCGTCGGTCATTGCGTCGATCATCTTGGGGTCGATACGGGTGAACAGCGCCACGTAGGGCGCGATGGTGTGGGCGGTGAGCGGGGCGGCGATATCGTCCCAGCCGGTCATCGGTGCATTGAGGAAGCCCTCGGCCTGCAGCGCTGTGGCCGGCAGCACCGGCTTGAGCGCGGCAACCAGCACGCGGAACAGGTTCAGGCCCTGGGTACAGACCGCCTGCAGTTCGGCGTCGGCACCTTCCTGCTTGGCGATCACCCATGGCTTGGTGTCGTCGATGTACTTGTTGGCTTCATCGGCCAGCGCCATGGTCAGGCGGATCGCCGCGGCCGGGTCGTTGCGCTCGTACGCTTCGCGTACCGCGGCCAGCGCGGCCACGAAACGGTTGTACTGGGCCGGGTCGGGCAGCGCGTCGGCCAGCCGGCCGTCGAAGCGCTTGGAGATGAAACCGGCGCAGCGGCTGGCCAGGTTGACGAACTTGCCGACCAGGTCGGCATTCACGCGGGCGGTGAAGTCGGCCAGGTTCAGGTCCAGGTCGTCCACGCCGCCGGAGGACTTGGCGGCGAAGTAATAGCGCAGCGCTTCCGGCGCCAGTCCCGCGTCCAGGTAGGTGCGGGCCATCACGAAGGTGCCGCGCGACTTGCTCATCTTGGCGCCGTCCACGGTCAGGTAGCCATTGACATGCAGGCGGGTCGGCGCGCGCAGGCGGGTGCCGTGCAGCACCGACGGCCAGAACAGGCCGTGGAAGTTGACGATGTCCTTGCCGATGAAGTGGTGCAGCTCGGTGCTGCTGTCGGCGGCCAGCACGGCATCGAAGTCGTCGCCGGTCTTGGCGCACAGGTTCCTGAAGCTGGACAGGTAGCCGATCGGTGCGTCCAGCCACACGTAGAAGTACTTGCCCGGCGCGCCGGGGATCTCGAACCCGAAGTAGGGCGCGTCGCGGGAGATGTCCCAGGCGCGCAGGCCGCCCTCGGCGTCCAGCCACTCGGACAGCTTGGCCTTCACGCCCGGCAGGGCGACGTCACCGGCCAGCCACTGGCGCAGGAAGTCCTGGAAGCGGCCCACTTCGAAGAAGTAATGCTCCGAATCGCGGATCTCCGGGGTAGCGCCGGACACCACCGACTTGGGGTCGATCAGGTCGGTCGGGCCGTAGGTGGCGCCGCAGACCTCGCAGTTGTCGCCGTACTGGTCCGGGGACTTGCACTTCGGGCAGGTGCCCTTGATGTAGCGGTCCGGCAGGAACATGCCCTTGGCCGGGTCATAGAACTGGGCCACCGAGCGACGGCTGATGTGGCCGGCGGCGTCGAGCCGGGTGTACAGCGCCTCGGTCAGCTCGCGGTTGGCGGCCGAGTTGGTCGAGTCGTAGTGATCGAAATCCACGCCGAAGGCAGCGAAGTCGCGCTCATGGCCGGCCTGGATGTTGGCGATGAAGGTTTCCGGGCTCACCCCGGCCTTCTCGGCGGCCAGCATGATCGGCGTGCCATGGGTGTCGTCGGCGCAGACGTACCAGACCTTCTCGCCCATCAAGCGGCGGGCGCGCACCCAGATATCGGCCTGGATGTAGCCGACCAGGTGGCCCAGGTGGAGCGGGCCGTTGGCATAGGGCAGGGCATTGGTGACGAGCGCGGTACGGGTCATGGCCATCATTTGGTGCAGGGGAACGCGGGATTATCGCATGTCGGAAAACAGCCAGCCCCGGGAAGGCCCGGGGCTGGCTGTGTTTCCTTCTCCCAGCGGGAGAAGGTGCCCCGAAGGGGCGGATGAGGGTGAGGGATGGGCGGACGCACCCTCTCCCCAACCCCTCTCCCGACGGAAGAGGGGCTTCACAGCGGATTACTGGTCGCGCAGCCAGGTCTGCGAGCGGCAGATGAAGGCGATGCAGCCGGACACTTCCAGCTTGCTGCCGTTCTCGATCAGGGCGACCTTGGAGCTGTAGGTCTTGCCCTTGGCCGGGTCCAGGATGGTGCCGTTGGCCCACTTGTTGGTGCCGTCCGGGCGCAGGTTCCAGAGGATGGTCATGCCCTGGATCGGCTTGTCCTTGTTGGTGCCTTCGCACTTGCTGCAGACCGGGTTCGGGCCCTGGGCGGACTGCAGCACCTGCAGCACGCGGCCGCTCAGGGTGCCGTTGGCGGCCTGGGTGATCTCGACGATGGACTTCACCCGGCCGGTTTCGTCGTCGATGGTCCGCCAGCGGCCGGCGGCACTGTCCGAGGCGCTGGCGGAGAAGCCGGCGGCCAGCAGCGGCAGGGCCAGCAACAGGGTTTTGAAGGTGGTGCGCATGTATCCCCTCCCAGGGTGTGTTTCGGCTTCCGGCGGCGCCGGTACGGTGCCGAATGTACCCGCATTCGCCGCCGTACGGAATCCGCAGCGCAGCAGATCACGCGGCGCTGCGGGCTCTTGTCTCATCGCAGGCTGATCCGCTTCCGGTTGTCGGCCGAAACCCGGTCGATCAGCTTGTTGTAGGGGTCAAACCCGGCTTCGTCCGGTTTCTGGTCCACGGTCACGGTGAGGGTCGGATTACCGGCAGTGATGTGGTGGCGCTGCAGGTACAGCACCTTCTCGTCGCGCTCCTTGCCCGAGGCGCCGCTGGCGAACACGCCGACCTCGATCCAGTCGTCCAGCGTGCCGGCCGTTTCCTTGCCCAGCCCATCGGCGTAGCGCTTGTCGGCGTGCAGCTGCAGGGTCACGTCGTAGCGCCCGTCGGTGCGCTTGCTCGCGGTGGCCTCGACCACCCGGTTGTCGTAGAAGCTGATCTTCTCGAACAGGTCGGTGATCAATGCCTGCTGCTCCGGCTTGGCCTCGGCGCGGATGAATTCCAGCAGTTCGGCCGAGGTGGTGTACGGCGGTTGCTGGAAGGCCTTGGCCTGCAGGAAGCGGTGCAGCGCGCGGTTCAATGCCTCCTCGCCGATCTCCTCGCGCAGGCGGTAGAACACCACCGAACCCTTGCGATAGTGGATGTACTGCTGGTTCTCCACCCGGTACAGCGGCAGTTCCTCCACGTCCTCGCCGCCGCGGCCGGACAGGTAGCGGTCCAGCTCGGTCTTCAGGAACTGGCGCATGTGCGCGCGGCCATACTCCTTCTCCATCACCATCAGCGCCGAATACTGCGACAGCGACTCGGACAGCACGGTCGCGCCCTGCACGTTGGCACCGATCACCTGGTGCGCCCACCACTGGTGGGCGACTTCATGCGCGGTCACGTAGAACACGTAGTCGATGTTGTCCGGCTTGCGCAGGTCGGCGATGAAGCCGATCGATTCCGAGTACGGGATGGTGTTGGCGAAGCTCTGCGCGAATGACTGGTAGCCCGGGAACTCCAGGATGCGCACCTGCTTGTGCTGGTACGGGCTGAAGTTGGCCTCGTAGTAGGCCAGCGACTTCTGCACGCCCTCGATCATCCGGTCCACGTTGTAGGGATGCTTGGGGTCGTAGTAGATCTCGATCGGGATGTCCTTGTAGGCCGCCTTCCGCACCGCCCAGCGTGCCGACAGGTAGGCGTAGAAGTTCAGCATCGGCCGGTCCATGGCGTAGTCGAAGCAGCGCCTGCCGTCGCGGGTGTACTCCTGCTGCAGGTAGCCCGGGGCCAGCGCGATCTGGTCCGGCGCGGTGCAGACGGTGCTGCGGAAGTCCAGCCAGTCGGCGTCGTTGGAAATGTAGGTGTTGGCGCGTGCCGCCTCGTCCTCCAGCTTGGGCATGCGCGTGGGCTCGCCCAGGCCACGCTTGCGACGCTCGTTGCGGTCATCGATCTCGGCGCCGGCGTTGTAGCCGAAGCCCGGCAGGATGCCGCTGTTGAAGAAGCTGCCGTTGTCGACGATCCGGGTCTGGGCCTGGCCGGCGGGGATGCCGTCCGGGTGGATGTCGACGGTGAAGCGGATGTCGCGTTCCTCGCCGGGTTGCATCGGCGTATCCAGCGTGTAGATGCGATAGCCGACGTCGGCGTCATTCTTGTCCAGCCTGGCGGCGCCCAGGTCCAGTGCGGTCAGCGTCTTGTCGTCGGCGATGGAGATGTGCAGCTGCGGGATCGCCACGGCATGCGTGTTGCGCACACGGTAGTGGCCGTCGATGCGCACCGACTGGGTTTCCGGGTGCAGGTCGACGGTGTTGTCCACGGCGATGATGCGCGGCTGCGGCAGGTCCTTGAACTGGCGGTAGGTCTTCTCGTAGTACGCCAGACGGTCCAGTTCGGCATCGGGCGAGAGGTACTCGTTGCGGATGTTGGTGTTCCAGTACAGCCAGCCGCCGCAGCCGACGAAGGCCAGCACGGCCAGGGCCAGTGCAACCCCCAGGCCGCCGTGCAGGCGCTGGCGTGCCAGCCGCAGGCGGGTGCGCAGGCCGCCGTCCACGCCACGCACCCACAGGGCCGCGCACAGCAGCAACAGCACCCCCAGGAACAGGGCCCAATAGCCCTGGAAGGCGAACTGCGCGGTCAGGAAGTGGCCGTAACCGTTCATGTCCGAATAGGGCGCATTCGGCGCGCTGGCGTAGTTGTAGATGTCCTGCGCGTAGTCCAGCAGCCCCAGCACCGATTGCCCGATCAGCACCAGGATCAGCAGTGCATAACCGAGGAACTTGTTGTTGCTCAATACCTGCAGCACCAGCGCCAGCCCGCCCATCAGCACGAACACGGTGGAGTTCAGCAGCAGGGTCTTCACGTACAGCAGCGGTTCGATGTGGGTGTAACCCTTGGACAGCTGCACCAGCACCGAAGCCGCACCGCCAATGGCCTGGAAGCTCAGCACCACGGCCACCAGCGCCAGGAACTTGCCCGCCAGCGGCACCCAGTTCGGGACCGGCGTGGCATCGGTGATGCCGGCGATGCGCGCGGTGCGTTCCTTCCACACCAGCTCGCCGGCGTAGAACAGCACGATCAGCACCAGCAGCCAGCTGTAGCTGCCCTGCAGCGCCTCCAGCATCTGCGAGGTGACCGGCCAGGTCGGCGTGCCGTACATGTTCTGGCGGAACAGCGACGACGGGATGAAGTTGGCCAGGCCCAGCAACAGCAGCACGATGAAGGGAATGCTGCGGAAGATGCCGAAGGTGTCGAAGCGGACCTGGCGCAGCAGCTGGCGCAGGTGGGTGGCGGTGGCGAACGTCGGCGTCACCCGCGGCGCGGTGGCGGCCGGGCGTGCAACTGCTGCCGGCGCGGTATCCTGCCTGCCGCGCTGGCGGCGGCTGGCGCGGCCGGTGCCGGCACGCTGGGTGCGGAACAGGGCGAAGGTGGCGGCAAACAAGGCGGCACTGATCGCCAGCCACAACAGGCGGTTCTGCAGCAGGAACCCGGCCAGCGCCGGCACGGCGGTGTTGCGTTCCTCGGCCGACCAGTAGCGCGTGACGAGGTTGATCGCGCGGATGCCCAGCGGGTCGAGCAGGGCGGAGATCTGCTGGTTGTCGATGTCGGCCAGGATCACGCGGCTGACGCCATACAGCACGAAGAACACGATCACGCCGATGTACACCCACAGGATGCTGCGGGTGGTGGCCGCCAGCAGCGACAGCAGCGCGGTGGTGAACAGCACGTTGGGCAGCACCATCACCACGAATGCCCACAGGTAGGGCTGCAGTGACACCGGGCCGAGCCGCGCGGCGTCGATCCACGGCATGAACTGCGCGATGAACAGGCCGGCGGCGACGATGACGTACATCACCAGGCAGGCCAGCAGCGCCGCGCCGAGGCGGCCGAGCAGGTAGTCGCGGCGCTTGATCGGGCTGGAGAACACCAGCTCGGCCGTGCCCAGCTCGAAGTCACGCAGCAGCGCGTTGCTGACGAACAAGGTGGTGACCAGCAGGCCAAGCAGGGTGAAGGCGGTCATCAGCGAGGTGATCACCGACGGCGCATTGCGATGCACGTTGCCGATGCCGCCGCCGATCTGGACCGCATCGCTGGAGGCCGCGGCGAAGGCCATCAGCGCCAGGAACAATGCCAGCAGCCACAACAGCGGGGAACGGAGCTGCTCGCGCAGCTCGAAGCGCAGGAAGTTCAGGGTCATGGGCCGTCTCCGTCAGGCGGCCAGCGCCTGCAGGCGCAGGCGCTGGAAGTAGACGTCCTCAAGCCCGGGCTCGACGGGCACGAAGCCCTGGTCCGGCTGGGTGGCGCTGAACACGTGGATCACCGGGTGGCCACCCACCAGGCGCGTGGACAGCACGGTGAAACGGGATTCGTAGTCGGCCAGCTCGGCCTTGCCGACCTGCTTGCGCCAGACCTGGGCCTGCAGCGCGCCGATCGCATCGACCGGCCGGCCGGTCAGCAGTACCTGACCCTTGTTCATGATGGCCATGTTCGGGCACAGGTCGGTCACGTCCTCGACGATGTGCGTGGACAGGATCACCACCACGTTCTCGCCGATCTCGGCCAGCAGGTTGAGGAAACGGTTGCGCTCCTCCGGGTCAAGGCCGGCGGTGGGTTCATCGACGATCACCAGCTGCGGGTCGCCGAGCAGTGCCTGGGCGATGCCGAAGCGCTGGCGCATGCCGCCCGAATAGGTGCCGAGCTTGCGCTTGCGCGCGTCCCACAGGTTGACCTGCTGGAGCAGGCCCTCGACCACTTCCTTGCGTTGCCTGCGCGCGGTCAGGCCCTTGAGCACGGCGAAATGATCCAGCAGGTCGAGTGCGCTGACCTTGGGGTAGACACCGAAGTCCTGCGGCAGGTAACCCAGCCGGCGGCGCAGAGCGTCCTTGTCCTTGAGCACGTCGATCCGGGTGCCATCGGCGGTGGTCAGCGTGGCGCTGCCGCTGTCGACCTCCTGCAGGGTGGACAGCGTACGCATCAACGACGACTTGCCGGCGCCGTTGGGGCCGAGCAGGCCGAACATGCCGCGCGGGATGTCCAGGTCGATGTTCTTCAGTGCATGGACGCCATTGGCGTAGGTTTTCGACAAACCGCGGATCTGCAGCATGGACCAAGCCCCTGTATGGACGGATGAGGACACTTTCCGTTTGCCGTCGGGCTGACGGCAATGCGCCGGAAGTCACTAGGTCAACAGGACGCGCCGTCGCGGCGGATGTGACCACGGCCCAAGACACAGGGATGCGCGCACTCAGGGGCGGCGCCGACGGCAGGAGCGGCCACGGCCGCGAAGCAGGGAGGGAATCAGTCCGTAGCGGCGCCCGCCAACCCGGACGCTCAAACGTCCTCGGCGTCTTCCGTGCTCTGCCGCAGGCGCCCGATCTGGGCGGCGGCCGGGCCGGTGAAGGACACCAGCTGGCCGCCGCGCAGCACCATGCGCCCGGTGTGGCGATCAATGCCGTCGTAGGAATAGTCGAAGCGGAAGCTGCGCTCGAAACCGATCCAGCCATTGGGCAGGCGGCAGGGGCGCATGCCGGTGGCATGCACGCTCTGGTCCAGCCATTGCACGTCGGCGGCGCGGCAGGCATTGCGGCCCAGTTCGGTGGCGCGGTCGGCGGCGGCGCGGGAACGGTCCCAGAACGCGAAACCGATCGCGCCGACGATCATCAGGATGAGCAGGGTAGGCATGCCGACACTTTAGGCGATTCGCCGTGCCCGGCGCAGCCTGGCCCGGTCAACGCGTTGGTGGCGCCGGGACCGGTTCATCCGGTGGCGGTGGCAGCGGCGCATTGCCGTCGAACACCGGCGTCGGGCCCTGCATCGGCACGTTGGCGGTGAGCTTCAACAAGGCCGCCCAGTCCTGGCGGTTGAGGTTGCATTCTTCTTCATGGCCCGGCGAGCAGCCCGCTTCGACGACCGCGTCCGCGGCGGCCTGTGACGGCTTGGGCAGCTCGATCATGCCGGTGCGGTCCAGGGTGAGCTTGCGCATCGCCACGGTGTTGGCGACGTTACCACCGACCAGGTACAGCGTGCGGTCACCGCCGACATTGGCGCCGATCACCACCTCGCAATGGGACTTCCAGTTGCCGGCACGGCCGCTGCCCAGCGCCTGTATCAGCCCCGCATGGTTCAGTGACGTGCTGCGATCGCGCAGGAAACACAGCATGTCGCCGGGGCCGGGCTTTTCGTTGGCCGGGTCGGCCAGCCGGTACGGCGAGGCGTTGGCGCCTCCCTGGTAGGCCGCGCGGATGTAGTCGATGTGGCGCGGTGAACGGTTGAAGCCGGGCACGCCCGCACGCGTCATCACCCAGGAGATGAAGGCCGCCGACCACGGGTTGTCGATCAGGAAGGCGCGGCAGTCGCTGTCGGTATAGCGGTTGCCGGCCGGCTGCATGCAGCTGGTGGCACCGGGGATGGCCCCCATCGGCGACAGCGTCCCGCTCTCGCGCCAGTAGCCGGCCACGCGCTGCCAGGCGATCAGGCCGTTGTCGGCCAGGTGCTCGGCTTCGGCCTCGGTGACCCCGAGGCTGGCGATGCGGCCATCGCGGTCGATGAAGGGGCGGTACCAGAGCCGGTGCTCGTCGCAGGCCGCGCGCACCACCGCCTTGGCGGTTTCGCTCACGCCGAAGCGGGGCGGGATGTCACAGGCCTCCACCGCGTGCGCGGCAAAGGCGGGGGCAAGCAGGGCAACGCCGCACAGCAGGTACCGGTAGACCACATCGAACTCCGTGGGGGTGGAGGAAGCCAGTGTTGCAGGCGAGGCCGTGTGGGCGGCGTGAGTCAGGCCGGCGGCGGGCCGAGCTTCAACGACAGGTCGATCGCCTGCACGTGTTTGGTCAACCCGCCGATGGAGATGCAGTCCACGCCATCTTCGGCAATGGAGCGCAGCATGGACAGGTCGACGCTGCCGGACACCTCCAGCGGGATGCGGCCGGCGGCGATGCGCACCGCCTCGCGGCGCATCGCCGGGCTGAAGTCATCGATGAGGATGCGTTCGCAGCCGGCGGCCAGGGCCTGCTCCAGCTGCTGCAGGTCCTCCACCTCCACCACCAGCGGCAGCGTGGGTTGCTGCGCCCGGGCGGCGCGCACCGCCGCGCCCAGCGAGCCGGCGGCGCGGATGTGGTTTTCCTTGAGCATCACCGTGTCGAACAGGCCGATGCGGTGGTTGTCGCCACCGCCGCAGCGCACCGCGTACTTCTGCGCCAGGCGCAGCCCGGGCAGGGTCTTGCGGGTGTCGAGGATGCGCGCGCCGGTGCCGGCTACCGCTTCGACGTGGCGGGCGGTGATCGTGGCGGTCCCGGACAGCGTCTGCAGGAAGTTGAGCGAGGTGCGCTCGGCGCTGACCAGGCTGCGGCTGCGGCCTTCCAGCGTGGCCAGCACGGTGCCGGCGCTGACCCGGTCGCCTTCCAGTACCCGCCAGTGGATCTTCACCTCCTGGTCGAGCGCGCGATGGGTGGCGTCGAACCAGGGGCGGCCGGCGATCACCGCGTCCTGCTTGCACAGCAGGTAGGCGATGTCGGCGCTGTCGGGGAGCAGGGCGGCGGTGACGTCGCCACTGCCGATGTCCTCGGCCAGGGCGCGGGCGACATCGGCGTCGATCTGTTCCTGCGGCGGGGCAAGCGGCGGATGCGGCAGCATTACTTGGCCGGGAAGTCGGTGATCTGGGCGGTGGCGATGGCCTCGTCGGCCAGCAGCACCGGGATGCCGTCCTCCACCCGGAACACCTGCTTGCGGTCGCGGGTGACCAGTGCCTCGCGCAGCGGCTGGGCCTGGGCGCTGCCATCGGCCCGGGTGACGCCGCCGGCGCCGATCGCGCGGTTCAGGGCATCCAGGCCGGCGCTTTCCAGCTGGGCCAGCGGCTGGCGGGTGTCGGGGGAGACGAGCAGGTCGAGCAGTTTGCGGTCCATCAGGTCGTGGTCTTGCGGGGAAGACGGCTAGAATACGTCTTTGCAGCAGGTGACGGCCAATGACCCCCAACCCCTCCGAGCCGCTTGTCGGCATCGTCATGGGTTCCCGTTCCGACTGGGAAACCATGCAGCACGCAGCCCAGAAGCTTGATGCCCTGGGTGTTCCGTATGAAGTGAAGGTTGTTTCGGCGCATCGCACGCCGGATGTCCTGTTCAGCTATGCCGAACAGGCCGGAGCGCGCGGCCTGCGCGCGATCATCGCCGGTGCCGGTGGCGCGGCCCACCTGCCGGGCATGCTGGCCGCCAAGACGGTCGTGCCGGTGCTTGGCGTGCCGGTGCAGTCCAAGGCGCTGAACGGCATGGACTCGTTGCTGTCGATCGTGCAGATGCCGGCCGGCATCCCGGTGGCGACCTTCGCCATCGGCAATGCGGGGGCGTCCAATGCGGCGCTGTTCGCCGCGGCCATGCTGGCCCCGGCACAGCCGCAGATCGGCGCGGCGCTGGACGCGTTCCGCGAGCGCCAGACCCACGACGTGATGGCCGCGGACGATCCGCGTCAATGATCACGGTCGGCATTCTGGGGGGCGGGCAGCTGGCCCGCATGATGGTGCTGGAAGCTGCGCCGCTGGGCATCCGCTTCGTGGTGTTCGACCCGGCCGCCGATGCCTGCGCCGGCCAGGTGGCGCCGCTGCAGGTCGGTGCGTTCGATGACCTGGCCGCGCTGGAGGAATTTGCCGGCCGCGTGGACGTGGTCACCTTCGATTTCGAGAACGTGCCTGCCGCAAGCGCGCGCTGGTTGGCCCAGCGCAAGCCGGTGTTCCCCAACCCCGCCGCGCTGGCGGTGGCGCAGGACCGGCTGAGCGAGAAGACCCTGTTCCGGGAACTGGGCATCCCGCTGCCGCCGTTTGCCGACATTGGCAGCCGTGAGCAACTGGCGGCCAAGGTCGCCGAGTTCGGCCTGCCATGCATCCTCAAGACCCGCCGACTGGGCTACGACGGCAAGGGTCAGTTCCGCCTGCGCAGCGAGGCGGACATCGATGCCGCCTGGCAGGCGCTGGGCGCGCAGGCGGACAAGACCGGCCTGATCCTGGAAGGCTTCGTCGCCTTCGATCGCGAGGTCAGCGTGGTGGCGGTGCGCGGCCGCGACGGCGAATTCCGTGCCTGGCCGTTGACCGGCAACTGGCATGTGGATGGCGTGCTGTCGGCCAGCCTGGCGCCGGCCACCGTGTCCGCGGCCCAGCAACAGACGGCGATCAGCTATGCGCGCCGTGTCGCCGAGCGGCTGGACTATGTCGGCGTGTTCGCGCTGGAACTGTTCTGTCGTGGCGAGGAGCTGCTGGCCAACGAGATGGCCCCGCGCGTGCACAATTCCGGCCACTGGACCAGCGATGGCGCAGAGACCTCGCAGTTCCAGAACCATGTCCGGGCCGTGCTCGGCCTGCCGTTGGGCGACACCCGGGTGCTGGGCCATGCCTGCATGCTCAACTGGATCGGCCGGATGCCCGACCCGGCGCCGGTGCTGGCCGAGCCCGCCGGGCACTGGCATGACTACGGCAAGCAGCCGCGCGACGGGCGCAAGGTCGGCCACGCCAACCTGCGCGAGGATTCGACCGCGGCGCTGGCCGGTGCGCTGGAGCGCATCGGGGCCGCATTGGGCCGGCAGGCACAGGTGGCACCGGTGGTCCAGTCCCTTCGGGACGGCGGCGTAACGCCGGCGTAAGCCGGGCGGGCGTAAGGTTCTCCGGGTCCATCCCCGGAGAACCACCATGCTCGACTGGAATGCGTACCGCCGTGAACTGAAGGGCCGCATCGGCGAATTGGGCAAGCTTTCGCCCGACACCCTCAAGGGCTACCTGACCCTCAGTGGTGCCGGCGCCCAGACCAACCACCTCGACGGCAAGACCCGCGAACTGATCGCGCTGGCCGTGGCCGTCACCACCCGCTGCGACGGCTGCATCACCACGCACGTGGATGCAGCCCTGAAGCAGGGCGCCAGCCGCGAGGAGATCGCCGAGGCGCTGGGTGTGGCGGTGGCCCTCAACGCCGGCGCGGCGATGGTCTATTCGGCCCGCGTCCTGGATGCGGTCGCCGCCCACGACACCTGACCTCGGCAGGAGCAGCCTCGGCCGCGAAGCCGACGCACCCCAATGCTGCACAGGCGACGGCTCGACCTCTCCGGGCCGTGGACGGCCTCCGCGGCAAACCTGATCGTGGGGGCTCAGCCATTACAGGCCTCACGGCCGAGACCGCTCCAGCCGGTGATCAGCGCAGCTGGCTGGCCGCGAAGTCCCAGTTCACCAGCTTCCAGAACGCCTGCAGGTAGCGCAGGCGGTCGTTCTGGTAATCGGTGTAATACGCGTGTTCCCACAGGTCGCAGACCAGCAGCGGGGTGCTGTCGCCGGTCAACGGGGTATTGGCGTTGCGGGTGGTGACGACCGCCAACCGGCCATCGGCATGCTGCACCAGCCAGGCCCAGCCCGAGCCGAACACCGCCATTGCCGCACGGTTGAACTCTTCCCGCAGCTTCTGCACGTCGCCGAACTGGCGGTTGATGCGGTCGGCAAGCACCCCGTGCGGTTCCTCGCCGGCCCGGGGGTGCAGGCACTGCCAGTGGAAGCCGTGGTTCCAGGCCTGTGCCGCCGCCTCGAACAGCGCCCCCTGGCTGTTGCGGACGATCTCCTCCAGCGGCATCTCGTCCATCTCGGTGCCGGCGATGCGGGCATTGACCGCATCCACGTAGGCCTGGTGGTGGCGGCCATGGTGCAGTTCCAGCGTCTGCGCCGAAATGTGCGGTTGCAGTGCGGTGCGGGAGTAGGGCAGGTCAGGCAGTTGGACGGGCATGGAATATTTCTTTTCAGGGCAAAGGCGCCGGGAATGCGTCGGCTCGGCTTACAATCCGTGGCCACGGGAAAGTCTATCCGACCAGGACGGGCCGTTCTTTCGCAGCAGGAGAATTCGAATGCCGGTGATGGAGCAAATCCAGGCAGAGGTGGAGCAGCATCCCCTCGTCCTGTTCATGAAAGGTACGCCGCAGTACCCGATGTGCGGCTTTTCCAGCCGCGCCGTGCAGGCGCTGATGGCCGCCGGTGCCGCGCACCTGCGCACGGTCAATGTGCTGGAGTTCCCCGAAGTGCGGGCCAACCTGCCGCGCTTCTCGAACCTTCCGACCTTTCCGCAGTTCTTCATCCACGGTGAGCTGATCGGCGGCTGCGACATCATCCTGGAGCTGCTCGAATCCGGCGAGCTCAAGCGCATCGTCGCCGAGGCGGGCCAGGCGTGAGTGCCCAGCCGGAAGGTTGGGCGCAAACGGACCTGGCGGGGCGGGTCGTGCTGGTTTCCGGCGCGGCCGGTGGCCTGGGCGCGGCGGCCGCCAAGGCGTGCGCCACGGCCGGCGCCACGGTGGTGCTGCTCGGCCGCAAGTTGCCCAAGCTCAATCGTGTATACGACGCGGTGGCCCAATTGGGGCCGGAGCCGCTGCTCTACCCGCTGGACCTGGAAGGGGCGACCCCGGACGACTTCGCGGTACTGGCCGAGCGGCTGGCCACGGAGCTGGGCGGCCTGGACGGGCTGCTGCACTGCGCGGCGGACTTCCCGGGGCTGACCCCGTTCGACCTGGCCAGCCCGGCGGCGTTCTCGCGCGCCATCCACGTCAACCTGACCGCACGTGCCTGGCTCACCCAGGCCTGCCTGCCGCTGCTGCGCCAGCGTGACGACGCGGCGGTGGTGTTCAGCCTGGATGATCCGGCGCGGGTAGGGCAGGCATTCTGGGGCGGCTACGGCGTGGCCCAGTACGGCCTGCGTGGCCTGATCGACACGCTGCACCACGAGCTGCGCAATGGCCCGGTGCGTATCAGTGGCGTGCAGCCCGGGCCGATGCGGACCGCGCTGCGCGCGCGGGCCTTTATCCATGGCGAGGACACCGCCGCGCAGGATCCTTCGGCCTATGCCGCGGCCTGCGTCACGTTGCTGTCGGCCGCCGGTTCGGCCTGGCGCGGGCAGGTGCTGGACGCGGCCGGGTGACCATCCTCTCGGCGGCCCTGCTGCTGTTCCTGATCCTGGACCCGCTGGGCAACATCCCGGTATTCCTGAGCCTGCTCAAGCCCCTGGCCCCGCGTCGCCAGCGCATCGTGCTGGTGCGCGAGCTGCTGATCGCCCTGGCCGTGCTGATGGTCTTCCTGTGGGGCGGCAAGTACGCGCTGGAACTGATGCACCTGCGCCAGGAATCGGTGGCCATCGCCGGGGGCATCGTGCTGTTCTTGATCGGCATCCGCATGATCTTCCCCAAGCCGGAAGGGCTGATGGGGGCGGTGCCGGACGGCGAGCCGTTCATCGTGCCGATGGCGATCCCGTTGGTGGCCGGCCCCTCGGGCATGGCGGCGGTGATGCTGATGGGCAGCAACGAGCCCGACCGGCTGGGTGACTGGAGCCTGGCCCTGCTGCTGGCCTGGGGCGCGACCGCCGCCATCCTGATGTCGGCCACCCTGCTGTACAAGCTGCTGGGTGCCCGCGCGCTGACCGCCCTGGAGCGGCTGATGGGCATGTTGTTGGTCGCTATTTCCGTGCAAATGCTGCTCGATGGCCTGGCCACCTACCTCGGGTCACTCCAATAACCGATTGATTTGTCGGTTCTTGTCCGATCGTGTTGCCGCAGGACTGTCTTATTGCAGTCATAAACTGTCATTACCGTGTTAACCTTATCTTAACCGTTGCGGCTGAAACCGCTCCGGAAGGGACCCCCAGATTCAAGCCGATCAGGCGCCCGGTTGACCCCGGGGCTGATGGATCGCGTTTTTTTTCAATCGCCAACTCGTTTCGAGGCTACCTACCCATGAATCATCCTCGCATCCGGATGTCCAAGCTCACCCTTGGCCTCATTGCCGCCCTCGCGGCTGCTCCGGCTTTCGCACAGAGCACCTCCGCCGGCGTCGGCGGCCAGGTCACCAACACTGCCGGCCAGCCGGTCGCTGGTGCGGAAGTCACCATCACCCACGTCGAGTCGGGCACGGTCAGCCGTGCGACCACCGACGCGGCTGGTCGCTACAACGCCCGCGGCCTGCGCGTGGGTGGTCCGTACAGCGTCACCATCACCAAGTCCGGTGAAGGCACCAAGACCGAAGACGGCATCTACCTGGGCGTGAACCAGAACGGCACCGTCAACGCCGCCCTGACCGGCGACATGGCTGCCACCACCCTGGAAGCCGTGCAGGTCATGGCCGTTGCCGGTGGTTCGGAAGTGTTCAGCGCGACCAAGATGGGCACCGGCACCTCGGTGAGCCGCCAGACCATCGAAGCGCTGCCGTCGATGAACGGCAACATCCAGGACTACATGCGCCTGGATCCGCGCGTGGCCTTCGTTGACCGCGCCTCGGGCTCGATCTCGGCCGGTGGCCAGAACCCGCGTTACAACGCGGTGCGCATCGACGGCGTCAACGCCTCGGACACCTTCGGCCTGGAAGGCAACAACATGCCGACCAAGCGCCAGCCGGTCTCGATGGAAGCGCTGGAAGCAATCAACGTCGACATGTCCAGCTACGACATCACCATCACCGGCGCCACCGGCGCGGTGGTTGATGCCGTGACCAAGTCCGGTACCAACGAGTTCCATGGTTCGGTCTATGGCTACATGCGCGATGGCTCCTGGTTCGGCGACAACCCGGGCGGCGGCAAGTTCGACGGCTTCGAGGACGAGAAGACCTACGGCGTCACCTTCGGCGGCCCGATCGTCAAGGACAAGCTGTTCTTCTTCGCCAACTACGAAAAGTACGAGCAGGCTGCTCCGGGCGCCGACGTTGAAGGCAGCCCGCTGGGCAAGGGCACCATCAGCCTCGGCGACGTCGCTGAAGCGCAGAAGATCTTCCAGGAGCGCTATGGCGTCTCCGCTGGCGACTACTCCTCGGCTTCGGACACGGACCTGGAAGAGTACGCGCTGAAGCTCGACTGGAACATCAACGACGACCACCGCGCCAGCTTCCGCTACAGCAAGCTGGAGCAGAGCAAGCTGCGCGTGAACGGCTTCTCGACCACCGCTGCCTCGGTGAGCTCGTACTGGTACCAGCACGACAAGGAAATCGAGTCCTACGTCGGCCAGCTGTTCAGCGACTGGTCGGACAACTTCTCGACCGAGTTCAAGGTCAGCTACCGTGATTTCCAGGCCGTGCGTAATCCGTCGGCCAAGGGCACCCCGGCGATCAAGATCGACTTCGGCGGCATCCACAGCAGCCAGGAATACGGCAACAGCCCGTACCTGTGGCTGGGCACCGAGAGCAACACCCAGTACAACGAGCTGTACACCAAGACCTGGAACTACTTCGGCGCGGGCACCCTGACCCTGGGCGACCACGACGTGAAGTTTGGTGCCGATTTCAGCAGCAACGACATCAACAACGTCTATGCGCCGTACGTTGATGGCTACCTGGAATATTTGGGTATCGATGCGTTCCGCAACGACACCCCGGTCCAGACCATCTGGCGTGACCCGGCCACCGGCGGCGCCGAAAGCCTGGCCGCGAAGTACAAGTACGAAACCCTGGGCCTGTTCGTGCAGGACACCTGGTACGTCAACAACAACCTGACCCTGACCCTGGGCCTGCGTGCCGACAAGTACGACACCAACCATCGCCCGCAGTACAACCAGCAGGCGTCGGAGTACTTCGGCTACAACAACACCTCGATCGGCGACAACAGCTTCCTGTTCCAGCCGCGCGTTGGCTTCAACTACACCTTCGACTCGGATCGTCCGACCCAGCTGCGCGGTGGCGTTGGCCTGTTCCGTGGTGAATCGCCGCAGGTGTGGCTGGGCAACATCTTCGCCAACACCGGCATCAACTACAGCCAGACCACCGAGT
Organism: Stenotrophomonas sp. Steno-C18; assembly: GCF_056393195.1. Lineage (NCBI taxonomy): Bacteria > Pseudomonadati > Pseudomonadota > Gammaproteobacteria > Lysobacterales > Lysobacteraceae > Stenotrophomonas > Stenotrophomonas sp. Steno-C18. The sequence goes on along the minus strand of NZ_JBWJOX010000001.1, from coordinate 426,610 downwards.
ACCCGATCAAGGGCACCTCGAAGGACGCACAGCAGGTCGTGAACTTCGTCTCCGACGACTTCAAGACCCCGTCGGTGTGGAAGGCCAACCTGGCGTTCGACCACGAGCTGCCGTGGTACGGCATCGTGGGTTCGGCCGAGTTCCTGTACTCCAAGGTCAAGGATGGCTTGTTCTTCAAGCGCCTGGAACTGGAGAACCCGAGCTTCGTCGGTGCCCCGGATGGTCGTGAGTTCTTCTGGAAGAGCGTCTACGGCACCACCTCCGGCTCCAAGTCGACCGGCCCGAGCTGGGCGAGCGACGCCGTGCTGCTGGACAACACCGACAAGGGCCGTACCGCCCAGTTCACCGCTTCGCTGTCCAAGCCGTTCAGCGAGCAGAGCGACTGGGCCTGGAGCCTGGGCTACACCTACACCGATGCCAAGGAAGTGGCGAGCAACACCTCGTCGGTGGCGACCTCGAACTGGAACAACAACTACATCTTCCAGGCCAACGAAGACGCCCTGGCCCGTTCGCGTTACGAAGTCCGTGACCGTATCTCCGGTGCCCTGAACTGGAAGCACAAGTTCTTCTCGGACTACGAGACCCAGGTTGGCCTGTTCTATGAAGGCCGTACCGGTCGCGCCTACAGCTGGGTGTACGCCAACGACATGAACGGTGACGGCCGTACCTTCAACGATCTGTTCTACGTGCCGAAGGGCCGTGGCGACGTGATGTTCAAGGGCGGCGCGGCCATGGAAGACGCGTTCTTCAAGTGGCTGGAGTCGAACCCGGAACTGGCACGCTATGCAGGTTCGGTCACCCCGCAGAACGCTGGCCGTGCCGGCTTCGTCAACACCTTTGACGTGCGCATCACCCAGCAGCTGCCGGGCTTCATGAAGGGCCACAAGTCGGAGATCTGGCTGGACATCCAGAACATCGGCAACATGCTGAACAAGAAGTGGGGTCGCATCTACGACTACGGCTTCTATGCTGACCAGGGCGTTGCCAACTTCATCGGCATCGACCAGGCCACCGGCAAGTACATCTACGACTTCCGCACTGCCCGCGTGGGCAACCAGTCGGCAACGGTCACCGAAGGTGCCTACGCCAACGCGGATGCCGACGGCTTCAACACCGGTGTTTCGCAGTGGTCGCTGCAGCTGGGCTTCCGCTACAAGTTCTGATCGGTTGATTGATCGGATGTAAACCGAAAACGGCCGGGGCAACCCGGCCGTTTTCCTTTTCATGGGGGCAGCGCTAAAGTCGATCGCCAATGAGAAGGAGCAGCAGTGGAAATGACCAAGAGTGAAGGGGCAGCGAGGGCGCTGCCGGTACAGGACGCGCGCATCTACCCGCGTGGCGGGCTGGACGTGCTGTCGCGGACCGAGGTGGCGCGTCTGCGCGATGCCTCCAGCGGCGGCATGCACGAGCTGCTGCGCCGCTGCGCGCTGGCGGTGCTGACCAGCGGCAGCGCTTCGGACGACCCGCGCGCCGCGCGCGACCTGTACCCGGACTTCGACATCCAGGTGACCCAGCAGGACCGCGGCGTCCGCATCGACCTGAGCAACGCGCCGGCGGCGGCCTTCGTCGACGGCGAGATCATCCGCGGCATCGCCGAGCTGCTGTTCTCGGTGGTGCGCGACCTGGCCTACATGGCCATCGAGCTGGGGCCGGAGTACGCCTCGGACCTGGAGACCACCGACGGCATCACCAACGCGGTGTTCGGCGTGCTGCGCAATGCGCGCATCCTGCAGCCGAGCGAGCCCAATCTGGTGGTCTGCTGGGGCGGCCATTCGATCTCCCGCGACGAGTACATCTACACCAAGCAGGTCGGCTACGAGCTGGGCCTGCGCGGGCTGGACATCTGCACCGGCTGCGGACCGGGCGCGATGAAGGGGCCGATGAAGGGCGCCACCATCGCCCATGCCAAGCAGCGCCGTACCAACACCCGCTACATCGGCATCACCGAGCCGGGCATCATCGCCGCCGAGTCGCCGAACCCGATCGTCAACCACCTGGTGATCATGCCGGACATCGAGAAGCGCCTGGAGGCGTTCGTCCGGCTGGGGCACGGCATCATCGTGTTCCCGGGTGGCGTGGGCACCGCCGAGGAGATCCTGTACCTGCTGGGCATCCTGCTGCGCGAGGAGAACGCCGAGCTGCCGTTCCCGTTGATCCTCAGTGGCCCGGCCATCGCGGCGCCGTACTTCGAGCAGATCGACCGCTTCATCCGCCTGACCTTGGGCGATCGCGCCGCCGAGCGCTACGAGATCATCGTTGGCGACCCGGTCGCGGTGGCGCGCAAGATGTCGCAGGGGATCAAGCGGGTGCGCGAGTTCCGCCTGGCGCACCGCGATTCGTTCTTCTACAACTGGCAGGTCGACATCCCGCTGGCCTACCAGCAGCCGTTCGTGCCCACCCACGAGGCCATGGCCGCGCTGGACCTGCACAAGGGCCGGCCGGCGCCGGACCTGGCCGCCGACCTGCGGCGCGCGTTCTCCGGCATCGTGGCCGGCAACGTGAAGGAGGAAAGCATGCGCCGCATCGAGGACTTCGGCCCATTCAGGATCCACGGCGACCCGGAGATGATGCAGGCGCTGGATGCGCTGCTGCGGGCCTTCGTGGAGCAGCGCCGCATGAAGATCTCCGGTGATTACCGGCCGTGCTACCAGGTGGTGGCCTGAGTCGTTTCAGGTCGGCAGCGTGACCAGGGTGATGTGGCGGCCGTTCTCGATGCGCGTCGCCACGTCGCCCAGGCCGCCGGTCAGGGCCTGGATGCGAGCCCGCGAGGACTCCAGTCCGAGCTTGTGGCCCGTGCGTGCCGCAGTGCTGCCGGCGGGCGGCAGGTCGTTCTCGATCAGGATGCTCAGCATGTCCCTGGCCACGTCCAGGCGGACGTGGATGTCGCCTCCGGACGGGGAGGGCTCGACGCCATGGCGTATCGCGTTCTCGATCAGGGGCTGGATCGACAGCGTGGGAACCGCGCGACCCGGCAGCGGTTCGGGGAGATCCCAGTGGATGCGCATGCGGTCACCGAAGCGCAACCCCTCGATCTCGGCGTAGCGCCGGGACAGTGCGATTTCCTCGCTGAGCGGGATGGCCCGGGGGCCGGCGAGGGCCGCGCGGAACAGGTCGGCCAGGTCCAGCAGCAGCCGTTCGGCGTCTTCCGGGCGCTGGTGGACGAGTGCCGCGCCCGTGTTGAGCGTGTTGAACAGGAAGTGGGGGCGGATGCGGGCCTGCAGCGCTTCCAGTTCAGCCTGTTTGGCGCGGACCGCGAGTTGGCGCAGTCGCCAATGGCTGTGGAAGGCGACGAGTGCCAGCAGGCCCACCAGCAGGGCCAGGGTGGTGAGTTTCACGGCAAAAACAGGCCAGCCTTCGGCCGGTACCAGCCAGGTGTCGTGCAGTACCGCCCATGCCAATGCGGTAACCAGCCATGTGCTGCATAGCAGGGCTGCCAGGGCGACCGCCGCGATCCGTGTCGGGCTGACGCGGAGCAGGTGGCGCCTTGCCAGGTACAACATCGCCAGAGAGGCGAGGGCGACCCATTGGATGGTGAACGAGGCCAGCCCGAAGTAGGTCAGCAGGTCCACCCGCGCGCTCTGTGACAGGGTCAGCAGGGCGGCCAGCGCCTCGCCGGTCAGCATGATCCGGGTGATGGTCTGGGCCTGCGAGAGGGGGTCCAGCGGGTTCAGTGCTGCCTGAGGGGATGCGGGCATGCCGTGCCAGATTCCAGGAGGGGCGGTGGGGGTTGCCATTCATGCGATGGATCGGCCCGTTCGTCCCCCAGACGTTGAAGCGGGGCGTGGCCGGTCATTAGAGTAAGTCGTCCAAATGGGGAAGGATATGCCCAGCAATCTTCAAGCTACCGGCCGAAGGCCTATGCGCCTGCGCGCGCGGGGCTTCAGCCTGGTCGAGTTGATCGTCACCGTGGCCATTGCCGCGATCCTGGCGGCCATCGCGGTGCCGTCATTTCGTTCGGTGATCAACGCCAACCGTCTGACCTCACAGTCCAATGATCTGGTGGCCTCGCTGCAGTTGGCCCGCAGCGAAGCCATCAAGCGCAATGCCCAGGTTTCGGTATGTGGCAGCGCCGATGGTGCGACATGTGGCGGGGGCTGGGACAGTTGGCTGACCGTGATCGAGTCCGACAGCACCGTGCTGCACGTGGGCACCTCAAAGGCGCCGGTCGAGGTCAGTTCCGATGTGGCCCGGTTCACCTTCCGTCCCGATGGCCTGTCCAGCACGGCCGTCAACAGTGCCGTCACCTTTTGTATTCCGACCGGTAGCCCGGCGGACAACCAACGTACCGTCACCCTGACATCGGCCGCACGCGTCAACAGCAGCCGGGTCGATGGTGGCGGCGCATGTCCTTGAGACGGGAGCTCCACAGATGAGAACCGCAGCAATCCACGGGCGGATTGGCTCTTCGAAGCGTCGGCAGGTGGGCGTGAGCCTTATCGAGGTAATGGTTTCGGTCCTGGTGCTGGGCGTGGCCCTGCTGGGCATCGCTGCCATGCAGGCCACCGCATTGCGGAACGGGCAGAGTTCGCTGGAGCGCAGCCAGGTCGTCGCCTATTCCTACTCGGTCATCGATGCAATGCGGGCCAACCGGCAGGAGGCCTTGGCCGGCGCATACAACACCGGTGGCATGGAGTGCTCGGTGCCCGACGGCGGGACCCTGGCGCAGAACGATGTGAGTCGCTGGATCGAATCGCTGAAGAACGGCATGGCCGGTTCCGACGACGACGAGTCCGTCTGCGGGCAGATCGCCTGCGCGGCCGAGGTATGCACGGTCACCGTGCAATGGGATGACACCCGCGGCAGCAAGGGTAATGCGGCGGCTGACAACGCCGACAACGTGGAGGGGGGCGCCGAGCGCCAGGTGCAGACGGTGGTCAGGCTATGAGTGGCATACGTGCAATGAAGAAGATGCAGTCGCGGTCGGGGATGGCCGGCATGACGCTGATCGAGCTGATGATCTCGCTGATCATCGGCCTGGTCGTGCTCGGTGCGGTGGCAATGATCTTCCTCTCCAGCCAGCAGGCGTATCGGACCACCGATGGGCTGGGCAAGGTGCAGGAGAACATGCAGTTCGGATTCGAGATGATGGCCCGGGACATCCGCGAGGCCGGCGGCAACCCGTGCGACATCGATCTGCCGGTCGCCAATGTGGCTGACCTTGGCGGGACGAACTGGTGGAGCACCTGGTCGCAGCCGGTGCGTGGCTACGACAATGGTTCGCTGTCCGGCTCCACCGCCGGGACCGACGCGCTGCAGCTGCTGCTCGTCGGCTCGGATATCGCCAATGTCAGCGCACATGCGGGCACGACCTTCACCGTCGACAACGGCAGCAGGTTTGCGGCCAATGACGTGCTGATGGTCTGCGATACCAAGCAGCTGGCGGTGTTCCGGGCGGGCGCGACCGGTGCGACCAGCGTGAGCCATTCGAACGGTGGCAACTGCAGCAACAGCCTCAATGTGCTACCTGCGCCGTGCAACGCGTCCGCACCTGCGTACATCTACCCGCGCAATTCCGTGATCAGCAGGCTCAATGGCGTGCGCTGGTTCGTGGCTGACAACGGCCGCGGTGGCCGTTCGTTGTTCCGCGTGCTCAATGGTGCTGCCCGCGAGGAAATGGTTGAAGGTGTCAACGACATGCAGTTGGCGTTTCTGCAGGATCCGGCGACGACCGACTACGTCGGCGCCGGCGCGGTGGCGGGCTGGCAGGACGTGACGTCGATACGGATCACTTTCACCGTCAACAGCGACAGCGCGGTGGGGACGGGCAACACGCCGTTGTCGCGCCAGCTTGAGTACGTGGTCACCCTGAGGAGTCGTGCGCAATGAACATCAACAAGCGCGTGCGCGGGTACGCGGTGCGGCAGGGGGGGGCAAGCCTGCTGGTGGTCCTGATCATCCTGATCGTCATCACCCTGATCGGGCTGGCGAGCATCCGCGGCACGCTGCTGCGCGAGCGTATGAGCGGCAACATGTATGACCGCAGCCTGGCCTTCCAGTCCGCCGAATCGGCATTGCGCGAGGCGGAGGTCGCCGTCCGGGCGGCAGTCGTGGCGGGCAGCACGATCGGCGTGGACTGCAGCAGTCCGGCCACGGCGTGCCCCATTCCGCCGGCCAACACCTACAGCGGCGGCGGGGCGGGCTGGATCAACGGTACGGCCACGCAGACGCTGGCGGCGGGGCGCCCGCAGTACTACGTCCAATACCTCGGCCAACGCGAAAGCACGGACGAGCTGCAGCAGAACCAGAGCGCCAACGCCAACCAGTACGGTGGCGGTGGTGGCGTGACGCTCGAGTCGTTCTACCGCATCGTCGCCCGTAGCCATGATCCGGCCGCCGTCACGGATCGCGCGGTTGTGGTCCTGCAATCCAACATCACGGTCAAGTAAGTACCGTCGTCCTGGGACTCTGAAAGATCATGAAAACGACATCCATCGAAACAATCGTCCAGCCGCGTTCGTTGAGCAGTCGATTTGGCGCTTTCGCCATCGGCCTGTTCGCCGCCTTGTGCTCGGCCCAGGCGCCGGCCGTGGAGATCGCCCAGTCACCGATGTACGTGGGCAGCGACGTGCCAGGCAACCTGGTGCTGGTGCCGTCGGTGGAATATCCAACCCTGATCAGCCAGGCGAACATCGGCAACTACGACACGTCGCGCCGGTATTCGGGTTACTTCGATCCGGCCAAGTGCTATCTGTACAACTACAGTGCCACCGAGACGGACCGCTACTTCTATCCTGTGGGTGCGGCGGTTTCGTTCAATTGCGCCACTGCAAAGCAGTGGAGCGGCAATTACATGAACTGGGCGGCCACCCAGACCATCGACCCGTTCCGCTCCGGGCTTACCGGTGGGTACCGCGTGGTGGATACCCCGACCACGACGGTTCTGGAGAAGGCGCGCCACCACGGCTCGGGTCTGTATCCGGACCGCACCATCCCCGCGTCGTCCACCAATGCCACCCTGGTCAACAACCTGACCGGTGCGCAGTGGAACAGCCTGAAGATCCGCATCGCAGGGCTGGGCAACAAGATGCGCTTCACTTCCAGCGGCGATCTCGGTGCCACTCCGGTGCCTTACAACCCGGCGGTGCATACCCTCACCACGGGGAAGAATGGTGATGCCGGCACCGTCTATGAAGTCAGTGTGCGCGTGAAGGTCTGCGATGCGAGCGTGGGCGTGGAGAGTAATTGCGTCCAGTACTCGCAGGGCTGGAAGCCTGAAGGCCTGATCCAGGAGTACTCCAAGCGCATCCGCTACAGCATCTTCGGCTTCCTCAACGAGTCGGGGAATACCCGGAATGGCGGCGTGATGCGTGCGCGCCAGAAGTTCGTCGGCCCCAACAGCTACTACCCGGAAGTCGGCACGCTGGTGAACGCGAACGCCGAATGGGATTCCACCACGGGCGTGCTGCGCCGTAATCCCGACCCGGACGATGCAAGTGCCACCGCAACCACCGGCATCCAGGACAGCGGCGTCATCAATTATCTGAACAAGTTCGGCCAGATGACGACGGCTTCGCCGAAGAGCAATGACCCGGTGAGCGAGCTGTACTACGCGGCGCTGCGTTACTTCCGTGGGCAGGGCAACATCGATGCCTATACCCGGAACATCAACTACACCTACGCCGACGGTTTCCCGGTCATCACCGATTGGGATGATCCGATCCGGTACTCCTGCCAGGTGAACGCGGCGTTGGGCATCGGTGACGTGAACACCCACGAAGACCGCGATATTCCCAATACGCCGGACAAGGACTACGACCTGGCAGTCAAGTACACGCAGAAGATCTTTGACCTGGAAGGTATTACCACCAAGGCCAATGCCTCCAGTTTCAGTGGTCGTGGCAACTCGGCCTTCATCGCCGGCCTGGCGTACTACGCCAATACGAACGACATCCGTCCGGATGACCTGGCCAAGCCCAACACCACCGGGAAGCAGACGCTCTCGACCTATTGGGTGGACGTGCGCGAGAACCAGATCCTGGAGCCGAAGACCGCCAACCAGTACTGGCTGACTGCCAAATACGGTGGCTTCGACGTGCCGCTGGGTTTCGATCCGCTGACGACCAAGGCGTTGCAGGAGTCGTGGTGGCATACGAATACCGACTACCTGACCAGTGGTTCAGGTGGCGGCGTGACGAGCACCGTCAACAGCTACCCGCGTCCGGACAACTTCTACGTGGCCAGCGAGGCCGACAAGATGGTGGCCAGCCTGCGCCAGGCCTTCGAGTCGATCGCCAAGAAGGCGGAGGGCTCGGCGAGCTCGTTCGCCAGCAACTCGACGAAGCTGGATGCCGGTGCACGCACGTTCCAGGCGCAGTTCGTCACCGGCCAGAATCGCGAGTGGGCGGGGCGCCTGTATGCGTATGACGTCAATGCCACCACTGGTGCGCTGACGCAGGCCTGGTCCGCTGCCGACCAGTTCCCGGTCTGGGGGCCGACCAACGCCACCACCAACGCGCGCAAGATCTTCTACAACAATGGTGGATCGCTTGCCGCGTTCCAAGGTTCGGTCAACGGCCTGTCCGCGGCGGTGGTGAACTATCTGCGCGGTGATCGTTCCGGTGAGAAGAGCAATGGCGGGACTTTCCGTAACCGCCTGAGCCTGCTGGGCGACATCGTGAATTCGCAGCCGGTGTATGTGGGCGCGCCCAACAGCCGTCTGTACATGAAGAGCACCTTCGCCGGTTCCAGCAACTACGCATCGTTTGCTTCCGTCCAGGCCACACGTACTCCGGTGGTGTATGTGGGGGCCAACGACGGCATGCTGCATGCGTTCAATGCGAGCAGTGGCAAGGAGCTGTTTGCCTTCGTTCCCACCGAAGGCATGGCCAAGCTCAGTGGTGCGTTGAAGTACACCGACCCGGCCTACGAGCACACTTATACGGTTGACGGTGCCATGACCGCGGCGGACTGGTATGACGGTGCGAACTGGCGTACCGCGCTGGTCGGCACCATGGGGCGTGGCGGCAAGACCGTCTTCGCGCTGGACGTGACCAACCCGGCGTCGCCCACCCTGATGTGGGAAGTGAACGATGCAGCGTTGGGCAACAACCTGGGCCAGCCGATCGTTTCGCAGGTGGCTGACGGACAGTGGAAGGTGTTGCTGGGCAACGGCCCGAACAGCAGTGACGGGATCGCCAAGCTGGTGGTGATCAACATGTCCAACGGGAGCATGTCCACCATTTCCACGGCGACTGGCAGCGACAATGGCCTGTCCGGCATCAACGCCTGGTCCGCTGCAGGCAACGGCCTGGTCGATACCGTGTATGCCGGTGACCTCAAGGGCAACATGTGGCGCTTCAAGCTGTCGACGGGAACCGCCAGCCTGTTGTTTGCGGCAGGGGCCACCAAGCCCATCACGGCGGCCCCGTTGGTCGCGGTGAACCCCAAGACCCTGCAGACCTGGGTGTTCTACGGTACGGGCCGTTACCTGAATTCGGCGGACCGCGCGAACAAGAACGTGCAGACCTGGTATGGCCTGATCGACAAGGGTTCGACCATTTCCGGAGCGGGCGGCCTGAAGCAGGTGAGCGTCCTCAACGAAGGCAAGGTCGGCGGCTACGACGTGCGTGTCATCGAGCGCGTGGCCACGACGGGTGAGGACGGCTGGTACATGAACCTGCTTCCGTCCTCGGGTACTGCGGCAGGTGAGCGCATGGTGGTGCCGAACTTCTTCCAGGGCCTGACCCTGATCGGCACCACGCGCATCCCGGATTCAGCGGATGTGTGCAGCCCGACCGGCAAGGGCTATACGATGGCGATCGATCCGTTCACGGGTGGGCGCCTGTCCGGCGGCTTCTTCGATGCCAACGGCGATGGCGTGATCGACAGCAAGGACTCGCTGGATGGCGTGCCGGTATCGGGCATCGGTTACGGCAGCAGCCCGAACAATCCGATCTTCATCGGTGACAACATGTATACCAGTCTTGACGATGGCACCTACGACAAGACCAAGACCAATACCAACAACGGCAACATCAAGCGCGTTTCCTGGCGCGAACTGATCGGGAACTAAGGGAGTGAACAAGATGGTTCGTGCACAACGGGGGGCGGTGCTTGCAGGTAGGGGCCGGGCGGCGGGTTTCACGCTGGTCGAGTTGATGATCGTGGTCGCGGTGATCGCGATCCTGTCAGCCATCGTCTATCCCAACTACCGGGAGTACGTGGTCAAGGCGCGTCGTACGGCCGTGGCAGGCTGCCTGCAGCAGCATGCGCAGACGATGGAGCGTTACTACACAACCAATCTGACGTATGTCGGTGCACCGGCTCCGCGTTGTGACGCGGACTTGGCGGCGTTCTACCAGGTAGGCTTCCAGGGAGGGGATCCGACCGCGCGTGCCTACATCCTGCAGGCGGTGCCGACGTCGAGCCAGAAGGATCCCAAGTGCGGGACGTTGACGGTCAATGCGCAAGGGGTGCGCACGAAGAGCGGAACGGCGACGGTTGCTGATTGCTGGTGATGCGCCGGACGATTCCCCAAAAAGCCCGCCGGAACCGGCGGGTTTTTTTGTTGCAGGAAACGGTGCCCTTGCGTCGGGAAGCATGGCGTCCATTTCTCGCAGACGCAGGAACGATAAAGCCCGCCTTGCGGCGGGCTTTATCGCTTTCTTGATCTGGCGCCCGAAGTTGGACTCGAACCAACGACCCCCTGATTAACAGTCAAGTGCTCTAACCGGCTGAGCTATTCGGGCGGGGACGCGCATTCTACTCAGCACGGCCCGACCGCGCAACTCCCCGTTCAGGGCGGGCAGGTTGCTCCCTCGATGATCCGTCCATTGCGGACGCGCCCACTGTTGTTGACGACCACCTGCCTGAGCAGCTGGCCTCTGGTGGTGCAGATCGAAAGGGTCAGGTTGGAGCCCGCATTGCCGCCGTCGGGGAGGTAGCGGACCCGACTCCGACCAGCGCTGCTCCTCAGGTTCAGGGTTGCTGGCGCGGGCTGTCTGCCAGTCCGGATGATGTCGGTGGGAAGGTCTGGCTGCCCGTTGCCGTCAGGATCGGTGAAGACCAGCCAGATCTCCGCCCAGTTTCGGGTTGTCGTGCACTGCTTCCCGTTCACGGAGGGGCATAGCAGGGTGGGTTTGCGCTGCCAGATCGCAGTCTGGCGGGCCAGATGCAGATGCCCCACCAAGGCATTCTGCAACGCCGTTGCCCGGGAATGACGAAGTTGCCCGCTCATTGCCGGCGCGGCGAGCGCTGCCAACAAGGAGGCCACGACAATGCATGCGAGTGTTTCGATCTGGGAAAAGCCCCTGCTGGCGGGGTGGCTGACACGTCGTTGACCCATCATGGGGCGGGGCTTCCGTGCTGATCGGGTCGTCCCATGCTGCATGGGTGTGCGTGTGCCGGGACTCGGGGGAGCTGGCCCCTGAACTTGAGGTTAGTCCCTGCCGGGTCGTCATCACGGCGCTCGCTATACTGGGCAGTCCACGCAGGCAAGGCCTCCCCATGTCCGACAGCTTCCAGCTCGTATCGCCTTACGCTCCGGCCGGTGACCAGCCTGCCGCCATCGAGAAGCTGGTGGCCAATTTCGAAGCGGGCATCGCCAAGCAGACGCTGCTGGGCGTGACCGGCTCGGGCAAGACCTACACCATCGCCAACGTCGTGCAGCAGATCCAGCGGCCGACGCTGGTGATGGCGCCGAACAAGACCCTGGCCGCGCAGTTGTACGGCGAGTTCAAGGCGTTCTTCCCGCACAACGCGGTGGAGTACTTCGTCAGCTATTACGACTACTACCAGCCGGAGGCCTACGTGCCGGCCTCGGACACCTTCATCGAGAAGGACAGTTCGATCAACGAGCACATCGAGCAGATGCGCCTGGCCGCGACCAAGACGCTGCTGTCGCGACCGGACGCGATCGTGGTGGCCACCGTTTCGGCGATCTATGGCCTGGGTGCGCCCGAGGACTACCTGTCTTTGCGCCTGATCCTGTCCAAGGGCGAGCGCATCGACCAGCGTGACCTGATCAAGCATCTCACCCAGTTGCAATACACCCGCAATGAGTACGAACTGCAGCGCGGTACCTTCCGCGTGCGCGGTGAGGTGATCGACGTGTTCCCGGCCGAACTGGACAGCGAGGCGGTGCGCATCGAGCTGTTCGACGGCGAGATCGAGCAACTGAGCATGTTCGACCCGCTCACCGGGGAAAGCCTGCGCAGGATGCAGCGCTACACCATCTACCCCAAGACGCATTACGCGACCACGCGCGAGCGCGTGCTGGCGGCGATCGAGACCATCAAGGTCGAGCTGAAGGAGCGGCTGGAGCTGCTGTACGTGCAGAACAAGCTGGTCGAAGCGCAGCGCCTGGCGCAGCGCACCCAGTTCGACCTGGAGATGATGGCCGAGGTCGGCTACTGCAACGGCATCGAGAACTACTCCCGCCACCTCACCGGCAAGGCTGCCGGCGAGCCGCCGCCGACCCTGTTCGACTACCTGCCGGCCGACGCGTTGCTGGTCATCGACGAATCGCACGTCACCATTCCGCAGATCGGCGCGATGTACAAGGGCGACCGCTCGCGCAAGGAAACGCTGGTGGAGTTCGGCTTCCGCCTACCCTCGGCGCTGGACAACCGCCCGCTGCGGTTCGAGGAATGGGAGGCGCGCTCGCCGCGCAGCATCTACGTGTCGGCCACGCCGGGTCCGTACGAGCTGCGCGAATCCGGCGAGGAGATCACCGAGCTGGTGGTGCGCCCGACCGGCCTGATCGATCCGCAGGTGGAGATCCGCCCGGTCGGCACCCAGGTCGATGACCTGATGTCCGAGTGCAATGCGCGCATCAAGATGGGCGACCGCGTGCTGGTCACCACGCTGACCAAGCGCATGGCCGAGAACCTCACCGAGTACCTGGGCGAGCACGGCATCCGCGTACGCTACCTGCACTCGGACGTGGACACGGTGGAGCGGGTGGAGATCATCCGCGACCTGCGCCTGGGCAAGTTCGACGTGCTGGTCGGCATCAACCTGCTGCGCGAGGGCCTGGACATGCCGGAAGTATCGCTGGTGGCGATCCTGGACGCGGACAAGGAGGGCTTCCTGCGCTCGACCGGTTCGTTGATCCAGACCATCGGCCGTGCCGCCCGCAACGTGCGCGGCAAGGCGATCCTGTACGCCGACAAGATGACCCGCTCGATGCAGGCGGCCATCGACGAGACCGACCGTCGCCGGCAGAAGCAGGTGGAGTACAACGAGTTGCACGGCATCGTGCCCCGGTCGGTGGCGCGGCCCATCGTGGACATCCTGGAAGGGGCGCACGAGGAGGGGTCGGCCAAGTCCAGCGTCAAGGGCAAGGGGCGTCGCGTGGCCGAGCCGGAGGCCGACTACCTGCCAATGGACCCGGGCAAACTGGCGGCGCGGATCAAGGAGCTGGAACAGAAGATGTACCAGCATGCCCGCGACCTGGAGTTCGAGGACGCGGCCCGGGTGCGCGACCAGATCCACAAGCTCAAGGAGGCCAATCTGGGCTGAGGTGGCCAGCGTGAAGATTTTTGCAGAAAACGGTTGTCCAACCGGGCCGGGTTGGTTAAGATACGCGCCCTCGCAACGGTGAATTGTTGCAGCGACGGGCGGTTAGCTCAGCGGTAGAGCACTACCTTGACATGGTAGGGGTCACAGGTTCGAACCCTGTACCGCCCACCACTCCCCGGAATCGGGTCGAGTGGACATCCAAAAAGGCCGGCCATCGGGTCGGCCTTTTTGTTGAAGTAGTACCCCGGTGCGGGCAGCACCACCGCAATGCACGCGTGTTGCGACAGGGGCGGTTAGCTCAGCGGTAGAGCACTACCTTGACATGGTAGGGGTCACAGGTTCGAACCCTGTACCGCCCACCACTCCCCGCAGCGGGGGTGGAAACAGAAAAGCCGGCCCAGGGCCGGCTTTTTCGTGTCTGCCCTCCAGGAGGGGGGGCTCAGTACGGCGCCCCGGCGGTAACGATCGTCAGTACCAGCGCCACCAGCATGGCGGCCGTGAACAGCAGGGGTTTGATGCGCAGCGCGGGCGGGGGCTGCCCGCCGTCCGGTTCCGGCGCCATGCGTCGGATCAGGCCTTCGGGGAAATGCTGGAGCACCATCGCCTCGTCGCAGGCGTCTTCGCAGGCGCCGCATTCGATGCAATGGCTGGAATGGCCATTGCGGATATCCAGCCGGATCGGGCACGCCTGCAGGCAGGCCCCGCAATCGGTGCAGTCGCCCAGGTGCTCGGGGTTGAACTTGGGCAAGGCGCCGGCAATGGCTGGATGGGCGGCACGAAACACGTAGTCGTTGGCGGTGACCGGGTCGAGCAGCCCGCGCGAGCGATGCAGCACGCTCGGACCGCCGTGTGGGCGTGGGCCGCGCGGCTCGCCGCGCGCGGCGATGTAGCGGACGGTGGGCGTGCGTGCATCGGTGATCAGGTGCTGCACGCGGCTGTAGGGGCACAGGTGGCTGCAGACCTGTTCATGCAGGTAGACCACGTTGGCCCAGGTGGCCAATGCGTAGAAGACGATCCAGAAGCCTTCCCACATGCCCAGCGAAAAATGCGTCAGGTCATGGATCAGGCCGCCGATGGGGCTGAAGTAGCCGACGAAGCTGATGCCGGTCCACAGCGCGATGGCGGCCCATAGCACGTGCCGCAGCGCCGGCCCGAAGCGGGCGGCCGGGCCATCGAAGGCGGTGAGCTGGTCGAGCTTGCGGAATACCCGGGTCAGCACGGTCTGCGGACAGACATGGCTGCACCACAGCCGGCCGCACATCACCGTGACCAGGCACAGCAATGCGGCGGCCGCGGTGACCAGCCAGAACAGGGGCAGGGCGTTCTCCGGCTGCAGGCTGTACCCGAACAGATGGAACCGCCGCGCCGACAGGTCCAGCAGCAGGATCGGCTGGCCATCCAGCCGCAGCCACGGCAGCAGGTAGAACGCGGCCAGCAGCGCCAGCGCGACGGCCGTGCGCAGCGCGGTGCGGGCGCGCTTGCCTTGCGACAGGCTCATTCGAAGGCGCTTCCGTCGTCGGCATCCCTGCGCGGGCGCAGCAACAACGCGGTGACGGCGCTGGCCGAGGCGGTGGCCAGCCACAGCAGCAGGAAGCCGATGGTGTAGCCCAGTTCGCGGCTGATGCCGTGCTGCGGCAGGCTGATGGCGGCCAGTTTCAGGGGGTCGACCACCGAGAAGAACAGCGCAGCGGCGACCACGGCGGCGAAGAAGCTGGGCCAGAGCACCGCGCCAAGTTGCTGTGCGGCGGGGCGTAATGAAGACGGCGCAGGGTCGATGTCGTTCATGGGTTCCGGAGGGAGGAGCGGGGCCGGTGCCGCGCGCCCGTGGGGGAGGCGGGTACGCGATGGATGGGCGCAATGACGAGGACCGCAGCCTAGAAGGCGATCGCGCCGAAGGCCTTGATCTGGATCAAGCCATGGGCCGCGGCCGGATTGATCTGGCTCAAGGCGCGGCCAGCCCGGCTGGCAGATCCTTGGCGCCATGGACACGAATCCCGTACTGCTGAACCCGCTGGGCTGGACCTTCGACCCGGAGCTGCTGCGCCGGCATGATCGCCCCGGGCCGCGCTACACCTCCTATCCCACGGCGCCGCACTTTCATGACGGCTACGGCCAATCGCAGCTGCAGGCCGCCATCGCGCGCAGCAATACCTCGGCGCGGCCGCTCTCGCTCTACGTGCATGTCCCGTACTGCACCAGCCCCTGCTTCTACTGCGGCTGCAACCGGGTGATCAGCCGTGACCGCAGCAAGGGCGAGCACTACGTGGACCAGGTGCTGCGCGAGGCGGACCGCGCCGCGCCGTTGTTCGACCCGGCCCGCGAAGTCATCCAGCTGCACCTCGGCGGCGGAACGCCCAACTTCCTGGAGCCGGCGCAGCTGCGGCGGCTGCTGGAAGGGCTGGGAAGGCGCTTTCGTTTCAGCCCGCGCGCCGAGCGTGATTTCTCCATCGAACTGGACCCCCGTTCGGTCAGCGTGGCCGATATCGCCGGACTGGCGGCGCTGGGCT
Source organism: Stenotrophomonas sp. Steno-C18 (assembly GCF_056393195.1). Classification (NCBI taxonomy): domain Bacteria; kingdom Pseudomonadati; phylum Pseudomonadota; class Gammaproteobacteria; order Lysobacterales; family Lysobacteraceae; genus Stenotrophomonas; species Stenotrophomonas sp. Steno-C18. The sequence goes on along the minus strand of NZ_JBWJOX010000001.1, from coordinate 410,642 downwards.
TCAACCGCGCCAGCCTTGGCGTGCAGGACTTCGATCCGGACGTGCAGCACGCCATCAACCGCGTGCAGGGCGTCGATGACACGATGGCCATCCTCCAGGCCTGCCGCGACAGCGGCATGCGCTCGGTCAACGTGGACCTGATCTACGGCCTGCCGAAGCAGACGCTGGCCGGCTTCGGGCGCACGCTCGACACCGTGATGGCCGTGCGTCCGGATCGCCTGGCGATCTATGGCTACGCGCACCTGCCGCACATGTTCAAGGCGCAGCGCCAGATCCTCGATGCCGACCTCCCCGATCCGGACCAGAAGCTGGCCCTGCTGGGGCTGGCGGTGGAACGGCTGTCGGCGGCCGGTTACCAGTACATCGGCATGGATCATTTCGCCCTGCCGGAAGAGGATCTCGCGCGCGCCCAGCGGGCGGGCAGCCTGCATCGCAATTTCATGGGCTACACCACGCACGCCGACACTGACCTGCTGGGGCTCGGGGTGAGCGCCATCAGCCGCATCGACAACAGCTACAGCCAGAACCCGCGTGATCTCAAGGACTGGGAGGCGCGCCTGGAAGCGGGTGGCTTGCCGGTCTGGCGTGGCCTGGAACTGGATGCCGATGATGTGCTGCGCGCGGCGCTGATCCAGGAGCTGATGTGCCATGGCCGGGTGGACGGACGTGTATTGGGCCGTCGCCATGGCGTGGACTTCGACCACTACTTCGCCGACGAGCTGCAGGCGCTGCGCCGCCTGGAGCAGGACGGGCTGGCCAGTTGCCGGGATGGCGTGGTGGCCACCACGCGGCAGGGGCGCCCCCTGCTGCGCCTGATCGCGATGTGCTTTGACCGTTACCTGAAGGCGCCCCAGCAACCGGCCCGCTATTCACGCGCGATCTGATGCCGGTGCCGCCCGCCGCGCCGGCTGCAATTCACAATTGCGGCCGGATCAGGCACGCTATCGCGATGCCCGGGTGGCGAAACTGGTAGACGCAAGGGACTTAAAATCCCTCAGCTGAAAGGCTATGCGGGTTCGATCCCCGCCCCGGGCACCACCTTCGTATTGTCAGGAGCGGCATGAGCGCCCGGATTACTGCTGCGGCCGAGCCGCGGATCGCCATCATCGGCCTGGGGTACGTCGGTCTGCCGCTGGCGGTGGAGTTCGGCAAGACGCTGGACGTGCTGGGGTACGACATCGATGCCGCACGCGTGGCCGAGCTGCAGGCCGGGCACGATCACACGCTGGAACTGGAAGACGATGAACTGGCAGCAGGCGTGCATGCCCGCTACACGGCCGACGCCGCCGCGCTGGCACCACGCAACGTCTACATCGTCACCGTGCCCACGCCCATCGACGCCTACGAGCAGCCGGACCTGGAGCCGATGCGGCGCGCCAGCGCGTTGATCGCCGGCGTGCTCAAGCGCGGTGACCTGGTGATCTACGAGTCCACCGTGTACCCGGGGACCACCGAGGAAGTCTGCGTGCCACTGCTGGAGCAGGGTTCGGGGCTGCGTTTCAACGAGGACTTCTACTGCGGCTACAGTCCCGAGCGGATCAACCCGGGCGACCGCCAGCGGCGCCTGCCGGACATCCGCAAGATCACCGCCGGTTCCACCCCTGAAGCGGCCGACGTGGTCGATGCGCTGTACCGGCGCATCATCACCGCCGGTACCTGGCCGGCGCCGTCGATCCGCGTGGCCGAGGCGGCCAAGGTGGTGGAGAACATCCAGCGTGACGTGAACATCGCGCTGGTCAACGAACTGGCGCTGATCTTCGACAAGCTGGAGATCGACACCCTCGATGTCCTCGAGGCGGCGGGCACCAAGTGGAACTTCCTGCCGTTCCGCCCGGGCATGGTCGGCGGACATTGCATCGGCGTGGACCCGTACTACCTGCTGCACAAGTCCGAGAGCGTGGGTTATCACCCGGACTTGATCCATACCGCGCGCCAGGTCAACAACCGCGTGGTGGCGCACGTGGTCACGCGGGTGCGGTTGCTGCTCGAAGGCAAGGGCAAGGCCTTGTCCGGTGCGCGCGTGCTGGTGCTTGGCGTCACCTTCAAGGAGGACTGTCCGGACCTGCGCAACAGTCGCGCACTGGACCTGGTGCAGATGCTGTCCGCGGCGGGTGCTTCGGTCGATGCCTTCGACCCATGGGCGGATCCGCGCGGCGCGCACGACATGGGCGGGGTGACGCTGGCCGATGAACCCGCGGCCGGCGCATACGACGCGGTGGTGCTGGCGGTGGCGCACCGGCAGTTCCGTGAACTGGATGTCGACGCCATCCGTGCCTTGGGTGTGCCGGACGTGGTGGTCTACGACGTGAAATCGGCCTGGCCCCGGCAGGCAGTGGACGACCGGTTGTAGAATCCGCCATCCCCGACCGCGAGGACGGTAATGCATCGTTATCTGGTTTATGTGCTGGCACTGATCCTGTTGCCGGTATCGCTGGCCCTGGCAAGCCAATGGCCTGCCTGGTACTGGGGCGTGGCCCTGTTTGGCCTGATGTCGGTGCTCGGCACCTGGGATGTGCTGCAGCGCCGCAGTGTCCTGCGGCGCAACTATCCGGTGCTGGCGCATTTCCGCTATGGCTTCGAGTCGATCGGGCCGGAGATCCGCCAGTATTTCGTGCAGAGCGACCTGGAGGACGTGCCGTTCTCGCGCCAGCAGCGCCAGTTGATCTACCAGCGTTCACGCAACGAGATGGACGTGGTGCCGTTCGGCACGCTGCGCAGTGCCTATGCGGTGGATTACGAATGGATCAACCATTCACTGTCGCCGACCAGCATCCCGCATCATGATTTCCGCGTGGTCATCGGTGCCGATTGCGCCAAGCCGTATTCGGCGAGCGTGTTCAACATCTCGGCGATGAGTTTCGGCTCGCTGTCGGCCAATGCGATCCGCGCACTCAACAAGGGCGCGCAGCTGGGCAACTTCTACCACGACACCGGCGAAGGCTCGATCTCGCCCTACCACCGCGAACAGGGCGGCGACCTGGTATGGGAGCTGGGCTCGGGGTACTTCGGCTGCCGTGACGAGAATGGCCGCTTCAGCGAGGAGCGCTTCGTCGAGAACGCCCGGCTTGAGCAGGTCAAGATGATCGAGATCAAGCTCTCGCAGGGCGCCAAGCCGGGCCATGGTGGCGTGCTGCCGGCGGCCAAGGTCAGTGCCGAGATCTCGCAGACGCGTGGCGTGCCGATGGGCGTGGACTGCGTGTCGCCATCCAAGCATTCGGCGTTCTCCACGCCGGTCGAGCTGCTGCAGTTCGTGGCGCGGCTGCGCGAGCTGTCCGGCGGCAAGCCGGTGGGCTTCAAGCTGGCCATCGGCCATCCGTGGGAATGGTTCGGCATCGCCAAGGCCATGCAGGAAACCGGGTTGCTGCCGGACTACATCGTCGTCGACGGCGCCGAAGGTGGTACCGGTGCGGCCCCGGCCGAGTTCATCGACCATGTCGGCGTGCCGATGAACGAAGCCCTGATCCTGGTGCACAACACGCTGGTGGGCCTGAACCTGCGCGACCGCGTGCGCCTGGGCGCTGCCGGCAAGGTGACCAGTGCGTTCGAGATCGCGCGCACCATCGCGCTGGGCGCGGACTGGTGCAACGCCGGGCGTGGCTTCATGTTCGCGTTGGGCTGCATCCAGTCGCTGAGTTGCCACAACGACAAGTGCCCGACCGGCATCGCCACCCAGGATCCCAGCCGCTGGCGGCACCTGGAGCCGGTGGACAAGGCGCAACGCGTGTTCCGTTACCACGAGAACACCCTGCGCGCGCTGCGCGACCTGCTGGGCGCGGCCGGATTGAACGATCCGTCCGAGCTGGGCCCGGAGCACATCCTGCGCCGCGTGTCGCCGGTGGAGATCCGTTCGCTTTCCAGCTTGTACCGCTATCTGGCCCCGGGTGAGCTGCTGAACAAGGTGCCGGAGCATGTCGTGTTCCGCGACTACTGGGCCGATGCACGCAGCGATTCGTTCAACCCGCCCTCGCGCATCGCCGCGCTGCGCGCAAGCAAGGAACGCTGACCCCGGCAGCGCGGAGCCGTGCTCCGCTGCGGCACGCGGCACTACCGGGAGAGCCGCGTCGCGCATGGCTCGGCGCGCTCGCGACGATGTGCTCCCGGCAGGCCGGGGTGGCGTCCGCGTATTGCAGCCTTACCGCTGCGCCAACCAGGTGATCGCGCCTTCGGCAGCGCGCAGCCCGCTCGCGTAGCAGGCGGTGAGCAGGTAGCCGCCGGTCGGGGCTTCCCAGTCCAGCATCTCGCCGGCGCAGAACACGCCGGGCAGGGCGGTCAGCATCAGCCCGTCGTCCATGGCTTCCAGGCGTACACCGCCTGCCGTGCTGATGGTCTCTGCCATCGGGCGCGGGCGCAGCAGGCGCAGCGGCAGGCGCTTGAGCGTACGCGCCACCGCGTGCAGGTCATTGCCGGCGTCCTTGCCCAGCACTTCGAACAGCAGCCCCGCCTTGACCGCATCCAGCCCCGCCGCACGGCGCAGGTGCTCGCCGAAGCTGCGGCCCTTGCGCGGCCGGCCGAGGTCGGCGAGCAGGCGTGCTTCCTCGCGGCCCGGGACCAGGTCCAGTTCCAGCTGCGCCAGGCCCTGCCGGTTGAGCGTCTCGCGCAGGTCGGCTGCCAGCGCATAGATCAGGCTGCCTTCAATGCCGTACTCGCTGATCACGCACTCGCCCTGGAGCTGCTGCGGCTGGCCCTGCAGGTCCGGCCAATGCGCGATCACCGGCTTGAGCGGTGCACCGGCATGGCGCTGCCGGAAATGCGTGCTCCAGTCGATGTCGAAACCGCAATTGGCCGATTGCAGCGGTGCCACGGCCACGCCGTGCTGCTGCAGCACCGTCGTCCAACCGCCATCGGAGCCGAGCTGCGGCCAGCTGCCGCCGCCCAGCGCCAGGACGGTGGCATCGGCGTGCACGCCGATCTCGCCGTCCTCATTGCGCAGGCGCAGGCTGCCGTCGCCATTCCAGCCCAGCCAGTGGTGCTGGACATGGAAGCGCACCCCCTGTTCCTTCAGGCGGCGCACCCAGCCCCGCAGCAATGGCGCGGCCTTGCGGTCCACCGGGAACACGCGCCCGGAACTGCCTACATAGGTATCCACGCCGAACCCCTGCGCCCAACGGCGCAGTGCCTCGGCATCGAAGCCGTCCAGCCAGCGGCCGACCTGCGCCTGCCGTTCGCGATAGCGGCTGTCGAACAGCGGGCGCGGGTCGGAATGGGTGAGGTTGAGCCCCCCCTTGCCGGCGATCAGGAACTTGCGTCCCGGCGAGCCCTTGGTCTCGTACAGGTCCACCTGCAGGCCGGCGGCGCGCAGCCGCTCGGCGGCGAACAGCCCGGCCGGGCCACCGCCGATCACCACGACGTGTTTTTCAGCGGGGCTGGACATCAAGCAGTTCAACATCAAAGACCAGCGAGGAGCCGGCCGGGATCGGCCCGGTGCGACGGTTGCCGTAGCCATACTCGGCCGGGATCATCAGCGTGCGCTTGCCGCCGACCTTCATGCCGGCAACGCCTTCATCCCAGCCGCGGATGACCTGCTTCTCGCCCAGGTTGAAGGTGAACGGTTCGCCGCGGTCGAGCGAGCTGTCGAACTTCTCGCCATGCTTGTCGGCGGTGCGTTCGTCGTACAGCCACCCGGTGTAATGCACGGTGATCTTGGTGCCGGGCACCGCTTCGGCACCGGTACCCGGCTGGGTGTCGATGCGCTCGAACGTGGCGATGCTGCCCCCTGGTGGCGGCCCCGGAGGCGTGCAGCCAGCGGCGAGCAGGGACAGCAGAAGCGGGATGAACAGACGGCGCATGACGGGCTCCGGCGGAAAGGGCGTGCAAGGGTAGCGCATCACTGCCGGGTATCATGGCGCGATGGCCAAACTGCTACTCAATCTGCGCAATGTCGATCAGGACGAACGCCAGGAAGTCGGCGAGCTGCTCGACCGCAACGGCATCGCCTGGTACCGCACCGAACCCAGCCCGTGGGGGATCTCGCATGGCGGCATCTGGCTGCGCGAGAACGACGACCATCCGCGTGCCAAGGCGTTGATGGCCGACTACCAGGCCGAGCGCTCGCGACGGGTACGCGGCGAGCGTGAGGCAGCGCTGCGCGATGGCACCGCTGAAACCTTTGGTTCCCTGTTCAGGCAGCGCCCGCTGTACGTGATCCTGGTGCTGCTGGGCATGCTGGCGGCCGCCGCGCTGGTGCTGCTGCCATTCATGCTGCTACGCGGCTGAACCCGGCCGGCCGTTACAATACGGCCATGATCGTCAATACCGCCGCCTACCATTTCGTTGCCCTGGCCGATGCCGAGGCGTTGACCGCCACCCTGCTCGAGCGCGCCGAGGCGCTGGCGCTGCGCGGCACCATCCTGGTGGCGGAAGAGGGCATCAACCTGTTCCTGGCCGGCAGCGGCGAAGGCATCGATGCGTTCTATGCGCAGCTCACCGCCGAGCCGCGTTTCGCCGGCATGCGGGTGAAGTACAGCTACAGCCAGATGCAGCCGTTCGCGCGGCTCAAGGCCAAGGTCAAGCCGGAGATCATCAGCTTCCGCCGTGACGACGGACAGCCGCTGGATTACCCGCGCGCGCCGAGCGTGGCCCCGGCCACGCTGCAGCGCTGGCTGCGGCAGGGCCATGACGATGATGGCAAGCGCGTGGTGATGCTCGATACCCGCAACGAGCAGGAGTTCGCGCACGGAACCTTCGCCGGCGCGCTGACCCTGCCGATCGCCAAGTTCACCGACCTGCCGGCCGCCCTGGCGCCGCACCGCGATGCGCTGTCCGACGCCACCGTGGTCAGCTTCTGCACCGGCGGCATCCGCTGCGAGAAGGCCGCGCTGTGGATGCAGAACGATGGCATGCACAACGTGCTGCAGCTCGATGGCGGCATCCTGGGCTATTTCGAGGAAGTGGGTGGCGAAGGCTACGACGGCCGCTGCTTCGTGTTCGACGAACGCGTGGCGCTGGACCCGCAGCTGCAGCCGTTGGTCGACCACGACGCCAGTCAGGCCGCCTGAGGCGTCCCGACGGCCGTTGGCCGGTAGCGGCGCGGCGAGGCCGGCTCTGGGCAGGCGCATTTCCCTGCGGGCGTACACCTGAAGCGGCAGGGCAGGGGAGTTCTGCGGAAAACAGCGTTCAGGCTTCGCCTGTTCCTTAATCGATCCAGCTCCCCCATGTTGCGTGCATCGTCTTTGGAAGCCGCACCATGATCCCCCTTTCCATCCTTGATCTCGCGCCGGTCTGCGAAGGCGCCGGCCCGCGCCAGGCCTTCGCCAACATGCTCGACCTGGCCCAGCACGCCGAGCGCTGGGGCTATCGCCGTTACTGGCTGGCCGAGCACCACAACATGCCGGGCATCGCCAGTGCGGCGACCTCGGTGCTGATCGGTCATGTGGCCGGTGGGACCTCGACCATCCGTGTCGGCGCCGGCGGCATCATGCTGCCCAACCACTCCCCGCTGCAGGTGGCCGAGCAGTTCGGCACGCTGGCGTCGTTGTATCCCGGCCGCATCGACCTGGGGCTGGGCCGTGCACCGGGCACCGATCATGCCACCGCGCGGGCGCTGCGCCGCTACTTCGACAGCGCCGACCAGTTCCCGCAGGATGTCACCGAGCTGCTGCATTACTTCGAACTGGCCGAGCCGGGGCAGAGCGTGCGCGCGGTACCGGGCGCGGGCGTCGAGGTGCCGGTGTGGCTGCTGGGTTCCAGCCTGTTCAGTGCGCGCCTGTCGGCGGCCATGGGCCTGCCGTTTGCCTTTGCCTCGCATTTCGCGCCGGACGCCATGGACGAGGCGGTGGCGATCTATCGCCGCGAGTTCCGCCCGTCCGCACGCCTGTCACAGCCCTACGTGATCCTCGCCTTGAACGTGGTTGCCAGTGCGTCGGAGGCGGAGTCACGCCGGCTGTTCACCACCCAGCAGCAGAGTTTCGTCAACCTGCGTCGCGGTCGCCCGGGCCTGATTCCGCCGCCCCTGGACGACATCGAGGCGTTCTGGGAGCCGCACGAGAAGTCGGGCGTGGAGCGGGCGTTGGCCTGCACCGTGCTGGGTGATCCGGCGCAGGTGGCCGAAGGGCTCAAGGCCTTCGCCGAGCGGCATCGCCCGGACGAGATGCTGGTGACCGCCAACATCTTCGAGCACCGCGCACGGCTGCGTTCGTTCGAGCTGGCGATGCAGGCCTGGACCGAAGCCAATCGTTGACGCAGCGCAGGAGCGGCCTCGGCCGCGAAGCTGACGGATCATCCGGTCACAGGGGCCATGCACGTAGGACTCGTACCTGTTTCGCGCCTGAAGGCGCTCCTACGGTGGGCCGCCAGGGGCGGCCTTGGCCGCGAAGCCGGCAAACCCTGACAGGCGTTGCAGATGGGCACTCAGCCGCCGGTCCAGCGCTGCAACAGCTCCAGCATGCTGCTCACCAGTTGCCCGGACCCCATGCCGAAGAACACGCCGCCGGCAATGGCGGCGATCCAGTTGAACAGCATCAACGCGCCGTCGCGCTCGATCAGTGCCAGCGCGAACAACAGCAGCTGGAAGCCGAACAGATAGTTGGTGAAGGGGATCGGCAGGCTCAGCAGGATGCCGGTCAGGATCAACAGCAGGCCCGTCAGGATCCGTGCCGGCAGCGGGTCGATCAGCAGCGGCAGGCGGGGCTTGAGCATCCGGTCCAGGCGCTGCAGCGGGCGGCTGATCCGGTTGAGGAACTTGTGCATCGTGCCGCGCCTGGGGCCGCGCCGGGCGATGAAGCCCGGCAGCCAGGGGCGCGACAGGCCGATGATCAACTGCAACCCGATCAGCAGCACCAGCGGGCCGCTGACCGCGCCGCCAACGCCCGGGATCGGGATGAAGGAGGGCAGGATGGCGATGAACAGGAACATGCCGAAGGCGCTCTGTTCCAATCCGTGCAGCACCTGCCCCAACGACAGCTGCTCGGCGGGGTCACCCTTCTCGAACATCCCCAGCAGGGTGCGGATGCCCTCGTTCTGGTAGGCGTTGTCCAGTGCCGGGTCGTCCTGCTCAGCCGGTGGTGTCATCGGCATCTTCTTCCGGCAGGCGGTGCAGCAGCAGCTTGTCGATGCGGGCGCCGTCCAGGTCGACGATCTCGATGCGCCAGCCGGCCCAGTCGAAGAACTCGCCAGCGTGCGGGATGCGGCCGAAATAGTGCATGCACATGCCGGCCAGGGTGTAGTAGTCACCATCCTCGGCGTCGGGCAGGCTGGCGCCGTCCATCAGCTCCTGCAGGTCGTCCACCGGCAGCGAACCGTCGACCAGCAGCGAGCCATCGGCGCGGGTCACCACCAGCGCGTCGTCGTCGGTGTTCTCGGCCGCCTGCAGGCGGCCGACCACGGCGCCCATCAGGTCGGAAATGGTCACCAGGCCCTGGATTTCGCCGTACTCGTCGACGACCAGCGCCATTGACTGGTGTTCCTCGCGGAAGATTTCCAGCAGCTTCATCGCATGCGTGGATTCGGACACGTACAGCGTTTCGCGCAGGTTCTCGAACAGCGAGCCGTTGCCGCCGTCCAGGCGGGTCACCAGCGACTTCACCTCCAGGATGCCGGCGATGTCCTGGTCGTGGCCACGGTAGACGGGGTAGCGCGAGAACGCATGGTCGCGCATCGCCTGCAGGTTCTTCTCCGGCGCAGCGGTGGTGTCCAGCCAGGCAATGCGGTTGCGCGGGGTCATCAGGCTGTCGGCGGTGCGGTCGCCCAGGCGCATCACGCGGTTCATCATGTCGCGCTCATGGGTGTCGATCACGCCGGCCTCGTGGCTCTCGGCCACCAGCATGCGGATCTCCTCTTCCGTGACCGACGCCGACTCGGTCTTGCCCAGGCCGAGCACGCGCAGCACCAATTGGGTGGAACGCGACAGCAGCCACACGCCGGGGGCCGCAATGCGGGCCAGCCAGCTCATCGGCACCGCAACGAAGCCGGCGATGTTCTCCGAGCGGGTCAGGGCGAGACGTTTGGGGACCAGTTCGCCGAAGATCAGTGTCAAATAGGTGATCAGGGCAACAGCCAGCGCCTTGCCGGTGAAATCGGAATAGGCGAAGCCCGGGGCCAGCTCATGCAGCCAGCCGGCGATCATCAGGCCGATCGATTCACCACCGTAGACACCGGTAAGGATGCCGATCAGGGTGATGCCGATCTGCACCGTGGATAGGAAATTCTCAGGTTTTTCAGAGAGTTCCAGTGCGCGCTGGGCGCGCTTGCTGGTGGCGGCCTGCTGCTTGAGGCGGCTCTTGCGCGAGGTCATGACCGACATTTCGGACATGGCGAAGAACCCGTTCACAAGAATCAGGGCAAGTACGATGATCAGTTCAAACACGGGCGTCTCCCCGGGTTGGTGGCAGGGAGGGCGGGTGCATGCGATGGCGGCGGGCGCTCAGGAGCGGGATCCGGCGCGGCGGCGGGGGATAAGGGTCGTCGTCCATAGGGTGCGCCGTGAAGGCGCTGGCGAATAGTAGCAAACCGGGCCCCTTTCGCGGCAACGCCGTGTTCACATTTCTCGTTCAGGTGGGACGCAGGAATACCCTGATTGCCATCTAGTCGTCATAATTCGCCCCCGGTGCCGTCCCTCCCGCGACGGCGAATAGGTTCCCCATGTTTTCGTTGCAGACCATCTTTGGCTCCGGCAAGCAGTTCTACACCTACCTCGACGAGGCCGCGCAGGCCGCCTATGACAGTGCCAAGGCGCTGCACGGGATGATGCGCGAAGCCGATCGTCAGCCGGCATTGGATGCCTTCAAGCTCGCCCGTCTGCGCGAGCGCGCCGCCTCGGACAAGATCAGCCAGGCGCTGGTGGACAGCTTCATGACCCCGATCGAGCGCGAGGACATCGAAGCGCTGGGTTCGGCGCTGTACAAGATTCCCAAGCAGATCGAGAAGTTCGCCGATCGCTACTCGCTGGCCGTGCAGCACCTGGACCAGATCGACTTCGCGCCGCGCGCGGCGATGCTGGAGCAGGCGGCCGGGGTGGTGGTGGAAATGGTCAACGACCTGCGCCACATGAACCTGGACCGCATGACCGCGCTCAACGAGAAGCTGCGTGCACTGGAGAACGAAGCCGACCGCCTGATGCTGGAGTTGTACCGCGACATCTATTCCGGTCGCCTGGACAACCTGCAGATGTTCCTGCTGAAGGAATTCTTCGAGATCCTGGAAAAGGCCATCGACCGTTGCCGCGAGGCCGGTGTGGTGGTTTACCAGATCGTGCTGAAAAACAGCTGACGGGGGCGGGTAGATGCTCACCCTCGTACTGGTGGTGATCCTGGCAGCGCTCGTCTTCGAGTTCATCAACGGCTTCCACGACACCGCCAACTCCATCGCCACCGTGGTGGCGACCAAGGTGCTCTCGCCCGGCTGGGCGGTGATGCTGGCTGCAGGCATGAACCTGATCGGTGCGCTGACCGGCACCGCGGTGGCGCTGACCATCGCCAACGGCCTGCTCAATACCGACGTGGTCGACGTGACCCCGCAGGTGATCCTGTGCGCGCTGCTCGGCGGCATCGTCTGGAACCTGATCACCTGGTGGAAAGGCCTGCCGTCCTCGTCCTCGCACGCGCTGATCGGTGGTCTGTGCGGTGCCGGCCTGGCGGCTGCGCACAACAACTGGGACGCGTTGATCTGGTCCAAGAACGTCGGCGACTGGGCGCAGAACAAGGGCCTGTTGTGGAAGGTGTTCGTGCCGATGATCACCTCGCCGGTGGCGGGCTTCCTGCTCGGCATCGTGGTGATGTGCCTGCTGTGGGCGATCATCGCCGGCATGGCGCGCGCCGGTGGCGTGCTTGGCCGCCTGGCCCGTCCGCGCTGGGTCAATGCCTTCTTTGGCAAGGCGCAGATCGTCTCGGCGGCTTACATGGGCTTCGCCCACGGCCACAACGATGCGCAGAAGACCATGGGCATCATCGCCATGACCCTGATCGGTGCCGAAGCGACCGGTGCGCTGAACGACCTGCCTTCCTGGCTGGCCTTCATGCACCCGGACGCGCATGCCGGTGACGGCATCGCGATGTGGATCGTGCTGACCTGTGCGGTGGTGATGGCTGCCGGTACCGCCTCCGGTGGCTGGAAGATCATCAAGACGCTGGGCCACAAGATGGTCAAGCTGCACCCGATCCACGGCTTCGCCGCGGAGACCAGTTCGGCGACGATCCTGACCCTGGCTGCCCACTTCGGCATGCCGGTCTCGACCACGCACAGCATCTCCACCGCGATCATGGGTGTGGGCTTCGCCAAGAACCCGAAGTCGCTGCGCATCGGCGTGATCGAGCGCATCATCTGGGCCTGGATCCTGACCATCCCGGCCGCCGGCGGCTGCGCCTATCTGATCCTCAAGCTGTTCGCGTTGATCGGCTGGAATTGATCGGTCGTTGATCGGCGAAGAAGTGCGAAGGCCCGCCAGGAATGGCGGGCCTTTCTGCTTCTGGCATTTGCTCCGGATCCCGGCGCCTCCCCTTGGCGAAGCCAAGGGGGAAGGAATCAGGCTTGCCTGACAAGCCCGCGGCGGAACGTGGCGCCGCGCTGCCGGCAGGCGGCTGGAGCGGCCAACAAAAAGCCCGCCATGGTGGCGGGCTTTTTGTTGGCCGGGATGCAATCCCGGCGCTCTTGGGCGAGTCCGGCGATCAGGCTTCCTGCGAGGCCAGGTCGCCCTTGCTCTCCAGTCGTGCCAAGCAGTCACATCCGTTGCGGGAATGCTTGCACCGTCGCCACGGCTGGGGGCAATGAGTAGCCGCGCGTCAGGCTTCCAGTGAAGCCAGATCCCCCTTGCTCTCCAGCCAGCCCTTGCGGTCGGCCGCGCGCTTCTTGGCCAGCAGCATGTCCATCAACGAACGGGTCGCTTCGCTGTCGTCCACGGTCAGCTGCACCAGCCGGCGGGTATCGGGGTGGATGGTGGATTCGCGCAGCTGCGAGGGGTTCATCTCGCCCAGGCCCTTGAAGCGGGTCACGCTGACCTGGCCCCTGATCTTCTCGCGCTCGATCTTGTCCAGCATCGCGCGCTTTTCTTCCTCGTCCAGCGCGTAGAACACCTGCTTGCCCACGTCCACGCGGAACAGCGGCGGCATCGCCACGAACACATGGCCGGCATCGACCAGGGCCGGGAAGTGCTTCAGGAACAGCGCTGCCAGCAGGGTTGCGATGTGCAGGCCGTCGGAATCGGCGTCGGCCAGGATCACCACCTTGCCGTAACGCAGGCCGGACAAGTCGTCCTTGCCCGGGTCGCAGCCGATGGCGATGGCCAGGTTGTGCACTTCCTCGGAAGCCAGCACGCTGCCGGAGGCGACTTCCCAGGTGTTCAGGATCTTGCCGCGCAGCGGCAGGATGGCCTGGAAGTCCTTGTCGCGGGCCTGCTTGGCGCTGCCGCCGGCCGAGTCACCTTCCACCAGGAACAACTCGGTGCGCGACAGGTCCTGGCTGATGCAGTCGGCCAGCTTGCCGGGCAGGGCGGGGCCCTGGGTGACCTTCTTGCGGGTGACCAGTTTTTCGGTCTTCAATCGCGCGCTGGCGCGCTCGATCGCGATCTGGGCGATCTTCTCGCCCAGCTCCACGTTCTGGTTGAGCAGCAGGCTGAAGGCGTCATGCGAGGCGCCCTCGACGAAGCCGGCGGCCTGGCGCGAGGACAGTCGCTCCTTGGTCTGGCCGCTGAACTGCGGGTCGGTCATCTTCAGCGACAGCACGAACGACACACGGTCCCAGACGTCTTCCGGGGCCAGCTTGACGCCGCGCGGCAGCAGGTTGCGGAAGTCGCAGAACTCGCGCAGCGCCTCGGTCAGGCCGGTGCGCAGGCCGTTGGCGTGGGTGCCGTGCTGGGCGGTCGGGATCAGGTTGACGTAGCTCTCCTGGACCAGCTCGCCTTCCGGCAGCCAGGCCACGGCCCAGTCGACCACCTCGGTTTCCTTCTTCAGGCTGCCGGTGAACAGCTCGGCCGGCAGCATCTCGCGCTCGCCCAGCTCGGCCTTCAGGTAGTCGCGCAGGCCATCCTCGAAATACCAGGTGTCGACTTCGCCGGTGGCTTCGTCGGTCAGCTTGACGGTCAGGCCCGGGCACAGCACGGCCTTGGCGCGCAGCAGGTGGCGCAACGCACGCACGTTGAACTTGGGGGTGTCGAAGTACTTCGGGTCCGGCCAGAAGCGCAGGCGGGTACCGGTGTTCTTCTTGCCGACGCTGCCGACCACTTCCAGCGGACTGGCGCGGTCGCCGTCGCGGAAGGTGATGCGGTGCTCGCTGCCTTCGCGGCGGATGTGGATCTCCACCAGGTTGGAGAGCGCATTGACCACCGACACGCCGACGCCGTGCAGGCCGCCGGAGAAGGTGTAGTTGCGGTTGCTGAACTTGCCGCCGGCATGCAGGCGGGTCAGGATCAGCTCCACGCCCGGGATCTTCTCTTCCGGATGGATGTCCACCGGCATGCCGCGGCCGTCATCGCTGACCTCGCAGCTGCCGTCCTTGAACAGGGTGACTTCCACCGTCTTGGCGTGGCCGGCCAGGGCTTCGTCGACCGAGTTGTCGATGACTTCCTGCGCCAGATGGTTCGGGCGCGCGGTGTCGGTGTACATGCCGGGGCGGCGTTTGACCGGGTCCAGGCCGGAGAGGACTTCGATGTCGGCGGCGTTATAGCGGGCGTTCATGTATCTCGATAAGGCGCAAAGCGACGTGCGAGTTTGCGGTCTGCCGGCGATTTTTGCACGCAGGGCATTCAGGGGCGGGCGAGCCGGATCGGGGTATCCTATGCCCGGTCCAAGAAGAGCCCGGTCCCGTCGGACGGGGTGTTCCCAGGAGGAATCGGATGAAATCGTCGAAAATGCTGGCTCTGGCTGCTGTTGCTGCCGTAGTGGTGGCGGTTCCCTTCGTGATGGCGCAGGACGCCGGCAAGCCGAAGGCGGGCGAGACCGCCCAGAAGGCGCCGGAAGACAAGGCCCAGAGCGAGGCCGAGCAGAAGGCCAAGCGTCGTGCCGCCGCTGCCGCCCAGGACAGGGCGCAGGGCGACCAGTCGGCGCCGCGTGAAGAAGAGGAAGAGGAAGCCCGTCGCCGTCGCTGACGCGTTTCCCGCTGGATGACAGACGCCCCGGCGCAGGCCGGGGCGTCTTTTTTTTGATCTCGCCGCATCCTGCGCTTGGGTGTTTGGGCGACAACCTTTAAACTAGGGCTTTCCGGGAGGCAGTGAGCCGTGACCCCCCTTATTTTTGTTACTGGCGGTGTGGTGTCCTCGCTTGGCAAGGGCATTGCAGCCGCGTCTCTGGCCTCCATCCTCGAGGCACGTGGCCTGAAGGTCACGATGATGAAGCTGGATCCGTACATCAACGTCGATCCAGGCACGATGAGCCCCTTCCAGCATGGTGAGGTCTACGTCACCGACGACGGTGCCGAGACCGACCTGGACCTGGGCCACTACGAGCGCTTCGTCCACACCCGGTTGAGCCGCAAGAACTCGATCACCACCGGGCGCATCTACGAGAACGTGATCCGCAAGGAGCGCCGGGGGGATTACCTCGGTGCCACCGTGCAGGTGATCCCGCACATCACCGACGAGATCCGCCGCTGCATCGACGAGGCCACCGAAGGCTTCGACGTGGCGCTGGTTGAGATCGGCGGCACCGTGGGCGACATCGAGTCGCTGCCGTTCCTTGAGGCCATCCGCCAGGTGCGTACCGAGCGCGGCCCGGAGAAGGCGCTGTTCATGCACCTGACGCTGGTGCCGTTCATCGGCGCTGCCGGTGAACTGAAGACCAAGCCGACTCAGCACTCGGTCAAGGAGCTGCGCTCGATCGGCATCCAGCCGGACGTGCTGCTGTGCCGTTCCGAGCACGCCATTCCGGATTCGGAGCGCCGCAAGATCTCGCTGTTCACCAACGTCTCCGAGCGCGCCGTGATCAGCGTGCCGGACGTGGAAGTGCTGTACCGCGTGCCGATGGGCCTGCATGCGCAGGGCCTGGACGACATCGTGGTCAACCAGCTCAAGCTGGGCGACAAGGCCGGTCCGGCCGACCTGTCCGAATGGGAGTCGGTGCTCGACGCTGCGCTGCATCCGCTGGATGAAGTGACCATCGCCGTGGTCGGCAAGTATGTCGACCACCAGGATGCCTACAAGTCGGTCGGCGAGGCGCTCAAGCACGGCGGCCTGCGCCAGCGCACCAAGGTCAACCTGAAGTGGCTCGAGGCGCAGGAGCTGGCCGAGTCCGGCCTTGCCAGCCTGGACGGCGTGGACGGCATCCTGGTGCCTGGTGGCTTCGGCGACCGAGGTTTCGAAGGCAAGGTGCTGACTTCCCAGTTCGCCCGCGAGCACAAGGTGCCGTACTTCGGCATCTGCTACGGCATGCAGGCGGCAGTGGTGGATTACGCACGCCACGTGGCCGGTCTGGACGGTGCCAACAGCACCGAGAACGACCGCCAGTCGCCGAACCCGGTGATCGGCCTGATCACCGAGTGGCGCACCGCCAGCGGCGAAGTCGAGAAGCGCGACGAGAAGTCCGACCTGGGCGGCACCATGCGCCTGGGCCTGCAGGAGCAGCGCCTGAAGCCGGGCACGCTGGCCCACGAGCTGTACGGCAAGGACGTGGTCGCCGAGCGTCACCGCCACCGCTACGAGTTCAACAACCGCTACCGGACCCAGCTGGAAGACGCCGGCCTGGTGATCTCCGGCAAGTCGATGGACGACACGTTGGTGGAAGTGGTCGAGTTGCCGCGTGACCAGCACCCGTGGTTCCTGGCCTGCCAGGCGCACCCGGAGTTCCTGTCCACGCCGCGCGGCGGGCATCCGCTGTTCATCGGGTTCATCCGCGCCGCGCGCGAGCGCAAGGCCGGCGGTGCGCTGCTCAAGGAAGCACGCGCCTGAGGTTCGTCCCTCTCCCGGCGGGAGAGGGTGCCCCGCAAGGGGCGGATGAGGGCAGGGACAGTGGTCGGCTTGATTTCACTGCGTCCTGCCCTTATTCCAGCTTCGTTCCCGACGGGGGCGAGGTTCCACCATCACGAGGTGATTGAATGAAGCTCTGTGGATTTGAAGTAGGTCTGGACCAGCCGCTGTTCCTGATCGCAGGACCCTGCGTGATCGAGTCGATGCAGCTGCAGCTGGATACCGCCGGCAAGCTCAAGGAAATCACCCAGAAGCTGGGGATGAACTTCATCTTCAAGTCCAGCTTCGACAAGGCCAATCGTACCTCCGGCACCAGCTTCCGTGGCCCGGGCCTGGAAGAAGGCCTGAAGGTGCTGGCCGAAGTGAAGAAGCAGATCGGCGTGCCGGTGCTGACCGACGTGCACGAATACACCCCGATGGACGAAGTGGCCTCGGTGGTGGACGTGCTGCAGACCCCGGCGTTCCTGGTGCGCCAGACCGATTTCATCAGGAAGGTCTGCTCGGCCGGCCGCCCGGTCAACATCAAGAAGGGCCAGTTCCTGTCGCCGTGGGACATGAAGCCGGTCGTGGAGAAGGCCAAGTCCACCGGCAACAATGACATCATGGTCTGCGAGCGCGGCGCCAGCTTCGGCTACAACAACCTGGTCAGCGACATGCGCTCACTGGCGGTGATGCGCGACACGCAGTGCCCGGTGGTGTTCGACGCCACCCACTCGGTGCAGTTGCCGGGCGGGCAGGGCAGCAGCTCCGGCGGCCAGCGCGAGTTCGTGCCGGTGCTGGCGCGTGCCGCGGTTGCGGTGGGCGTGGCCGGCCTGTTCGCCGAGACCCATCCCGATCCGTCCAAGGCTTTGTCCGACGGCCCCAACGCCTGGCCGCTGGACAAGATGGAGGCGCTGCTGGAAACCCTGCTGGCGCTGGATTCGATCACCAAGAAGAACGGTTTCCTCGAATCCACCGTCTGATAGCTGCTTGAACCGATGGCCCGTGTTTCACGGGCCATCGGCGTTTCAGGGCCCGGCAGCGGGCCGCTTTCACCCGAAAGCAACGCCTCGCGCCGGCCTTCCCATCGTTTAAACTGCCCCGCAGTTTTACGAAACCCGTCGAATTCAGACTCAACCAACGAGCCTATCCCCCAGATCATGACCACTATCGCCAAGATCCACGCCCGTGAAATCCTCGACAGCCGTGGCAACCCCACGCTGGAAGCCGAAGTCACCCTGGCCGACGGCTCCTTCGGCCGTGCTGCCGTGCCCTCGGGTGCCTCCACCGGCACCAAGGAAGCCGTGGAACTGCGCGATGGTGACAAGACCCGTTACCTGGGCAAGGGCGTGCGCAACGCGGTGGCCAACATCAACGGCACCATCGCCACGGCGCTGGCCGGCTTCGATGCCGACGACCAGCAGGGCCTGGACCGTCGCCTGATCGATCTGGACGGTACCGAGAACAAGGGTCGCCTGGGTGCCAACGCGCTGCTGGGTGTTTCGATGGCCGCCGCGCATGCCGCCGCCGCCTCGAAGAAGCAGGCGCTGTGGCAGTACTTGGCCGGCAAGACCGGCGCCACGCCGTCGCTGCCGGTGCCGATGATGAACATCATCAACGGCGGTGCGCATGCCGACAACAACGTGGACTTCCAGGAGTTCATGGTGCTGCCGGTCGGCTTCAGCTCGTTCAGCGAGTCGCTGCGCGCCGGCACCGAAATCTTCCATGCGCTGAAGTCGGTGCTGAAGGGCCATGGCCTGAGCACGGCAGTCGGCGATGAAGGCGGTTTCGCACCGGACTTCCGCAGCAACGTCGAGGCACTGGACACCATCCTGGAAGCCATCGGCAAGGCCGGCTATACCGCCGGCGAAGACATCCTGCTGGGTCTGGACGTGGCGTCCAGCGAGTTCTACGAGAACGGCAAGTACAACCTGGTCGGCGAGAACAAGCGCCTGACCTCCGAGCAGTTCGTCGACTTCCTGGCCGACTGGACCAGCCAGTACCCGATCATCACCATCGAGGACGGCCTGGCCGAGAACGACTGGGCAGGCTGGAAGCTGCTGACCCAGCGCATCGGCAACAAGGTGCAGCTGGTCGGTGACGACCTGTTCGTGACCAACCCGAAGATCTTCGCCGAAGGCATCGAGTCGGGCACCGCCAACGCCATCCTGATCAAGGTCAACCAGATCGGCACCCTGACCGAGACCCTGGAAGCCATCGCGATGGCCGACAAGGCGCATTACGCCGCCATCGTCTCGCATCGCTCCGGCGAAACCGAAGACACCACCATCGCCGACATCGCCGTGGCCACCACCGCCACCCAGATCAAGACCGGCTCGCTGTGCCGCAGCGATCGCGTGGCCAAGTACAACCAGCTGCTGCGCATCGAGGAAGCCCTCGGTGCCGGCGCGCGTTACGCCGGCCGTGACGCGTTCGTGTCGCTGAAGCGCTGACGCTGATGCGCAACTGGCGCTGGCTGCTGCTGGTGCTCGCGGTACTGCTGGGTTTGCTGCAGTACCGCTTCTGGTTCGGCCCGGGCAATTCGGGTGAAGTAATGATGCTCGAAGCCCAGGTCGCCAACCAGAAGCGGGACAACGATGGCCTGCAGCAGCGCAACGATGCGCTTGCTGCCGAGGTCAAGGACCTGAAGGAAGGCGAGGCGGCCATCGAAGAGCGCGCGCGTAGCGAGCTGGGCATGATCAAGCCCGGCGAGAAGTTCTACCGCGTGGTGGAGGACGCCCCCGTGGCCGCGCCGGTCGCACCGGCTGCGCCGCCGCCGGCGGCGGCCGCGGTCGAGCATGGAACGGAGCCGGTACCATGATGACCCAGGTCTGGGCGGTGGTTCCGGCGGCCGGCCGTGGCACCCGCTTCGGCGGCCCGGTGCCCAAGCAGTACCTGCTGGCCGACGGCGAACCGTTGTTGGCGCATACGCTGCATGCCCTGCTGTCCCATCCCGGGGTGGCCGGGGTGATGGTGGCCATTGCCGAGAACGATGCCGATTGGCCGGGCTGGACCTCCTTTGCCGACAAACCGGTGCTCACCTGCGTCGGCGGCGATACCCGCGCCGCATCTGTGCTGGCAGGGCTGCAGGCCTTGCCGGACAGCGTGCGCGCCGATGACTTCGTGCTGGTGCACGACGCCGCGCGTCCCAACCTGGACGCGGTGGATCTGACCCGCCTGCTGGAGGTCGGCCGTGCCGATCCGGTGGGTGCCATCCTCGCCGCACCGGTGCGCGACACCCTCAAGCGGGCCGGCGACGATGGCGGCATCGACCGTACCGAGCCGCGCGAACGCCTGTGGCGCGCGCTGACCCCGCAGTTGTTCCGACGCCACCAGTTGAGCCGGGCGTTGATCGACGCCGCCACTGCCGGCATCGACGTCACCGATGAGGCGATGGCGATGGAGCGGCAGGGTGTGCGTCCGTTGCTGGTGGAAGGGGCCGAGGGCAACTTCAAGGTCACCACGCCGGCCGATCTGGCCCGCTTCGAGTTCGAGCTGTCGCGCCGCGGCAGCTGATATCCCCGCTCGGCGCGCTGCGCCGGCACAGTTCTGACGTACGGTGTTGCCATGAATGCTTCCACTCCGTTTCCGCCCATCCGCATTGGACAGGGCTACGACGTCCATGCCTTCGGCGAAGGTGACCACATCATGCTGGGCGGCGTGCGCGTGCCGCACCGTTGCGGCGTGCTCGCCCACAGCGATGGCGATGTGATCCTGCACGCGCTGTGCGATGCCATGCTGGGCGCGCTGGCGCTGGGCGATATCGGCGTGCACTTCCCGCCGTCGGATGACCGTTGGAAGGGCGCGGACAGCAGCCGCTTCGTCAGCCACTGCAATGCGCTGCTGGCCGAACGTGGCTGGCAGGTCGGCAACGCCGACATCACCGTGATCTGCGAACGGCCCAAGGTCGGGCCGCATGCGCTGGCCATGCGCGAGACGGTGGCGCAGCTGCTGGGCATCACGCTGGACCGGGTCAGCATCAAGGCCACCACCAGCGAGAAGCTGGGCTTCACTGGTCGTGAGGAAGGCATCGCCGCGCAGGCGACGGTGCTGTTGGTGGCGCTGTGACCGCGCTGCCGCTGGCGTTCGGTGCGCCGCTGTTGACGGCCTCGATCCGCAGCACGCCGGAGGATTTCCAGGTGGACGAGCTGCCGGCGTTCGAAGCCACCGGCGAGGGGGAACACCTGCTGCTCGACATCCGCAAGCGCGGCGCCAATACCGTTGCCGTCGCCAAGCAACTGGCGCAGTGGGCCGGCCTGCCGGAAATGGCGGTCAGCTATGCCGGGCAGAAGGATCGCCACGCGGTGACCACGCAGCGCTTCAGCGTGCACCTGCCCAAGCGGGTCGCCCCCGATCTGGCGGCATTGGCGTCCGACGACGTGCAGGTGTTGGCCTCGACCTGGCACAACCGCAAGCTGCAGCGCGGTGCGTTGGCGGGCAACCGGTTCAAGCTGGTGCTGCGTGACCTGCAGGGTGATGCGGCGGCCATCGATGAGCGCCTGCGACTGATCGCCGCACGTGGCCTGCCCAACTGGTTTGGTGAACAGCGCTTTGGTCGCGATGGCGGCAACGTGCCGGCCGCGCTGCAGATGTTTGCCGGACGTCGCGTGCGCAAGGACCAGCGTTCGATGCTGCTGTCGGCCGCGCGCTCGGCCTTGTTCAACCGCGTGCTGGCCGCGCGCGTGGAGCAGGGTAACTGGGACACGCCGTTGGACGGTGAGGTATGGATGCTGGACGGCAGTCGCTCGGTGTTCGGCCCGGAACCGATGAGTGATGTATTGGCCGAGCGCCTGGCGCGTTTCGATATCCATCCCAGCGCGCCGCTGTGGGGCGTCGGCGAGCTGCGTTCCGCCGATGCCGCGCGTGCCTTGGAAGAACAGGCGCTGTCCGACGACCAGGCGCTGGCATTGCGGGCCGGGCTTGAAGAAGCCGGCTTGAAGCAGGAGCGTCGTGCCCTGCGCTTGCGTCCGGCATTGATGCAGCACCAGTGGCTGGCCACGGACGTGCTCGAACTGTCGTTCGCGCTGCCGCCGGGGTGCTACGCCACGGCGGTGCTGCACGAACTGGGCCAGACCAACGACGCCAGCCGCGCGGAGTAGCCCCGCCAGTAGCAGCGGCCTCGGCCGCGAAGCCGATGAAAGCCCCGTCGCTTGGATTGCCGGTACCTGTCAGCGATGGGCCAACAACACCAACACCGCCCCGGTGCCGCCCTGTGCCGCCGGGGCGGAATGGAAGGCCAGCACGTCGTTGCGCTGGCGCAGCAGGCGGTCCACCAGGTTCTTCAGCACCGGCGCGCCGCCATCGGCCTGCAGGCCCTTGCCGTGGATGATGCGCACGCAGCCGTGTTCATGGTCGCGCGCTTCGCCCAGGAACTGACGCAACAACCCTTCGGCCTGGGCGGCAGTGGCACCGTGCAGGTCCAGTTCGTCCTGCACCGAGTACTGGCCACGCTTGAGCCGCTGGAACATCCGCGCCGGCAGGTTGTCACGCCGGTAGCTGGCGGTGTCGCCGGCTTCCAGTGGCGCGCTGGAGCGCAGCAGCCGGGCGAACTCGCCCAACGCCTCCGATTCATCCTGTTCAGCCATGCGTGCGCGCGGTTTCGGGCGCGGCTTGCCGGTGGCCGGTGTCTCCACTGGCCGCATCGGCGTCACTTCGCCGATGGCCGAGCGGAACAGGGCGCTGTCATCTTCATCTTCGGGGTACGACATGCGCACAGCGTAACCTGCGGCATGTATCCGGCAAATGGCAGGGTAAGTGGCCGGGCGCATTCCGGTATCATGGCCCTTCAGGTCGGCCGGCCTGGCGCCAGGCGCAGGACGGTCCGGCGGTTGCGGCGCGCAGGGGGCGCCGCGTGTTGATCCAGTGATCCAGGTCTTTAATGCGCGTACTTGTAAGCAATGACGACGGTGTGGACGCCCCCGGCATCAAGATGCTCGCCGAGGAGCTCCGCAATGCAGGGCATGAAGTCACCGTGGTGGCCCCGGACCGTGACCGTTCCGGCGCCTCCAACTCGCTCACCCTCGACCAGCCGGTGCGGCTGCGTCGCATCGACCATTACACCTGCGCGGTGGCCGGCACGCCGACCGACTGCGTCCACCTTGCGCTGACCGGCATGCTCGAATACGAGCCGGACATCGTCGTGTCGGGCATCAACAATGCCGCCAACCTCGGCGACGACGTGATCTATTCCGGGACCGTGTCCGCGGCGATGGAGGGGCGCTTCCTCGGCCTGCCGTCGGTGGCCGTCTCGCTGGTCACCCACAAGCACGAGGCCAAGCACTTCCGCAGCGCGGCACGTGCGGCGGTGGAGATCGTGGCGCGGTTGATTGCTGATCCATTGCCGGCCGACACCATCCTCAACGTCAACGTGCCGGACCTGGCCTGGGAAGATATCCGTGGCTTCGAGGTCACTCGCTTGGGCAACCGCCACCGTGCCGAGGCCTGCGTGCCGGCGACCGACCCGCGCGGCAACACCGTGTACTGGATCGGTCCGGCTGGCAGCGAGCAGGATGCTGGGCCCGGCACCGATTTCCACGCCGTGCGCACCGGGCATATCTCGATCACCCCGATCCAGGTGGACCTGACCCGCTACGAGGCACTGGAGAAGGTCGCCGGTTGGGTGGGCGGGCTCACCGAATCGCTGGGGAAGGCGGAATGACCCCGCGCCTGCGCCTGCAGCCGGAGGCGGTCGGGATCGGCATGACCTCCCAGCGCGTGCGCGACCGCCTGGTCGACCGCCTGCGCGAAGCCGGCATCGTCAACGAAGCGGCCCTCAACGCGGTGCGCGTCGTGCCCCGTCATCTGTTCATCGATGAAGCATTGGCCTCACGCGCCTATGAGGACACCGCACTGCCGATCGGCCATGGCCAGACCATCTCCCAGCCCTGGGTCGTGGCGCGCATGACCGAGGCGGTGCTGGCGGTGGAGCCCAGGACCGTGCTGGAGGTCGGCACCGGTTCGGGTTACCAGGCCGCCATCCTGGCCGCGCTGGGGCTGGAGGTGTTCACCGTGGAGCGTATTGGCGACCTGCTGCGGCAGGCCCGCAAGCGCTTCCGCCAGCTGGGCATGAACGTGCGCAGCAAGCATGATGACGGCCGTATCGGGTGGCCCGAACATGGTCCGTATGACGCCATCGTGGTGACCGCCGCCGCGCCGGCGCTGGTGGACGCGCTGATCGACCAGTTGGCCGTGGGTGGCCGGTTGGTCGCGCCGGTGGGCGGTGCGGGCGGACAGGTGTTGTTGCAGTTGACCCGGCAGGCCGATGGCACCATCGCCCAGGAAGAACTGGCGCCGGTGAGCTTCGTGCCCCTGCTGTCGGGCATGTTGGATTGAACCGGGAACAAGGACTGCAATGAAGATCTTCGGGCCGTTGTACGACCGTGCGATGCGCTGGGCCAACCACGAGCGCGCGCCGACCTACCTGACGGTGCTCAGCTTCGTCGAGGCGATCATCTTCCCGGTGATGCCGGAGGTGATGCTCATGCCGATGTGCGTGGCGCAGCCGCGCAAGGGCTGGTGGTTCGCCACGCTGAGCCTGATCGGCTCGATGGCCGGCGCCCTGGTCGGTTACGCGCTGGGCCATTACGCCTTCGAGGTGCTCAAGCCGGTCTTCGAGTGGATGGGCATGCTGCCGGCGATCGAGTCGGGCATCGCCACGCTGCAGGAAAAGATGATCGAATCGCCGTGGGCGGTGTTCACTTTCCTGGTGCTGGGTGGTTTCATGCCCATTCCGATGAAGGTCTTCACATGGGCCTCGGGTATCGTGGGCGTGCCGCTGCCGCAGTACGTGTTGAGCATGCTGGTCGGGCGCGGCAAGCGCGTGTACCTGTTGGCGGCGGTAATCCGCTTCGGTGGCGCGCGCGCGGTCGAGGCGCTGCGTCGTTGGATCGAACCATTGGGCTGGATTGCCACCGCGCTGGTGGTGGGCCTGGTGGGCTGGCTGGTCTGGAGAGCGAAATTCGCATGAATGCAAAGAAGTTGGGCAAGGGGATCCGCGGTGCGGCGGCTGTGGCGATGGTCATCGCGCTGGCGGCCTGCGGTACGGCCACGGTGGTCAAGAAGCCGGCAGGTGGCTCGTCCGCGGGCGCCGCGTCGACCACGCCGCGTACCTCGGTGCCGCGGCCGGGACAGACGGTGACGGTACGCCGCGGCGATACGTTGTTCGGCCTGGCCCGCATCAACAACATCACCCCGAGTGACCTGGCTGCGTGGAACGGCCTGTCCAATCCCAACACGATCTACCCCGGGCAGACCCTGAAGCTGTATCCGCAGGGCAGCGGCACCACCGCCACGCGGCCGTCCGGCAGCGGTTCGGCCACGACCACGACGCGCCCGCCGACCCCGACGGCGCCGGTCACCGCGCCGGTCAACAGCGGCATCAGCTGGCGTTGGCCGGCTGACGGCGCACTGGTCGGGCGTTTCGTGGCCGGCGAGACCACCAAGCAGGGCGTTGATATCGCCGGTTCCAGCGGGCAGGCCGTGCGTGCGGCCGGTCCGGGCGTGGTGGTGTATTCCGGCGCCGGGCTGGTCGGTTACGGCGAGCTGATCATCATCAAGCACAACGACCAGTGGCTGTCGGCCTATGGCCACAACCGCAAGCGCCTGGTCAACGAAGGGCAGAGCGTGAAGGCCGGCGACCAGATCGCCGAGATGGGCCGCACCGGCACCTCGCGCGACATGCTGCACTTCGAGATCCGCTACAACGGCAAGCCGGTCGACCCGCTGCAGTACCTGCCCAGCCGCTGATGCATCGCCGTCGGCCGGGATGAAGTGCAGAACGCTCCCGGCTGCTTGGTATCGACGCGATCAAACAAAAAGCCCGATGCGATGCATCGGGCTTTTTGCGTTGGGCGAGCGCGGGGCGATGGGCGAACGCTCAGGCGGCGGGCTCCAGGATGAATGCGACCACGACCTTGCGGTTCTCGCCGGCCAGCACATTGAAGGTGCGGGCGGCGGAGGCATTGTTCATCACCTCGATGCCGATACCGCGGGTCAGGCAAGCCGCCATCACCGCCGGGGCGGGGAACACCTGCTTCTCGCCGGTGGCCAGGATCACCAGCTCCGGGTCCTGCGCCAGCGCGGCATCCAGGTGCTCGGGCGTCAGTGTTCTGGCGGAGGTGACCGGCCAGTTCTCGATCAGCTGGTTGGGGGCCAGCACGAAGCTGTGCTGCAGGGTCTGGTCGTTTACCCGGGCCTGGTGGCCATCGGCCGATCGCAGGGAGTAGGTGTAGTCCGGCAGTTCACGGCTGAGCAACATGTGGGGAATCCTCGGCGGTCAGCCGCGGGGCAGCACGATCTGGCGCTTTTCCTTGGCCGGGCGGTACAGCACGGCGACGAAGCCGATGCGCTGCACCAGCGCGCTGCCGCTGGCCTGGACCAGTTCGGCGACGATGGTTTCACGGGCTTCGCGGTCCTCGGCGCCCACCTTGACCTTGATCAGCTCGTGGCGTTCCAGCACTTCGTCCAGCTCCGCCAGGAAGGCGGGAGTAACCCCCTTGCCGCCGATCTGCAGTAGTGCTTTCAGATCGTGCGCCACGCCGCGCAGGAATCGGTTTTGGGCCGGGGTCAGGACAATGGACATGCAGGAATACGGGTTATCAAGGGGGTTCAGGGTATCATGACCACCCCTGTAAGCCCCATTCTCGATGCCTTCCCATAGCAAGAGCAGCCAGCGCTGGCTGAAAGAACACTTTTCCGATCCCTTTGTGAAAAAGGCACAAAAGGAGGGGATGCGCTCGCGTGCGGCCTACAAGCTGGAAGAGCTGCTGGAGCGTGATCGCCTGCTCAAGCCGAACATGGTGGTGGTCGACCTCGGTGCCGCCCCGGGAGGCTGGTCTCAGCAGGTGCGGAGACAGATGGGCGACACCGGCCGGGTCTTGGCCCTGGACATCCTGGAGATGCCGCCGCTGGCCGGGGTTGAGTTCCTTCACGGTGACTTCAGGGAAGAAACCGTCCTATCCCAGTTTGAAGCCATGCTGGGGAATCAGCCGGTAGACCTTGTGCTGTCGGATATGGCCCCCAATAAGAGTGGCATGGATGCGGTCGACCAGCCGCGGATGATGCACCTGGCCGAGTTGGCGATGGATTTCGCCGACAACCACCTCAAGCCGGGTGGGGCGTTCCTGATCAAGCTATTCCAGGGCGTTGGCTTTGATGACTACGTGCGCGAGATGCGCCGGCGTTATGACAAGGTGTCCATCCGCAAGCCGGAGGCCT
The DNA here is from genome assembly GCF_056393195.1 of Stenotrophomonas sp. Steno-C18. Lineage (NCBI taxonomy): Bacteria > Pseudomonadati > Pseudomonadota > Gammaproteobacteria > Lysobacterales > Lysobacteraceae > Stenotrophomonas > Stenotrophomonas sp. Steno-C18. The sequence goes on along the minus strand of NZ_JBWJOX010000001.1, from coordinate 383,626 downwards.
CGCGCAAGCGTTCGCCCGAGGTGTATGCCCTGGGCCAGGGCAAGCGCAAGCAGATCAAGTAAGCTCAACCATACGACCGCGTTAAGAAATTAGAGGGACATCGGAGCCGATGAGGATGAACGACCTGACCAAGAACCTCCTGCTTTGGGTGGTTGTCGCCGTCGTGCTGATGGTGGTGTTCCAGAGCTTTGCCCCGCGCGGCGGAGCCGTTGCTGCAGGCGATGCGCGCAATTACACGCAGTTCCTGCAGGAAGTGGACTCGGGCCGGATCAAGTCGGTCGAGTACACCGACAAGACCACGCTCACCACCAACCACCTGCGTTTCAAGCGCTCCGACGGCTCGGAGGGCCAGCTGTTCGCGCCGGCCGACCCGAAGCTGCTGGACCAGCTGTATTCCAAGAACGTCGAAGTGGCACGCCAGGAGCCGGCTACCGGCCCGGGCTTCTGGGGCCTGGTACTGCAGTTCCTGCCGGTGCTGCTGTTGATCGGCTTCTGGATCTTCATGATGCGCCAGATGCAGGGCGGTGGCGGTGGTGCCAAGGGCGCGATGTCCTTCGGCAAGTCGCGCGCCAAGCTGCAGGGCGAGGACCAGATCAAGGTCACCTTCGCCGACGTCGCCGGTTGCGACGAGGCCAAGGAGGAAGTGGGCGAGCTGGTCGAGTTCCTGCGTGACCCGACCAAGTTCACCAAGCTGGGCGGCAAGATCCCGCGCGGCGTGCTGATGGTGGGCCCGCCGGGTACCGGCAAGACGCTGCTGGCCAAGGCCATCGCCGGCGAGGCCAAGGTGCCGTTCTTCGCGATCTCCGGTTCGGACTTCGTCGAGATGTTCGTCGGCGTCGGTGCCAGCCGCGTGCGTGACATGTTCGAGCAGGCCAAGAAGCATGCGCCGTGCATCATCTTCATCGACGAAATCGATGCCGTCGGCCGCCATCGCGGCTCCGGCATGGGCGGTGGCCACGATGAGCGCGAGCAGACTCTGAACCAGATGCTGGTCGAGATGGATGGCTTCGAGGGTGGTGAGGGCGTGATCGTGATCGCCGCCACCAACCGTCCGGACGTGCTGGACAAGGCGCTGCTGCGCCCGGGCCGCTTCGACCGCCAGGTCATGGTTGGCCTGCCCGACATCAAGGGCCGCGAGCAGATCCTGCGCGTGCACCTGCGCAAGGTGCCCGCCGCCGATGACGTGCGTCCGGAAGTGCTGGCACGGGGTACCCCGGGCTTCTCCGGTGCGGACCTGGCCAATCTGATCAATGAAGGCGCCCTGTTTGCGGCTCGTCGCAACAAGCAGGAAGTCGACATGAAGGACTTCGAGGACGCCAAGGACAAGATCTACATGGGTCCGGAGCGTCGCAGCATGGTCATGCGCGAGGATGAGCGTCGCAACACCGCTTATCACGAGTCCGGCCACGCCGTGGTGGCGATGTCGCTGCCCAAGGCCGACCCGGTCCACAAGGTGACGATCATGCCGCGCGGCTGGGCATTGGGCGTGACCTGGCAGTTGCCGGAGCACGACCACATCAGCAAGTACAAGGACCGCATGCTGGAAGAGCTGGCGATCCTGTTTGGTGGCCGCATCGCCGAGGAGATCTTCGTCGGCCAGATGTCCACCGGCGCGTCCAACGACTTCGAGCGTGCGACCAAGCTGGCCCGCGGCATGGTCACCAAGTACGGCATGTCCGATGTGCTGGGCACCATGGTCTACGCCGATGACGAAGGCGGCTATGGCATGCACAACAAGACCATTTCCGAGGCTACCCAGCAGAAGGTGGACGCGGAGATCCGTCGCATCCTCGACGAGCAGTACGCCGTTGCCTACAAGATTCTGGAAGAAAAGCGCGACGTGGTCGAGGCCATGACCGCGGCGCTGCTGGAATGGGAAACCATCGACGCCGAGCAGGTGAAGGCGCTGATGGAAGGCCGTGAGCCGTCGCCGCCGGCCGGTTGGGTGGCCAAGGCTGGCAACAACGACCGCACCGGTGACGGCAAGGGCGGCGACGACCAGCGCCCGGTGACGCCGATCACCGATCCGGCCGGCCAGCACTGACCGTCCAGTGATGAGCGTGACGAAACGGGCCGGTCTTCCGGCCCGTTTCCGTTTGCGGTCACCCCGCGCTGGGCGAGAATAGGCGCGACTCCTGTTATCCCGGTACCGACATGAACACCCCCAAGCCGCAGCAACCACCACCGCTCAACATGCCGGAAATGGTCATCGCGACCGTGGCCGGCGTTGCCTTCGGGGTGAAGACCGGCAACTACCTGACCGGCATCTTCGTTGGCGTGGTGCTGGGTGTGGGGTTGAGCCTGATCGGCAACAGGATCCGTTCGAGGAACAAGCGCTGATGTTCGATATCGCCCCCATGCTTGATTGCGCCGGCCGCAAGCTGCGGTTGGACCGCCCGCAGGTGATGGGCATCGTCAACGTCACCCCGGATTCGTTCTCCGATGGCGGCCAGCATTTCAGCGTGGACGCCGCGGTCGCACACGCGTTGGCGCTGGTGGAGCAGGGTGCGGACCTGCTCGATATCGGGGGGGAGTCGACCCGCCCGGGTGCCACGCCGGTATCGGTGCAGGAGGAAATCGATCGCGTTGCGCCGGTGATCGCCGCGCTGCACGAACGTACCGGGGTGCCGCTGAGCGTGGATACCTTCAAGCCGGAGGTGATGCAGGCGGCGCTGGCGGTCGGCGCCGGGATGGTCAATGACGTGCAGGCGCTGCAGCAGCCCGGGGCGATGGATGCAGTGGCCGGCGCCGGCGCAGCGGTGGTGCTGATGCATGCGGTGGGTGGGCCGTACGCGGCAGGGCAGGCGCAGGCCTATGACGACATTGCCGGTGACGTCCAGCGCTTCCTTGCCGAACGCGTGTTCGCCGCGGAGATGGCGGGGATTGCCCGTAGCCGGCTGGTGGTCGATCCGGGCTATGGCTTCAACAAGGACAGCGCGCAGAATTTCGCGCTGCTGGCGGCCCAGGAGCGCCTGCTGACGCTCGGCCTGCCGGTGCTGGCCGGCTTCTCGCGCAAGCGCTGCATCGGCGATGTGACCGGGCGTGCGCTGGCGGCCGAGCGGGTTGCCGGTTCGCTGGCGGCGCACCTGCTGGCGGTCCAGCGCGGCGCGAAGATCGTGCGCGTGCATGATGTCGCCGCGACCGTGGATGCATTGAAAGTATTGGCTGCAGTCGATGCGGTACCGGCGCCGCGAGCCGGCACGCCGGCGATGCCGCGTTGGCCGGACGAGGATTGATGGCCGTCGACCAGCGGCCCTTGGCCATCGCCCTGATGGGCCCGACCGCCTCCGGCAAGACCGCGGCGGCGATCGCCCTGGCCAAGGCGCATGGCGGCGAGATCGTCAGCGTCGACTCGGCGCTGGTCTATCGTGGCCTGGAGATCGGCGCAGCCAAGCCGGATGCTGCAGAGCAGGCGGGCATTCCCCATCACCTGCTGGACCTGCGCGACCCGTGGCAGACGTACTCGGCGGCGGAGTTCGCCGCCGATGCCGCGGCCGCGGTGCGTGACATCGTCGCGCGCGGCAAGTTGCCGATCCTCGCCGGTGGAACGGGGTTGTACTTCCGGGCGTTGCTGCAGGGGTTGTCGCCGATGCCCGAGGCGGATCCGGCCATGCGCGCGCAGATCGCCGCCGAGGCAGGGGAAACGGGGTGGGCAGCCTTGCACGCGCAACTGGCGGGGATCGACCCGGTGGCCGCGCGACGCATCCATGCCACCGACCCGCAGCGCATCCAGCGGGCCCTGGAGGTCTATCGCCTGACCGGCAAGCCGATCAGTTACTGGCAGGCCCAGCCCGGCATCGCCCGTCTGCCGGCGCGGGTGCTCAAGCTGGTGCTGTCACCGGCGGACCGCTCGGTGCTGCACCAACGCATCGAGCAGCGCTTCGACCTGATGCTCCAGCACGGTTTCCTTGATGAGGTGCGTGGGCTGCGGGCCCTGCCACAGATGGCGCAGGTGCCCTCGCCGCTGGACCTGCCGGCCATCCGCGCGGTCGGCTATCGCCAGGCCTGGCAGTTCCTGGACGGGCAGGGCAGCGTGGCCGAGTTCCGTGACAAGGGGGTCTTCGCCACCCGCCAACTGGCCAAGCGTCAGTTGACCTGGTTGCGTGGCGAACTGGATGCCCGCTGGTTTGACCCGCAGCACGAAATGGACCGCCTGCGGAACGCGGTTTCGCTGTTTTTGGGAAACTGAGAGGCCCCCGGCCGGTGTTACCATCGGGGTTCCGGATCGGCAGGGGAGTGCCGGCCATCCGGCCCATAAGAACAATAACGAGGAGTAGACGATGTCCAAGGGGCAGTCTTTGCAGGATCCGTTTCTGAACGCATTGCGCCGCGAGCGCGTGCCGGTTTCGGTGTACCTGGTCAATGGCATCAAGTTGCAGGGCACGATCGAATCGTTCGATCAGTTCGTGGTGCTGCTGCGCAATACCGTCAGCCAGATGGTCTACAAGCACGCCATCTCCACCGTGGTGCCGGCGCGCAACGTCAAGGTTGGCCCGGGCGGTGGTTACGTGCAGTCCGCCGACAGCAGTTCCCAGGCAGGCGATGACGACAACGAATAAGCAGGTGGCGGCGCATGTTTGACCGCTCGAAACGGGGCGAACATGCGTTGCTGATCCAGCCGCATGCAGGGCGGCTGGAAGAGGATGTGCTGGAGGAGTTCACCGATCTGGCCCGCTCCGCCGGTGCCAGCATCGCGGCGACCATCACCGCGCGCATGGATCGGCCCAACCCCTCCACGCTGATCGGCAGCGGCAAACTGGACGAGGTGAAGGCTGCGGCCGACGCCACCGGCGCCGACCTGGTGCTGGTGAACCATCAGCTCACCCCCGTGCAGGAGCGCAATCTGGAGCGCTTCCTGGAACGGCGCGTGATTGATCGTACTGGCCTGATCCTGGACATCTTCGCCCAGCGTGCGCACAGCCATGAAGGCAAGCTGCAGGTCGAGCTGGCGCAGTTGCGCCACCTGGCCACCCGGCTGGTCCGCGGTTGGACCCACCTGGAGCGCCAGCGTGGCGGTTCCATCGGTCTGCGTGGCCCGGGCGAAACCCAGCTGGAAACCGACCGGCGCCTGCTGCAGAAGCGTGTGGAGCAACTGCAGAAGCGCCTGGAAAAGGTCGAAGTGCAGCGTACCCAGATGCGTCGCGCGCGCGTGCGCAGTGAAATGCCGCGCGTGGCGCTGGTGGGCTACACCAACGCCGGCAAGTCCACGCTGTTCAATGCACTGACCGGTGCGGGTGCGTATGCGGCGGACCAGTTGTTCGCCACGCTCGACCCGACCGTGCGGCGCATCGCGCTGCCCGGCGGCAAGGCGATGTTGGCCGACACCGTGGGTTTCGTCCGCGATCTGCCACACGAACTGGTCGCGGCCTTCCGTTCGACCCTGTCCGAGGCGCGCGAGGCGGACTTCCTGCTGCACCTGGTCGATGCGGCCGATCCGCTGCGCGAGGAGCGCATCGCGCAGGTCGACGAGGTGCTGCAGGCGGTGGGTGCCGGCGAGCTGCCGCAGCTGCTGGTGTTCAACAAGATCGACCGGATCGAAGGTGCCGAGGTGCGTCATGACGCGCAGGACGGCGTGCCGGATGAGTCTCGCCGCGAGCGCGTCTGGATTTCGGCGCGCGACGGACGCGGGCTGGAACTGCTGCAATCCGTGCTGGGCCGTCGACTCGGCCTGCAGCACGTGACCGGCACGATCCGGCTGCCGCCCAGTGCGGGCCGCCTGCGTTCGCGCCTGCATCAGCTGGAGGTGATCCGCAGCGAGCAGGCCGACGAGGAGGGCTGGTTGATCGAAGTAGACCTGCCCATTGCGGAGGCGGAGAAACTGGCGGCCGGCGCCGACGGTGCGGTGATCCGCGCATTGCTGCCGGAGCCGGAACCGGAGTGGTGACATCGAAGGGCCGCCAAGCGGCCCTTCTTCCATCCAGGGCTCGGCAAAGGGGCGCATCCGGCGGTGATTTGCGTTACAACGCTGTCATCCCCCACGGACGTTCCCATGAGCATTCCCTCCGACTTCGACCTGGAACAGTTGGCCACCCAGCTGGGTGAGCGCCTGCGCGCGGCGCGTGATCACGTGGTCACCGCCGAGAGCTGCACCGGCGGCTGGATCGCCAAGGCCATGACCGGCGTTGCGGGCTCGTCGGACTGGTTCGACAGCGGCATGGTCGTCTACAGCTACGAGGCCAAGCAGGCACTGTTGGGCGTCAGCCCGCAGACGCTGGAAAGCCATGGCGCGGTCAGTCGCGAAACCGTGATCGAGATGGTTTCCGGCGCACTGGTGCGCTCGGGTGCAAGCGTAGCCGTGGCGGTGACCGGCATCGCGGGGCCGGGTGGCGGCAGCGAGGACAAGCCGGTTGGCACCGTGTGGATCGGCTGGAAGCGTCGCGGGGGCTACACCCGCGCTGAGTTGTTCCATTTCGAGGGTGACCGCGAAGCCGTGCGACGGCAGACCGTGGGCGCCGCGCTGCGCGGCCTGGAAACCCTGTGAGGGCATTCAGGCCGGGATGAAGTCCTGGCCGGCCGGAACGTCGTGGCGGTTCAGCCAACTGAACTCCTGCCCTGTTGACGGCGGGTTTTATTAGTAGCAATACTACTAACCATGAACCTGACCGATACCCAGCAGGCCATCCTCGACCTGATCGCCGAGCGCATCGAAGCCGAGGGCGTGCCTCCATCGCAGACCGAGATCGCACGTGCCTTTGGCTTCAAGGGCGTGCGCTCGGCCCAATATCACCTGGATGCCCTGGAAGCGGCCGGCGCCATCGAGCGCGTGCCGGGTCGGGCGCGTGGTATCCGCGTGGTACGCCCCTCGGCCGGGACAGACGCCGCCATGCCGGCCCTGCCTGCCGCCAACGACCAGATCCTGCGCTTGCCGGTGCTGGGGCGCGTGGCCGCGGGCCTGCCGATCGGCGCGGATATCGGTTCGGATGACTTCGTGGTGCTGGACAAGGTGTTCTTCTCGCCGGCGCCGGACTACCTGCTCAAGGTGCAGGGCGATTCGATGATCGACGAGGGCATCTTCGATGGCGACCTGATCGGCGTGCACCGCACCCGTGACGCGCGCTCGGGCCAGATCGTGGTGGCGCGGATCGATGAGGAGATCACGGTCAAGCTGCTCAAGATCGCCAAGGACCGCATCCGCCTGCTGCCCCGCAATCCCGACTACGCGCCGATCGAAGTGCTGCCCGACCAGGACTTCTCGATCGAAGGCCTGTATTGCGGCCTGCTCCGGCCAAACCGCTGATGGGGACGGATTGCGCAGCCATAACCACCTGTTTTTCTTACGTTAGAGGGCTGGTTGTGCTGCTGCCGGTATCCTTGCCGACCCAATAATTTTGTCGTCTCGCCGCCAGTCTCAGCCTTTGCGATACGACACCCCTACAGTGGACCCCATGACGAAATCTACGAAATCAACGACGAGGACGAACCCGATGGACGAGAACAAGAAGCGCGCGCTCGCCGCTGCACTGGGCCAGATCGAAAAGCAGTTCGGCAAGGGTTCGGTGATGCGCATGGGTGACCGTGTGGTCGAGCCTGTCGAGGCCATCCCGACCGGCTCGCTGATGCTGGATATCGCGCTGGGCATCGGTGGCCTGCCGAAGGGCCGCGTCGTTGAGATCTACGGCCCGGAGTCCTCCGGCAAGACCACCCTGACCCTGCAGGCCATCGCCGAGTGCCAGAAGCTGGGGGGCACCGCCGCCTTCATCGACGCCGAGCACGCGCTGGACCCCATCTACGCCGCCAAGCTGGGCGTGAACGTGGATGACCTGCTGCTGTCCCAGCCCGATACCGGTGAACAGGCACTTGAAATCGCCGACATGCTGGTGCGTTCGGGCTCGGTGGACATCCTGGTGATCGACTCGGTGGCTGCACTGACCCCGAAGGCGGAAATCGAAGGCGAGATGGGCGACCAGCTGCCGGGCCTGCAGGCCCGCCTGATGAGCCAGGCCCTGCGCAAGCTGACCGGCAACATCAAGCGCTCCAACACGCTGGTGATCTTCATCAACCAGCTGCGCATGAAGATCGGCGTGATGATGCCGGGCCAGAGTCCGGAAACCACCACCGGCGGCAATGCGCTGAAGTTCTACGCCTCGGTGCGCCTGGATATCCGTCGCATCGGCGCGATCAAGAAGGGTGACGAGATCATCGGCAACCAGACCAAGATCAAGGTGGTCAAGAACAAGCTGGCCCCGCCGTTCAAGCAGGTCATCACCGAGATCCTCTATGGCGAGGGCATTTCGCGCGAAGGCGAGCTGATCGACATGGGCGTGGACGCCAAGCTCGTCGAGAAGGCGGGTGCCTGGTACAGCTACGGCGATGAGCGCATCGGCCAGGGCAAGGACAACGCCCGTGGTTACCTGCGCGACAACCCGCAGGTCGCCGCGCGCCTGGAAGCCGAGCTGCGCGAGAAGTTCCAGCCGTCCGAAGCTGCGCGTGAAGAAGGCGACGACGAGCAGGACGAGGAATGAGTTTCCCGTGGGGGCGGGCGGCGCATCGTCAGTGACGTCGTCCCGCTCCCGCGGCATTTTATCCAGGAGCCGTTGTGCCAGGGATGGCGCCATCCTGGAGGGTGATGGACGCAATGAGCGAATTTGAGGAGCCAGCGGCCGGCAAGGGCAAGCGCCGTCGTGAGCAGACCCCCTTGCAGCGGGCGCTGGGCCTGCTGGTGCGCCGCGAGCATTCGCGCAAGGAGCTTGGCCGCAAGCTGAAGGCCCGGGGCATCGAGGCCGAAGCGGTGGACGCCGCTGTGAACCGGCTGGCCGAGGAGGGCTGGCAGGACGATACCCGCTTCGCCGAAGCGCTGGTCCGCAACCGGGCCAATACCGGCTATGGGCCGTTGCATATCCGGGCCGAACTGGGCACCCATGGGTTGAGCGGGGAGCAGATCGAGGCCGCGATGGCCACGTTCGAGGGCGATTGGGCGGAGAACGCCCGTGAGCTGGTATGCCGCCGTTTTGGCGAGGACGGCCCGCAGGAACTGCCACAACGGCGCAAGGCCGCCGACCTGTTGGCCCGGCGCGGGTTTGACGGCAGCTGTATCCGCAGTGCCACCCGATACGATCCAGAGGACTGAGAGGGCTGGGCCTGATACCCTTTCAGGGTTTCGGTTGTCCCGAATTCCCGTGCCCGCCAGGGTGGTCGGGACCCGTCTGCCAGCTTATTGCCAGTCCCCATGAATACACCTGTCAAATTCACTACCTCCCAGATCCGCAGCGATTTCCTCGAATTCTTCAAGAGCAAGGGCCACACCATCGTGCCGTCGGCGCCGCTGGTTCCGGGCAATGACCCGACCCTGCTGTTCACCAACTCCGGCATGGTGCAGTTCAAGGACGTGTTCCTGGGGGCGGAAAAGCGCAGCTACGTGCGCGCGGCCGACGTCCAGCGCTGCCTGCGTGCCGGTGGCAAGCACAACGACCTCGACTCGGTGGGCTACACCGCTCGTCACCACACGTTCTTTGAGATGCTGGGCAACTGGTCCTTCGGTGACTACTTCAAGAAGGAAGCCATCGCCTGGGCGTGGGAGCTGCTGACCCAGGTCTGGAAACTGCCGGCCGAGCGCCTGCTGGTCACCGTCTATCACACCGACGACGAAGCCCATGCGCTGTGGCGTGACATGGTGGGCATCCCGGAAGAGCGCATCGTGCGCATCGGCGACAACAAGGGTGCACCGTACGCGTCGGACAATTTCTGGCAGATGGCCGACACTGGCCCGTGTGGCCCCTGCACCGAGATCTTCTACGACCACGGTGCGCATATCGCCGGTGGTCCCCCGGGCTCGCCGGACGAGGATGGTGATCGCTTCATCGAGATCTGGAACCTGGTGTTCATGCAGTTCGACCGCCAACCTGACGGCTCGCTGCAGCCACTGCCGGCGCCGTGCGTGGATACCGGCATGGGCCTGGAGCGCCTGGCGGCGATCCTGCAGCATGTGCATACCAACTATGAAATCGACCTGTTCCAGGCGCTGATCCGCAAGGCCGCCGAGCTGACCGGCACGGCCGACCTGGAGAACAAGTCGTTGCGCGTGATCGCCGATCACATCCGCGCCTGTTCGTTCCTGATCGTTGATGGCGTGCTGCCGTCGAACGAAGGCCGTGGTTACGTCCTGCGCCGCATCATCCGCCGCGCATTGCGCCATGGATGGATGCTGGGCGTGCGCCAGCCGTTCTTCAGCAAGCTGGTGCCGACCCTGGTCGAGCAGATGGGCGAGGCCTATCCGGAGCTGCCGGCGCAGGCCGATACGGTCGTGCGTGCCCTGCAGGCCGAGGAAGAGCGCTTTGCCGAAACCCTCGACGCCGGCATGAAGATCTTCGACGACGTCGCCGCCAAGGTGAGCGATGGCGTGATCCCGGGCGTGGATGCGTTCCGCCTGTACGACACTTACGGCTTCCCGCTTGACCTCACCCAGGACATCGCGCGCGAGCGTGACCTGACGGTGGACACCGACGGCTTCGACGCCGCAATGGAAGACCAGCGCCGCAAGGGCCGCGAAGCCGGCAAGTTCGGTGGTGGCGTGACGCTGTCCGCCGAACTGGTCGCTACGCTGAAGCCGACCGTGTTCCTGGGCTACGATCGCCTGCAGGCTGATGGCCTGACCGTGGTCGCGCTGCTCAAGGATGGCCGTCCGGTGGAGAGCGTCCAGGCCGGTGATGAGGTCATCGTGCTGACTGACCAGACCCCGTTCTACGCCGAGTCCGGTGGCCAGGTCGGTGATACCGGTACGCTGGTGGGCAACGGCTTGCAGATCGCCGTCGGCGACACGCAGAAGTTCGCGGGCCAGTTCCACGGCCATGTCGGTACGTTGAAGCAGGGTGCCCTGAAGATCGGCGACGTGCTGGCCGGGCAGGTGGATGCCCAGCGTCGTGGCGCCACCATCCTCAATCACTCCGCTACCCACCTGTTGCACGCGGCCCTGCGCGAAGTGCTGGGCACCCATGTGCAGCAGAAGGGTTCGTTGGTGGCACCGGATCGCCTGCGCTTCGACTTCTCGCACTTCCAGCCGATCACGGCTGAAGAGCTGGCTGTCATTGAGCGCAAGGTCAACGAGCAGGTGCGTGCCAACAATGCGGCCGAAGTGCACAACATGGGCATGCAGGAAGCGTTGGATTTCGGTGCGATGGCGCTGTTCGGCGAGAAGTACGGCGAGCACGTGCGTGTCCTGAAGATGGGCGAGTACTCGACCGAACTGTGCGGCGGCACGCACGTGTCGCGCACCGGTGACATCGGCCTGTTCAAGATCACCTCCGAAGGCGGTGTGTCCTCGGGCGTGCGCCGCATCGAGGCGGTGACCGGGCAGGGCGCGCTGGACTACGTGGCCGACGAGGAGCAGCGCCTGCATGATGCGGCCCAGTTGCTGGGCGGCAGTGCAGGGGACGTGGTGGAGAAGATCCGCCAGCTGGGCGAGCGCCAGAAGAAGCTTGAGCGCGAGCTGGAAGCACTCAAGGCCAAGGTGGCCTCCGGTGCGACCGAGGACCTGGGCGCCTCGGCCATCGAGGTTGGCGGCGTGAAGGTGCTTGCCGCCCGCCTGGAAGGCTTTGACGCCAAGGCCCTGCGCGACGCCATGGACCGCCTCAAGCAGCAGCTGGGCGATGCGGTGATCCTGCTGGCGGGCGTGCAGGACGGCAAGGCGGCGCTGGTCGCCGGTGTGAACGGCGCCGCACTGGGCAAGGTCAAGGCCGGGGAACTGCTCTCCCATGTCGCCGGTCAGATTGGAGGCAAGGGCGGCGGCCGTCCAGACATGGCCCAGGGTGGCGGTGAGGATGGTCCGAAGCTCGTGTCGGCCCTTGACGGTGTGCTGGCGTGGATAAAGCCGCATTTGACCTGAACATGAACAGAAATCCGCCTTGAAGGTCTTTGCGCCCTGCCGTTAACATTGGGAGTCTTTTCCCTTTGTCGTGGGGCGCATCGCTTCAAAGCGCGCCAATGCCGGCGGGAAGCCCCCCGGTTCCATGGAGATTCGCAAAAATGTTGATCCTGACTCGCCGTGTAGGCGAAACCCTGATGATTGGCGACTCGGTCAGCGTGACCGTGCTCGGTGTCAAGGGCAACCAGGTACGTATCGGTATCACCGCGCCGAAGGATGTGGCAGTGCATCGCGAGGAGATTTTCCAGCGCATCCAGCGTGGCGATGATGCGGGTGCATCGGGAAGTGAAGAAACTTCCGAATAAGGGTTTACCTTTCACCTCGTTTAACGTTATTCTTCGCGCCCCGCTACGGAATACGCAGCGGGCAAGAAAAACGGAGTGATGCCCGAGAGGCCGAAGGGGCTCCCCTGCTAAGGGAGTATAGGGTCAAAAGCTCTATCGAGGGTTCGAATCCCTCTCACTCCGCCAGTCTAAGAAAGCCCCTTTTCAGGGGCTTTTTTATTGCCCGTGATATTGCCTCGGGGTGCGATGCATGCGCGTATGTTCGAAGCCTGCCGGCTTCGTTGTCATCAGTGCTGAGGGTGGGTTGAGTTGATGTCGTGGTGAATTGCGTGCGTTGTTTCGGGCATGTCCTTGAGAGCGTTCTCAGGCGGGATCTGCATGCGTGATGCGCACGGCGAAACACGAAGCGGCAGGGTGCCGTGGTGGCGAGTGGTGCGCTGTCCTGTTGCCTTGCTTGGTGCGCGTCAGTGTGTGCACGCCTGCCTGGGTGATGCAGGCGGCCTGGGGTGGCGGCGGAGCTGTATGTTGCGCGTGGCGCTGTGATCGCGCGCGTCTGAGGGCTGTTTCGTGCCGGGTGCGCGCGGCTGCCTTGCGGCGGCGCGAGCGCGTGCGAGGGAGGGGGGTAGGTAGGGCTGCCCGGACGACGGGCATAAAAAAAGCAGGCTGCGCCTGCTGTTTTTTATTGAAATGGTGCGCCCGGAGAGATTCGAACTCCCGACCGCCTGGTTCGTAGCCAGGTACTCTATCCAACTGAGCTACGGGCGCATATTTCATTAGGTTTTGAAGCATGCAGAATTGAATTCTGCTTTCTGACGTGGTGCGCCCGGAGAGATTCGAACTCCCGACCGCCTGGTTCGTAGCCAGGTACTCTATCCAACTGAGCTACGGGCGCGTCGTCAGGAGCGAGATTATGCGGATATGCTGCGGCTGCGTCAACGCCTTTGTGAAATTTTCTTAATCATCGTGATGAAGCAATGCCGAGGCGACGGCCTGCGGAGATTTCATCCAGTGGAAGTGATCTGCACGGGCGTTGAGCTGGGCCGAAGAGAGTAATTGCAGCGTGCTTGGAGCAGCCGGCATCTTCGCCAACAGGGCGCGCATGGAGCTGGCCGGTGCCAGCCAGTCCGCATCGAACACAACGGCCGCGACCGGCGCCTGGATGCGGCGCAGCCCTGCCTCCAGGTCAGCATCCAGTCCTGCGGCGGCGTAGTGGTTGCTGAGGCCGACGCGGGCCCAATCGCGGATCAGGCCGCGGGCCTCGGTGCCGCCGAAACCCACGCGACGTCCGGGCAGGGTGCCATTGCGATCGGCGAGCCAGGGCAGGAAGCGATAGGCCAAGGGCAGCAGGTAGCCACGGGGCGGGGGAAAGCTGCGCCACCATGGCGTGCCGCTGGCGACCAGGTAGAGCGCATCCAGTTCGTCGGTCCGTTGGCCGGCGTAACAGCTGCCGAGCTGTCCGCCGAGGCTGTGCCCGCCCAGGCGCATCGGCAGGCCCGGCAGCGCAGCGTGCAGCGCGGCTTGGGCGGCGGGCAGGTCGTGCTGCAGCAGCTCGCGGTAGCCCCAGTCCTGGTGGCGGCCGGGGCGCAGGCTGCTGCTGCCGTTGCCACGCCACTCATGCAGGAACACAGCGATGTTGCGTGCCGCCAATGCTTCGGCGAAGGGAAGGTAGTGGCGGGCGGCGACGCCCAGGGCGGGCAGCCACAGCAGGCTGGCAATGGGACGGTCAGGCAACTGCGCCAGCAGTTCGAAGCGGTGCCCATCGGTCGTGGTGACGTCCAAGCGGGCCTGCCCGATCATGCGGAAGGTGCCGCGCCAAAGTGATCCAGCACCATGACCTCGCTGCGGCCGGGCAGGTAGCCGCCGCGCAGGCCGCGTGCGACGTAGTCGATCGCCGCTTCGCAGGCGTTGGCCGCGCTCAGGCCGCGGCACAACTGGGCGGCGATGGCCGAGGCAAGCGTGCAGCCGGTGCCATGCGCGTCCACCGGCAGTCGTGCGTGGCTGAACTCCTCGCTGCTGACACCGTCGAAATAGCGGTCGATGACGCGGCTGCCTTCGTGCAGGTGGCCGCCCTTGAGCAGGACGGCGCCGGCCCCGAGCTGGATCAATGCGGCGGCGGCATCCTCGGCGTCACCGGCATGGGTGATGCGTCGGCCGAGCAGCAACTCGGCCTCGGGTGTGTTGGGGGTGAGCAGCGTAGCCAGCGGTACCAAGCGTTCGCGCATGGCCTGCAGGGCGCTGTCTTCGAGCAGCTTGGCGCCGCTGGTGGCGACCATCACCGGGTCCAGCACCACGTGGGCGGGACGGCGTTGCTCAAGTACATCGGCGACGAGATGGATCACCTCGGCATTGGCCAGCATGCCCAGCTTGACGGCATGGATGTCGAAGTCGTCGAAGCAGGCGTCGATCTGCGCGCGCAGGAAGCCCAGCGGCGGAACATGCACGGCGGTGACGCCGCGGGTGTTCTGCGCGGTCAGCGCGGCGATGGCCGACAGCCCGTGCACGCGATGGGCGGCAAAGGCCTTGAGGTCGGCCTGGATGCCGGCGCCGCCGCCGCTGTCGGAGCCGGCGATGGTCAGGGCGGAAACGGGCGTGGAAGGAGTCATGCGCCGATTGTGCAGTGTTTGCGCGATGCCTGCCTCAGTGATGCCGGAACAGCGCCCATTGGCGATACAGCACGTAGCCCAGGCCGGTCAGGCCGGTCAGCAGGGCCGGGACCAGCAGCGCGTCGTACTGCCAGCGCACGAACAGCCAGGCGCCGATCACGCCGCCGGCGAGGAAGCCGCTGATGATCAGGCCGCTGAGGGTCAGTCGTCGCAATTGCAGTGGCAGGCCGCGCAGCAGATGCCCGAGGCCGATGCCCAGGTCGGTGAACATGCCGCTGAGGTGGGTGGTGCGCACCACCGCGCCACTGAAGGTGGTGGCCAGCGCGTTCTGCAGGCCGCAGGCCATGGCCGCGGACATTGCGCCCCACACCTGGTGTTGCTTGAACAGGGGAATGGCCAGCAACAGCAGCATTGATTCCAGCGCAAGGGCCGCGCCGTAGCGGCGCCCCAGTTGCAGGGTGCTGTCCTGGATGAGCAGCCCGCTGAGCATGGCGCCCAGCGAGAAGGCGATCAGCAGGCCCCAGAGGTGGCCGACGCTGCGCCAGTCGCGCTGGGCCAGTGCCATGCCCAGCTGGCTGGTGCTGCCGGTCAGGTGGCTGACGGCCTGGTGCTCGAAGCCGAGAAAGCCGACCACGTTGACCATGCCGGCAACGCACGACAGTGCGACGGCACCAATCCAGACCCAGGTGGGCAGGCGTATTCCCACGTCCCTCGCACTCAGGGCGTCGCGGGCGGGCCGTTGAACTGCACGTCGGAGAAGCTGCCGGCCTGCGGGTCATAGACCGCGCCCCAGAACTGGCGACCGCCATCGCAGACGCGGATGGCTTCACGCGCGGGGTTGATCTCGCTGTGGTCCGGCAGCGGGAAGGCGTTGACGTAGATCAGGCGCCTGCCTTCGGATTCGAAACCGACGTACTGGCGGTTGGACTGCGCGGCATCCGGCACCGAGGCGGACAGCTGCGGCAGGTGGCTTTCCAGCGCATCGACATCGCTGCGGCTGGGGGCCCAGTAGCCGGTTACCGCGCCGGCATGGCGGGCCGGGCTGTCGCGCGAGCAGGTGTCCAGCACCTGCGCGGCGACGACCGGGCGCGTGACCACCCAGGATTGCCCGGCCTTGATCGCGGTCGGCACGAGGGCGCCGGGCTTGACGTTGGACGGGGTGCAGGCGGCCAGCGCGAGGATCGCGCCGGCCGACAGCAGGACATGCAGGTGTTTCACAGGACCTCCGAGGCGTAATCGGCCAGGCGCGAACGCTCGCCCCGGCGCAACGTGATGTGCGCACTGTGCGGCCAATTCTTGAAACGGTCCACCGCGTAGGTGAGGCCGGAGGTGGTTTCGGTCAGGTACGGCGTGTCGATCTGCTCCACGTTGCCCAGGCAGACGATCTTGGTGCCCGGGCCGGCGCGGGTGATCAGCGTCTTCATCTGCTTGGGGGTGAGGTTCTGCGCCTCGTCCAGGATCAGGTAGCGCGACAGGAAGGTGCGCCCGCGCATGAAGTTCAGCGAGCGGATCTTGATGCGGCTGGCGAGCAGGTCGTTGGTGGCCGCGCGGCCCCAGGCGCCGCCCTCCTGGTTGTGGGTGAGTACTTCCAAGTTGTCGGTGAGCGCGCCCATCCACGGTGTCATCTTCTCTTCCTCGGTGCCGGGCAGGAAGCCGATGTCCTCGCCGACGCTGACCGTGGCGCGGGTCATGATGATCTCGCGGTAGCGCTGGGTATCCATGGTCTGGGCCAGGCCGGCAGCCAGCGCCAGCAGGGTCTTGCCGGTGCCGGCGGTGCCGAGCAGGGTGACGAAGTCGATCTCCGGGTCCATCAGTGCGTTGAGCGCGAAGTTCTGCTCGCGGTTGCGCGCGGTGATGCCCCAGACCGAATGCGAGCCATGGCGGAAATCATCCACCAGGCTGAGCACGACGCGGCCATCGCCCTCGACCTTGGCGACCTTCAGTTCCACCTCGTCGTCACCGGGCAGGTAGACGTACTGGTTGGGATGCCAGTCCTCGTCGTCGGTGGCGCGGATCTCGTAGCTGGTGCGGCCCTTGTCGCTCCAGCTGCGCAGGTCGTCGGTGTGCTTCTTCCAGAAGTCTTCCGGCAGCGCGTTGGCGCCGGTGTAGAGCAGGCTGAAGTCGTCCAGCGCGCGGTCGTTCTCGTAGTCCTCCGAGTCGATGCCGGCGATGGCCGCCTTGATGCGCAGGTTGATGTCCTTGGAAATGAACACCACCGGTGTTTCCGGGTGCTGCTCCTTCAGCGCCAGGATCGCGCCGAGGATGGCGTTGTCCGGGATGACCTTGCCAAAGCTCTTGCCAGCGTCGAAATGGCTGGTCTGGAAATACAGGCGGCCGGCACTCTGCGCGCCGCGCAGCTGCAGGCCCTGCGGACGTTGCAGCGGCACGCCCTCGTTGACGCTGTTGATGCCGGCCGCCTCGATCAGCTCGTTGAGGAAGCGGCTCACCTGGCGGGCGTTGCGACTCGCTTCGGTGGTGCCCTTCTTGCCGTTGTCCAGCTCCTCGATCACCTGCATGGGCAGGTAGACATCGTGTTCCTCGAATTTGAACAGCGCGGTCGGATCGTGCATCAGCACGTTGGTATCCAGTACGTAGATGCGCTTGCCTCGGGTCATCGTCGATTCCTGGTGGCGGGACAGGGTCACGCCACCGCGCCTGCGGGGCAGGGCGGTGGCGTGGGTTGGTACGGGAGGTGGGTCACTTGGCTTGGGCGGCCTTCAGGGCGTCCAGTACGGCGTCGGCATGGCCGGCAACCTTGACCTTGCGCCATTCCTGCACGAGCGTGCCGTCGGGCGAGATCAGGAAGGTGCTGCGCTCGATGCCGCGCACCTGCTTGCCGTACATGTTCTTGAGCTTGATCACGTCGAAGGCGGTGCACAGGGCCTCGTCGGCGTCGCTGATCAGCGGGAACTTGAATCCCTGCTTGCCGCAGAAGTTGTCGTGCGACTTGACCGAGTCGCGGGAGACGCCGAACACCTGCGCGCCGGCACGCTTGAACCTGGGCAGCAGGGCGTTGAAGTCCAGTCCCTCGGTGGTGCAGCCCGGGGTGCTGTCCTTCGGGTAGAAGTACAGCACCAGCCAGTGGCCGGCCTGTTCGGCGAGGGTGGTGGTGGCGCCGCCGGACAGGGCCAGCGGGAGGTCGAGGGTCGTGCGGTCCAGGGTGTCGCCGATGTTCATTGGATCCTTTCCGGAGCCTGGGGTAATTCGATTGCAATCACATGAAACGCCGCGCGCCTGTGACGGGCGCGCGAATGTCAGAACTTCATCGGGTCCATGATCGCGTCCAGGTTGAGGTGGTCGCAGAATTCGAGGAAGTCGTCACGCAATGCCGCGATGTGCATGTTGGAAGGCACGCCGATGGTGATCTGCGCGGAGAACATCTCCGCACCGGTCTGCATGGCCTGGTAGCGCGTGCTCTGCAGGTTCTCGATGGTGATGCCCTGGCGGTCGAAGAAGTCGGCCAGCTGGAACAGGATGCCCGGCTTGTCGGCGGCGATCACTTCGACGATGTACGGCAGCAGGTTGGACTGCACCTGCTTGGCGGCGGTGCGGTACCACACCAGCTTCAGGCCTTCCTCGCGCTCCAGGCGCGACAGCATGGCTTCCAGCTTGGCCACGGCATCCCATGAGCCGGTGGCCAGGGTGGTGACCGAGACATCACGGCCGACGGTGGAGAGGCGGGCGTCGACCAGGTTGCAGCCGCTGTCGGCGATGCGACGGGTGACGGACAGCAGGGGGGACTCCGGATGCGTCGTGTAGGCGTTGATCAGGAGGTGGTTTTCAGTCGGCAGCGGCCGCGGCGTGGTGTCGGTCAAGGTGGTTCCGGAATGCTGGAGAGTCTGAACGGCGCCGCTGGCGGCCCGTTCACTGGCGTCCAGCATACTTGCCCCTGCTTTCGACCGGCAAGTAACATGCTTTTGGTCACGAACCCGCCGTCTGGCGGGCTTCTTTACCCCCACGAAGAGCGACGATTCCTTGTCCATTACTGGTCTCATCACCGCGCTGGCCACCCCGTTCAGGGAAGACGGCGCATTGGATCCTGACGCCTGGCAGCGGCTGCTTGCATTACAGCTCCAGGCCGGCGTGCAGGGCGTGGTCGTCGCCGGTTCCACCGGCGAGGCCGCCACGTTGTCCGACGAGGAGTACGACAGCCTGCTGCGCAGCGCGGTGTCGGCCTTCGGCGGCAAAATTCCGGTGATGGCCGGCACCGGCCTGTCCGGTACCGCGAAAACCATCGCGCTGACCCGGCGTGCCGCCGCCAATGGCGCGACCCACGCGCTGGTGGTCACCCCGCCGTACGTGCGGCCGACCCAGGAAGGGCTGCGCCAGCACTACCTGGCGGTGGCCGAGCAGGGCGGGCTGCCGGTGGTGCTGTACAACGTGCCGGGCCGCACCGGCTGCGACCTGCTGCCGGAGACGGTGGCCCAGCTGGCCACGCACCCGAACATCGTCGGCATCAAGGAAGCGGTGGGCGACATGGCGCGCCTGAAGGCGCTGCTGGAGCTGCGCAGCGACACGTTCGCCCTGCTCAGTGGCGATGACGGCACCGCCGCGCGCTCGATCCTGGCCGGTGCCGATGGCCTGGTCTCGGTCGGCTCCAATGTCCTGCCGGGCGCTTACCGGACCCTGTGCGACCTGGCCCGTGCCGGCCGGCACGAGGCGGCCGAGTCCTGGGATGCCCGCCTGCAGCCGTACCACGATTTCTGTGGCGTCGAGTCCAACCCGATCCCGGTCAAGGCGCTGCTGCAGCGCATTGGCATCGGTCACGGGCTGCGCCTGCCGCTGCTCCCGCTTTCCGCGCCGCATCACGCTGCTGCCGACCATCTGGCCGCCGACGTGGGTGCGCTGGAAGAACTATCCAGCCGCTGATCGCAGCGGCCTGAACCTCGGAGATTCACCCATGCGTCAAACCTCTACTGTTCGCGTGCTTTCGCTGGCGTTGCTGGCCGTTGCGACCATTGCCGCCACCGGCTGCCACCGCGGTGCGCGCGGCGATTACGCCCTGGCGCCGGAAGCCCGCCCGCTGGAAGTCCCGCCGGATCTGAACCTGCCCAACACCTCCGGTGCCGCGGCCATCCCGGCGCTGGCCTCGGCCAACAAGCCGGTGGCCGCTTCGCAGGCGACCGTGGCCTCCTCGCAGAGCGGCTTCACCGCCGCCGGCAGCCGCGACGAGGTGTTCGGCAAGGTGGGTGACGCCCTCGGCGGCATCGAAGGGGTGACCATCGCCAGCCGTGCGCAGCTGCTGGGCTCCTATGATGTCGGCTACGAAGGCAGCAACTTCCTGGTGCGCGTGGTGGCCGTGGATGCCGGTGCCTACGTGTCAGCGGTGGATCCGCGCGGCATGCCGGCGACGGACGCGGCCGCGGTCAAGCTGATCGCCGCGCTCAAGGCCAAGCTGGCCGGCTGAGGCCGGGCCGCCGCCAGCAACGAAAACGGGCGCCCAGGGCGCCCGTTTTCATAGGGGGAGCTGTGGCGCGATCAGCGCTCGAGCAGCTTCAGCTTGTCCGGCTTGCCGTCCCAGTCGGCCGCGTCGGCCGGCGGGTCCTTGCGCACGGTCAGGACCGGCCACTCCTTGGCGAGCTCGGCGTTGAGGCCGACGAAGACCTCCTGGCCGGCCGGTACGTCGTCTTCCGGGAAGATGGCGTTGACCGGGCATTCCGGCTCGCACAGGGTGCAGTCGATGCATTCATCCGGGTCGATGACCAGGAAGTTCGGGCCTTCATGGAAGCAATCCACCGGGCAGACTTCAACGCAATCGGTGTGTTTGCACTTGATGCAGTTTTCGGTAACGACGAAAGGCATGGCGGGGTCCGGCTTTGAGCCCGGCAATTCTAGTGCAGGATGCCGTGGCAGGGCGGGGGGATGTTCGTTCGCGGCAGGTCGCGGGGCCTGGCAGGGGGCTGGGCCGCAAAACAAAAAACCCCGCAGGGCGGGGCTCTTGATGTATCGCAGACGGAGTTGGCGCTCCCTAGGGGACTCGAACCCCTGTTTTAGCCTTGAGAGGGCCACGTCCTAACCACTAGACGAAGGGAGCGTTTGGTCGCGTCTGGCGAGCGCGCTAGTATATGCACCTGGTTGCCGTTCGGCAATCCCGTAAACCCAATTGGAAGCGCCACCATCAATTCCCCAGTTACAACACCATTCACGCTGCATGTCATCCCGCGCGACCAGCACACCATTTCGCGCAAGGACATCAGCCCCAATGCGCTGCGGGTGCTGTACCGCCTGCGCGAGTCCGGCTTTGGTGCCTACCTGGTAGGTGGCGCCGTGCGCGACCTGCTGGTGGACGGGCGGCCCAAGGACTTCGACGTGGCCACCGACGCCACCCCCGAGCAGGTCAAGCAGTTGTTCCGCAACTGCCGGCTGATCGGGCGGCGGTTCCGCTTGGCCCATGTCGTGTTCGGCCGCGAGATCATCGAAGTGGCCACTTTCCGTGCCAACAGCGATGACGGCAGCGGCGACCGCGAGGTCGAGAACGGCATGCTGGTGCGCGACAACGTGTACGGCAGCATCGAGGACGATGCGGTCCGCCGTGACTTCACCTGCAACGCGCTTTATTACGCCATCGAGGATTTCTCGGTCCGCGACTACGTCGGCGGCTTCGAGGACGTGATGGCCCGGCGCATGCGCCTGATCGGCGACCCCGAGCAGCGCTACCGAGAGGACCCGGTGCGCATGCTGCGCGCAGTGCGGCTGGCCGCCAAGCTGGGCTTCGAGATCGACGGGCCGACCGCCGAGCCGATCCCGCGCCTGGCCACGCTATTGAATGAGGCCGCGCCGGCACGACTGTTCGAGGAAGTGCTCAAGCTGTTCCTGGCCGGCCACGGCGTGGCCAGCTTCGAGGGGCTGGAGCGCTACGGCCTGCTGCAGGTGCTGTTCCCGGAGAGCGCCGCCGCGCTGAAGAGCAACCGTACCGGTGCGTTGCGCCGGATGGTCATCGCCGGCCTGCGCAGCACCGACGAGCGGGTGGCCAACGACGAGCCGGTCTCGCCGGCCTTCCTGTTCGCGCTGCTGCTGTGGCCGGCGTTCTGCCGGACCCTGATCGGCCTGCAGAAGCAGGGCCTGGCCCCGGAAGAGGCGCAGCGTCGCGCCGCCGACCGGGTGACCCTGCACCAGTTGAGCACGATCGCCCTGCCGCGCCGCTTCTCGCTGCCGATGCAGGAGATCTGGCTGCTGCAGTCGCGTTTCGCCTCGCGCCAGCGCAAGCGCGTGTTCCGCACCCTGACCCATCCGCGCTTCCGGGCGGCGTTCGACTTCCTGGTGTTGCGCCAGGTGGCCTCGCCGGAGCATGAGCAGGACATCGCGTTCTGGCAGGAAGCCCAGCAGCAGAACGGCCGCGAGCTGGAATCGAGCCTGGAGTCGATCCACGCCGAGGTCGATGCCGAGCAGGACGGCGAGGCGCCGCGTCGCCGCCGCCGTCGCCGCCGTCGCCCCGGCGGCGCGGTATC
This sequence comes from Stenotrophomonas sp. Steno-C18, assembly GCF_056393195.1. NCBI lineage: Bacteria > Pseudomonadati > Pseudomonadota > Gammaproteobacteria > Lysobacterales > Lysobacteraceae > Stenotrophomonas > Stenotrophomonas sp. Steno-C18. The sequence continues at coordinate 361,434 of NZ_JBWJOX010000001.1, read as the reverse complement.
GGGCGAGTAAGCCACGATGGTGATGGCCTGCATCGGGCTCGGCGCCAATCTCGGCGACGCGCCCGGCACGGTGCGCGCCGCGATCCAGGCGCTGGGCCGGCTGCCGCAGACGCGGCTGCTGGCGGCCTCGCGCCTGTACCGCACCCCGGCCTGGGGCAAGCAGGACCAGCCGGACTTCATCAATGCCGCCGCCGCGGTGGAGACCAGCCTGCCAGCGCCAGAGTTGCTGGCCGAGCTGCTCTCCACCGAACAGGCCTTCGGGCGGGTCCGCAACCCGGGCGAGCAGTGGGGGCCGCGGACGCTGGACCTGGACCTGCTGCTCTATGGCGAGCAGGTCATCGATCTGCCGCAACTCAAAGTGCCCCATCCCTACCTGCACGAGCGTGCCTTCGCCCTGCTGCCGCTGGCCGACGTGGCACCGCTGGCGCTTATCCCGGGCCATGGAACGGTGCGGGACACACTTGCTGTCATCAAAACCTGCGACATCGCGCCGATAGGGGGATAATGCTCGGCTTATCACCAAGCGTTACCCCCATATGAGCACACACGCAGACAGCAAACCCTGGACCGTCCCGGCCCTGGCCGACGCCAAGCGCAACGGCCAGAAGCTGGTGATGTTGACCGCCTACGACGCCGGCTTCGCCCGCGCCTTCGATGCCAACGGCGTGGACCTGATCCTGATCGGTGATTCGCTGGGTATGGTCGTGCAGGGGCACGATTCCACCTTGCCGGTGACCGTGGCCGACATGGTCTACCACACCCGCGCGGTGTCGCGCGTGCTGCAGCGTGCGCTGCTGGTGGCCGACCTGCCGTTCGGTGCGGATGCGACCCCCGAGCGCGCGCTGGAGGCCTCGCTGCAGCTGCTGCAGGCCGGCGCGGAGATGGTCAAGATCGAAGGTGCCGGCTTCAAGCTGGACATCATCGGCCACCTGGTCGAGCGTGAAATTCCGGTGTGCTCGCACCTGGGCCTGACCCCGCAGTCGGTGCTGCGCCTGGGTGGCTACCGCGTGCAGGGCCGAGGTGATGCCGCCCAGCAACTGGTCGATGACGCCAAGGCCGTGGTCGCCGCCGGCGCCAGCCTGCTGGTGCTCGAATGCGTGCCCAGCCCGGTCGCCGCGCGCGTCACCGCCGCGGTCAGCGCGCCGACCATCGGCATTGGTGCCGGGCCGGACTGCGATGGCCAGGTGCTGGTGCTGCACGACTTCCTCGGCCTGGACAGCGGCCATCGCCGGCCCAAGTTCGTCAAGGACTTCCTGGCCGAAGGCGGCTCGGTCGCCGGTGCCGTACAGGCCTACGCCGACGCCGTGCGCGCCGGTACCTTCCCCGACGCGGAGCATGCGTACGCATCATGATCGAGACCGTTACCGACCTTGCCCGGCTGCGTGCCATCGTTGCCGGCTGGAAGCGCGATGGGCTGCGCGTGGGCTTCGTGCCGACCATGGGCAACCTGCATGCCGGCCATTACTCGCTGGTCAAGCTGGCGCGCCAGCACGCTGACCGGATCGTCTCCAGCGTCTTCGTCAACCCGACCCAGTTCGGTCCGAACGAGGATTTCACCCGTTACCCGCGTACCCCGGAGGCTGATACAACCGGCCTTGAGCAGGCCGGTTGTGACGTGTTGTGGCTGCCGACGGTCGAATCGATGTACCCGTTTGGCGTGGGTCTGGCTGCCAATGTCCATGTGCCGGGCGTGAGCGCCCTGCTGGAAGGGGCTTTCCGCCCCGGTCACTTCGACGGGGTCTGCACGGTGGTGAGCCGCCTGTTCAACCAGGTGCAGCCCGACGTGGCCGCTTTTGGCCGCAAGGACTACCAGCAGCTGGCGGTGATCCGTCAGATGGTGACCGACCTGGCATTCCCGATCGAGATCCTCGGCGGCGAGATCGTCCGTGAAGGCGATGGCCTGGCGATGAGTTCGCGCAACCAGTACCTGACCGCGGAGATCCGTCCGCAGGCGACGGTGATCCGGCGCGTGCTGCTGGCCATGCGTGAGGCCTACCTGGGGGGAGCCACGCGCGAGCAGGTCGAGGCCGAGGGCGCCGCACAGCTGGAAGCGGCTGGTTTCCAGGTGGACTACGCGGTGGTGCGGCTGCCGGATCTGGGCGAGCCGGGGAACAGTCATGACGGTGCCCGCGTGGCGCTGGTGGCCGCCAAGCTGGGCAGCACCCGCCTGATCGACAACGTCGAGTTCTGAATGGGGCAGCAAGGGGACTTCGCCTGTCCCGCCGATGCCTGTTCCTGACTGCCGATGGCGCCCTCGTGGCGCCATCGGCGTCTTCGGGCCCCGTCCCCGGGAATACGCTTGTTGCAGTGCGGGCAAGCCGCCATGCGGGTGCTAGACTGCGCGCTTTCACACGCAGTTTTCGGCATTGCCATGCAACTTTCCCTGCTCAAGACCAAGATCCACCGCGCCACCGTCACGCACTCGGAGCTGAACTACGAAGGCTCCATCGCCATCGATGACAACCTGCTCCAGGCCACCGGCATCCGCGAGTTCGAACAGGTGCACATCTGGGACGTGACCAACGGTGCGCGCTTCACCACCTACGCCCTGCGTGCCGAAGCCGGCAGCGGCATCATCTCGCTCAACGGCGGCGCCGCGCGCCACGTGCAGGTGGGCGACATCATCATCATCGCCGCCTTCGCCAGCATGAGCGAGGAAGAAGCCAGCCGCTTCAAGCCGAAGCTGGTCTACGTCGACGGCGACAACCGCATTTCCCACACCAACGACAGCATCCCTACACAGGCCGCATGACCACGTACAACGGATTCGACGTATTGCGCACCCACGCCCAGCGCTTGCAGGGCACGGGTATCCCCACGCTGCTGGCCGCCGAGCCGGACCGGGTGAAACGCCTGGCGCTCAAGGTCGGTCCGTTGTATGTGAACTTCGCACGGCAGAAGTACGACGCCGCCGCCCTGCAGGCGTTGCTGGAGCTGGCCGCCGCGCGCGATGTCACCGGCGGCTTCCAGCGCCTGTTCGGCGGTGAGCGGATCAACATCACCGAGGACCGCGCGGTGCTGCACAGCGCCCTGCGCGGCAACGCCAGCCAGGCGCCGGTCGCGGTTGCGGCCAACGCCGAGGCAGCGGCGGTGCAGCAGCGCATGGGTGGGCTGATCCAGCAACTGGAAACGAGCAATGTCACCGACATCGTCAGCGTCGGCATTGGCGGTTCGGACCTGGGGCCGCGATTGGTGGCCGATGCGCTGCGTCCGGCCAGCGGCGCGCGCTTCCGCGTGCATTTCGTTTCCAACGTCGATGGCGCGGCGATGCAGCGCACGCTGGCCACACTGGACCCGGCGACCACTGCCGGCATCCTGATCTCCAAGACCTTCGGTACCCAGGAGACGCTGCTCAACGGCGCGATCCTGCGTGACTGGCTGGGTGGCAGTGCGCGCCTGTACGCGGTCAGCGCCAATCCGGAGCGCGCGGCCAAGGCGTTCGAGATCGCCGCCGAGCGCGTGCTGCCGATGTGGGATTGGGTGGGGGGGCGCTATTCGCTGTGGTCGGCGGTCGGCTTCCCGATCGCGCTGGCCATCGGCTTCGAGCGCTTCGGCCAGTTGCTGGCCGGTGCGGCGGAAATGGATGCCCACGCCGCCAGTGCGCCGCTGGACCGCAACCTGCCGGTGCTGCATGCCTTGACCGACATCTGGAACCGCAACGTGCTCGGCTACGCCACGCACGCGGTGATGACCTACGACCAGCGCCTGGCGCTGCTGCCGGCCTACCTGCAGCAGCTGGTGATGGAAAGCCTGGGCAAGCGGGTCAAGCTCGACGGCAGCCCGGTCGACGTGGACACCGTGCCGGTGTGGTGGGGCGGTGCCGGCACCGACGTGCAGCACAGCTTCTTCCAGGCCCTGCACCAGGGCACCAGCATCGTGCCGGCCGACTTCATCGGTTGCGTGCGCAATGATGATCCGTACATGGTCAACCACCAGGCGCTGTTGGCCAACCTGCTGGCGCAGACCGAGGCATTGGCCAACGGCCAGGACAGCGAAGACCCGCACCGGCAGTACCCGGGCGGCCGTCCGAGCACCTTGATCCTGCTGGATTCGCTGACCCCGCAGTCGCTGGGTGCGCTGATCGCGATGTACGAACATGCGGTGTACGTGCAGTCGCTGGTCTGGGGCATCAATGCGTTCGACCAGTTCGGCGTGGAGCTGGGCAAGCAGTTGGCCAACCAGTTGCTGCCGGCGTTGCAGGGGCAGGCGGTGGAGATCGCCGATCCGGTGACGCGCGAGGCGTTGGCGCTGCTGCGCTGATTGTTGCGCGCAGCTTGATGCAAAAACGCCGTGCAGCGATGCACGGCGTTTTTGTTTTCGCCCCCTCCCTTTCGCGCAGCGAAGGGGAGGGCCGGGGAGGGGCTTTGGGGGCTCGCCAGCGACGCTTGCTTCGCGGCTGAAGTCGCTGCTGCCGGGCCTATCGGTTCGGGTCGCGTTCCGGGCTTGGGCGCTTGGTCAGTTTGCGCTGCAGCGAGCGACGGTGCATGCCGAGCAGGCGTGCGGCGGCCGAGACGTTGCCGCCTGTTTCATGCAGGGCCTGCTGGATGTGTTCCCACTGCAGGCGGCTGATCGGGGTCATCGAATCCGGCGGCTCGACGTCGTCCGGTTCTTCGCCGCCCTCGTCGTCCTCGCCCAGCGCACGCAGGATCATCTGCACGGTCGCCGGCTTGGGCAGGTAGTCATCGGCACCGAGCTTGATCGCTTCCACTGCGGTGGCGATCGAGGCATAGCCGGTCACCAGCAGGATGCGCATGTCCTGGCGCAGTTCGCGCAGCGGCTGGATCAGGTTCAAGCCGGATTCGGTGCCCAGCTTCAGGTCGACCAGGGCGAACGCCGGTGGCGTCTGGGTGGCCAGCTGCAGCGCGCTGACGGTGTCGGTGGCGGTCACGGTCTGGATGTCGCGCCGCGCCAGCGTGCGTTGCAGGGTGCGCAGGTACAGCGGGTCATCATCGACCAGCAGGCCGTGGGAAGCGGGAGCAGTCATGCATTTACCTCGGTGGTGTTCAACGGCAGGCGGAAGCCGACGCGTGCTCCCTGGCCTTCGGCCGGACGCATCCACAACTCGCCATGCAGGCGCTCCATGGTGGCATGGGACAGGGCCAATCCCACGCCCATGCCATCGGTTTTTCCGCTGTTGAACAGTGTGCCCGGCAACGCCGCATCGTTGGCGTTGAAGCCGGGGCCGTAATCGCGCACTTCACCGTAGAGCTGGCCGTCACGTACGCGGATGTCCAGGTCCACCTGCGCCCGTCCACTGCGCTCGCCGGCATCGGCGGCATTGTTGAGCAGCACCTGCAGCAGGTGGCCCACGCCTGGGTCCAGCTTCAGCTCGAGCGGGGCATTGGCATTGCGGCGCAGCTGGATGGTCGGGCGCACCAGCCGCCATTGTTCGAGGACATGGCCGATGGAGACGTCGGCGCGGCTGCGCGCGCCTTCGGCCGGGGCGGCCAACGCCAGGACGCGCTCGCGGCATTGCACCAGCAGGCCGCGCAGGGTCTCCAGGTCCTCGCGCATTTCCAGGTTGTCGTTTCCCTGTTCGGCGATGTCATCGACCAGCAGGGTCATCGTCGCCAGCGGCGTGTTCAATTCATGCGCGACCGAGGCCGCATGCGTGGCCAGCGCGACGATGCCCTCGTTGCGGACGAAGCGCTCGCGCAGCAACGCGAGCTGGTTCTCGCGCTCGCGCAGCGCGGCGGCCAGCCGGGTGGAGAACACCAGCACCACCACGCTGGAGAGCAGGAAGTTGGCCGCCGCCCCCCACAGGTGCAGGTCCATCGAGTTGAAGTAGCCACCCTGCAGCGGCAGGCCGAACACCGCGCTCAGCGAATAGCCGCCGACGCAGGCGGCCGCCACCGCGTGGGTCCAGCGCAGGGGCAGGGCCAGCGCGGCCAGCGCGATCAGGATCAGGAACAGCGAACCGAACGGGTTGGCGATGCCGCCGCTCCAGCCCACCATCCAGGTCAGCACCGTCACGTCGACCAGGATATGGCCGAAGGCGGTGACCGGGGCCGGGTTGGAGTCGTGCACGCGCAGCTGGACGTACAGGTTGAACAGGGCCAGCACGAACACGCCCGCCCACAGCTGCTGTTGCGGCAGTTCCAGGCCCAGCAGCCAGGTGGCGACGAGGATGGTGGCGGCCTGGCCCGCGCAGGCCAGCCAGCGCAGGCTGCACAGGGTACGAAGGAAGGAGGTGTCCTGGGATTCCATGGACGCCATCGTATGCTGTCGGGCCGGTTGCCGTGCAATGGAGGGTTCATGCCCGCGAGGCGGCCGGCGCGCTAAAATGCCGCCCATGTACGACGCCGTCACTCGCCCAACCCCGCCCACCGACGCCACCGCGTGGCCCCGCCGCATCACCCAGGCCGTGACCATCGGCGGTGTGAAGGTGGGCGGTGGCAATCCCGTGGTCGTCCAGTCGATGACCAACACCGATACCGCCGACGTGGCGGCCAGCGTCAAGCAGGTCGCCGACCTGTGGCGCGCCGGCTCGGAGATGGTGCGGCTGACCGTCAACAACCCCGAATCGGCCGCCGCCATCCCGCGCATCGTCGAGAAGCTGCGGATGATGGGCATCGAGGTGCCGCTGATCGGCGACTTCCATTACAACGGCCACCAACTGCTGACCAATGAACCGGCCTGTGCTGAGGCGCTGGCCAAGTACCGCATCAACCCGGGCAATGTCGGCTTCGGCAAGAAGAAGGACACCCAGTTCGCGCAGCTGATCGAGTTCGCGATCAAGTACGACAAGCCGGTGCGCATCGGCGCCAACTGGGGTTCGCTGGACCAGGCGCTGGCCGCGAAGTTGATGGACGAGAACAGCCAGCGCGAGCAGCCCTGGGATGCCGGCCGCGTGCTGCGCGAGGCGTTGATCCGCTCGGCGCTGGATTCGGCGCAGACCGCCGTGGAGCTGGGCCTGCCGCGCGATCGCATCGTGCTCTCGGCCAAGGTCAGTGGCGTGCAGGAACTGATCGCGGTCTACCGCGACCTGGCCAACCGCTCCGATTTCGCCCTGCACCTGGGCCTGACCGAGGCGGGCATCGGCAGCAAGGGCATCGTCGCCTCGTCGGCGGCGCTGGCGGTGCTGCTGCAGGAAGGCATTGGCGATACCATCCGCATCTCGCTGACCCCGGAACCGGGCCAGGCGCGCACGCAGGAAGTCATCGTCGCCCAGGAACTGCTGCAGACCACCGGCCAACGTGCGTTCACGCCGATGGTCACCGCCTGCCCGGGCTGTGGTCGCACCACCTCCGAGTTCTTCCAGGAGCTGGCCAAGGTGGTGCAGAACCATGTGCGGGAGAAGATGCCGGTGTGGCGCGTCAGCCACCCCGGGGCGGAGAACATGACCCTGGCGGTGATGGGGTGCATCGTCAACGGGCCGGGTGAGTCGCGCCACGCCAACATCGGCATCTCGTTGCCGGGCACCGGCGAGACACCAGCCGCGCCGGTGTTCGTCGATGGCGAGAAGAAGGTGACCCTGCGTGGTGAGAACATCGCCCAGGAATTCGTCGCGCTGATCGACGACTACGTCGAGACCCGGTATGCGCGAAGCTTCGGCTGAGTCCCGGAGCGAAGCCGCCGGTGTACGGCGCTGGCTGGCCCACAATGCGTGGCGGCTGGTGCTGCTGTTCGTCGGCGTGCTGTTGCCGTTGGCGGGGTTCGTCACCCTCGCCGACGACATCCATGAGGCCGAAGCCTTCCATTTCGACGATGCGCTGTTGTTGCACCTGCATGGGCTGGCCACGCCCGGGCTCAACACGTTCTTCGTGGTGCTGTCCAAGCTGGGCTACGAATGGGGCGTCATCCCGCTGGATGTGCTGATCGTGGCGGTGTTGCTGCTGCGCCGGCGCTGGCGCAAGGCAGCATTCGCGGCCACCGCGTTCGTGGGATCGGCGCTGCTGAACCTGGGCAGCAAGCAGCTGTTCCAGCGTGAACGCCCGAGCCTGTGGGAATCGATCGCCCCGGAGAGCACGTTCAGCTTTCCCAGCGGGCACGCCATGGGCTCGATGACCCTGGCCGTCACGGCGGTGCTGCTGACCTGGCACACCCGCTGGCGTTGGCCGGTGCTGCTGGCCGCCATCACCTTCGCGGGGCTGGTCAGCCTGTCACGGGTGTACCTGGGCGTGCACTATCCCTCCGATATCCTGGGAGGCTGGTGTGCCGCGCTGGTCTGGGTGATCGGCGTCCACACGGTGATGTTCCGGCGCCGCTGGTCGCTTCCGGCACCATGATCCGCTGTCAGATTGTCAGCGATTTTTACTAAGAAAAGTCTTAAATGCGCGGGGGAAAAGGGCTGATGGATCAGCTCCGCGCATCACGCGATAGTAGCTCCAACGGCGTCGTTGCAGTGTTTCAGCGTCGTGACGGCACGGGATGCAGGTCATGCGCCGCGTGATCCGGTCAGCGAAGCGCTGACCCGGTTGCAGAGTGTTCTGACGGGTTCTGGTCGATAATACGCAAGGCCTTGGTCTTGGGTGGCGGTGGGGACCGTCGCCTCGTGTGCCCCCGGCGGGCAATGGCTCTGGCTTCAACTATCACCTCGGTACGAGGACTGCGGTATGACCATCAGCGTTTTTCTCATCGATGACCATGCGCTTGTGCGCACGGGCATCCGGATGATCCTCTCCGGCCAGGCCGACATAGAGGTCGTCGGTGAAGCGGACAGCGGCGAGGCCGCGTTGCCGCAGATCCGTCGGCTGCGCCCCGACGTGGTGCTGTGCGACCTGCACCTTCCCGGGTTGAGCGGGCTGGAGATCACCGAACGCATCGTCAAGGGCGACCATGGCACGCGGGTCATCATCGTGTCGGTGCTGGAGGATGGGCCGATGCCGAAGCGGTTGCTGGAGGCCGGTGCGTCGGGGTACGTGGGCAAGGCCGGCGATTCGCGCGAGCTGATCCGCGCGGTGCATGACGTTGCCACCGGCAAGCGTTACCTGGCCAACAGCATTGCCCAGAACCTGGCGCTGTCGAACCTGGAGGGCGAGTTGTCGCCATTTGATTCCCTGTCCCCGCGTGAGCTGGAGGTGGCGTTGCTGCTGATCCAGGGCCACCGCCAGGAAGAGATCGCGCGGCGCTTGAGTCTCAGTGCCAAGACGGTCAATACGCACAAGGCGCGGCTGTTCCAGAAGATGGGGGTACAGGACAACATCGCCCTGGCGCGGTTGGCCACGCAGTACGGCGTAGGTGATCCGGCCCGCGCGCTCTGAGCCAATTCCAATCGCATGGAAGGCAGGGTGGTCGCGAGGCCGCCCTTTCTTTTTGCCCGCGGATGGAAGGGCAGGGCCGGTGATGCAGGAGGCATGCACGAACGGTGGTGGGTGTTGCAGGCTGCGGCGGTGAGGCGAATAGCCATGCATGCATGAAAAAGGGCGGCCAGTGGCCGCCCTTTTTGCTACAGCGATGAGACGAGGGGATCAGCCGTTGCGCGGCTGGTCGGACTCGGCTTCCACCTTGTCGCTTTCCTCGACCTTGACCGGTTCGACGTGGGCAACGGCTTCCGGCTTCCGGGTTTCCGGGGCGTCGGTGACTTCGACCGTGGCCGGTGCTGCTTCGAACAGCTGGCCGTTTTCCGGTGCGACCGCGCTGCTTGTCGGTGCTTCGACAGCGGCGGGGGCTACTGGCGCGGGCGCGTCAACCACCGGTGCTGCAGCGGCTTCCACCTTGGGAGCGGCTTCGGCGGCGAGCGGCGCTGCTTCCACGACGGGCGTTTCGACGCCCGGTGCGTCAACCGTCACCGGAGCCTCCGCCGCTGCCTTGGGAGCTTTCGTAGCCGGGACCTCGGCGAGGACCGGTGCTGCCTCGGCTTCCGGCTTCGCGGGCTCGATCACGACCGGGGCCGGTTCGACGACTGGCGTCACCGTCGCCGGTGCGGCCGGGGCGGCCTGCTCAGCCACCGGGCGGGTGACCGCCACCGGCTCGGTGACCACGGTTGCGGATGCGGCTTCTGCCTTCGGTGCCGGTGCCGGTGCCGGTGCCGGTGCGGCAACGGTGTCCTTGGCCGGAGCTGCAGCCGGAGCGGGCTTCACGGCAGCGGCTTCACCCGGCTCGTCATCGAACTCGAACTCCGGCTGGGCGGCCGCTGACTTATGGGGGGCAACGTCCGCCACCTCGCCATCGTCGATTTCATCGATGCTGTCCTCGTCGGACTCATTGCCCAGCACCTCGCCGGCGGCGGCGCCTTCGGCGTTGCCACGACGACGGCGACGGCCGCCACGACGGCCGCGGCGACGGCGGCTGCCGGCTTCACCGGCGGCTTCGTCACCGGCAGCGGCGGCCGGGTTGGCATCGTCGCTGGCAACCGTGCTGTCCACGACCAGTGGGGCGTCGCTGACGGCGACCGGCTTGGCGACTTCAGCGGCAAACACCTTTTCCTTGGGCGCCACGTCCGTCGAGACGATGTCAGTGGCAACCACGGCGGCGGCAGTCACGGCAGCAGCAGCGCGGGGTGCTTCGGCCTGCGGCTGGCGTGCCGGCTTCTCGGCAGCGGGCTGCTGCTGGACGGCCTTGTCGGCGTCCTGCGGCTTGGCTTGCTTGGGCTGCTTCGGCTGCTTGGGCTGCTGCTCGTTGCGCGGCTGCTTGGGCTGCTGTTGCTGCTGCTGTTCGTTGCGCTGCTTGGGCTGCTGCTGGCCGTTGTTCTGGTTCTGGGCCTGCTGCTGCGGCGCGTTGCCGTTCTGGCGGCGCTCTTCACGACGGTCCTCGCGGCGTTCGTCACGACGCTGGTCCTCGCGGCGGTTGCCGTTGCCGGCCTTCTGGGCGTTGTTGCCGTTGCGGTTGTCGCGGCGCTGGTTGCGATCATTGCGGTTGTTGCGACCGCCTTCGTGCTGGCGCTGCGGCTGGGCCGGCTGCGCGGTGGCTGCCGTGCCTTCGCCACCGAAGATGCGCTTGAGCCAGCCCATCACGCCGCCCGCGGCCGGGGCTGGTGCGGGGGCGACCGGTGCCGGCGTCGGTGCGGTCTCGACCACTTCGCGGACCGGTGCCGGCTGGCTGTGCTTGACGTGGGTCACCGCCGGTGCCGGCGGGATGTTCAGCTGGGCCTTGGTCAGGGCGTGCACCGGCAGCTTGCGCGGGGTGCCACGCTGGTAGCTCGGCTTGCCCGATTCCTCGCCCAGCTCGTTCTCGCGCAGGCGGGTGACTTCGTAGTGCGGGGTGTGCAGCTGCTCGTCGGCGACGATGATGATCGGCGCGTCGTGGCGACGCTCGATCTCACGCAGCGCACCGCGCTTCTCGTTGAGCAGGAAGTTGGCGATCTCGACCGGGGCCTGGACCAGCACCTGCCCGGTGTTTTCCTTCATGGCGTGCTCTTCGGCCACGCGGATGATCGACAGCGACAGCGACTCGACGCTGCGCATGCGGCCTTGGCCGTCGCAGCGCGGGCAGACGATCTGGCTGGACTCGCCCAGGCTCGGGCGCAGTCGCTGGCGGCTCATTTCCATCAGGCCGAAGCGCGAGATGCGGCCCAGCTGGACGCGGGCGCGGTCGTACTTCAGGGCGTTCTGCAGGCGGTTCTCGACTTCGCGCTGGTGCTTGTTCGAGGACATGTCGATGAAGTCGATGACCACCAGGCCCCCCAGGTCGCGCAGGCGCAGCTGGCGGGCGACCTCTTCGGCGGCCTCCAGGTTGGTCTGGAACGCGGTGTCCTCGATGTCGGTGCCCTTGGTGGCACGGGCCGAGTTCACGTCGATGGCGGTCAGGGCTTCGGTCTGGTCAACCACGATCGAACCGCCCGAGGGCAGGCGCACGTTGCGCTCGTAGATCGCCTCGATCTGCGATTCGATCTGGAAGCGGTTGAACAGCGGGATGTCGTCCTTGTAGTGCTTGAGCTTGCGCAGGGTCTGCGGCATCACCTGCTGCATGAACTCGCGCGCGGTCTCGTACAGCTCCTCGGTGTCGACCAGGATCTCGCCGATGTCCGAGCGCAGGTAGTCGCGCAGGGCGCGCACGATCAGGCGCGACTCCTGGTAGATCAGGAACGGGGCCGGCTTGGTCAGCGCGGCTTCGGCGATCGAGCGCCAGACCTGGAGCAGGTAGTCCAGGTCCCACTGCAGCTCCTCGGCATCGCGGCCGACGCCAGCGGTGCGGATGATCACGCCCATGTCGTCGGGGATGTTGAGCTTGTCCAGCGCTTCCTTCAGGGCAGCGCGGTCTTCACCCTCGATGCGACGCGAGACGCCACCGGCGGAGGGCGAGTTCGGCATCAGCACCATGTAGCGGCCGGCCAGGGAAATGAACGTGGTCAGGGCAGCGCCCTTGTTGCCACGCTCTTCCTTGTCCACCTGCACGACCACTTCCTGGCCTTCGCGCAGCAGTTCCTTCAGGCCCGCCTTGTGCGGGTCGACGCCAGCCTGGAAATAGTCGCGGGAGATTTCCTTCAGCGGCAGGAAGCCGTGGCGGTCCCCGCCGTACTCGACAAAGGCGGCCTCGAGCGAGGGCTCCAGGCGGGTGATGCGGCCCTTGTAGATGTTGGACTTCTTCTGTTCCTTCGACGGTTGCTCGATGTCGATGTCGTACAGGTTCTGCCCGTCGACGATGGCCACGCGCAGTTCTTCTGCCTGCGTGGCGTTGATCAGCATTCGCTTCATTGTGCGTTCCTCGCGCGCTGCTACCGCGCGGAACGCCATGGGGTTTCGCCTCTGGTCACGGGTCGCCGCCCATTCGCGCAGGCGCGGACAGGGCGGCTTGGGCTTCCAGCGCTACGACACCACGGCAGGCCGCGGGAGCGCTTCTCATTTTTGTTTTAGGTGTTTCAGGGCCGGCGGCCGCATCCGGCCATGGCCGGGGCGTCGCACGGGACATTTGTTTCGTCCAGCTCAGGTGCTTTTGACACCCGGCGATGGCCGGGAACGCCGACGAGCCGCTAACATGGCCGCCCCGGGGGCGGTGGCCGCGCACTGTGCCGGATTCGTAGGGAGCGGGGCTTCTGGCCCTGACCAACTTCCAACGAAATCAAACCCTTATATCGCCCCCCGAGTGTAGCAGAATAAATAGGCAGATGACTGACTCCGAACACCGCCAAGCACCGCCCGCGGGCAAGACCAGCGTGCGCATGATCAAGGTCCCCGAGGACCGGGCAGGCCAACGCCTGGACAACTTCCTGCTCGGCCAGCTCAAGGGTGCCCCGCGCAGCCTGGTCTACAAGCTGGTCCGCAGCGGCCAGGTACGGGTCAACGGTGGCCGCGCCAAGGCCGACCGCAAGCTGGAGGCCGGCGAAGAGGTGCGGGTGCCGCCCGTCAATCTCAGTGAAGTCGGAGACAAAGCGCCGCCGCCGGCCAGCTTCCTGCAGCGCATGGAGCAGGCCATCGTCTTCGAGGATGCCAAGCTGCTGGTGATCAACAAGCCCTCGGGGGTGGCCAGCCACGGCGGCAGTGGCATCAGCCATGGCGCCATCGAGACCATGCGTGCGCTGCGCCCGAACCTGAACCTGGAACTGGTCCACCGGCTGGACCGGGACACCTCCGGCCTGCTGATCCTGGCCAAGAAGCGTTCGGCCCTGAGCGAGCTGCAGGCAATGCTGCGCGAGGACCATGGCGGCATCCAGAAGCGCTATCTGACCCTGCTGGTCGGGCGCATGCCCGATGGCGTGATGAGCGTGGATGCCCCCTTGCTGGTGGGGCTGCGTCAGGGCGGGGAGCGCCATGTCCAGGTCAACCAGGGCGGCAAGCCGTCGTTGAGCCACTTCCGGGTGCTGGAACGGCGGGGCGGGCACTCGTACTGCGAGGTGCGGATCGAAACCGGGCGTACCCACCAGATCCGCGTGCATGCCCAGCACATTGGTCACCCGGTCGCCGGGGATGACAAGTACGGCGATCCGGCGGTCAACAAGCGGCTTCGTGAGCAGATCGGGCTGAAACGCCTGTTCCTGCATGCCGCTTCGCTGGAGTTCGCGCTGGACGCTGGCAAGACACCTTATGTATTGAATGCGCCGCTGGCGCCGGAGCTGGCCGAAGCGTTGGACCGGCTGTGAGGCGCAGGGAAGGGGGCGGGCATCGCCCCCTTCTTCATCTCACCACTTGAACAGCACCAGGCTGATGGCGATGGTGGCCATGCCGATCACCAGTCCGTAGACGGTTTCGTGCCCCTTGGCATAGCGCTTGGCGGCCGGTAGCAGCTCGTCCAGTGCCAGGAACACCATGATGCCGGCGATCAGGCCGAACACCGCGCCGAAGGTGGCGTTGGACAGGGAGCCGGCCAGGGCGAAGAAGCCGATCGCCGCACCCACCGGTTCGGCCAGCCCGGACAACAGGCTGGCGCCGAAGGCGTAGGACTTGCGGCCCGTGGCGAAGTACACCGGTACCGCGATGGCAATGCCCTCGGGAATGTTGTGGATGGCGATGGCGAAGGCCAGCGGCAACCCGACGGATGGGCTTTCCAGTGTGGCAAAGAACGTGGCCAGGCCCTCAGGGAAGTTGTGGGCGGTGATCGCCACCGCGCTGAGCAGGCCTACCCGGCGGATGCTGCTGCGGTTCTTTTCCTTGAACGCGGGGTCCTGCTTGTCCAGCGTCTCATGGGGGTTGGGGACGAAGTGGTCGATCAGTACCACCAGGATCACGCCGGCCAGGAACCAGAGCGTGCCGTAGGTGAAGCCCAGGCGCTCGCCATAGGCCAGCGCGAAGGAGGCGACCGACTTGTTGAGGATCTCCGACAGCGACACGTACACCATCGCGCCGCCGGCGAAGGCCAGCCCGAACGCCAGCAGCCGCGGGTTGGGCCGCTTGGAGAACAGCACCAACAGGCTGCCGATGGCCGTGGCCAGGCCGGCAGCCAAGGTCAGCCCGAACGCGACCCAGAGATTGTCGAGGGAAACGGCGTGCATGGAGGAAGCGCCGGGCAGGGGCAATCAGCCGCCGCGACGCGCACGCTCCTCGATCGCGAAGCACTCGTCCGGCTTGGGCTGGGGCGGGTTGAAGCTGACCGGGACCTGGATGGTGGTCGGCACGGCCTGGCCATTGCGGGTGGCGGCCTTGAACTTCCATTCCCGCACGCGGGCGATGGCCGAATCATCCAGCTGGCTGTTGCCGCTGGTGGTGACCAGGGTGACATCGGTCGGCGTGCCCTGCGGGCCGACGACGACGCGCAGGACGCTCTTGCCGCCCACGCCGGCGCAGGCCAGCTCAGCCGGGTAGTCCGGTGGCGGGGTCTGCACGGCGGCTACTTCGGTGGGGGCGACGGCCGGTGCGGCCGGTTGGTCGGAGCCGTTGCAGGCGGCGAGGGCGGTGGCGGTGGCCAGCGCGCCCAACAGCAGACGCAGGTTCATGTCATTGCTCCGTAAGTGCGGATGCCTTGGCGGCACAGATGAAGTCGTTCTCGCTCAGGCCGCCGACATCGTGGGTGGAGAAGCGCACCACCGCGCGGTCGTAATGCACGCCCAGGTCGGGGTGGTGGTCTTCCTGGTGGGCGATCCAGGCCAGCGCGTTCACGAATGCCATCGTGGCGTGGTAGTTGTCGAAGCGGAAGGTGCGCAGCAGGGCCTGGCCGTTCTCCGCCAGTTCCCAGCCGGGGACCTGTGGCAGCAGCTCCGCCAGGCGCGCCTGGCCCAGTCGGTTTTCGTGGCCGCGGCGGGGAATGCAGTGTGCCTGGACGAGCGGGATCAGATCTGGGGCCATGGGAGCCTCCTTCAAGGCAAGGGACTGATGAACGGTATCGCGCCTGGAATCAGTGTCCCATCAGCGTCAACCAAGACACGGCTAGAATACCCGGATGATCCAGATCTCAGATACCGCCCAAAGCTATTTCCGCAAGTTGATCGAACGCGAGGCCGTGCCCGGCATGGGCGTGCGCCTGAGCGCGGTCGAGCCGGGAACGCCGCGTGCCGATGCGCGCCTGGAGTTCGCCGAGCCGACCGAACTGCTCGGTGACGAGTGGGCGGTGGATTGCGATGGTTTCACCTTGTACGTGGCCGCCACCAGCGTGGCGTGGCTGGACGGGGCGGAGATCGACTTCGTCACCCAGTCCGCCGGTACCCAGCAGCTGACCATCAAGGCACCCAAGATCAAGGGAGAGGCACCCGGCGACGCTGCGTCGATGGTGGAGCGCGTGCATTGGGTGGTCGAGAACGAGATCAACCCGCAGCTGGCCTCGCACGGTGGCCGCGTGGCGGTGCAGGAAGTGTCCGCCGATGGCGTAGTGCTGCTGCGTTTCGGCGGTGGCTGCCATGGCTGCGGCATGGCCGACGTGACCTTGAAGCAGGGGATCGAGAAGACCTTGATGGGCCGTGTGCCGGGCGTGACCGCCGTGCGCGATGCCACCGACCACGACAGTGGCCAGGCGCCTTACATTCCGCGCGGCAGCGCGGGCTGAGTTGAGCGCCGCATGCCGGTGACGTCAGTTGCCGAGTTGATCAACCTGCTGGCCAGCCGCCGGCAGGCCAGCATCCTGCACGATCGCCGCACCGGCATGCCGTACAGCTGGAGCAACTGGCTGCGCACGCGTACATCGCGTGGTGGCAGCCAATTCAATGACCGGGACATGCGCGCGCTGATGGGTGCGCGCGCTGCGCCCGCGCGTGGCACGGTGCCGGCATTGATGCCGTTGTGGCAGGCCATCGCGTTGATGTTCTGGCACGGTGGCGACGATCCGCCGCCGCGCGATCAGCGCGGGCTGCGCTGGTTCTCCGGCTTCTTCAGCGCTGGCCTGCACCTGTTGTTCGCGGTGTTGCTGTTGTGGGTGGCCATGATCCGCAGCAATGCGCCGGATGCGAGCGCCGAGGAAGGCGAGCGCGTGCAGGTCGAATACATCGGGCGCGGCACTCCCGACACGGAAGGCGGCGGTGCGCCGCAGGCACAGGGGGCGCCGGGTGCCCCGGCTGCACCGGCAGCGTCGGGCGATGCCGCGTCCATGGCAGCTGCCGTGCAGCCGCAACGCGGGCAGGACGTGCCAGTCGACGCGGCGGCCGATGTGGCTTCCGAGCCATCGCCTGTGCCGGCGGAGGAGAGTCCCACCCGCACGCCCGCGCCTCCCGTCGCGCAACCGCTGCAGGTCACCGAGACCGCGCAACCGACCACGGATTTCGTGCTGACCCCGCCCACGGTGCAGGTGCCGGCGGTGAGTCTGCCCAGCGTGACCACACCGGAAGTGCGCGTGCGCGAACGGACGGTGGAAACGGCGACCGAGCGACCGCTGGTGACCTCGCAGGTGCGCCAGCCGACGGAAGTCCAGGCACAGGTGCGCGCACCCGACATGCAGGTGCGTGAGCGCCAGGTGGAGGTCGCGCCACGGCAGCAGGTGCAGATGGCGGCCGTGCAGGTGCGCGGCGCCGAGGTACAGGTGCGCTCGCGCGAGATCGCGGTACGCGAGCGACAGGTAGAGGCGGCGCCCCGCCAAGCGGTATCGATGGCGCAGGTGCGCTCGAATGCGCCCGAGGTGCAGGTGAAGTCACCGGGCATGGCCGTGCGCGAGCGGCAGATACCGGGTGTTGAGGAGGCACCGGCGACCCGCAGTGCCGAAGGGGCTGCGCAGGCGACGTCGACGGCTGCCACGGGTGCGACGACGGCAGCGACCGCCTCCAGCGCGCCGTCCGCCGGCAACCCGGCGGCGAACGCGGCATCGTCGCGCTCCGGCAGCAGTGCCGGTGCCGGTCCCGCCGCGCAGGACCGCTCCGGCGGTTGGGCCGCGGCCACGCGCGGGGATGATTGGGGGGCTTCCCGACGGCAGGTGGAAGGCAGCGCCGGCGGACAGTCGGACCAGGGCCGCAGCTTGTTCAACGCCGACGGCAGCGTGCGCCTGGCCGGGGACGGCGAGAAGGGCCAGGAGCCGAAGCGGGGCGCACCGGGCGGTGATTCGGACAGCTGGACGCGTGAGCGTATCGCCGAGTCCGGTACCTGGCTCAAGCGGCCGCCCTATGAGTTCACTCCGACCTCGTTCGACAAGTATTGGGTGCCCAACGAGTCGCTGCTGGCCGAATGGGTGCGCAAGGGCATCAAGAGCATCGAGATTCCGATTCCCGGCAGCAGCAGCAAGATTTCCTGCGTGGTGTCGATGCTGCAGTTCGGCGGTGGCTGTGGCCTGACCAACCCGAACATGCAGGAGCAGCCGGCCGAAGCGCGGCCGCCACCGGACATCCCGTTCAAGAAGGAACTGCAGGAAGACAACGGCAGCCGCTGAGGTGGTTGTCCGCGGCTGGTGCGGCTTGAGGCGTAAACCCAGCCGCTCACCAGTCCCCCGCATGCTGGCGGGAGAGAGGCTCAAGCAGGCGAGATCAAACACGCCGGCATGCAAAAAAGCCGCCCCTGGGCGGCTTTTTTGCGTCTGTCGGAGTGGTTCGGTTGCCGGGCCGGCTCAGTTCATGCCGTGCAGGTCACGCAACTGGGTGGGACGCGAGCCGAAGTAGGCGGCAAGGTCGGCGATGTCCTGGTCGCTGAGGCTGGCGGCCTGCGGGGTCATCAGCATGTGGTCGCGGTCGCCGCGTCGATAGGCCTGCAGCGCATGGGCGAGGTAATCGCCGTACTGGCCCCCCAGGCGCGGGTAGGTGGGGTCGATCGGGGCGTTGCCGTCCGCGCCGTGGCAATCGATGCAGCTCTGGCCGGTGGCCTTGCCCTTGGCGTTGGCCAACTGTTCGCCGATGGCGATGCGGCCCTGTGGCAGGCCGGCGGAGGAGCTCGAACCGTGTTCGCCGCTGGCATGGCCGGGATCGCCGGCGGAGGTGTTGGCCGACTCCACTTCCGATTGTGAACACGCTGCCAGCGCCAGGGCAGCGAGCAGGACGATGGACAAGCGCGTTGCGTGCGTTGCTTTCGACATGGGCGATGCCTATTTGACGGTGGACAGGTAAGCGGCGAGGTCAGCGATTTCCTGCGCGCTGAAACTCATCGACTGGGCCTGCATGGTCGGGTGCTTGCGCTTGCCTTCGCGGTATTCGGTCAGCGCCTGGGAAAGGTACTGCGCCGACTGGCCGCCGATCTTGGGCACGCGGTAGCTGGGATAGGCATTCTTGTAGCCGGTGATGCCGTGGCAGCCCTGGCAGGTATAGGCCAGGGTGCGTCCGGCTTCGGGGTTCCCCACGGGGGCTGCAGGCGCGGCGGCTGCGGGTGCAGGGGCCGGTGCGGCGGGTGGATCAGACGGCGGTTCTGCGAGGGCGGCCCCGGTGGTCAGGGCGAAAGCCAGAACGAAACAAGCGGCGAGCGGCTGCGGGCGCATGGTTTCCTTGTCCGGTAAGCGGGTCTGTTGTTCCGCCGTGGGGGACACGGAACGGGCCGAGTATAGCCCGCGTATTTACCGGTCCGGTACCCGGTCCGATGCTGCGGCGCGTCAGTGTTTGTGGGCAGGTAGGGGGTGGGCATGACCTTTGGGGCATGGTGTCCCTGTGGGGTGGTGCAATACTTTGCTACAACACCCCGCCAATGCATCCCCAGGGACCTGACGATGTCGCGATTCTTCTCTCAGCACGGCCGCACCGGAAGCTGCGCCGCTGCACTTCTCATTACCACCTCTCTGCTGCTGGGCGGATGCAAGGCAGGCGGCGAAGAGGCCAAGGCCAAGGCTCCGGAGGAGCAGAAGGCGTCCGACGCGGTTCCGGTCGAGGTGGCCAAGGCCGTCCATCGCGCCATCGCCGCCAGCTATGCCGGTACCGCCGCGCTCGAGGCCCGGGCCGAATCACAGGTGGTGGCCAAGACGTCGGGCGTTGCACTGGCAGTGCTGGTCGAGGAAGGCCAGCAGGTCAGTGCCGGCCAGGCGCTGGTGCGGCTGGATCCGGACCGCGCGCGCCTGAGCGTGGCGCAGAGCGAGGCACAGATGCGCAAGCTGGAGAACAGCTACCACCGCGCCGAAAAGCTGGTGCAGCAGCAGCTGGTCAGCGCCGCCGACGTGGACCAGCTGCGCTACGACCTTGAGAACGCACGTGCCCAGTACCGCATGGCGACGCTGGAGCTGTCCTACACCACGGTGGTGGCACCCATTGCCGGCGTGGTGGCTTCGCGTGACATCAAGCCGGGCAACTTCGTGCAGATCAACTCGCCGATCATCCGCATCGTCGACAGCTCCCGGTTGGAGGCGACCTTGAATGTGCCCGAGCGCGAGATCGCCAAGCTCAAGCCGGGCCAGGCGGTCGGGCTGGCGGTGGACGCGCTGCCGGGCAAGCCGTTCACCGGTACGGTGGACCGCGTCGCGCCGGTGGTGGACAACGGCACCGGCACCTTCCGCGTGGTCGCCTCGTTCTCCGGCGAAGGGGACCTGCAGCCGGGCATGTTCGGTCGCCTGAGCATCAACTACGACCAGCGTGCCGACGCGTTGGTGGTGCCGCGCAGCGCGCTGCTGGAGGACGGCGGTGAGCCGGCCGTGTACGTCGTGCGCGACGGCAAGGCACAACGCGCCACGTTGAAGCTGGGCTACGACGATGCCGGCTGGATCGAAGTGCGTGAAGGCTTGAAGAGCGGCGATGAGGTGGTGATCGCCGGCAAGGCGGCGCTGCGCGAAGGCAGTGTTGTGCAGGTCATCGGG
The DNA here is from genome assembly GCF_056393195.1 of Stenotrophomonas sp. Steno-C18. Classification (NCBI taxonomy): domain Bacteria; kingdom Pseudomonadati; phylum Pseudomonadota; class Gammaproteobacteria; order Lysobacterales; family Lysobacteraceae; genus Stenotrophomonas; species Stenotrophomonas sp. Steno-C18. Next base: position 341,010 of record NZ_JBWJOX010000001.1, on the reverse strand, counting down.
CAGGAGAAGAAGGTGGCCGCGGCCGCCCAGGCACCGGCCGCGGGGGCGACCAAGCAATGAGTGCGCACGGACCATCGGCGTCCGGCGGTGGCTTCGACCTGATCGAGTTCGCCACGCGCCGCCGCGTCACCATCGCGATGATGACGCTTACCCTGGTGTTGTTCGGCCTGATCTCGCTGTCCAGCCTGAAGGTCGAGCTGCTGCCGGACCTGAGTTACCCGACGCTGACGGTGCGCACCGACTATGAGGGCGCGGCACCGGCGGAAGTGGAAACGCTGATCTCGCAGCCGGCCGAAGAAGCGTTGGGCATCGTCAAGGGCCTGCGCAAGCTGAAGTCGATCTCGCGTACCGGGCAGAGCGATGTGGTGCTCGAGTTCGCCTGGGGCACGGATATGCAGCAGGCGGGCCTGGACGTCCGCGACAAGATGGAGACGCTGCAGCTGCCACTAGAGGCCAAGGCCCCGGTGCTGCTGCGCTTCAACCCGTCGACCCAGCCGATCATGCGGCTTGCATTGTCCTCCCGGCAGGACGCCGGCAACGAGGCCGACGCGATCCGTCGCCTGATGGAGCTGCGCCGTTATGCCGACGAGGACCTCAAGCGCAAGCTCGAACCGGTCTCCGGCGTGGCGGCGGTGAAGGTGGGCGGTGGCCTGGAGGATGAGATCCAGGTCGACATCGACCAGCGCAAGCTGGCCCAGTTGGGCCTGTCGCTGGACAACGTGATCCAGCGCCTGCAGCAGGAGAACGTGAACCTGTCCGGCGGACGCCTGGAGGAAGGTTCGCAGCGTTACCTAGTGCGTACGGTCAACCAGTTCGCCACGGTCGAGCAGATGCGCGAGATGCTGCTGACCACCACGGCGGGCGCCTCGTCCAGCAGCTCGACCGGCACCAACCCGCAGCTGATGACGGCGATCCTGGGCAGCAGCGATCCGAACGTGATCGCCGCGCTGCGCAGCGACACCAGCAACGGTGCGCCGAGCGTGCGCCTGAAGGACGTCGCCGATGTGCGGCAGGGTTACAAGGAGCGCGAGGCCGTCATCCGCAGCGCCGGCCACGAGGCGGTGGAGCTGGCCATCTACAAGGAAGGCGACGCCAATACGGTGTCCACGGCCGACGCGCTGGAGAAGCGCCTGGAGACGATCCGCAAGGAGCTGCCCAAGGACATCGAGATGACGATGGTGGAGGACCAGTCGGTCTTCATCCGCCACGCCATCAAGGACGTGAAGATCGATGCGGTGATCGGCGGCATCCTGTCGATCCTGATCATCTTCCTGTTCCTGCGCGATGGCTGGAGCACCTTCGTCATCTCGCTGTCGCTGCCGATCTCGATCATCGCCACGTTCTTCTTCATGGGCCAGCTGGGCCTGAGCCTGAACGTGATGTCGCTGGGCGGCCTGGCACTGGCCACCGGCCTGGTGGTGGACGACTCGATCGTGGTGCTGGAATCCATCGCCAAGGCGCGCGAGCGTGGCATGGGCATCCTGGAAGCGGCGATCAAGGGCACGCGCGAAGTGTTCATGGCGGTGGTCGCCTCCACGCTCACCACGATCGCGGTGTTCCTGCCGCTGGTGTTCGTGGAAGGCATCGCCGGCCAGTTGTTCCGCGACCAGGCGCTGACCGTGTCGATCGCCATCGCGGTGTCGCTGGTGGTGTCGATGACGCTGATCCCGATGCTGAGCGCACTCAAGGGGCGTCCGCCGCTGGAGTTCCCGTCCGAGGCGGTGCGTGAGCCGTGGCGTCCGGAAAGCCGCTGGAAGAAGCCGGCGGCCTACGCCGGGCGTGGCGTGGGTGCGCTGTTCCGCTACGGCTTCTTCTCGCTGGCGTGGCTGGTGGTGCGGATCTTCCGCGGCATCGCCGCGGTGGTGGGTCCGGTGATGCGCAAGGCCAGTGACCTGGCGATGGCGCCGTACGGGCGTGCCGAGGCGGGTTACCTGCGGATCCTGCCGGCAGCGCTGAAGCGCCCCTGGCCGGTGCTCGGTGGCGCCGCGCTGGCATTCGCGCTGACCATGGCCGCGCTGCCGCTGCTGGGCGTGGACCTGATCCCGCAGCTGGCGCAGGACCGCTTCGACATGACCGCCAAGCTGCCGCCGGGTACGCCGTTGGCCAGGACCGATGCGCTGGTGCGCGAAGTGCAGCGCCAGCATGCCGGCGAAGAAGGCGTGCGCCTGCTGTACGGCGTGTCCGGTACCGGTACCCGCCTGGACGCCAGCCCGACCGAAAGCGGCGAGAACATCGGCAAGCTCTCGGTGGTGATGAGCGACACCCGGCGTGAGCCGGCGCTGATCGAAAGCCTGCGCCAGACCATGAAGCAGTGGCCGGAAGCGCAGGTGGACTTCGCGCGGCCGGAGTTGTTCGCATTGGCCGCGCCGCTGGAGATCGAGATCGAAGGCAACAACCTCGAATCGATCCGCGTGGCCGGCAACCGCCTGGCCGCGATGCTGCGCCAGAGCCCGCATTACGCCGACGTGAAGTCGACGGTGGAGCAGGGCTTCCCGGAGATCCAGATCGTGTTCGACCAGGACCGCGCCGCCGCGCTGGGCCTGACCACGCGCCAGATCGCCGATGCGGTGGTCAACAAGGTGCGCGGCAACGTCGCCACCCGCTACAGCTTCCGTGACCGCAAGATCGACGTGCTGGTGCGCGTGCAGGAATCCGAGCGTGCCTCGGTGGATGACATCCGCCGGCTGATCGTCAACCCCAGCGGCAACAAGCCGGTGGAGCTGATCTCGGTGGCCGACGTCATCGCCACCACCGGCCCGAGCGAGATCCACCGCGCCGACCAGCGTCGCGTGGCGATCGTCTCGGCCAACCTGCGTGACATCGACCTGGGCAAGGCCATCACCGAAGTGCAGAGCATGGTCGCCAAGAATCCGCTGGGCACCGATGTCGGCATGCGCATCGGTGGCCAGGGCGAGGAACTGGGGGAATCGATCCGCTCGCTGCTGTTCGCCTTCGGGCTGGCGATCTTCCTGGTCTACCTGGTGATGGCATCGCAGTTCGAATCGCTGCTGCACCCGTTCGTCATCCTGTTCACCATCCCGTTGGCGCTGGTCGGTGCGGTGGCGGCATTGCTGCTGTCGCGTTCGCCGGTATCGGTGGTGGTGTTCATCGGCCTGATCCTGCTGGTGGGCCTGGTGGTGAAGAACGCGATCATCCTGATCGACAAGGTCAACCAGTTGCGCGAGGACGGCGTGGCCAAGCGCCAGGCATTGGTGGAGGGTGCGCGTTCGCGCCTGCGCCCGATCATGATGACCACCTTGTGCGCGGTGTTCGGCTTCCTGCCGCTGGCGCTGGCGTTCGGCCAGGGCGCCGAGGTGCGCTCGCCGATGGCGATCACCGTGATCGGCGGCCTGCTGGTCTCCACGCTGCTGACGCTGGTGGTGATCCCGGTGGTGTACGACCTGCTGGACCGCAAGCCGGATGAGTTCTATGCCGAGCGTGGCCGTCGTGCACGCCTGGCCGCCGAGCAGGCCGAGCAGGTGATCGCGCACGAAGACGATGCCATCGGCGGCGCCAGGGACTGAACCGGATGAACATCACCGAGCTGTCCATCCGCCGTCCCGTCACCACCATCATGCTGTTCGTGTCGATGGTGGTGATCGGCCTGATCGCCTCGTTCCGGCTGCCGCTGGAGTCCGAACCGGAAGCCACCATCCCGTTCTTCTTTGTCTCGCTGCCCTATCCAGGCTCGACGCCGGAGGAAGTCGAGCGCAACCTGCTGCGCCCGGTGGAAGAGGCCATCGCCACGATGCCGGGCATCAAAACGATGAACTCGCGTGCCAATGCCGAAGGCGGCCAGATCCAGGTCGAGTTCAGCGATTGGAGCCGCGACATCGCCATGGCCGCGTCCGAAGCGCGCGAGCGCATCGACGCGGTGCGCGACCAGCTGCCGGATGACTTCCGCCGCTACTACGTGCAGCGCTGGAGCACCAGCGACCAGGAGGCGATCAGCCTGCGCCTGAACAGCAACGAGGACCTGACCGCGCGCGCGGACATGATCGAGCGCAGCATCAAGCAGCACCTGGAGCGCCTGCCGGGCGTGGCGCGCGTGGAAGTGGAAGGCGTGGCCAAGCAGGAAGTGCTGGTGGCGCTGGACAAGGACCGCATCAGCGCGCATGGCATCGCCCTGAATGAACTGGTCGAGAAGCTGCAGGCGGCCAACTTCTCGGTGTCCGCAGGGCAGATCACCGAGGATGGACGACGCCTGCGCGTACAGCCCCGCGGCGAGCTGCTGGAGCTGCAGGCGCTGCGCAACCTGCCGGTCAACAACCGAGGCACGCGCTTGTCCGATGTCGCCGATGTCAGCCTGCAGCCGCAGCGCATGAGCTACGTGCGGCAGATGGAAGGCAAGCCCAGCGTCGGCGTGGACATCTACAAGGAGCGTTCGGCCAACCTGGTGGACCTGTCGCGTGCGGTGGGCCAGGAGATCAAGGTGCTCGAGCAGGACCCGGCGATGCGCGGGGTCGACGTCGAGGTGGCCTACGACTCGGGCAAGGCGGTGACCAGTTCGTTGCTCGCGTTGGCCGAGGCCGGTGCGATCGGCCTGCTGCTGTCGGTGATCGTGCTGTACGCGTTCCTGCGGCATTGGCCGTCGACGCTGATGGTGTCGATGGCGATCCCGATCTGCTTCATCATGACGCTGGGCTTCATGTACTTCACCGGCATCAGTCTGAACATCATCTCGATGATGGGCCTGCTGCTGGCGGTTGGCATGCTGGTCGACAACGCCGTGGTGGTGGTGGAGAGCATCTACCAGGAGCGGGAGAAGTTTCCCAACCAGCCGGAGCTGGCCTCGATCATCGGTACCCGGCACGTCGCCATCGCGCTGTCGGCCGGTACGCTGTGCCATTGCGTGGTGTTCCTGCCGATGATGTTCGGCGAGAAGAACATCATCACCATCTACCTGTCGCAGCTGGCGGTGACAATCTCCTTCTCGCTGCTTGCATCGTGGCTGGTGGCGGTGAGCCTGATCCCGATGCTGTCGGCACGCATGAAGACGCCGCCGGCGGTGAAGTCACCGTTGATCAGCAGGTTGCAGACCCGCTATGCACACGTGCTGCGCTGGACGCTGGAGCACCGTGGCTGGAGCGTGGCCGGCATCGTGCTGATCTCGGCGATCAGCGTGTTCCCGATGATGAACACGGCCGGTGGCGGTGACGACAACGACCCGGACGAGATCAACATCTTCTACCAGTGGAAGGGCTCCTACTCGAAGGAGGAGATGGGCAAGGAAGTGCAGCGGGTGGAGGACTTCGTCAACGCCAACCGCGAGGAGTTTCACGTCAAGCGGGTGTACAGCCGCTATTCGGAGCAGGGCTGGGCGCAGACGCGCCTGTACCTGAACATCGACGACCGCGAGATCAGCAAGAAGATCGAGGAGGAGGTTCGCAAGGGCCTGCCGCAGTCGGCGCGGGCCAAGATCGGCATCGGCTGGCCCGGCGGCATGGGCAGCGAAGGGCAGGGCGTGCGCTTCAGCCTGGTGGGTGATTCCAGCCAGACGCTGCGCGAGCTGGCCGACGACATCATGCCGATCCTGTCACGCAACCCGAAGCTGCGTGACGTGCGCGTGGACATCGGTGATGCCAATTCCGAGCTGGCGGTGCAGGTGAACCGCGAGCGCGCGGCGGCCTACGGCTTCAGCGCGCAGCAGGTGGCGCAGTTCGTCGGCATGGCGTTGCGCGGCTCGTCGCTGCGGGATTTCCACCGTGACGATGTGGAGATCCCGGTCAACGTGCGCTTCGCCGGCTCGGACCACTACAGCATCGAGGACTTGTCTTCGTTCATGGTGCGCAGCGCGTCCGGCAAGGAGATCCCGTTGCTGGCGATGGTCGACGTCAACGTCAACCCGGCCGCCAATGCGATCCAGCGCCTGAACCGGCAGACCATGCTGCGGATCGAGGCCGGCCTGGCCAAGGACGTATCGATGGAGGACGCGCGCAAGTCGGTGGAGGCCACGCTGGGCGACATGGAGTTCCCACCGGGTTACGGCTACACGTTCAATGGCGCCGGCTTCAACATCAACTTCGATGGCATGGACCAGATGCTGCGCGCCATCGTGATCGCACTGGTGTTGATGATGGTGATCATGGCGGCGGTGTTCGAATCGTTGCTGTTCCCGGCCGCGATCATGTCCTGCGTGCTGTTCTCCATCTTCGGCGTGTACTGGTTGTTCTGGCTGACCGGCACCGAGATGAACATCATGGCGGTGATCGGCATCCTGGTGCTGATGGGCGTGGTGGTGAACAACGGCATCGTGATGATCGAGCACATCAACAACCTGCGACGGCGTGGCATGGCGCGCACCGATGCGTTGGTGGAGGGCAGTCGCGAGCGCCTGCGCCCGATCATGATGACGATGGGTACCGCGATCCTGGCGATGATCCCGATTGCCTTGAACACGCAGACCGCCGACGGCATGCCGCCGTACTACCCGATGGCCCGCGCGATTGCCGGTGGCCTGGCGTTCTCGACGGTGGTCAGCCTGTTGTTCCTGCCGACCATCTACGCACTGCTGGATGACCTGCGCCGGGGCACCGCACGTTCGGTGCGTCGCGCGCGCGGTCTGCCGGCCGAGCGTGACGTGGCGCTGGAGAGTTGATCCATCCCGAAGTTGAAATTGAAAAGGCCCGCAGCGATGCGGGCCTTTTCATTGCGACGAAGTGAACGCCGCGGTGGCTTGAAGGTGCTCAAAGCCCTCTCCCGTATGCGTGAGAGGGGTTGGGGTGAGGGCAGGCTCTGGATAATCCAACCGAAAGGCCAAAGCTCCCTCATCCGGCGCTCCGCACCACCTTCTCCCGCAAGCGGGAGAAGGAAGCGCCCACCGGCTTGGCATGGAGTTGGATGGCAGCGCGGGGCCGCTCAAAGCCCCTCTCCCGTACACGGGAGAGGGGTTGGTGTGAGGGTAGGCTCTGGATAATCCAACCGAAAGGCCAAAGCTCCCTCACCCGATGCTCTGCACCATCTTCTCCCGCATGCAGGAGAAGGAAGCGCCTGCCGACGTATCGTGTAGCTGGATGGCAGGGAGGCCGCTCAAAGCCCCTCTCCCGTACACGGGAGAGGGGTTGGGGTGAGGGCAGGCTGTGAATAATCCATGCCGAAAGGCCAAAGCACCTTCATCCGTTGCACTGCGCCGCCTTCGTGCGCGTGGGAGAAGGGGGAGCCTCTCAGCCAGCCAACTTTCCATAAACGCTGAAGCCCGTCAGCCACAGCCCCAGCATGCTGCCGAGGTTGGTCAGCATGAAGGTCAACGTGATGCGGGTGACGCGGTTGCGGTACCAGCCCTTCAGGGTTTGGGCGTCGTCGCGCAGCTGCAGGAAGTCCTGGTAGGTCGGCTTGCGCAGCCGGGTTTCCACCAGTGCGGCGAATGCACCGGTCGGGATGCTCAGGCGGAACGGCTTGAAGGGGGCCACCGCGATGGCGGTGAGGATGCTCAGCGGGTGACTGCCGGCGAGCAGGGCGCCCAGGCCGGCCAGGCCGCCGGTGTACAGCGCCCAGATCGCCAGCATCTGCGCGCCCATGTTCATGCCGCCCTTCCAGAAACCGATGCCGATGCCGGCCAGCACCACGGCCAGGATGGTCAGCGTAATCCACGGGACGTTGCGCTTCCTGGGCACCGATTCGAGCTGCTCGCGCAACTGCGCCGGCGGCTCGTTGTCGGTTTCCAGATAGCGGGCCAGGCCGGCCAGATGGCCAGCGCCCACCACGGCGAGCACGTTGCGCTGCGCGCTGTCGTGCTCCTGGCGCAGGCGGGTGGCCATGTAGCGGTCGCGCTCGCCGATGATGGTCTCGTACAGCGCCGGGCTTTCCTTGGCGAACTCGCCGAAGCTCGACTCGAGCATGTCACCTTGCTTGAGCTTCTCGATCTCGTCCTCGCCGACGTCCTCGGAGGAGAACAACCCGGCCCCCAGGCCGGCGATCAGCTTGATCTTGCCAAAGAAGCCCAGTCGCTGCGAAACACGGCGGAAGGTCAGCCCGACGTCGCGGTCGATCAGGTGCACCGGCAGGTCGTTTTGCTTGGCCAGTGTCACCGCACGCTTGAGCTCGGCGCCCGGTTCGATACCCAGCTGGTCGGCGAGGCGGCGCTGGTAGGCGGCAAGGGCGAGGTTGGCCGCGAACAGGGCCACGCGGCCCTTGCGGATGACTTCGACCAGGTCCAGCTGCGCCATTGCATTCGGGTTGGTCAGTGCGACCAGGCGTTGCGGATCCAGTTCGACCGCGACCGCATCGAACTGGCCGCTGCCGATGGCTTCTTCCACTGCCTGTACGCTGGCCAGCGAGACGTGGGCCGTGCCGAGCAGGGTGTAGCGCACGCCGTCGCGTTCGACGATGCGGACCGGCTGGCCGGCAAGCAGTTCAGTGCCGGCGTGTTGCGAGGAGTCGTTCATTGCGTCATTCATTGGAGGGGGCACTGTCGGTGCCGTCGCCGAGGGCGCGTTGCATCTGCACCGTGTCCAGCCAGCGGCCATGCTTGCGGCCGAGCCCGCGGAAGATACCGACCAGGTGGAAGCCGAAACGTTCGTGCAGCTTGATCGAGGCGGTGTTGGTGGGTTCACCGATCACCGCCACCATCTGCCGGTAGCCGCGCGCGGTGCAGGCATCGATCAACGCCTGCATCAGCGCGCTGCCCACGCCCTTGCCCTGGAAGCGACCATCGACGTAGACCGAGTTCTCCACCGTCCACTGGTAGGCAATGCGGGCACGGTAGCTGTTGGCATAGGCATAGCCGGCGACCTGGTCGTCGATGGTGGCGACCAGGTAGGGGAAGCCGCGCGCGGTGATGTCGGCCATGCGCCGTGCCATCTCCGCTTCGTCCGGCACCTCGTACTCGTAGGTGTTGACCAGTTCTTCCACCTCCACCGCGTAGATGGCGGTGATGGCGGGGATATCGGCCGGGGTGGCCGGACGCAGCTGCAGGCTCACGGGCACCCTTGGGTCAGTCGATGTAGCGCTTGAGCAGGTCGCCGTAGGCATCGATGCGGCGGTCGCGCAGGAACGGCCAGATGCGGCGGACGTGTTCGCTGCGCTGCAGGTCGACGTCGCAGACCAGCAGGGTCGGTTCGGTGCCGGCTTCGGCCAGGAACTCGCCCTGCGGGCCGAGAATGTGGCTGTTGCCCCAGAAGTCGATGCCCGAGGCGCCCAGCGGCGAGCGCTCGTGGCCGACGCGGTTGCAGCTCAGCACCGGCAGGCCATTGGCCACGGCGTGGCCGCGATGGCTCAGCACCCACGCATCGCGCTGGCGGTTCTTCTCGTCCTGCACGTCGTCCGGGTCCCAGCCGATGGCGGTGGGGTAGAGCAGCAGGTCGGCGCCGGCCAGCGCCATCAGGCGCGCGGCTTCCGGATACCACTGGTCCCAGCACACCAGCACGCCGAGGCGACCGACCGAGGTGTCGATCGGCTTGAAGCCGATGTCGCCCGGGGTGAAGTAGAACTTCTCGTAGAAGCCCGGGTCGTCGGGGATGTGCATCTTGCGGTACTTGCCCAGCAGGGTGCCGTCCTTCTCGAAAACCACCGCGGTGTTGTGGTACAGGCCGGCGGCGCGGCGTTCGAACAGCGAACCGACGATCACCACGCCGTGCTTCTTCGCCAGCGCGCCCAGGCGTTCGGTGCTCGGGCCGGGGATCGGCTCGGCCAGGTCGAACTCGTCCACCGATTCGTGCTGGCAGAAGTACGGGCCGTTATGCAGCTCCTGCAGCAGCACCAGCTTCGCACCCTGCGCGGCGGCCTCGGCCACGCGTGCTTCGATCACTGCCAGGTTGGCAGCGGCATCGCCGTGGTTGCGCTCCTGGACCAGGGCGACGGTAAGGGGGCTGCGCGCGTTCATGTGATGCGGATCCTGCGGTGGAAAACGCGCATGTTAGCGCGGATGCGCAGGCGCGACGTGGTGGGGGCTGAACGACTTCGGGCAGCGTGCGGCCGGGTGTTGTCCGGCGGCTTTCCGCGTGTTCAAGGTGATGGGAGGAGCCGGGCATGGCCGGGCTCCTCCGCGGCCGGCTCAGTGCTTGAGCAGGCCGGCCGGCAACTGCATGGTGATGCAATGCAGGCTGCCGTTCTGCCAGATCAGCGAGCGGCAGGGGACCTGCACGATCTCGCGACCCGGGAACGCCTGCACCAGCACGTCGCGCGCGGCATCGTCAGCCGCGTCGCCATAGGCTGGCATCAGTACCGCGCCGTCGATGATCAGGAAGTTGGCGTAGGAGGCCGCCAGGCGGCGACCTTCGTCCAGCACCGGTTGTGCCCACGGCAGCGGGAACAGGCGGTAGGGCTGTCCATCGGCGGTGCGCAGTGCGGCCAGCTCGGCACCCATGGCCTGCAGTTCGGCGTAATGCGAGTCCTGAGGGTCATCGCAGTTCTGGTAGACGATGCTGTCGGCCGAGGCGAAACGGGCGAGGGTATCGACGTGGGCGTCGGTGTCGTCGCCTTCCAGGTAGCCGTGGTCCAGCCACAGCACGCGGTCCTGCTGCATCCACTGCGCCATGTCCGCGCCCAGCGAGGCACGGTCACGCTCCGGGTGGCGCTCATGCAGGCACTGCCAGGTGGTCAGCAGGGTGCCGGCACCGTCGGTGTCGATCGCGCCGCCTTCCAGGGCGAACGGAATGCTGCGGACATCGGCCTTGGCGTTGAACACGCCGGCGCCGTGCAACACGCCGACCAGCTGGTCGTCGAGGCTGGCGTCGAACTTGCCGCCCCAGCCGGTGAAGCGGAAGTCCAGCAGCTGGAAGCTGCCGTCGGCGCGGGTGAGGGTGATCGGGCCGGAGTCACGCAGCCAGGTGTCGTCGTACGGCGCGGTGACGAACTGCACGCGCGCCATGTCGATCCGGTTCGAGCGCAGGCGCATCTCGGCGTAGGTCTCGACGTCGTCATCGGCCACGCAGATCAGTACCGGCTGGAAGCGGGTGATGGCGGCAACCAGCGCGATATAGGTTTCTTCGACCTCGGCCAGGCGCTCGGCCCAATCGGTGTCGGCGTGTGGCCAGGCGATGAGGACGCCGGACTGGGATTCCCATTCGGCCGGGAAGCGGAGCGTGTCGTTCATTTCTTCCTGCAGTTTCAGGGCCCACGCACTGGCGCGGGCGTAGGCGGCGACCGATGACCGACACCGGCCGCCGGGACAAGGGTCAGCGGATCGGCGGCTTGGGCCCGACTTCACCGGGGCTGGCCTGGTTGGCCACCACGTCGATGACGCGCTGCCGTTCGAAATACACGGTGAACGCCGGGTAGACCCAGCGGTTGATGGTCGGCCACTGGCGCTTCTGGCCGCCACGCGGCTCCAGCCGCTCCTGGGGCGCGCCGAAGCGGGCTTCCACCTGTTGCGCGGTGTCGCCGCGTGCCGGCAGGGCGCCGGCCGGCTTTTCCTGGGCGCGGTCGATGAGCAGGGTGTCGGCCATCGCGGCCGGTGCCCCGCCCAGCAGGGCGGTCAGGGTCAGTGCTTGGAACAGTTGCTTCATGGTCGCTTCTCCCCAGAGGACAAGTGGCGATTACAGCAAAAAACGGCGACGAAAAACCGGCTTGGCGTCGTTTGGTTGCGCTGGAACACGTCTGTGCCGGAAGCTGGATGCAAAAAACCGCCCGAAGGCGGCTTTTTGCGGATTCCGGCGGCCTTGCGGCGACCGGTGCTGGCCTAGGCCAGTTGGCTCAGCGCTGGCGAGCCTTGAAGCGCGGGTTCGACTTGCAGATCACGAAGATCTTGCCGCGACGGCGAACGACCTTGCAATCGCGGTGACGAGCCTTCGCCGACTTCAGGGAGGACAGGACTTTCATGGCATACCTCGGCGGATAACTGTTGGGAATCTCAGGAGCGCGGCCGCGGATATGCAGGATGACGCTCGTTCAAGCCCGCCATTCTACCGGGCATTTCCATGCGCGTTCAAGTGGTTGCGGCAAATCGGGCCGCGGGGCGTCCGCGCGGGGCGTTAGAATAGCGCGATTCCCGTTCAGACTCAGGCAGCCACATGAGCCAGCTCCCCCCCGTTCTCACCATCGATGGCCCGTCCGGGGCCGGCAAGGGCACGGTCAGCCGCATCGTCGCGCGCCGCCTGGGCTGGCACTACCTGGATTCGGGCGCGCTGTACCGGGCGGTGGGCGTGGCGGCGAGCTGGGCCGATATCGACACCTCCGATGCCTCGGCGCTGGTGCGTTGCACCTTCGATACCCGGGTTCAGTTCGCTGAACAGGGTGAAAGTCTGCGCGTGCTGGTCAACGGTACCGACGCCACCGATGAGTTGCGGCTGGAGACCACGGGCGCGCTGGCCTCGGCGATCGCGGCCATCCCGGAGGTGCGTGCGGCGCTGAAGGAGCGCCAGCGCGCATTCAGGGCCGAGCCGGGTCTGGTGGCTGACGGGCGCGACATGGGGACGGTGATCTTCCCGGATGCCCCATTCAAGGTCTTCCTGACCGCCAGCGCCGAGGAACGTGCCAATCGCCGGCATAAGCAGTTGAAAGAAAAAGGGGTTTCGGTTAACTTTGATGACCTCCTGCGCGAGATCATGGCCCGCGACGCCCGTGATGCACAGCGCGCAGTGGCGCCCCTGAAGCCGGCCGAAGACGCCGTCTTCATCGACACCAGCGGAATTGGCATCGACGACGTTGTTGCCAAGGTGCTGGATCTGGTCCCCGCAACGGGCCCGTGATCCACGCAGTGTTGAGTGTGGCCAGTGCACCGGCCACAGTCGCGAAGAGAAGTTGCAACAACCCCGCTGCGCAATGGTGCGTGGTGGGCTTTTCCATTCACACGGCCGCCTGCATGGGGTCGTACAACAGGCTGGACAGTCCGGGTTTCCGCAACGAATCCGCTGTCCGTGTGTTCAACTGAGTAAATCCAATGACCGAATCATTTGCAGAACTGTTTGAAGCCAGCCAGGCCAACCTGGCCAAGCTGAAGCCCGGCGCCATCGTTGTCGGTACCGTCGTTGACGTCCGCGGCGACGTGGTCGTGATCAACGCCGGCCTGAAGTCCGAAGGCATCGTGCCGATCGAACAGTTCCGTAACGACGCTGGCGAGATCGATGTGGGCGTGGGCGACCAGGTGAAGGTCGCGCTGGACTCCATCGAGAACGGCTTCGGCGAAACCGTCCTGTCGCGCGAGAAGGCCAAGCGCGCCATGGTGTGGGACGAGCTGGAAGAAGCGTTGGAAAAGAACGAAACCATCACCGGCCGCATCAGCGGCAAGGTCAAGGGTGGTTTCACCGTGGACATCAAGGATGTCCGCGCGTTCCTGCCCGGTTCGCTGGTCGATGTGCGCCCGGTGCGCGACCCGGCCTACCTGGAAGGCAAGGAGCTGGAGTTCAAGCTCATCAAGCTCGACCGCAAGCGTAACAACGTGGTCGTTTCCCGCCGTGCAGTCGTCGAGAGCGAGCATTCGGAAGAGCGCGAGCAGCTGATGGACAAGCTGCAGGAAGGCGCGATCCTGAAGGGTGTCGTCAAGAACCTGACCGACTACGGCGCGTTCGTGGACCTGGGCGGCATCGACGGCCTGCTGCACATCACCGACATGGCATGGAAGCGCGTGCGCCATCCGTCCGAAGTCGTGAACGTCGGCGACGAGCTGGACGTGCGCGTGCTGAAGTTCGACCGCGAGCGCAACCGCGTTTCGCTGGGCCTGAAGCAGCTGGGCGAGGATCCGTGGGACAACATCTCGCGTCGTTACCCGGCCAACAGCCGCGTGTTCGGCAAGGTCTCCAACGTGACCGATTACGGCGCGTTCGTCGAGATCGAGCCGGGCGTCGAAGGCCTGGTGCACGTGTCCGAGATGGATTGGACCAACAAGAACGTCAACCCGTCCAAGGTCGTGCAGGTCGGTGACGAAGTCGAAGTGATGGTGCTGGACGTGGACGAAGAGCGTCGCCGCATCTCGCTGGGCATGAAGCAGGTTGCCGCCAATCCGTGGGAAACCTTCGCTGCCATCCACAAGAAGGGCGACAAGGTGTCGGGCCAGATCAAGTCGATCACCGACTTCGGCATCTTCATCGGCCTGGACGGCGGTATCGACGGCCTGGTGCACCTGTCTGACATCAGCTGGAACACCACCGGCGAAGACGTGGTCCGCAACTTCAAGAAGGGCGACACCCTGGATGCCGTCGTGCTGGCGGTTGATCCGGAGCGTGAGCGCATCTCGCTGGGCGTCAAGCAGCTGGAGCAGGATCCGTTCGGCCAGTACATGGCTGCCAACCCGAAGGGTTCGAAGGTCGAAGGCGTCGTGAAGGAAGTTGACGCCAAGGGCGCGACCATCGAGCTGGCTGACGGCATCGAAGGCTACGTGTCGGCACGTGACGTCACCAACGAGCGCGTCGACGACGCCACCCAGTTCCTGAAGGTCGGCGACAAGGTCGAAGCCAAGTTCGTGGGCATGGACCGCAAGGGCCGCACCCTGCAGCTGTCGATCAAGGCCAAGGACGATGCTGAAATGCGCGAAGTGCTGGAGGAATACCAGTCCTCTTCGGGCGGCACCACCCAGCTGGGTGCCCTGCTGCGCGCGCAGTTGAATGGCAACAAGTCCGAGTAATAATCGGACATCCTTGTTGTAGATGTATCTGGGCGGCCCGGACGATCAGTCCGGGCCGCTTCAGGCTAGAGAACCAGCCATTGGCGAGTACGCAATGACCAAATCCGAACTGATCGAAATCCTCGCGCGCCACCAGGCGCACCTGAAGGCCGATGATGTCGATCTGGCGGTGAAGTCCTTGCTGGAAATGATGGGGGGTTCGTTGTCCTCCGGGGATCGCATTGAGATCCGCGGTTTCGGGAGTTTTTCCCTGCATTACCGCCCGCCGCGCCTGGGTCGCAACCCGAAGACGGGTGACTCGGTCGCATTGCCGGGCAAGCACGTGCCGCACTTCAAGCCAGGCAAGGAATTGCGCGAGCGCGTCAGTTCCGTCATCCCGCTGGAAAGCGATCCCGCCTGAGCCTGCCCGGTTCCTGCTGCGAATTCATGCGCTGATTCGGTAAGCTACCGGCTCTTGTTATCGGAGCAGACGGCGCCATGAAGATTTTTCGTTTAGTGCTCCTGCTGGCCGTCCTCGTCGGAGGACTGGTGATTGGTTCGCTCAACTCGCAACCCATCCAGATCAGCCTGGCCTTCTGGATGCTCAAGACCACCTCCGGGGTGGCAATCATCGCCTCGCTGTTGCTCGGCGCCCTGGTGGGCGGCGGCATGGTGATGGCAGGCCTGGTCGTGCCGATGTACGCCAAGCTGCGCCGTGCCAACAAAGTGGTGGCTGCAGCCAACGCGGCGGCAGCACCGGCCGAAACGACGCAATCCCCTTCTCCTTTCGACGGGCGCTGATCGCAGATGGAATTCATCAGTGAGTGGTTCTGGTTCTTCCTGTTCCTGCCGCTTGCCGCGCTCAGCGGCTGGGTCGTGGGCCGCCGTGGGGGGCAACGGCATAGCGAGAACCAGGTCAGCCGGCTTTCCAGTACCTATTTCCGCGGCTTGAATTACCTGCTCAACGAGCAGCCGGACAAGGCCATCGAGCTGTTCCTGCACATCGCCGAGCTGGACAAGGAAACCTTCGAGACGCAGGTGGCGCTGGGGCATCTGTTCCGCCGCCGCGGCGAAGTCGATCGCGCCATCCGCCTGCATCAGGGCCTGGTCAACCGCAATGACCTGAGTGATGCGCAACGTGTGCAGGCATTGCTTGCCTTGGGCGAGGACTACATGAAGTCCGGTTTGCTTGACCGCGCCGAAACCGTGTTCACCGACCTGGCCAAGCTGGACCAGCGTGCGCCGCAGGCGCTCAAGCACCTGATCAGCATCTACCAGGCCGAGCGCGACTGGGAAAAGGCGATCGAGAACGCCACCCGTTACGAGCAGGTCACCGACGAACCGATGGGCAAGCTGATCGGGCAGTTCGAATGCGAGCTGGCCGAACGCTATCGCGCCGCGGGCCGTCTGGAGGATGCGCGCGCGGCGATCAACCGCGCCAATGCGGCGGATGCGATGAGCGTGCGTGCCGGCATCATCGAGGGCCGCCTGGAGAGCGACTTCGGCAATGACGAAGCCGCGGTGCGTGCGTTCGAGCGTGCGGCACGCAATGACCCGGACTACCTGCCGGAGATCCTGCCGCAGCTGTTGAAGAACTACCGGAATGTCGGTGATCTGGCTGGCGCGCGTGCGTTCCTGGCCGAAATGACCGAGCACTACCGGGGCATTGCGCCGGTGCTGGCGCTGACCCGCCTGATGGAGGAGCAGGAAGGCACTGCGCCTGCACGCGCCTATCTGGGGCGACAGCTGAAGGATCGTCCTTCGGTGCGCGGTGAGTCGGCGCTGATCGACCTGACCTTGGCCGAGGGCGCTGACCCGGTTGCCACGCTGCAGGACCTCAAGCACATCACCGACCAGTTGCTGGTCCGCAATCCGGCCTATCGCTGCACGCGTTGTGGCTTCGGTGCCAGGACGCACCACTGGCAATGCCCGAGCTGCAAGGAGTGGGGCACGGTCAAGCCGCTGCTGAACTTCGCGGTGCTCTGAACCGTGCCGATGCCGTTCGTACTTCTGCCGCTGGCGACGCTGGCGCTGGCGGCATGGGTGACCTGGCTGGCCATCCACTACGCGATCCGTCGTCGATTGGTCGATCTTCCCGGCGAGCGGCGCAGCCACCAGGTCACCACGCCACGCGGTGGCGGGGTCGGGATCGTTGCGTCGCAGGTGTTTGCCTGTTCCGTTCTGGCTTTCCTGTACCCCGCTTACGCGTTCGCGCTGTTGGTCTTCGCGGCGGGGCTGCTGTTGGTGGCGGGAATCGGCTGGTGGGACGACCATCGGCCACTTCCCGCGCTACCACGGTTGGGTGTTCACCTGCTTGCATCGCTGATGCTGGGCGGGGTGGTGCTGGTGGCGACCGGCGACCCGTTGAAGGCGGCGTTCTGTGCCTTCCTCGCGGTGTCGCTGATCAACATCTGGAACTTCATGGATGGCATCAACGGCTTGGCCGCCAGTCAGGCGGCGCTGGTCGGCATCGGGGTGGCAGTGATCCTGCCCTGGCCCCAGGGAATCGCGGGCGCAGTGTTGGCGGCCGGTTGCCTGGGGTTTCTCCCGTTCAACTTCCCGCGTGCCCGGATCTTCATGGGGGATGTGGGCAGTGGCGCGCTGGGCTACCTCGTTGCCGGATTGCTGGCACTGGGCATGTGCACGACAGTGCTGGCCCCGCCGCTGTGGCTGGTATTGCCGTCGGTGTTCCTTGTTGATGCGGGGTTCACCTTGTTGGCGCGGATACTCAAAGGCGAGCGCTGGATGCAGCCACACACCCAGCATCTGTATCAGCGGTTCGTGAAACGTGGCCGAAGTCACGCCATTGTCACGGTCATGTACGCCAGTCTTACGCTGTCGGGAGTGGCATTTACGGTATTCTTTTCAAGCCTTCCCCTAGGTTGGGGATGGGCAGGGGGATTGGGCTGGGGGGCTGCGCTTGCAGCCGCCTGGGGTTTCCTGCGCATCGGGCTTTTCAATAAGGACGACGACTGAATGGCATCCTGGCATGATCGATTCCCCGGTAGTGGTCTGCGCTATGCGGTGATGCTCCACGATCTGGTCATGGTCTGGCTGGGGTGGCAGCTGCTGTTTGCCGCGCGCTACGCGATGCTGGACAACGCGCCTGACCAGCCGCTGTTCTCGCTGGACGTGCTGGCCGTGGTGGCGATACAGGGAATCGCGTTCTGGAAGGTCGGCCTTTATCAAGGCCTGTGGCGTTTCGCCAGCGTTGCCGACCTGATCAATATCTTCAAGGCGAGCTTCATTGGCCTGCTGGCCATCGTTGTGCTGTTCACCTACCGACGGCTTCACGGTATTCCGATCTCCGTATTGGTGGTCTATCCGTTTGCGCTTTCAGCGCTGCTGGGCACGCCGCGGTTGCTGTACCGGGCCTGGAAGGACTACCAGTCCGTGCATTCGGATGCGCGGGCACGTCGCGTGCTGGTCATCGGTGCGGGGCAGGCGGCAGAAGGGCTGATCAAGGACCTGCGTCGCTCAGGCGACTATGAGCCCGTTGGCTTGGTGGATGATTCCAGTCATCTGAAAGGGGCGAAGCTGCATGGTGTGCCGATCTTGGGCAAGATCGACGATCTGGTCTCGGTTGCCCGGGAGACCAGCAGCAAACTGCTCGTGATTGCCATTCCAACCATCGATGCCGCCGGCATGCAGCGCATCGTGGGCTTGTGCGAGCGGACCGGGTTGCCGTTCCGGACCGTGCCGCGGTTGAACGATATTCTGGAGGGCAGCTCGCTTCCTGGTGAACTCAAGGAAGTGGCCATCGAGGACCTGCTGGGCCGCAAGCCGATCCTGCCCGACTGGGAGCTGATCCGCGGTTGGCTGCGGGGACGCACGGTGCTGGTGACCGGTGGCGGTGGTTCGATTGGTTCGGAGCTGTGCCGGCAGTGCGCACGGCACGGTGTTACCCGTGTCGTCGTGCTGGAAATCAGCGAACTGCTGATGATCAACATCCAGGCCGAGCTGCGGCGCAATTTCCCGGACCTGGATGTGCAGGGGGTGTTGGGCGATTGTGGCGATCCGGCCGTGATCCGCCATGCCTTGCGTACCTTCCGTCCCGATACCGTGTTTCATGCGGCCGCCTACAAGCAGGTGCCGTTGCTCGAGGATCAGCTGCGCGAGGCGGTGCGCAACAACACACTGGCAACCGAGTGCGTGGCTTCGGCCTGTGCGGAAGCCGGAATCGAGAATTTCGTGTTGATCTCCACCGACAAGGCGGTGGATCCGGTCAACGCCCTCGGCGCGAGCAAGCGCTACGCCGAAATGATCTGCCAGAGCCTGAACAAGCGCGCGCCATCGACCCGCTTCGTCACCGTCCGCTTTGGCAACGTGCTCGGTTCGGTCGGTAGCGTGGTGCCGTTCTTCCGTGAGCAGATCCGCAAGGGGGGGCCGGTGACGGTCACCCATCCGGACGTCAGCCGCTACTTCATGACGATCCCGGAAGCCTGCCTGCTGATCCTGCAGGCGGCCGCCTCGTCCTCGCGTGGCGCCATCTACATGCTGGATATGGGCGAGCCGGTGTTGATCCGTGACCTGGCCGAGCAGATGATCCGGCTGGCCGGCAAGGTGCCCGGCGCGGACATCGCTATTGTCTACACGGGCCTGCGTGCCGGTGAGAAGCTGCACGAGAGCCTGTTCTACCACGATGAAAACTGCCAGCCGACCGTTCATCCCAAGGTGATGGAGGCCGGCGTGCGTGAGTTCTCGCCTGACCTGGTGCTTGGCAACGTGGCGGCGCTGCGCAAGGCCATTGCTTCCTATGATCTCGAGGCAATGCAGCAGATCCTGACCACCACCATTCCCGAGTTCAAGCCGATCGAGGAGCCGGGAATGCACAGCACCTCGGCCAAGGTCGTGCCGTTCCCCACCAAAGAAGCTGGAAGGATTCATTGATGAGTGTTCGTATCAAGAAGGCGGTGTTTCCCGTGGCGGGCCTGGGGACGCGCTTCCTGCCTGCGACCAAGACCGTGCCGAAGGAGATGCTGCCGATCATTGATCGTCCGTTGATCCAGTACGCGGTGGATGAAGCCATCGAGGCCGGTTGCGATACGCTGATCTTCATCACCAACCGCTACAAGCATGCGGTGGCCGATTATTTCGACAAGGCTTACGAGCTGGAGCAGAAGCTCGAGCGCGCGGGCAAGACCGAGCAGTTGGAGCAGATCCGCCATGTACTGCCCAAGGGCGTGCGCGCGGTGTTCGTGACCCAGACCGAGGCGTTGGGCCTGGGGCACGCGGTGCTGTGTGCCAAGCCGATCGTCGGAGATGAGCCGTTCGCAGTCCTGTTGCCGGACGACCTGATCTGGAATCGTGGCGACGGCGCACTCAAGCAGATGGCCGATCTCAATGAGGCATCGGGGGCCAGCGTCATCGCGGTGGAGGACGTGCCCCACGAGAAGACTGGCAGCTACGGCATCGTCGCCACTGACAAGTTCGACGGGCGCAAGGGGCATATCACCCAGATCGTCGAGAAGCCCAGGCCGGAGGACGCGCCCAGCGACTTGGCCGTGGTCGGCCGCTACGTGCTGAGCCCGAAGATCTTCGAACTGCTCGAGTCCACCGGGACCGGAGCGGGCGGGGAGATCCAGTTGACTGATGCGATCGCGCAGTTGCTCACCAGCGAGCAGGTGGATGCCTATCGGTTTGAAGGCACCCGCTTCGACTGCGGCACGCATCTGGGGCTGGTCGAGGCCACGGTCCGTTTCGCGCTGGAGAACCCGAAGCTGGCCGGCCCTGCGCGCGAAGTCATGCAGAAGATGTTGGCCGAGTAAGCTCCGCGCCTGCAGGACGTCGACCTTCAAGGTTGACGGGCAGAAGGGCAGCCACTGGCTGCCCTTCCTGCTTTCTGCATCACGCGAAGCATCAGGGCGTCGGTTTCAGGGCATCACGTCGATGCGCACAAAAAAAAGGGCGGCCCGCGGGCCGCCCTTTCGGCGTCATCCGGCGCGTGGGATTACAGCGACTCGAAGATGCCGGCAGCACCCATGCCGGTACCGATGCACATGGTGACCATGCCGTACTTCTGCTGGCGGCGACGCAGGCCGTGCAGGATGGTCGCGGTACGGATCGCGCCGGTGGCACCCAGCGGGTGGCCCAGGGCGATGGCGCCGCCCAGCGGGTTGACCTTGCTCGGGTCCAGGCCGCAGTCGCGGATGACCGCCAGCGACTGTGCGGCGAAGGCTTCGTTGAGCTCGATCCAGTCCAACTGGTCCTGGCTCAGGCCGGCCTGCTTGAGCGCCTTCGGGATCGCGGCGATCGGGCCGATGCCCATCACTTCCGGGCGCACGCCGGCGACGGAGAAGCTGACGAAGCGGGCCAGCGGGGTCAGGCCGTAATCCTTGATGGCCTGCTCGGAGGCCAGCAGCACCGCACCGGCACCGTCGCTCATCTGCGAGGAATTGCCGGCGGTGACCGAGCCGCCGAACTGGCCGTTGCGGAACACCGGACGCAGCTTGGCCAGGCCTTCTGCCGAGGAATCAAGGCGCGGGCCTTCGTCGGTGTCGGCGAGCTTGGTGCGGGTGATGATGCGCTTGCTATCGGCCAGATCAGGCAGGTGCGAGATGATCTCGTAGGGGCTGATCTCGTCCTTGAACTCGCCGTTCTGGATCGCGGCGATGGCCTTCTGGTGCGAGGCCAGGGCGAAGGCATCCTGGTCTTCGCGCGAGACCTTCCATTCCTCGGCGACCTTCTCGGCGGTGATGCCCATGCCGTAGGCAATGGCGGTGTGGTCGTTGTCGAACACGCTCGGCGCCATGGCGATCTTGTTGCCCATCATCGGCACCATCGACATCGACTCGGTGCCGCCGGCCAGCATCAGGTCGCTGTTGCCCAGGCGGATCTGGTCGGCAGCCATGGCCACGGCCTGCAGGCCGGACGAACAGAAGCGGTTCACCGTCTGCGCGGCGATGGTGTTGGGCAGACCGGCCAGCAGCACGCCGATGCGCGCCACGTTCATGCCTTGCTCGGCTTCGGGCATGGCGCAGCCGATGATGGCGTCGTCGATGCGGTTGACGTCCACGCCCGGGGCCTGGGCGACCACGCTCTTGAGCACGTGGGCGAGCATGTCGTCCGGACGGGTGTTGCGGAACATGCCCTTGGGCGCCTTGCCAACCGGGGTACGGGTGGCGGCGACGATGTAGGCGTCCTGGATTTGCTTGGTCATTGCAGTGATCTCTTCAATAGGTGTGAGCGTGAGGGCGGGCGAGGGCGACGCCGTGGCGTCGCGCCTGAAGCACGCTCACTCAGTTCCGCAGCGGCTTGCCGGTTTTGAGCATGTGCGCGATGCGGGCCTGGGTCTTTTCCTGCTGGGCCAGTTCGACGAAATGCTTGCGCTCCAGGGTGAGCAGCCACTCTTCGTCCACCAGCGTGTTGCGGTCGACCTTGCCGCCGCACAGCACGGTGGCGATGCGCTCGGCGATCTCATAGTCGTAGGGGCTGATGAAGCGGCCTTCGAGCATGTTGACCAGCATCATCTTGAAGGTGGCGATGCCCACGTCGCCGGCGACGCGGATGCGGCGCGCCGGCAGCGGCGGACGGTAGCCGCCCTCGGCCAGTGCAGTGACCTCGGCCTTGGCGATGTGCAGCAGCTCGAAGCTGTTGAACACGACCTTGTCGGTGCCGCGCATCAGGCCCAGCTCCTTGGCGTTGACCGCGGAGTTGGAGACCTTGGCCATCGCAACGGTTTCGAAGGTCTTCTTCAGCTCGGCGAACACGTCGCCGTCGGCACCGGCGGCCTGCGAGGCGCGCACGGCGATTTCCTTCAGGCCGCCACCGGCCGGCAGCAGGCCGACGCCGGCCTCGACCAGGCCGATGTAGCTTTCCAGCGCGGCGACCGATTTGGCCGCATGCATCTGGAACTCGCAACCGCCGCCCAGGGCCAGGCCGCGCACCGCGGTCACCACCGGCACGGTGGCGTACTTGATGCGCTGGCTGGTGCGCTGGAAGTTGGCGACCATCGCCTCGAACTCGGCGATCTTGCCGGCCTGCAGTGCGCCAAGCGCACCGGACAGGTCGGCGCCGGCGGAGAAGGGCTCCTTGTTCTGCCAGATCACCACGCCCTTGAACTGCTTCTCGGACAGGCCGATGGCGTGCTGGATGCCGTCCAGCACCTGGTCGGAGACGGTGTTCATCTTGGTCTTGAAGCTGATGACGCCGATGCCGTCACCGTCGGTCCACAGGCGGATGCCGTCGTTCTCGAACACGGTCTCGCCCGGGGCGAACTTCTCGCCGAGCAGCGCATCGGGGAAGCGCTGGCGCTGGTACACCGGCAGCGACGAGCGCGGCACCAGTGCATTCTGCGACGGGCTGTAGCTGCCTTCGGCGGCATGCACGCCGTCGCGGCCGTCCAGCACCCAAGCCGGCAACGGGGCATTGCTCATGCTCTTGCCGGCGGCGATGTCCTCGGCGATCCACTGCGCCACTTGCTTCCAGCCGGCGGCCTGCCAGGTCTCGAACGGGCCCAGCGACCAGCCGTAGCCCCAGCGGATGGCCAGGTCCACGTCGCGCGCGGTTTCGGCGATGTCGGCCAGGTGGTAGGCGCTGTAATGGAACAGGTCGCGGAAAGTCGCCCACAGGAACTGGGCATGCGGGTGCTGGCTCTCGCGCAGCTTGGCGAACTTCTCGGCCGGGTTCTTGATCTTCAGGATCTCGACCACTTCCGGCGCGGCAGCGCGGTCGGCCGGACGGTAGTCCTGCTTTTCAAGGTCGATGACCAGGATGTCCTTGCCGACCTTGCGGAAGATGCCAGCGCCGGTCTTCTGGCCCAGTGCCCCCTTGCCGATCAGCGCGCCCAGCCATGCCGGCGCGGCGAAGTACTTGTGCCACGGGTCGTCGGGCAGGGTGTCGCCCATGGTCTTGATGACATGCGCCATGGTGTCCAAACCGACCACGTCGGAGGTGCGATAGGTCGCCGACTTCGGGCGGCCGACCAGCGGGCCGGTCAGGCCGTCCACTTCGTCGAAGCCCAGCCCGAACTGCTGGGTGTGGTGGATGGTGGACAGGATCGAGAACACGCCGATGCGGTTGCCGATGAAGTTCGGGGTGTCCTTGGCGTACACCACGCCCTTGCCCAGGTTGGTGGTCAGGAAGGTTTCCAGGCCTTCCAGCACCGACTTGTCGGTGGTCTTGGCCGGGATCAGCTCGGCCAGGTGCATGTAGCGCGGCGGGTTGAAGAAGTGCACGCCGCTGAAGCGGTGGCGCAGTTCTTCCGGCAGCACGTCGGCCAGCTTGTTGATGCCCAGGCCGGAGGTGTTGGAGGCCAGCACCGCGTGCTCGTTCACGAACGGGGCGATCTTCTTGTACAGGTCCTGCTTCCAGTCCATCCGTTCAGCGATGGCCTCGATGATCAGGTCGCAGTCGCGCAGCTGCTCCAGGCCCGAGTCGTAGTTGGCCGGGGTGATGGCTTCGGCCAGCGACTTGGATGCCAGCGGTGCCGGGCTCAACTTGCCCAGGTTGGCGATGGCCTTGAGCACGATGCCGTCGGCCGGACCTTCCTTGGCAGCCAGGTCGAACAGGACGGTGTCGACGCCGGCATTGGTCAGGTGGGCGGCGATCTGCGCACCCATGACGCCTGCGCCCAGGACGGCGGCGCGGCGGACAAGCAGGGAATTGGACATATCGATAAACCTTTGGTCTGCGATGACGGGTGGATCAGGTAAGGGACGAATCCGGCGTACGTGCGCTTGCACGGAAACCGGCTTCAGCGAAATGGATCAGTTCCTGCGCGGCCTTGCTGCGGTGGGCGGCCTCGCTGATGTTGTGCGGGCGCTTGATCAGGCCGAAATCGGCCATGGCGTAGGTGAGCGCGCCGGCCAGGAAGTCCAGGCGCCAGTACAGCTCTTCCTTGCTCAGGCCAGGCACGCAGGCGCCGATGGCCTTGCCGAACTCGCGCAGCACGTGGCCGTAGTGGTCGGACAGGAACTTGCGCAGGTTGTCGTTCTTCTCGGCGTAGGCGCGGGCGATCACGCGGACGAAGGCGCCGCCGCTCTGGCGGTCCTGGGCCAACGCCAGCGCCGGCTCGACGAAGGCTGCCAGCACCGCGCGCAGGTCGCCGGGCTGGCTGCTGCGGGCCTGCTCCAGCTGGCCCAGGCGGGCGGCGGTCATCTCGTCCATGCGGCGGCGGAACACTTCATTGACCAGGTTTTCCTTGGACCCGAAGTGGTAATTGACCGCCGCGATGTTTACGTCCGCGTGACTGGTGACCTGGCGCAGCGAGGTGCCGGCGAAGCCGTGCTGGGCGAACAGTTCCTCGGCCGCGCCGAGGATGCGGTCCTTGGTGGAGAAGCTGGCAGGTTTGCCCATGGCGGTCACAATCAATCAAACGATTGTTTGGATCCTACGCCCGGCCGGGCGCCTTGGTCATGCTGCGACGCAACATCATTCACGTGGCGCTGTGCAAAGGGCCGGGGCACCCGGTAGAATTAGCCACCGCAATTCAGGCTAAGCCCGCGTCCGCACGCGGGTTTTTTTCATGTACCCTCGGGCCGACCGGCCCTGAACAACCGGAGAATTCCCATGGCGCTGGAGCGCACCCTTTCCATCATCAAGCCCGACGCCGTTGCCAAGAACGTGATCGGCGAGATCTACGCCCGCTTCGAAAAGGCCGGCCTGAAGGTCGTGGCCGCCAAGTACAAGCAGCTCTCGCGCCGTGAAGCCGAAGGCTTCTACGCCGTGCACCGCGAGCGTCCGTTCTTCAACGCCCTGGTCGAGTTCATGATCTCCGGCCCGGTGATGATCCAGGCCCTGGAAGGCGAGAACGCCGTGCTGGCGCACCGCGACCTGCTGGGCGCCACCAACCCGAAGGACGCTGCCCCGGGCACCATCCGCGCCGATTTCGCTGATTCGATCGACGCCAACGCCGCCCACGGTTCGGATTCGGTCGAGAACGCCGCCATTGAAGTGGCCTACTTCTTCGCCGCCACCGAAGTGGTTTCGCGCTAAGCAGTAAAGAAGGTTGAAGCCGTGAACGAGGTCGTACAGACACCCGCCATCCAGCCGCTGCCGAAAACGGCGCCGACCGCTGGCAAGCAGAACCTGCTCGACCTTGATCGCGCGGGCCTGGAGAAATTCTTCGTCGAAACCCTCGGCGAACAGAAGTTCCGTGCCCACCAGGTGATGAAGTGGATCCACCACCGCTACGTCACCGATTTCGACCAGATGACCGACCTCGGCAAGGCGCTGCGCGCCAAGCTGCATGCCCATGCCGAGGTCGTCGTCCCCAATGTCGTGTTCGACAAGCCCTCCGCCGACGGCACCCACAAGTGGCTGCTGGCGATGGGCGTGGATGGCAAGAACGCCATCGAGACCGTCTACATCCCGGACAAGACCCGCGGCACGCTGTGCGTGTCCTCGCAGGTCGGTTGCGGCCTGAACTGCACCTTCTGCTCGACCGCCACCCAGGGCTTCAACCGCAACCTGACCACCGCCGAGATCATCGGCCAGGTATGGGTGGCCGCCCGCCACCTGGGCAACGTGCCGCACCAGATGCGCCGTCTCACCAATGTGGTGATGATGGGCATGGGCGAGCCGCTGATGAACTTCGACAACGTCGTGCGCGCCATGAGCATCATGCGCGATGACCTGGGCTACGGCCTGGCCAACAAGCGCGTGACCTTGTCCACCTCCGGCCTGGTGCCGCAGATCGATCGCCTGTCGGTCGAGAGTGATGTATCGCTGGCCGTGTCGCTGCACGCGCCCAATGATGAGCTGCGCGAAACGCTGGTGCCGCTGAACAAGAAATACCCGATCGCCGAGTTGATGGCGTCGTGCGCGCGCTACCTGCGCGGCAACAAGAAGCGCGATTCGGTGACCTTCGAATACACCCTGATGAAGGGCATCAACGACCAGCCCGAGCACGCCCGCCAGCTGGCGCGCTTGATGCGCCAGTTCGACAACGCTGTGCAGGCCAAGGATTCGGGCAAGGTCAACCTGATCCCGTTCAATCCGTTCCCCGGTACCCGCTACGAGCGTTCGGACGAGGAGCAGATCCGTGCCTTCCAGAAAATCCTGCTCGACGCGCAGGTGCTGACGATGGTGCGCCGTACCCGCGGTGACGACATCGACGCGGCCTGCGGCCAGCTCAAGGGCCAGGTGATGGACCGCACCCGCCGCCAGGCCGAATTCAACCGTCTGCTGGAAGCACAGGAAAACGGGGATGCGCGGGCCTGACCGGCTGCTCCTGCTGGCGGTCGTGGCGCTGCTGCTGGCCGGCTGCGGCGAGCGCAATGCGCGGATCGGCAAGATCAAGGGGTACAAGCCGGTCGCGCCGGTGTACGAGGTGCGCGATGACGCGCAGACCCGCAAGCGGATGAAGTACGACGAGCTGCTGGGCGTGGCCGGCGATCGCTTCGGTCGCGGTGATCTGGAGGATGCCCAGAAGTTCGCCCGCTCCGCCCAGAAGCTGGACGCCTCGCGCCCGGAAGCCTTCACAGCGCAGGCGTTGGTGGCCTCGCAGCGCGGCCAGGACGAGGAGGCCGGCGCGCTGTACCGCAAGGCCGCCGAGCTGGCGCCGACCCAGGGCGCGGAGCTGAACAACTACGGCGTCTGGCTGTGCTCACATGGGCATCCGGCCGAAGCGCTGGTCTGGTTTGACCGTGCCTTGGCCGATGCCAACTACGGCTCCCGGGCCGAGGCGCTGGCCAACGCCGGTGGCTGTGCGCTCGATGCCGGCCAGAACGAGCGCGCCGAGGACAACCTCCGCCAGGCGCTGGCGTCGGCGCCGAAC
The DNA here is from genome assembly GCF_056393195.1 of Stenotrophomonas sp. Steno-C18. Classification (NCBI taxonomy): domain Bacteria; kingdom Pseudomonadati; phylum Pseudomonadota; class Gammaproteobacteria; order Lysobacterales; family Lysobacteraceae; genus Stenotrophomonas; species Stenotrophomonas sp. Steno-C18. The sequence continues at coordinate 313,816 of NZ_JBWJOX010000001.1, read as the reverse complement.
AACGCCTACGCGCTGGAATCGATGGCGCGCAACGAGGTCCTCCATGGGCGCTATTTCGAGGCCCGGGCCTTCTACCAGCGGCGTTTGGCGGCTGCGCCGGCCACGGTTTCCGTGTTACAACTTGCCATTCAGATTGAAGAGCGGCTGGGCGACAGGAGTGCCGTCGGTCGATTCCAACAGCGGTTGCGCGAAGAGTTCCCTTCGGACGCGGCCTCGAAATCCCAGGGCTGATGCATTGTGATCAATGATCCGGATGTAAGCGCTTTCGAAAGTGCGGTGGGATGTGGTGAGCGGCTCCGCAAGGCGCGCGAGGGTGCCGGGTTGTCGCTCGAAGCGGTTGCCAGTCAGTTGAAAATGCCCATTCAGGTTGTGTCCGCGCTGGAGTCCGAGCAGTGGGATCGCCTGGGGGCGCCGGTGTTCGTCCGTGGCCAGCTGCGCAGCTATGCGCGCCTGCTGAAGGTGGACCTGGGGCAGTTGCTGGAGCAGGCGCGGATCGCGCCGGTCGAGCCGCCCAAGCTGGTCAGCCATACCCATACCCCGCCGATGAAGCGGATGGCCGAGAACCTGGGCCGCCGCGCGGTCTATGTGGTCATCACCGCCGTGCTGGCCGTGCCGATCTGGTACGTGGTCAGCAGTACCACCCGCAGCGCGCCGCCCAGCACCGCGTCGCTGGACGTGGTGCCGCCCGCCGCCACGACGGTTGCCGTTGACCCGGCGAGCGCCGCCGCGTCGCCGGCTGCCGCGCCGGTGCCGTCCGCGGCACGGCAGGAAGGCCCGTATCTGGCCTCGATGGCGCCCATTGCCCGGCCCGCCGCGGCGGCCTCGGCGCTGACGTTGAACTTCAAGGGCGACAGTTGGGTCAACATTTCCGCACCGGACGGTGCCACGGTCGAGAAGGCCCTGGTCCGCGCTGGTGAAACCCGTAGCTTCAACGCCGGCCAGGTCGGGCACATGGTGCTCGGCAATGCGGCCGAGGTTGAGGTCCAGCAGGCGGCCGGGAGCGTCGATTTGACGCCCTACAAGCGCGGTAATGTCGCCCGCTTTACGGTATCCTCTGACGGTTCCGTGGCGCCGGTTTCACCCTGAGGCAAGGCGCCGATCAATACAACAAGGCTCCCCGGCAGGGTGGGCGAGAGTACGCATGGCGATTGACGACCTGCTCGACGAGCACGAACAAAGCGAACGTGTCCGCACGTGGCTGCGCAATAATGGCGCCGGAATCTTCGGCGGAGTGGTACTCGGCATCGGCGCCATCGCCGGCTGGCAATGGTGGCAGAAGGACCAGGTCGGCAAGCTGGCTGAAGCCAACGTCCGCTATGAGGCGGTGACCCGCAGCCTGCAGTCCAGCAAGTTGGACGAGGCGGCCAAGGAAGTCGCTGCGCTGGAAGGCGGCAAGGCCGGCATCTACGCCGACCTGGCGTCGCTGGAGCTGGCCAAGGCCCAGGTCGAGGCGGGCAAGAACGACGACGCGATCAAGACGCTGCGCGCGCTCAAGACCGAAGGCGAGTTCAAGACGCTGATCGACCAGCGCATCGCGCGATTGCTGATCGAGACCGGCAAGGCCGGCGAGGCGCTGACCCTGATCGGCAACGCCGAGGACAGCGCCAGCCTGGAGATCCGCGGTGACGCCCAGGTCGCGCAGGACAAGCGTGATGAAGCGCGTGACCTCTACACCAAGGCATTGGCCAAGCTTGACGTGGCTGCACCGCAGCGCCGCCTGCTGGAAACCAAGTTGATGGATGCCGGCGGCACGGTGGCCGATCCTGCGGCGGAGAAGATCTGATGAAGCTCAAGTATGTTGCAGGCGTGGTGCTGGTCGCGATGACCCTGACCGGTTGCTCGACCGTCAAGGGCTGGTTCGCGGGCAAGGACGCGGCGGCCAAGAAGGCGCTGGAACCGGCCGAGCTGGTCAAGTTCGAACCGAGCGTACGGGTCGACCGCATCTGGTCGACCGGCGTGGGCAAGGGCGAGGGCCGCATCGGCGTGCGTCAGGCGCCGCTGGTGCACGATGGTCGCGTCTATGCCGCGGCGGTGGAAGGCGGCGTGCATGCGCTGGACCTGCAGACCGGCAAGGAGATCTGGAAGTACGTCCCGGCCAAGGAAAAGAAGCAGCCCAAGCTGCGTCTTTCCGGTGGTCCGGGCGCGGGTGACGGCCTGGTCGTGATCGGCACGCTGGACGGGCAGGTGATTGCCCTGGATGCGGCCAATGGCAGCGAGAAGTGGAAGGCCAAGGTGCCGGGCGAAGTGATCACCGCGCCGGCCGTCGCGCAGGGCCTGGTGTTCGTGCGCAGCAACGATGGCCGTACCACCGCCCTCGACGTCGCCACCGGCGAGCAGCGCTGGTTCAATTCGCAGGAACTGCCGACGCTGACCGTGCGCGGCAATGCGCCGGTGGTGACCGGCCCGGGCGTGCTGTTCATCGGCAACGACGATGGCACCCTGAGCGCGCTGGCCATGCAGGACGGTCGCCCGCTGTGGGAACAGATGGTCGGTACGCCGGAAGGCCGCACCGAGCTGGAGCGCATGGCCGACGTGGACGGCGCACCGGTGCTGGAAGGTAATACGCTGTACGTCACCAGCTTCAAGAACGAGACCATGGCGATCGAAGGCCCGACCGGCCGTCCGCTGTGGTCGCGTGACCATGGTGGCGCTGGCGGCGTGGCGATTTCGTCGGGCAACGTGGTGGTGACCGACGGCAAGGGTACGGTTTACGGCCTGGACAAGAATTCCGGTTCGGCCATGTGGTCGCAGCAGGCGCTGGCGCGTCGCTCGGTCACCGGTGCCGCCATCCAGGGCGACTACGCCGTGGTGGGGGACTACAAGGGATACGTGCATTGGTTGCGGCTGAGTGACGGTGAGCTGGCCGCGCGCGCGAAGAGTGGCGGTGACGCCCTCCTGGCGCAGCCGGTCGTCGCCGACGGCATCCTGCTGGTGCAGAACGTTGATGGAAAGCTGACCGCATTCCGGTTGGCCCAATAAGGAGTAAACGCGATGCTGCCTTTGGTCGCCCTGGTAGGACGGCCGAACGTCGGCAAGTCCACCATTTTCAATGCGCTGACCCGTACGCGCGATGCGCTGGTCCACGACCAGCCCGGGGTGACCCGCGATCGCAACTACGGCGTCTGCCGCTTGGACGAGGACAATCCCTTCCTGATCGTCGATACCGGTGGTATCGCCGGTGAAGAGGAAGGGCTGGCCGGCGCCACCGCGCGCCAGGCCCGTGCCGCCGCCGGTGAGGCGGATCTGATCGTGTTCGTGGTCGATGCCCGTGATGGCACCTCCGCGCTGGATGACGAGATCCTGTCGTGGCTGCGCAAGCTTGCGCGGCCCACGCTGCTGTTGATCAACAAGATCGACGGCACGGACGAGCATGCCGTGCGTTCGGAGTTTGCCCGCTACGGGTTCGGCGAGATGCTGATGATCTCGGCCGCGCACCGTCAGGGCATCGATGACCTGGTCGAGGAAATCATCGAACGTCTGCCCGAGGAAGGCACGACCGAGGTGCTGGACAACGACCCGAACCGCATCCGCATTGCCTTCTGCGGGCGCCCGAACGTGGGCAAGTCGACGTTGGTCAATCGCCTGCTGGGCGAGGAGCGCATGATTGCCTCCGAAGTGCCCGGCACCACCCGTGACTCGATCTCGGTGGACATGGAGCGCGACGGCCAGTTGTACCGCCTGATCGACACCGCCGGCCTGCGCCGCAAGGCGCGCGTGGAGGAGGTGGTCGAGAAGTTCAGCGTGGTCAAGACGCTGCGCGCCATCGAACAGGCCCAGGTCGCGGTGCTGATGCTCGATGCCAGCGAAGGCGTGACCGACCAGGACGCCAGCGTGCTGGGTGCGGTGCTCGATGCCGGCCGTGCGCTGGTGATCGCGATCAACAAGTGGGACGGGCTGACCGACTACCAGCGCGAGCAGGCCGAAACGCTGGTGTCGCTGAAGCTGGGCTTCGTGCCGTGGGCGGAAGTGGTCCGGATCTCGGCCAAGCACGGCTCGGGCCTGCGCGAGCTGTTCCGCGCGGTGCACCGCGCGCATGCCTCGGCCACGCATGAGTTCAGCACCAGCGAGGTCAACAAGGCGCTGGAAATCGCCTACGAGACCAATCCGCCGCCGAGCATCCGCGGCCATGTCTCCAAGCTGCGCTACGTGCACCCGGGCGGCACCAACCCGCCGACCTTCATCGTGCATGGCACGCGCCTGAAGGAGCTGCCGGATTCGTACAAGCGCTACCTGGAAAACTTCTTCCGCAAGCGTTTCAAGCTGGTGGGTACGCCGGTGACGTTCCTGTTCCGTGAAGGCGCCAACCCGTACGAAGGCAAGAAGAACGTACTGACCGAGCGGCAGATCAAGGCCAAGCGGCGCTTGATGAAGCACGTGAAAGGCAAGAAGTGATGCATCGGAAGGCGACCGGAAGGTCGCCTTCCGCGTTCAGGGCCCCCTGGGAGCATCCTTGGGCGCGAGGCAAGGATTCTCCCGTGTGGTGCAGGTCTTGCGGTCCGCGGGGCGCTGGCTTTGCGGCCGAGGCCGCTCCTGCGGGGGTTGTTGGCCGATAATCAGTGGATGAGCATTCGTGAATTGACCCCGGAACAGGCCCGTGAGCGGCAGCGGCAGGGCGCGTTGTTGATGGATGTGCGCCAGGCGCACGAGCGCGCCGGCGGGATGGCGGAGGGGGCCCTGGGCGTTGCCAAGGACGAACTGTTGGCTGCGCCGGGCACCCACCTGCCGGCGCTTGATCGGGAGATCGTGCTGATCTGCCAGAGCGGCAGGCGCTCGGCCGATGCGGCATCGGTGCTGGGGGCGCTCGGCTATACGGCCGTGGCCTCGGTCGCTGGCGGCACGGTGGCTTGGCGGACGGCCGGGCTGCCACTGGTACAGCCGCAGATGGACGCGGCGGACCGCGACTTCTACGACCGCTATTCACGTCACCTGCTGCTGCCGCAGGTAGGCGAGGCGGGCCAGCGGCGCCTGCAGCAGGCGCGGGTGCTGGTGCTGGGCGCCGGCGGGCTGGGAGCGCCGGCCAGCTTCTACCTGGCCGCGGCCGGGGTGGGGCACCTGCGCATCGTGGACCACGACGTGGTCGAGCGCAGCAACCTGCAGCGGCAGATCGTCCATGCCGAGGCGGCGGTGGGCGTGGCCAAGGTGCTCTCCGCGCGCGAGCGGTTGCTGGCCCTGAATCCGCATGTCGACATCGAGGCCGTGCAGGCGCGGGTGAGCTCGGACAACGTCGATGCGCTGTTGCAGGACGTCGATGTGGTGCTGGATGGTTCGGACAATTTTCCGCTGCGCTATCTGCTCAATGACGCCTGCATCAAGCACGCCAAGCCGCTGGTGTATGCCGCCATCGAGCGTTTCGACGGGCAGGTGAGCGTGTTCGATGCCGGGCGCCAGCGCGGCGTGGCGCCGTGCTATCGCTGCCTGTTCCCGGAGCCACCACCGCCGGAGTTCGCGCCGAACTGTTCCGAAGCCGGGGTGCTGGGCGTGCTGCCGGGGCTGGCCGGGGTGATGCAGGCCACCGAGGTGCTCAAGCTGCTGCTGGGTGTGGGTGAGCCGCTGGTCGGGCGCCTGTTGCGCTTCGATGCGCTGCAGATGCGCTTCCGCGAGAGCCGCGTCAGCGCCGACCCGGATTGCCCGGTGTGCGCGCCCGGCGTGCCGTTCCCGGGCTACATCGACTACGCGGCCTTCTGCTCGCACCAAGGCTGACTACGCAGCGACCGCCAGGCGCGTGCGCCGCTGCATCCGGCTTGCACAGGGTGTGCTTTATCGTGTGCCCTCCAGATTGGGAGTAGCAACATGTCAGCCGAGTCCTCGACGGAACTTGTGAAGGTCGTCGCCCTGCTGGGTGCCGCCGTGGTGGTGGTCCCGCTGTTCCGGCGGCTGGGGCTGGGGTCGGTGCTTGGCTACTTCGTGGCCGGCCTGGCGATCGGCCCGTTCGGTTTCGGCTGGTTCTCAGACCCGCAATCGATCCTGCACGTGGCCGAACTGGGCGTGGTGATGTTCCTGTTCGTGATCGGGCTGGAGATGCGGCCCTCGCACCTGTGGAGCTTGCGCAAGGAGATCTTCGGCCTGGGCACGGCGCAGATCGTGACCTGCGCGGCGGTGTTGACCGGCGTGGCCATGCTGTTCGGCTACCGGCCGCAGATCGCCTTCATCGCCGCGGCCGGCTTCGTGCTGACCTCGACGGCGGTGGTGATGCAGTTGCTGGCCGAACGCGGTGACCTGACCCTGCCCTCGGGGCAGAAGATCGTCTCGATCCTGCTGTTCGAGGACCTGCTGATCGTGCCGCTGCTGGCGCTGGTGGCCTGGATGGCGCCGACGCAGGCCGGCGCGCATGAAGGTTCGCGCTGGGTGGGGGTGGCCATCGGTGCCGGTGCCATCGTCGGGCTGGTAGTCGTGGGCCGCTACCTGCTCAATCCGTTGTTCCGCATCCTGGCCGAGGCCAAGGCGCGGGAAGTGATGACGGCCGCCGCGCTGCTGGTGGTGCTGGGGTCGGCCCTGCTGATGCAACTGGGCGGGCTGTCGATGGCGATGGGCGCCTTCCTGGCCGGCGTGCTGCTGTCCGAATCCACCTTCCGCCACCAGATCGAGGCCGACATCGAGCCGTTCCGCGGCATCCTGCTGGGCCTGTTCTTCCTCAGCGTGGGCATGGCCCTGGACCTGTCGGTGGTGGCGGCGAACTGGAAGCTGATCGCGCTGCTGGTGCCGGCGATGATGGCGGCCAAGGCGCTGTGCATCTATGCGGTGGCGCGGGTGATGGGCAGTGACCACCGGCAGGCGCTGGACCGTGGCGTACTGATGGCGCAGGGCGGTGAGTTCGCCTTCGTGCTGTTCGCCGCCGCCGCGAGCGCGGGCGTGATCGATGCACCGATCAACGCCAACCTGACGGCAGTGGTGGTGCTGTCGATGGCCCTCACGCCGCTGTGCATGCTGGTGTATCGCCACCTGGTGAAGGAGGCGGAGGTGTCCACCGATGGGGTGGAGGCCGCCGACGGGCTGAGCGGTGCCGTACTGGTGATCGGCTTCGGCCGCTTCGGGCAGGTGTCGAGCCAGTCGCTGCTGGCGCGCGACGTGGACGTGACCATCATCGACAACGACATCGAGATGATCCGCAGCGCCGCCGACTTCGGCTTCAAGGTCTACTACGGCGATGGCACCCGGCTGGACGTGCTGCGCGCGTCCGGCGCCGAGACCGCCGCGGCGATCGCGGTATGCGTGGACGACCGCGGCGCGGCCGACCGCATCGTCGAGCTGGCCACGCATGAGTTCCCACAGGCCAAGCTGCTGGTGCGCTCGTACGACCGCGAGCACTCGTTGTCGCTGATCCACGCCGGCGTGGACTTCCAGATCCGCGAGACCTTCGAATCGGCGGTGGAGTTTGGCCGGGCGGCGCTGCTGCAGCTGGGCGTGGAGGAGTTCGAGGCGGACCTGGTGGCCCAGGAAATTCGCCGCCGCGATGCCGAGCGCTTCGAGCTGGAGATGGCCGGCGGCGTCGGGGCCGGCGTTGGCCTGCTGTACGGCAACACGGCCGGGCCCAAGCCCACGCCGTTCACGCCGCCGCGCCGGGAATCGCGCACGCTCAATCCCGACGCGGTGGCCGGGGCAGGGCAGGAGGGCGATGCGGCCCGGTAATGGCGTGGAGTGGCGCAGGCGAGGTGTCGCGCCTGCCGTAATCGGGGACAATACGCTCCCCCGCCATCGCCCCCATGCCCCATGACCGTTTCCGCCGCACCCGCGCAGACCTCCCGCATCCTTGACGGCCGTCGTATCGCCGAAGAACTGCTCGACGACCTGAAGGTCCGCGTGGATGCGCGCCTGGACGCCGGGCGTTCACGCCCGGGCCTGGCCGTGGTGCTGGTGGGGGGCGACCCGGCATCGGCGGTGTACGTGCGCAACAAGCGCCGTGCCGCCGAGAAGGTGGGCATCGAGGCGTTCGATTACGACCTGCCCGAAGGCACCTCCGAGGCACAGTTGCTGGACCTGATCGACCAGCTCAATGCCGACCCGAAGATCCACGGCATCCTGATCCAGCTGCCGCTGCCGGGTATCCCCGACGCCAGCCGGCTGATCCAGCGGATCGACCCGGGCAAGGACGTGGACGGTTTCCACCCGCAGAACGTCGGCCACCTGGTGCTGCGCGAGTTCGGCCTGCGCCCCTGCACCCCGCGTGGCATCACCACGCTGCTCGGCCACACCGACCAGCCGGTGCGCGGCCGCAATGCCACCATCGTCGGCGTCAGCAACCACGTGGGTCGTCCGATGGGGCTGGAGCTGCTGATCGCCGGCTGCACGGTGACCAGCTGCCACAAGTTCACCCCGAAGGACGTGCTGGAACAGGCCGTGCGCAACGCCGACATCCTGGTGGTGGCGGTGGGTATTCCGCAGCTGATCCCCGGTGAGTGGGTGAAGCCGGGTGCGGTGGTGATCGACGTCGGCATCAACCGCCTGGAGGATGGCCGCCTGGTCGGTGACGTGGGCTTCGAGGCTGCCGCGCAGCGCGCCAGCTGGATCACCCCGGTGCCGGGTGGGGTGGGGCCGATGACCGTGGCGACCCTGATGCAGAACACCATCGAGGCCGCTGAAGCAGCGCGCTGATTTCGAGCGGGCGCTTGCCCCTCGCCAGCCCTCCCTTCGCGCCCGCGGCGCTGGGGAGGGAGCCGGTGCCAGACGCTGCCGTGACCTGATCCACGGCAGGAACCACGCCTTTCCTTGGCCATGGGCGCAGGGACGAAGAGAGGGAAGGGCTTTCCCCCACGGACGCCTGAACAACCCCTCCCGGACGCGACACTGCGTCGCACCAGCCCCCTGACATCGGCCCCCGAATAGGGGTAAAATGTCGCGCTTCCCCACAAATCGGGCACGCCGATGCTGCGCATCCAGGCTGAAGCACTCACTTACGACGACGTCTCGCTCGTCCCCGCTCACTCCACGATCCTGCCCAAGGATGTCGACCTCGGCACGCGCCTGACGCGCGACCTGCGGTTGAAGTTGCCGATCGTCTCGGCCGCCATGGATACCGTCACCGAAGCCCGCCTGGCGATTGCCATGGCCCAGCTCGGCGGCATCGGCATCATCCACAAGAACCTGACCCTGGAACAGCAGGCCGCCGAAGTGGCCAAGGTCAAGAAGTTCGAGTCCGGCGTGATCCGCGACCCGATCACCGTGGGCCCGGAAACCAGCATCCGCGACGTCCTGGCACTGACCCAGGCGCACAACATCTCCGGCGTGCCGGTGGTGGGCAGCGACGGCCTGCTGGCCGGCATCGTCACCCACCGCGACATGCGCTTCGAAACCGAGCTGGACGACCCGGTCCGCCACATCATGACCAAGAAGGATCGCCTGGTCACGGTGAAGGAAGGCGCGGCCTCCGATGAGGTGCTGCAGCTGCTGCACCGCAACCGCATCGAGAAGGTGCTGGTGGTCAACGATGCGTTCGAACTGCGCGGCCTGATCACCGTCAAGGACATCCAGAAGAAGAGCGACAACCCGAACGCCGCCAAGGACGCCGCCACGCGCCTGCTGGTCGGTGCCGCGGTGGGCGTCGGTGGCGACACCGAGCGTCGCGTCGAGGCGCTGGTCGCCGCCGGCGTGGACGTGCTGGTGGTGGACACCGCGCATGGCCATTCGCAGGGCGTGCTGGACCGCGTGCGTTGGGTGAAGAAGACCTTCCCGAACGTGCAGGTGGTCGGCGGCAACATCTGCACCGGCGAAGCAGCACTGGCGCTGCTGGATTCCGGCGCTGATGCGGTCAAGGTCGGCATCGGCCCGGGCTCGATCTGCACCACCCGCGTGGTCGCCGGTGTCGGCGTGCCGCAGGTGACCGCCATCGACCTGGTCGCCGAAGCGCTGCAGGACCGCATCCCGCTGATCGCCGACGGTGGCATCCGTTACTCCGGTGACATCGGCAAGGCACTGGCCGCCGGCGCGTCGACGGTGATGATCGGTGGCCTGCTGGCCGGTACCGAGGAATCGCCGGGCGAGACCGAACTGTTTCAGGGACGCTCCTACAAGAGCTACCGCGGCATGGGCTCGCTGGCCGCGATGGAGAAGGGGTCCAAGGACCGCTACTTCCAGGACGCCGCCACCGCCGACAAGCTGGTGCCGGAAGGTATCGAAGGCCGCGTACCGTACCGTGGCCAGGTCGGCGGCATCATCCACCAGTTGATCGGTGGCCTGCGCGCGACCATGGGCTACGTCGGTTGCGCGACCATCGAGGACATGCGCACCCAGCCCAAGTTCGTGAAGATCAGCGGCGCCGGCCAGCGTGAGAGCCACGTCCACGACGTGCAGATCACCAAAGAGCCGCCGAACTACCGCGCTTGATGCGGTGAGCAGAAGAGGAACGAGGACACTGTCCCGTTCCTCTTTCTCTATCCGCCAATCGTTTTGCTTCGTTTCCCGTTTTCATTGATCACTTGCCGGGCTTTATGACCAACATCCATAACGACAAGATCCTCATCCTCGATTTCGGCGCCCAGTACACGCAGCTGATCGCGCGTCGCATCCGCGAGTTCGGCGTTTACTGCGAAATCTGGGCGTGGGACCACGATCCGGCCGAGATTGCCGCGTTCGGTGCCAAGGGCATCATCCTGTCCGGTGGCCCGGAAACCACCACGCTACCGGGTGCCCCGGCCGCGCCGCAGCAGGTGTTCGACAGTGGCCTGCCGCTGCTGGGCATCTGCTACGGCCTGCAGACCATGGCCAAGCAGTTGGGCGGTGGCACCGAAGCCGCCGACCAGCGCGAGTTCGGCCATGCCGAAGTGAAGCTGCTGGGCAACGACGGCCTGCTCGGTGGCCTGTCCGACCACAACGGCGAGCCGCGCCTGGATGTGTGGATGAGCCACGGTGACCACGTCACCCACGTGCCGCCGGGCTTCGCCATCACCGCGGTGACCGACCGCATCCCGGTGGCCGCGATGGCCAACGAGGACAAGCGCTGGTACGGCGTGCAGTTCCATCCGGAAGTGACCCACACCAAGCAGGGCTCCGCGTTGCTGAAGCGCTTCGTCACCGAGATCTGCGGCTGCGCCACGCTGTGGACCGCGGCCAACATCATCGACGACCAGATCGCCCGCGTGCGCGAGCAGGTTGGCAACGATGAGGTGATCCTGGGCCTGTCCGGCGGCGTGGATTCGTCCGTCGTGGCAGCGCTGCTGCACAAGGCGATCGGCACGCAGCTGACCTGCGTGTTCGTCGATACCGGCCTGCTGCGCTTCCAGGAAGGCGACCAGGTCATGCAGATGATGGCCGAGAACATGGGCGTGAAGGTCGTGCGCGTGAATGCCGCCGACCGCTACTTCAAGGCGCTGGAAGGCGTCAGCGACCCGGAAGCCAAGCGCAAGATCATCGGCAACCTGTTCGTGGAGATCTTCGACGAGGAGTCGAACAAGCTCAGCAACGCCAAGTGGCTGGCGCAGGGCACGATCTACCCGGACGTGATCGAGTCGGCCGGCAGCAAGACCGGCAAGGCGCACGTCATCAAGAGCCACCACAACGTGGGCGGCTTGCCGGAAGACATGAAGCTCAAGCTGGTCGAGCCGCTGCGCGAACTGTTCAAGGACGAAGTGCGTCGCCTCGGCGTCGAGCTCGGCCTGCCGCGCGCGATGGTCTACCGGCATCCGTTCCCGGGCCCGGGCCTGGGCGTGCGCATCCTGGGCGAAGTGAAGCGCGAGTACGCCGAGCTGCTCGGCAAGGCCGATGCGATCTTCATCGAGGAGCTGCGTGCGGCCGACCTGTACGACAAGACCAGCCAGGCGTTCGCGGTGTTCCTGCCGGTCAAGTCGGTGGGCGTGGTCGGTGATGCGCGTGCCTACGAGTGGGTGATCGCACTGCGTGCGGTGGAAACCATCGACTTCATGACCGCGCATTGGGCGCACCTGCCGTATGACTTCCTCGGCCGCGTGTCCAATCGCATCATCAACGAGCTGCGTGGCGTCTCGCGCGTGGTCTACGACATCTCCGGCAAGCCGCCGGCGACGATCGAGTGGGAGTGAGTTGAGCAACAAGGGCGCCGCAGGGCGCCTTTGTTGCTTCTGCGCCTTGGGAATGGGCGGTCCGGGGTTTCATCCGGTGCAGCGCGTATGCAAGGATCAACGCTTGGGCCTGCGGATGTCGGACATCCGCAGGCATGAAGAAGTGGAGCGCGTGCGGATCGGGCGCATGCACCGTGACAAAGGAGTGGTGGGAATGAAAAGGACGTTGCCAGCGACGTTGGACGCGGAGCAGAAGAAGGTGGTCAAAGCCGTGACGGCGCAGGTCCATGCGGCGGCGTTGAATACCGATGCCATTGACCGGGCAGCCTGCCGGGCGGTCATCGAGAAGGCATATGCAGCGATGGGGTTGCCGGCACCGACGGTACGCTTCTTCGACAGCCCGCAGGCCAGCATGCGCCATTTGCGCGAATTGGCGTCCGGAGGAATGGGCGAGCCGGCACCGCTGGCGGCGGACTTCAGCCAGTTCACCGGCGACATGGACGAGCTGCAGGGTTTGCTGGCCTCGATGGCGTCGGTGCAACCGCGTGGCCTCGCCGAATGGGGTGAGGAAGTGGAGTTGCCTGCAGGTGACTTGGAGCGGGAAGTGATCCAACCGTTCACTTGGGAGGCCGGCTGGGAGGGCCTTGCCGGTGCCGTGGACAAGGAGCTGGGCAGACTGATCCATTTCGAGCACGCGGTCACCGAGGCGTTGGAAGCCTCATTGCAGGACGGGCGCCAAGAATGGCTGTTGTATTCGGGTGGTGCGGCGCATCTCTGGGGCGGTGCCGAGGCGCTTGGTCGTGCACAGGCACTGGTGGCGCTGGGCATGCTGGATGCGGAACCGCCGGCGCTTGCCTTGGGTGGCGAAGTGTTGCGTAGCTGCGGTTGGGTGAACGCCTTCGAAAAGCTGTGCCTGGTGAGTGAGCGGCCAGCGTCGCTGTCGCTGCAGGGTCAGGCACGGGACCGGCAGGGCCTGCAGGCGCACGTGACCTGGCGCGACGGTGAAAGCAGCACGTACACCTACCGCGATTAGGGGCCGGGCGGCGGGCGGCTGACTCGGCCGGTGTGCGGGGTGCTGAACCCGCCCGCTGATATTGTCCGGGTGCTATCGCACAGGCCGTTCAGGTGACCGGCAGCACAGGGGAGTCGTCAGTGCCCAGGTGCCTGATCAGCAGCTCGGCAAGGGCCCGGACCTTCCGGGCCGGATGGCGGCCCGAAGGGCGCAGCAGGTAGATGCCACCGCAGGTACGGGGTAGTGCGGCATGGCCGCCACCAATGCCCCCCTAACCAGCGCCTGGCCGACGAGGAACCTGGGCAGGCAGGCGATGCCGAGCCCGGCCATTGCTGCCGCAGCCCGCGCCGCGCCGTTGTCAGTTCTGAACCAACCTTGCGCAGGCACGCTGATGACGCGCTGGTCGCTCATGAAGCACGAGGTTTCCACGCCCTGGGGCAGAAGCTGATGCGCGGCCAACTGGTCAGGTGTGGTCGGTGTGCCATGCTCACGAAGGTACTGCGGGCTGGCGACCAGGCTACCGCCGATGGGGCGATCCGACGTGCGATGAGGGTGGAATCGTGCAACGTGCCGATCCGGTTCGCGCAATCGAAGCCTTCGCCCAACAGGTCAACGAAACGGTCGCTCTAGCTGGTGAGCACGCTCAGGCGTGGGGGCGCAAGCCACAGGCGCCCGTGCACGCGGGTGGTTGTGGGGCAGGTCAGATGGCTGCGGTGTCCGGGAACACCCGCTCGCTCAGGAAGTCGACCAGCGCCCGCAGCTTGGGCGAGGGGTGCTTGCTGGCCGGCCAGAGGATGTGGAACACGCCGGTGGCGCCGATGGCGTCTTCCAGCAACGGCAGCAGGCATCCGTCGGCCAGGTGCTCGCGGATGGCGAAGTCGGGCAGGTAGGCGATGCCCAGCCCGCGCAGCGCGAAGCACAGCCGCGTCTCGATGTTGTTGCAGACCATGGTCCGTGGCAGTTGCAGGTCGCCTTCGGCGACGGGGTGGCGCAGTACCCAGGTTTCCAGCTTGCCGGTGTTGGGGAAGCGGTAGTGCAGGCACTGATGATGCAACAGGTCGGCCGGCGTGCGCGGCGTGCCATGGCGGGCGAGATAGGCCGGTGAAGCCACGACCTGCAGCCGGAAGGCGCCCAGGCGGCGTGCCGACAGCCGCGAGTCGGCCGGGGCACCGGTGCGTATCACCGCATCGAAGCCCTCCTCGATCACGTCCACCATGCGGTCGGTGAAGTCCAGGTCCAGTTCGATGTCCGGGTAGGTGCGCATGAACTCGCCCAGTACCGGCAGCATCAACGGACTGACCAGGGGCAGGCTGATGCGCAGTCGCCCGCGCGGCGCGCCGCTGGCCTGGGACAGCTCCAGTTCGGCGGCTTCGATCTCGGCCAGGATGCGCCGGCTGCGCTCCAGGAACAGCGCGCCCTCGGCGGTGAGGGTGACGCTGCGCGTGCTGCGGTGGAACAGGCGTACCCCCAGCTTTTCCTCCAGGCGCGCGACGCTCTTGCCGATGGCCGAGGCAGAGACGCTCAGTTGCCGCCCGGCAGCCACGAAGCTGCGGGTCTCGGCGACCTGCACGAACACGACGAAGCCGTTGAGGTTGTCCATCCCTGCTCCCTGACATGGCGTGATTACGGACGTTGGTGTCCGCACAATGCGGAAATGTAGCCCACTTTTTCCCGAATGGAAGGATTCCTATCGTCACACCTCCCCCAAGCAGTGAGGTGTTTCCATGACGATGACGTCGTCCTTGCCATCGCCAGCCCCCGACCGCTCGCCCCTCAGCGCCCCCGTGAAGGCTGTCGTTGACCAGGCCATCGCCGAGCATCGGCTGGTGGGTGCGGTGGTGCTGGTGCGCCGGGATGGGCGCTGGGTGCACCGCCAGGCGGCCGGGATGGCCGATCGCGAGGCGGCCCGGCCGATGCAGTTGGACACGATCTTCCGGCTTGCTTCGGTCAGCAAGCCCATCGTGTCGATGGCGGCGCTGCTGCTGGTTGCACGTGGGCAACTGGATCTGGACGTGGACATCCGTCGATGGCTGCCGTGGTTCCAGCCTCGGTTGGCCGACGGACAGCCGGCCGTCATCACGCCCCGGCACCTGCTCAGCCATATGGCCGGGCTCGGCTACCGCTTCTTCGAAGCAGACGCGCAGGGGCCTTATGCACGGGCCGGCGTGTCCGACGGCATGGATGCGGTCGGGTTCGACCTGGACGAGAACCTGCGCCGGATCGCCAGCGTGCCGCTGGCCTATGCACCGGGAGCCGGATGGGGGTACTCGTTGGCCACCGATGTCCTGGGGCGGCTGGTTGCACAGCTGCACGGACAACCGCTGGCGCAGGCGGTCCGCGCGTTGCTGACCGGCCCGTTGGAGATGCGCGATACCGGTTTCGTGGTGGACGATGCCGCGCGGCTGGCCGTGGCCTATGTGACTGACCAGCCGGTGCCGCATCGGCTGGGCGAGGGCGAGGTGGTCGCCCCGTTTGAAGGCACGGTCGGCATCCCGTTCAGTCCATCACGCGTCCTGGACCCGATGGCATTCGCATCCGCGGGTGCCGGCATGGCGGGTACGGCGGGCGACTTCCTGCGCTTGCTCGAGGCGCTGCGCAGCGAAGCGCTGCTGCCGCCCGCGCTGCTGGACGAGGCCGGGCGCGACCAGACCGGGGGAGCGGAGGTGGCCGGTGCCCCCGGGTTCGGCTTCGGGCTGGGCTTCTCGGTGCTGCGCGATCCGTTGCTGGCGGGCTCGCCGGAAAGCCCCGGGACCTGGCGCTGGGGCGGTGCCTACGGGCATTCGTGGTTCGTGGACAGGCAGCAGCGATTGAGCGTGGTCGCTTTCACCAACACCCTGTACGAGGGCATGTCCGGGCGCTTCGTCGCCGACGTGCGTGATGCGGTGTACGCCGGCATTGGCGGTGCCCGATGAAGACGGGGCCGCACGACCGCCTGCCGCTGGCGTCGCTGCTGGCGCTGGCCTTGGCAGGGTTCATCACCATCCTCACCGAGGCGCTGCCGGCCGGCCTGTTGCCGCAGATGGCGCAGGGGCTGGCGGTGTCGGAGGCCTGGGTCGGCCAGACCATCACCGTCTACGCACTGGGGTCGATGACCGCCGCGATCCCGCTGACCACCGCCACCCAGTGCATGCGCCGACGGGCGTTGTTGCTGGCCGCGATCGCCGGCTTCGCGCTGACCAACGCGGTCACCACGTTCTCTTCGAACCTTGTGCTGACGATGCTGGCGCGCTTCGGTGCCGGCGTGTCGGCAGGGCTGCTGTGGGCGTTGTTGGCAGGCTATGCCACGCGCATGGTGCCGGCGTCGCAGAAGGGCAAGGCGATCGCGATTGCGATGGTCGGCACGCCGTTGGCGCTGTCACTGGGAATCCCGGCGGGAACCCTGCTGGGCCAGGTGCTGGGCTGGCGGACCTGCTTCGGCATCATGAGCGTGCTGGCGGTGTTGTTGATGGCCTGGGTACGCCTGCGCCTGCCGGACTTCCCCGGCCAGGACAAGGGTCGAAGGGCATCGCTGCGGCAGGTGTTCACCTTGCCGGGGGTGCGGCCGGTGCTGTTCGTGGTGTTGGCTTACGTGCTGGCGCACAACATCCTGTACACCTACATCGCGCCGTTCCTGGCACGTGCGGGCATGGCGGCGCGGACGGACCTGGTGTTGCTGGTGTTCGGCAGCGCATCGTTGTTCGGTATCGTCGGCGTGGGTCTCTGGATCGACCATCATCTGCGCCTGCTCACGCTCGCCAGCACGGGGCTGTTTGCCACCGCTGCGCTTGCACTGGGAGTCCTGGGCGACATGCCGGTGGTGGTCTACGCCGCGGTGGCGATCTGGGGGTTGGCGTTCGGAGGCGCGGCAACCCTGTTCCAGACCGCGCTGGCGACAGCCGCCGGGGCGGCGGCCGATGTGGCGCAATCGATGCTGGTCACCACCTGGAACCTGGCCATCGCCGGCGGCGGCCTGATCGGTGGCGTCCTGCTCACGCACGCCGGGGCGGGGGCGTTTCCACCGGCCGTGATGGCGCTGCTGGCAGTGACGGCTTGGCTGGCCTGGCGGCAACCGGCGGACGCCTGCGCACGCGTCGCCTGATCCGCGCGGGGTGCGAGGAATGCGTCGCGACAGCGTGGCAATCCATGCAGTGCCGACACCGCCTCGCCGCGTCAGCCGGGCCCGGCTTCGGGGGCGAATTCGGCGACCAACTGCAACCAGGCCTGGGCGGCGGCGGACAGGTATCCGCCGCGGCGCCAGGTCAGTGCCATCTTCCAGTCCAGTTCGGGCGCGTCCAGCGGCACGACGGCCACGTCCGGACGTGGCCGGGCCACGGCGATCATGCGCGGCAGCAGGGCCACGCCCAAGCCGGCGGCGACCAGGGCGATGATGAAATCCGGTTGGCCGCTGCGGGTGGCCTCGCGTGGCGTGAAGCCGCGCGCCAGGCAGGCCTGGACGATGCGGCGGTTGAGCATGAAGCCCTTTTCGAACAGCACGAACGGCACCTGCGCCAGGTCCTGCAGCTGCAGCGACGGCCGCCGTGCCAGCGGGTGCGCCTGCGGCAGCAGCGCGACCAGTGGCTCGGTGCGCACGGCCTGCCATTCCAGGTCGTCGGCCACGGGCAGCAGGCTGGCGGCCAGTTCGATCTCACCGGCGCGCAGGCTTTCCTCCAGGGCCTCGCTGCCTCGCTGCTGCACGTGCAGTTCGATCTGCGGGTATTGCTGGCGGAAGCGTGCCAGCACGGGCGCGAACAACACGTCGCTGCCCAGCGAGGCCAAGCCCAGGTGAAGCGCGCCTCGTTGCAGGCCGCGCAGTTCTTCCAGTTCGCGCAGCATGTCCTCGCGCTCGCCGAGCAGGGCCAGGGCACGCCGGTAGACGATCTGCCCGGCGGGCGTCAGCCGCACGCCGTGGCGGGAGCGCTCCAGCAGGGTTTCACCCAGCTCCTCTTCCAGCTGGCGGATGGCCTTGCTGACCGTGGGCTGGGTGGCGAACAGGGTCTCGGCCGCGGCGGAGAAACCGTCCCGCCGGACCACTTCGACCAGCATCCGGAGTTGGCGGATATCCATTCTGAATTGGAATTCATTGGATTCAATCAATTCATTTTAATTATGCAATGGGCAGGCGTACACAGGAGGGCATGGATACCTTCCTTGTTTCCCTGCGCCGCCACCGGGCAGGCCTGCGGCGTGGCTTCCGGCGCAGCCGCGTGCTGCAGATCCTGGCGCTGGTCGCGGTCTGGCTGCTGGCCGATGCCCTGATGCGGCAGTGGGGCGTGCCGGTGCCGGGCGGGATCGTTGGCTTGTGCGTGCTGTTGCTGGCCTTCGCACTGGGCTGGTTGTCACCGCGTACCTTCAGCGGTGGCGCGCGCTGGCTGCTGGCCGAGATGCTGCTGTTCTTCGTGCCGGCGGCGATGATCCTGCTCGACAACCGGCAGATGTTCGGCTGGCTGGGCCTGAAGCTGCTGGCGGTGGTGGTCGGCGGCACGCTGCTGGTGATGGCGGCCACGGCGATGACGGTGGAGCTGCTGTTGCACAGGAGCCAGCGCGATGAACATTGACCCTGGGTTTGCGCACCCGGCGCAGTGGCTGTGGCCGGTGTTCTGGGCCGTGGCGACGATCGTGGCCTACTTTGGTGCCAAGCAGCTCTACCGGCGCAGCGGTCGGGCATGGGCAT
Source organism: Stenotrophomonas sp. Steno-C18 (assembly GCF_056393195.1). NCBI lineage: Bacteria > Pseudomonadati > Pseudomonadota > Gammaproteobacteria > Lysobacterales > Lysobacteraceae > Stenotrophomonas > Stenotrophomonas sp. Steno-C18. The sequence goes on along the minus strand of NZ_JBWJOX010000001.1, from coordinate 295,188 downwards.
CGCCGCTGATCGTCGCGCCGTTGGTGCTGCTGGCGCTGGCCTCGTTGCTGCATGCCAGTTACCACGACTATCTGCGCGGTACCCATTGGTTGATGGCGATGCTGGGTCCGGCGACGGTGGCCTTCGCGGTGCCCATCCACGCGCAGCGGGCCTTGATCGCACGGCACTGGAAAGTGCTCGGTGCCGGGGTGCTGGTGGGCAGTGGCATCGCCATCACGGCCGCATGGTGGATGGCCACCGCCCTGCACCTGTCGCCGGAACTGCGGCTGAGCTTGGCGCCGCGTTCGATCACCACGCCGTTCGCGATGGACGTGTCCGGCCGCATCGGCGGCATCCCCGAGTTGACCGCGGTGTTCGTGATGATCACCGGCATCTGCGGTTCCCTGTTCGGGCAACTGCTGCTCAAAGTGCTGCCGGTACGCAGCGCGATGGCGCGTGGTGCGCTGTTCGGCATGGGCGCGCACGGCATGGGCGTGTCCAAGGCACGCGAGCTGGGGGAGAGCGAAGGCGCCATCGCCGGGCTGGTGATGGTGATGGCCGGCCTGGTCAACGTCGCCGCGGCACCGCTGCTGGCAATGCTGCTGTAGGGCTCATTCGATGGGCTTGGCGGCGGCGCTGGGCGACTGGGTGGCGGCACGGCGCGCCAGCACCGCCTCGCGGTGGGCGATGTAGGCGTTGGAGCCGAGGATGATCAGTGCGCCGATCACGGTCCAGCGGCCCAGCGCCTGGTCGAACAGCAGCCAGCCCAGCAGCGTGACCAGCGGCAGCTGGGTGAAGCTGATCGGGGTGAGTGCGGAGACTTCGCCGAGCTTCAGGGCGCGCGTCCACAACAGCTGGCCGGCGGTGCCGAGTACGCCGGTGGCGACCAGCCATGCCCAGGCGATGGCGCTGGGCCAGACCCAGACGAACAGGGCCGGTACCAGCGACAGCGGTACCCAGAACACGTAGGTGTAGAACACCACGGTATCCGGGCCGTCGACGCGGGTGAGTTGCTTGATCTGGATGGCCACCAGCGCGCTGAGCAGGGCCGCCAGCACCGCGATCAGGCTGCCGGCGGCGAAGCCGTTCGAGCCGGGGCGCACGATCACCAGCACCCCGATGAAGCCGGCGATCACCGCCGCCCAGCGCCGGAAGCGCACCTTCTCGCCCAGCCACAGCACCGCGGCCAGGGTCACGAACAGCGGCGTGGAATACGACAGCGAGATGGCCTGCGCCAGTGGCAGGTGGCCGATCGCCCAGAAACCGCACAGCATCGAGGCCAGGCCGATCGCGCTGCGCACGAAGTAGCGAGGCAGCTGCCGGGTGCGCAACGGGGCATGGCCCGGCCGCAGCAGCACCGGCAACAGCGCCAGCAGGCCGAAGCCGTTGCGGAAGAACGCCACTTCCTGGGTGGGTACGTAGCGGGTGGCGTAGCGGATGGCGATGGCCATCAGGCCGAACGCCATCGCGCTGCCGAACATCAGCAGCGCGGCGCGGACGGGGGCGGGCTGGGGGGCGATGGCCGCAATGCGGCTCACCAGCGTGCGCCGATGAGCCGTGGTTCCGGCTCGATGGGGACGCCGAAGGTCTCCAGCACCGAGGCCGAGACGCGCCGCGCGAAGGCCAGCAGCTGCGCGCCGCTGGCGGTGCCGTGGTTGACCAGCACCAGCGCGTGGTTCGGCGAGATGCCGGCATCGCCGTCGCGCTGGCCCTTCCAGCCGCAGGCTTCGATCATCCACGCGGCGGAGACCTTGCGGTTGCCCGGGTCATTGCCGGGAAACACCGGCAACTGCGGGTAGTGCTGCAGCAGCACGTCGACCTGTTCCAGCGGCAGGATCGGGTTCTTGAAGAAGCTGCCGGCGTTGCCGAGCACATCGGGGTCGGGCAGCTTGCGGCGACGGATCGCGATCACCGCATTGGCCACGTCGGCGGCGACCGGCAGGGCGATGCCCATCGCGTCCAGCTGCTCGCCGATGCCGGCGTAGTCCAGCCGCAGTTCGTTGAGCAGCGGCAGGCGGAACTCGACGGCGGTGATCAGGTAACGGTCGGCGTCCTGCTTGAACACGCTGTCGCGGTAGCTGAAAAGGCAGGCGTCCTGGTCCAGGCGCACCCAGGCCTGTTCGCGGGTATCCCAGGCTTCGACGGTCTGGATGAATTCGCCGACCTGTGCGCCATAGGCACCGATGTTCTGGATGGGCGCGGCACCGACGGTGCCGGGGATCAATGCCAGGTTTTCCAGTCCGGACAGGCCTTCGCCCAGCGACCACAGCACCAGTTCGTGCCAGATCACTCCGGCCCCGGCGCGGACGATGGCATGGTCGGCGCGGTGTTCGAGGATGGTGATGTCGCGGTTGTCGAATGCCAGGACCGTGCCTTCGGGGTCGGCGGCGATCAGCACGTTGCTGCCGCTGCCCAGCACCAGTAGCGGCGCCTGCCCGACGACGGTGGCCAGGGCTTCGGGCAGGGCCGCCGGGTCGGCGATGCGCAACAGGCGGGGCGCATGCGCGGTGACGTGGAAGGTGTTCAGGTGCTGCAGCGAGGCGTTTTCGGTGAGCGACCAGGGGGCAACAGCAGTCGTCATAGCGGTGCGACGGCGCCGCGCGACGGGGATTCACGGCGGCGGCGGATCGCGTCGACGCAATCGCCGATCAGGGCCGGGCCACGGTAGATCAGGCCGCTGTAGCACTGCACCAACGCGGCGCCGGCGGCCATCTTGGCGACTGCGTCGGCACCGGAGCTGATGCCGCCCACGCCGATCAGTGGCACCGATTCGGGCAGGCGTGCGCGCAGGCGGCGCAGCACCAGCGTGGACTGGCCCAGCAGCGGTGCGCCGGACAAGCCGCCGATTTCCTTCGAAGTCGGGTCGGCGTCGACCAGCGGGCGGCCGATGGTGGTGTTGGTGGCGATCACGCCGTCGACGGCCAGTTCGCCCAGCACCCGGGCCGCGGCGTCGATGTCGCGGTCGCTCAGGTCCGGGGCGACCTTGACCAGCATCGGCACGCGCCGGCCATGCTGGGCGGCCAGCCGTTCCTGCGCCTCGCGCAGGCCGGCGACTAGGTGCTTGAGCGCCTGTTCCTCCTGCAGTTCGCGCAGGCCGGCGGTGTTGGGCGAGGAAATGTTGACGGTGATGTAGTCGGCCAGCGGGTAGACCTTCTCCATGCACGCCAGGTAATCGGACAGCGCGTCCTCGTTGGGCGTGTCCTTGTTCTTGCCGATGTTGATGCCCAGCGGGCCGGGGCGATGGCGGACCTTTTCCACGTTGGCCACGAGCGCATCCACGCCGAGGTTGTTGAACCCCATGCGGTTGATGATGGCGCCGTGGTTGGGCAGCCGGAACAGCCGCGGCTTGGGGCTGCCGGCCTGCGGGCGCGGGGTGATGGTGCCGATCTCGACGAAGCCGAAACCCAGCCCGAACAGGGCCTCGATGTGCTCGCCGTTCTTGTCCAGCCCGGCCGCCAGGCCTACCGGGTTGGGGAAGTCCAGGCCCCAGACCTTGGTGGGCAGCGGCTTGACGCGGCCGGCCAGCAGCGGCGTGGTGCCGGTGCGCCAGGCCAGGTCCAGCGCGGACAGGCCAAGGCCATGCGCGCGTTCGGCGTCGAGGGTGAACAGCAGGGGACGGGCAATCGAATACATAAGCTCAATTCAGCGTGCCGGCGAAGGCGCGGGTCTGGTACTCAAAGGCGACCTTGCCGTCGAGGGCATGGTCGTTGAACAACTGTTGCAGGGCCTGCAGCATCGCCGCGTGGCGCGGATGGCCGGCCTGCGGCGCGTAGGAGGAGGACAGCAGGCGGCCACGCAGGCCATCCAGGTCCAGCCACTGCACGTTGGGGAAGGTGGCGATGCCGCGCAGCCCGGCGCCGAACCACTCGCGCATCCGGGCATCGCTCTGGTAGCGCTCGGCCACTTCGGTGTAGTCGGTGCCGTACTCGATCAACAGGCGTTCGTAGCCGACCAGGAACGGCGAGGCATCGAGCAGGCGTGAGTTCCAGAACACCAGCGCAATGCCGCCGGGCCGCAGGATGCGCGCCCATTCGCGGTGCACCGCGTCGGTGTCGAACCAATGGAAGGCCTGCGCCGCGGCGACCACGTCGACGCTGGCGTCGGCCAGCGTGGTGGCTTCGGCGGTGCCATCGACCAGGGTGAGCTGCGGGTAGTCCGCGGCCAGCCAGTCACGGGCGGCCTCGCGCATGGGCGCATTGGGTTCCACCGCGATGACCGGATGGCCGGCCTCCAGGAACAGGCGCGAGGAAATGCCGGTGCCGGCGCCGATGTCGGCCACGCGGGCACTCGGGGGGATGCCGATGTCCCGGCGCAGCCATTCCAGCAACGCCGCCGGATACCCGGGCCGGTAGCGGACATAGTCCGCCACGCGGTTGCTGAAGCGTTGGGTGGAATCGGAATGCGCCATGACGGCCTCAGGAGTTCAGTGCGGCCAGCCAGGCCAGTCCGCCGAAGAACAGGACGAAGGCCAGGATGCCCACCACCCACATCGCCACCGACAGCCAGCCCAGCACCAGGCCGGTGACGGCCAGGCCATCGCCATCGAGCTGGCCATTGCTGCGGCGGATCTCGCCCCGGGCCATGTGGCCGAAGATGATCGCCGCCAGGCTGCCGAGGAACGGCAGCAGGGTCCAGCCGAGGATGCCGGCAACCAGGCTGACCACGGCAAGGCTGCTGGTCTGGCGCGGAGTGGGGATGCTCATGATGGAACTCCATTTCAGATGTGGAAAGCGGACGGGAAGCCCGTCCGCCATGCTGCGGGCTCCCGCCGTGGCGGGGGCCGTCTCACCTTACAGGTCGAACTTGATGCCCTGGGCCAGCGGCAGCGAGTCGGAGTAGTTGATGGTGTTGGTCTGGCGGCGCATGTAGACCTTCCAGGCGTCCGAACCGGACTCACGGCCACCGCCGGTGTCCTTCTCGCCACCGAACGCACCGCCGATTTCCGCACCGGAGGTGCCGATGTTGACGTTGGCGATGCCGCAGTCGCTGCCGGCCGCAGACAGGAACTTCTCGGCGGTCTTCAGGTTCTGGGTGAAGATCGAGGACGACAGGCCCTGCGGCACGCCGTTCTGCATGTCGATGGCTTCGTCCAGGTTGCTGTACTTCATCACGTACAGGATCGGGGCGAAGGTCTCGTGCTGGACGATCTCGTCGCTGTTCTTCAGGCCGGTGACGATCGCCGGCAGCACGAAGTTGCCCGGGCGGTCGATGGCGGTGCCGCCGGTCTCGACGGTGCCGCCGGCAGCCTTGGCCTTTTCGATCGAGGCCAGGAACTGCTGCACGGCTTCCGGGCTGTTCAGCGGGCCCATCAGGTTGGCCGCATCGGTCGGGTCGCCGATCTTGCCTTCGACCTGCTTGTACGCCTTGACCAGCGTGGCCAGCACGTTGTCATAGATGGATTCGTGCACGATCAGGCGGCGGGTGGTGGTGCAGCGCTGGCCGGCGGTGCCGACGGCGCCGAACACGATGCCCGGCACGGCCAGCTTCTGGTCGGCGGTCTCGTCCAGGATGATGGCGTTGTTGCCGCCCAGTTCCAGCAGGCAGCGGCCCAGGCGCTGGGCGACCTTCTGGTTGACGGTGCGGCCGACCTGGGTCGAGCCGGTGAAGGAGATCAGCGGCACGCGACGGTCGTCGACCATCTTTTCCGACAGCGCGGTGCCGGCGTCGTTGATCAGGAAGAAGATGTCCGGGAAGCCGCCGGCCTTGAGTGCGTCATTGCAGATCTTCATCGTGGCAATGGCGGTCAGCGGGGTCTTGTTGGACGGCTTCCAGATGCACACGTCGCCGCAGATGGCGGCCAGGAACGCATTCCAGCTCCACACCGCGACCGGGAAGTTGAAGGCCGAGATGATGCCGACCAGGCCCAGCGGGTGGTACTGCTCGTACATGCGGTGGCCCGGGCGCTCGGAGTGCATGGTGTAGCCGTACAGCATGCGGCTCTGGCCCAGCGCGAAGTCGGCGATGTCGATCATTTCCTGCACTTCGCCGTCGCCTTCCGGCTTGGACTTGCCCATTTCCAGCGCGACCAGCGAGCCCAGCGCGTCCTTGTTGGCGCGCAGTGCCTCACCGCACAGGCGCACGGCCTCGCCACGGCGCGGGGCCGGGGTGGTGCGCCATACCTTGTAGGCTTCCTGAGCACGGGCGATCACGGTCTCGTAATCGGCCTCGGTGGTGGCCTGGACCTCGGCGATCACTTCGCCGGTGGTCGGGTTCTGCGGCTTGAGGACGCCGGCGCCGGTGGCGGCGGACCATTCCCCCTGACCCAGGTAGGTGCCAGCGTTGGTGGCGTCCAGGCCCAAGGCCTTGAGCAGCTCGGAAGACATGCAAACTCCTGTTTCTGTGGCGTTGAATGCCCGCCGCCGGCGTGGGGGGAAACGGCGGGCGGAATACAGAATGGTAACAGAGGTGCATGTCCGGCCATGACCCGGGCCGGGGCGGCTGGCCGGTCAAAGCGGGGGGCGGAGAGTGGCCGGGTCATGTCCGGAGGCGCCTCCCTTCGAGGAGTGACGCCCACGCCTTCCATTTGTTGTTCAGCAAGGGGCTTTGGGGCTTGTTTGTCTGGGACAGTGCGCTGCTGAACGTGGTGATTCGGCCTGGAGGGCATCCTTCTTCAAGCATGCTGATATGCGTCGACCCTCCGCAATGCTGGTCGTTGATCGAGCTTGCCTGTACTCTTGGCACCCAATTTCAGGCCCCGTAGCTCAGCTGGATAGAGCGGTCCCCTCCTAAGGGACAGGTCGCACGTTCGAATCGTGTCGGGGCCGCCAGCGTTCCCATGCTGGCCATGCATGGCGCAGCCATTGCCTCCCCTTACTGCCTCGGCTGCCTCGTGATGCCATGAACGCGGGGCGTCTCGCGTCGTGGGCTGCGCGCGAGTGCGACGGAAGGCGGATTGCCGCAGGCAAGGCCGCGATGCAGACTGCGGCGATGTCCGCCACGTCCCGCCACTTGCGCCGTTATCCGGTTCCGACCGGACAGGAGTGCCATGACTTCTCGCAGTGGGTGCTGCCCGTACGGGGTGACCTGCAGTTCGAGGTCTCTGGCCACGGCGGTCGACTCGATCCGCTGCAGGGCGCCTTCGTCGCGGCAGGCGAAATCCATGCATTGGAAGGGCGGGGCGAGAACTGCTGCCTGATCATCGATTGCCCGCCCGGTTCATTGGACGATGACACGCTCGAGCACCTGCGCCGCGTGCCTTGGCTGGCCCTGCCCGGGCATGCGCGCCATCTGCTACAGCATGTCCAGGACCCGCGCCACACCGCCGGGCATGACCCATTGCCACTGCTGCTGCGCTGGTTCGCGCCAGCCGGCAGCGGTGCACGCCTGCAGGCCCTGTGCGCGCGGGTTCGCCAGACGCCTGGGGCGGACTGGACGGTGGCACGGATGGCGGCCGAAGTCGGGGTCAGTGGCAGTCGCCTGCATGCGGTGTTCGCCCGCGAGTTCGACCTTTCGCCGCTGGCCTGGGTAGGGGCAACGCGGCTGCGCTGGGCCAAGCATCAGTTGCAGGGCAGCAACGCCAGCATCAGTGATATCGCGCTGCGGGCCGGGTACTCCGAGCACAGCGCGTTGACCCGTGCGCTGCGCCGGGAAACCGGATTGGGCCCGCGCCAGTGGCGGGCCCAGGCCAGTAGTTTCGGTCAAGACACGCCCTGACCGCGGGCCTACACTGCGCGGCCCGAAGGATGGCGTGGTGCGAGATGAATCGATCGATGGGCGTGGGCATTGCCAACGGCGTGGCCTCGGGCGCGTTGTGGGGTGTGGTGTTCCTCGCGCCAGCGATGCTGTCCGGCTTCTCGCCGCTGCAACTGGCCGCCGCCCGTTATCTGGTCTACGGATTGATCGCCATCGTGCTGCTGGTGCCGCGTTGGCAGACGCTGCGCGCCAGCATCGGTCGGATCGAATGGACCGCACTGACCTGGCTGAGCCTGCTCGGCAACCTCGTCTATTTCGTGCTGCTGTCCATCTCGGTGCAATGGAGCGGCGGTGCCGCCGCGGCGCTGATCGTGGGCATGGTGCCGGTACTGGTCGCGGTCGTCGGCTCGCGGGAGCCTAGCGCGGTGCCGCTGTCGCGGCTGGCGCCGGCACTGGTGCTGTGCGTGGCCGGGGTGGTGCTGATGGGTTACGAGGCGGTTGGCTCGACCCATGTGCACGGCAGCACGCTGCAGCGTGTGGTCGGCCTGTTGTGCGGTGTCGGCGCGTTGGTGTCATGGACGGCGTATTCGGTCTGGAACACCCGCTGGCTTGCCAGGGTGCCGCAGCTGTCCGGGCACGACTGGTCACTGCTGACCGGCGTGGCGACCGGGGCGCTGGCGCTGCTGCTGGCACCGGTGGCATTCCTCGGTGACAGCCGCACGCACAGCGGCAACGAATGGGTCGGCTTCTGGGCGGTCGCGGCGGCGGTGGCCTTGTTCGCCTCGATCCTGGGCAACGCCTGCTGGAACCGGGCCAGCCGGGCGCTGCCGCTGACCCTGGGGGGGCAGATGATCGTGTTCGAAACCCTGTTCGGCCTGCTGTACGGCTTCCTGTGGCAACAGCGTTGGCCGTTGCCGATCGAACTGGTCGCGGCCGCCTGCCTGTTGGCCGGCGTGGTATGGAGTGCCGCCGCGCATCGTCCGACCGGGCCAGTGGCTGAATCGGCGTAGGTCATTCCGCGCAGTTCGGTACGCTCGATGCGATCACGCGCAACGGCAGTGGCGGCGGCGTGAATGCGGTACCGGAACGCCGGTTGCGACGGCAACCAATGCGCGGCTGAAGGGATCGCGGTTCTTCATTGAAAGATGCGCGAAGTTGATGCTTCGTGACATTTGCAACTTTTGACGGCAGCTTCGCCGACGATGCCTTCAAGCCGGTTTTTGCGCTGCAGCACTTGACAGTGGCCTGACCGTCGGTGTTTTCTTGAACGCATGTTCGCCGCCCTGACCACCGCCCAGCCGCTGCCACCCCACCGGGGTGTGTCGTGCCGCGCGCAGGGCCCGGCGACCTCGATTACCACCACTATTACCGTCACCACTTGCCCGGTGCGGCCCGTCGTCTTCGCGTAATTTCCGAAAACCACGGCCCCGCACCCGGATCAGGATGCGGGGGAACTCCATCCAGATGTGTGTCGGGGCCTCCCAACGAGGTTGATCCGATGTCGTCAGTTGCCGCTTCACTCGCCGATCCCGCCGCGGACGCCGCTGTCCGTACCGTCGTCCATAAATTCGGCGGCACCTCCGTGGCCGATGCCGAGCGCTATCGCCATGTCGCCCAGTTGCTGCTGGCGCGCCAGGAGCAGGTGCAGGTCACCGTGGTCTCGGCGATGAAGGGCGTGACCGACGCGCTGATCGAACTGGCGCGGCTGGCCGGCGCGGGTGATGCGAACTGGGAAGAACGTTGGCATGAACTGCGGGCGCGTCACCGCGCCGCCGCCGCTGCGCTGCTGGGTGAGCACTCCGGCGCCACCGTCGAATGGCTGGATGCGCGTTTCGCGCGCCTGCATGACGTGCTGGCCGCATTGGCGGTGATCGGCGAACTGCCGCAGGAAGTGCTGGACCGGGTGCAGGGCCTGGGCGAAGTGTTCTCCGCGCACCTGCTCGGCCATCACCTGCAGGCGCTGGGCGAGGACTGCGATGTGCTCGACGCGCGCGAGGTGCTGGTGGTCAACCACGGCGAACTCGGCGTGGACGTGGACTGGAAGTCCAGCGCGGCCAAGCTGGAGCTGTGGCGGCAGTCGCATCCGGCACGCCGGCTGGTGGTGACCGGTTTCGTGGCCCGTGACCGCAAGGGCCACATCACCACGCTGGGCCGCAATGGCAGCGACTTCTCCGGTGCGATCTTCGCCGCGCTGTTCGAAGCGGACGAACTGCACATCTGGACCGACGTGGACGGGGTGCTCTCGGCCGACCCGCGGGTGGTGCCCGAAGCGGTGCAGCTGGATGCCTTGAGCTACGACGAGGCCTGCGAGCTGGCCTACTTCGGGGCCAAGGTGGTGCACCCGCAGACGATGTCGCCGGCGATCGAACGCGGCTTGCCGATCATCATCCGCAATACCTTCCAGCCCGATCATCCGGGGACCCGCATCACCGGTGAAAGCTCCAGCGCCGGCCCGATCAAGGGCCTGACCCTGAGCCCGGACCTGGCCGTGCTCAACGTCGAGGGCACCGGCCTGATCGGCGTGCCGGGCACGGCCGAGCGGGTGTTCTCGGCGCTGCGCAACGCGCATGTGTCGGTGGTGATGATCTCGCAGGGTTCGTCCGAGCATTCGATCTGCTGCGTGGTCAAGCAGGGCGAGGCAGAGCAGGCGCGTGAGGCGCTGGTACAGGCGTTCTCGCATGAACTGGCCGCCGGCCAGGTGCAGCGCGTCCAGTTGACCACCGGCGTGAGCGTGCTGGCGGCGGTAGGTGATGGCATGGCCGGCCAACCCGGCGTGGCGGCGCGCCTGTTCGAAGCGCTGGGCCGGGCGCACGTCAACATCCTGGCCATCGCGCAGGGCTCGTCCGAGCGCAATATCTCGGTGGCCATCGACGCGCGTGACGCGACCAAGGCACTGCGCGCCGCACATGCCGGCTTCTGGCTATCGCCGCAGACCTTCTCGGTCGGCGTGATCGGGCCGGGCAACGTCGGCGCGGCCTTGCTGGACCAGCTCAACACCGCTCAGCCGCAGTTGCTGGCCAAGGCCAAGCTCGACCTGCGCCTGCGCGCGGTCACCTCGCGCACGCGCATGCTGCTGGACCAGCGTGGCCTGCACGGTGAGTGGAAACAGGCGTTCGAGGCGTCCAGGTCGCCGGCCGACCTGGACCTGTTCACCGAGCACCTGCTCTCCGCACGCCTGCCGCACACGCTGATCGTGGACTGCAGTGGCAGCCCGGAAGTGGCCGAGCGCTACGCCGGCTGGCTGGCCGCCGGCATCCACGTGGTCACCCCGAACAAACAGGCCGGTGCCGGCCCGCTGGTGCGCTACCACGCCATCCGCGCGGCGGCCGAGGCCAGCGGGGCGCGCTTCCGCTACGAGGCGACGGTCGGTGCGGGCCTGCCGGTCATCACCACGCTGCGTGACCTGGTCGATACCGGCGATGAAGTCACGGCGCTCGCCGGCATCTTCTCCGGCACGCTGGCATGGCTGTTCAACAAGTACGACGGCAGCGTGCCGTTCTCCGAACTGGTCACCCAGGCGCGTGGCATGGGCTACACCGAGCCGGACCCGCGTGACGACCTGTCCGGCATCGACGTGGCGCGCAAGCTGGTCATCCTTGCCCGCGAGGCTGGCCACGATCTGAGCCTGGAGGACGTGGCGGTGGAAAGCCTGGTGCCGGCATCGCTGCAGCAGGCCAGCGTCGAGGATTTCATGGCGGCGTTGCCGGAGGTGGATGCCACCTTCGCCCGGCGCCTGGCCGATGCACGTTCGCGCGGCTGCGTGCTGCGCTACGTGGCCCAGTTCAAGCCGGGCCAGGCCCCGAGCGTGGGATTGGTGGAACTGCCGGCCGACCATGCCTTCGCCAACCTGCGCCTGACCGACAACGTGGTGCAGTTCACCACCGGCCGCTACTGCAACAACCCGTTAGTGGTGCAGGGTCCGGGCGCGGGCCCGGAAGTCACCGCGGCCGGTGTGTTTGCCGACGTGCTGCGGGTCGCCGCGGGCGAGGGGGCGCGCCTGTGAGTGCGGTGCTGAAGGGTTCCGGTCGAGGCGAGGCGCGTGCCTTCGCACCGGCCTCGGTCGCCAACGTGGCGGTCGGGTTCGATCTGTTGGGGTATGCCGTGCCCGGCGTTGGCGACACCGTGACGGTGCGTCGCATTGACACGCCCGAAGTGCGGATCAGCGCGATCCGTGGCACGGCGGTGGCGTTGCCAACCGATGCACCCCGCAACACCGCGGGCGCGGCCTTGATCGCGTTGCGCGACGCACTGTCGTTGCCGTTCGGTTTCGAGATCGAGATCGACAAGGGCATCCCGCTCAGTTCCGGCATGGGCGGGTCGGCAGCCTCGTGCGTGGCGGCGCTGGTGGCGGCCAATGCGCTGCTCGACGCGCCGTTGTCGCGCGAGCAGTTGTACCTGTACGCATTGGATGGCGAGGCGGTGGCCAGCGGCAGCCGCCACGGCGACAACCTTGGGCCGATGTTCCTGGGCGGGTTGGTGATGTCGACGCTGGAGCGGCTGGTGCCGGTGGTGGTGCCCGATGCCTGGCACAGCCTGCTGGTCCATCCCGACGCGCAGTTGGAAACCCGTCGTGCCCGTGCCGCCCTGCAGGGCACGTACGAGCTGAAGGAGTTCGTCGCGCAGAGCACCAACCTGGCCCTGGTGCTGGCCGGTTGCCATGCCGGCGATGCCGGGCTGGTCCGTGCAGGCCTAGCCGACGTGCTGGTGGAGCCGCGCCGCGCACCATTGATCGTCGGCTTTGATGCGGCCAAGCAGGCCGCGCTGGACGCCGGTGCAATGGGTGCCAGCATCTCCGGTGCGGGCCCCAGCGTGTTTGCATGGTTTGAAACGCGCCTGGCTGCCGAAGCCGCTGCCGCTGACGTGCAGGCGGCCTTCGCCGCGGCGGGTTTCGGCAGCCAGGCCTGGGTTACCCCCTTGAACAGTCCCGGTGCCGCGCTGCTCTGAGCGCGCACCCGAACAGACATTTTCCGGAAACCGCAATGAACTTCATCTCCACCCGCAATGCCTCTCCGCCGGCCACGCTCAGCCAGGCGATTGCCGCCGGACTGGCCCCCGACGGCGGCCTGTACGTTCCGCAGCAGATGCCGGCCGCACGCACGCTACGCGCCGGCGACAGTCTGGCGGCGACCGCCACCGAACTGCTGCAGCCGTTCTTCGCCGGCGATGGCCTGGAAGCGGCGCTGCCCTCCATCTGCGCGCAGGCGTTTGATTTCCCCGCGCCGCTGCAGCCGCTGGCTACCGGCAACGATCACGTGCTGGAGCTGTTCCATGGGCCGACCGCCGCATTCAAGGACTTCGGCGCACGCTTTCTCGCCGCCAGCCTGTCACGGCTGCGCGCCGGGCAGGAGCGCCCGCTGACCATCATCGTGGCGACCTCCGGTGATACCGGCGCCGCGGTGGCTGCCGCCTTCCACAACCAGCCCCACCTGCAGGTGGTGGTGCTGTACCCGGACGGCCGCGTATCGCCGCGCCAGGCGCACCAGCTGGGCTGCCTGGGCGGCAACATCCGCGCGCTGCGCGTGGCCGGCTCATTCGACGATTGCCAGGCCATGGCCAAGCAGGCACTCAATGATGCCGAGCTGCAGGCGCAGGTGCCACTAAGTTCGGCCAACAGCATCAGTCTCGGTCGCCTGCTGCCGCAGATGAGCTACTACGCGCATGCCGCGCTCAGCCATCAGGCTGCATACGGAACACCGCTGAGTTTCGTCATTCCCACTGGCAACCTGGGCAATGCGATGGCGGCAGTGATCGCCCGCGCGCTGGGCGTGCCGTTGGGGCGCATTGTGCTGGCGACCAACGCCAACCGGGTGCTGCCGGACTATTTCAACGGCGGCGCGTACGCACCGACGGCGAGCGTGGCGACCTTGGCCAATGCGATGGACGTGGGCGCGCCGAGCAACTTCGAGCGCCTGCGTTGGCTGTATGCCGGCGACGACACGGCGCTGCGTGCGGCCTTCGTATCGCGCTCGGTGGACGATGCGACCATCCGCGACACCATTGCCCGTCGCTTCCGTGATCACGGTGAGGTGTTCTGCCCGCATACCGCCACCGCCGTGCGGGTGCTGGAGCAGTTGCGCGCCAGTGGTGAAGCCGCGGCCGAAACGCATTGGGCAGTCGCCGCGACCGCGCACCCGGCCAAGTTCGAATCGGTGGTCGAGCCGTTGATCGGCCGCGAGGTGCCGGTGCCGCCAGCCTTGGCCGAACTGCTCAAGCGCCCGGCCCATGCGGACCCGTGCCCGCCGGACTATGCCGCCCTGCGCGAAACGTTGCTGGCCGGCGCGGGCTGATCGCATCGGGGCCGTCCCCGCATCGCGCCCAGGCGGCGCTGCTGTGCGGGGGCGCTCAGGCGCCGTCGTTGGCCAGCTTCTGCAGCTCGGCGAAATCCAGGATCTCCACCACGTTCAGGTGGGGCAGGGCGATCAGGCCCTGCTGGCGCAGCTTGGTGAAGGTGCGGCTGACCGTTTCCATGGTCAGGCCCAGGTGGTCGGCGATGTCGCCGCGGCCCATCGGCAGCGACACCCGGTTGCTGCTGTGGCCGGCGAGGGTTGCCTCGCGGGCGGCCAGGCGCAGCAGGAAATCGGCCAGCCGCTCCGGCGGCTGCAGGCGGGCCAGCGCCAGGGCGTTGTCCTGGGCCGCGTCCAGCTCCTGGCAGGCGCGCTGCAGCAGCTTGCGCTCCAGGTGCGGGTGGTGCTGGCGCAGGTCGCGCATCTGTGTGGTCGGCACCCGGCAGACCCGGCTGTCGGCGATGGCCTCGATGTCGTAACGGTGCAGGTCGCTGCCGCTCAGGCCCAGGTAGTCGCCCGGCAGCACGAACCCATTCACCTGGCGCCGGCCGTCGGCCAGCGTCCGCACCAGGCGCAGCGCGCCCTCGGTCACTGTATAGACATAAGTGCGCGGCTCCCCGGAGCGGGCCAGGGTGGCCCCCATCGGCACCGGCAGGGACACGGTGATCCGCTCCAGCGCATGCACTTCATCGCAGGACAGCGCCGAGCAGACCGACAGGTGCCGGACCGAACAATGCAGGCATTCACGCGCGCCGCTGCTTTCCTGGGCAGCGGACGAAACGGGGGAAAGCTCGGAGCCTGGGGCAGACCGGGACATGGCACGGGTGAGGGGAAGATGGGGTAAATGATACTTCATGCGGCCAGCGGGGCGGGCTGGCGCTAGAATTGGCGGTCGTCCACCCCACTGAGTTGCAGGAGTTTCGCCCGTGATCAAGCCCCGTACCCCGCCCGGCATCATGGAATTGCTGCCGCGCGAGCAGATCGCGTTCCAGCGCATGCTGGACGTCATCCGCCGCAACTACGAGCGCTTCGGGTTCCTGCCGGTGGAGACCCCGGTGTTCGAGCTGTCCGACGTGCTGCTGACCAAGTCCGGGGGTGAAACCGAGCGACAGGTGTACTTCGTGCAGTCCACCGGCGCGCTGGCCAATGCGGCCGAGTCCGGCGAGAAGGGCCTGCCCGAAATGGCGCTGCGCTTCGACCTGACCGTGCCGCTGGCCCGCTACGTGGCCGAGCACGAGCACGACCTGACGTTCCCGTTCCGTCGCTACCAGATGCAGCGCGTCTACCGTGGCGAGCGCGCCCAGCGGGGCCGTTTCCGCGAGTTCTACCAGTGCGACGTGGACGTGATCGGCAAGGACACGCTGAGCATCCGCTATGACGCCGAAGTGCTGGCGGTCATCAATGCGGTGTTCTCCGAGCTGCGCATCGGCAAGTTCGCCGTGCAGCTGAACAACCGCAAGTTCATGCGCGGCTTCTTCGAGGCCCAGGGCGTGGCTGACCCGCAGCAGCAGGCACTGGTGCTGCGCGAGGTCGACAAGCTCGACAAGCGCGGTGCCGATTACGTGCGTGAAACCCTGCTGGGCCCGGATTTCGGCCTGCCGGTGGATGCCGTCGAGCGCATCCTGGCGTTCGTGGAAGTACGTTCGGAATCGCATGCCGATGCGCTGGCCAAGCTGGATGCGGTGCTGGCCGATGCCGGCGATTCGGCCAGCGAATCGCTGCGTACCGGTGCCGCCGAACTGCGCGAGGTGCTGGAGCTGGTCAAGGGCCTGGGCGTGCCGGAACCTGCGTACTGCCTGAATTTCTCCATCGCCCGCGGCCTGGATTACTACACCGGCACCGTCTACGAGACCACGCTGCTCGACCACCCGCAGATCGGTTCGATCTGCTCGGGCGGCCGCTACGAGGACCTGGCCAGCCATTACACCAAGTCCAAGCTGCCGGGCGTGGGCATCTCGATCGGCCTGACCCGCCTGTTCTGGCAGCTGCGCGAGGCCAACCTGATCGACGGCATCGCCGAAAGCAGCGTGCAGGCCATGGTCGCGTTGATGGACGAGGCCGCCATGCCGCAGTCGCTGGACATCGCCCGTCGCCTGCGCGCCGGTGGCATCAACACCGAAGTGCAGATGGAGCCGAAGAAGATCGGCAAGCAGTTCCAGTACGCCGCCAAGGCGGGCATCCGCTTCGTGGTGCTGGCCGGTGAGGATGAGCTGGCGCGTGGCGTGGTCGCGGTCAAGGACCTGCTGCGTGAACAGCAGTTCGAGGTCGCCCGTGACGAGCTGGCCACCACCTTGCAGGTGGAGCTGGAGCAGGCCCGCGCGATGGCGCGCTGAGTGGGCCGGGCCTCCGGGCCCGGACAACCCTCGATCCTGCTGAACAAAGGCCCCGCATCGCGGGGCCTTTTTCGTTGCGGGTTTGACCGGCGCACCTGCTTGGACTAATGTATTAGCACGCTAATACATTGATACGTCATGAAGTCACGTCCCGATACCGAGAAAGAGAAGGCCTCCGATGCCCCGTTGAAGGCGCTGGCGCGTGTGCTGGCCGCGCTGGACAAGCCGCAGGACGTCCAGGCCTTCCTGCGCGACCTGTGCACCCCCGCCGAGCTGGAGGCCATGGCCGACCGCTGGCGGGTGGTGCCGTTGCTGCGCAAGGGCGTGCCATATCGCGAGATCTATGACCTGACCGGGGTGAGCGTGACCACCATCGGCCGGGTGGCGCGCTCGCTCGAGCACGGCGCCGGGGGCTACCTCACCGCCATCGAGCGCCTGGCTGCGCGCAAGACCGAATCCAACTGAGACCCGAACATGAGTGCTTCCACCTCCGCACCGGCGCGTGACCGGTTGCGTATCGCCATCCAGAAGAGCGGCCGGCTGGCCGACCCTGCGCGCAGCCTGTTGGCGGCCTGCGGGCTGAGCTGGCGGCAAAGCCGCGACAAGCTGTTCTGCTTCGGCGAGTCGCTGCCGGTGGACCTGCTGCTGGTACGCGATGACGACATCCCTGGCCTGATCGCCGACGGTGTCTGCGACCTGGGCGTGGTGGGTCTCAACGAGCTGGACGAGCAGGCCAAGGCGCGCCGCCAGATCGGTCTGCCCGATGCCTACCAACCGCTGCGCGGGCTGGGCTTCGGCCAGTGCCGGCTGATGATCGCGGTGCCGGAAGAGTGGGATTGGCAGGGCGTGCAGATGCTGCAGGGCAAGCGGATCGCCACCAGTTATCCGGCTGTCCTCAGCGCGTGGCTGAAGGAAAAGAGCGTGGATGCGCAGGTGGTCGAGCTGTCCGGCTCGGTGGAGATCGCGCCGAAGCTGGGGACCGCCGAGCTGATCTGCGATCTGGTATCCAGCGGCGCGACCCTGGCGGCCAACCAGCTCAAGCCGGTGGAGACCCTGCTCGAAAGCGAAGCGGTGCTGGCCGGCCCGGTCAATGAACTCGATGACGCCCGCGCCGGCCTGATGGCGATGCTGTTGCGCCGCCTGGATGGCCTGACCAAGGTGCAGGACCAGAAGCTGCTGATGTTCAGCGCCGCCGAGGAGCGCGTGGACGCGCTGGCGCGCCTGCTGCCCGATGCCGAACCGCTGCTGCGCCTGCCGGGTAGTGGCAGCGCGGTACGGCTGCAGACCATGTGCAACGGGGCGCTGAGCTGGCAACGGCTGGAGGAGCTGGAGCGCGCCGGCGCACAGGGCTTGATGGTGCTGGCCGTGGAGAAGTCGCTGGTATGAACATCCTCGACTGGGATGCGCTGGACGCCGACGGCCAGGCCCGCGCCTTGACCCGCCCGGTGCAGGCGGTGGCCGAGCAGACCCGGGCGTCGGTCACCGCGTTGATCACACAGGTGCGCGAGGACGGCGACGTGGCCCTGCGCGAGATCAGTGCCCGTTTCGACGGGGTGGCACCGGAGCGCTTTGAGGTTGGTGAATCCGAGTTTGCGGCCGCCGAGCTGGCGGTGCCGGCCGAGCTGCGCATCGCCATGCAGCAGGCGGCCGATCGCATCGATACCTATCACCGCGCCGGCATGGCTCGCCCCTACGCGGTGGAAACCGCACCGGGCGTGGTCTGCGAGAAGATGATCCGCCCGATCGGTCGCGTCGGCCTGTACGTGCCGGCCGGCAGCGCGCCGCTGCCATCGACCGCGTTGATGCTCGGGGTGCCGGCGCGTCTGGCCGGCTGCCGCGAAGTGGTGCTGTGCACGCCGCCGCGCAAGGACGGCAGTGCCGACCCGGCGGTGCTGGTGGCCGCTCGCCTGACCGGTGTGCACCGGGTCTACAAGATCGGCGGAGCGCAGGCGATCGCGGCGATGGCATACGGCACCGATACCGTCCCGTCCTGCGACAAGTTGTTCGGCCCGGGCAACAGCTACGTCACCGAGGCCAAGCAGCAGGTCGCGCAGGCCGGTGCGGCGGCCATCGACATGCCGGCCGGGCCATCCGAAGTGCTGGTGATCGCCGATGCCGGCGCCAATGCCGCCTTCGTCGCGGCCGACCTGCTGTCGCAGGCCGAACATGGCCCGGATTCGCAGGTGCTGCTGCTCAGCGACGATACTGCGCTGATCGCCGCCGTGCAGGACGAGGTGGAGGCCCAGGTGGCGCAGCTGGCGCGCGAGGGCATTGCCCGGCAGGCGCTGGCGGCTTCGCTGCTGATCAAGGTGGACTCGATCGCCCAGGCGTTCGCCATCTCCAACCGCTACGCACCGGAGCACCTGATCCTGGCCCTGCGCGAACCGCGCAGCTGGCTGGAACAGGTCGAGGCCGCCGGTTCGGTGTTCATGGGTGACTACACGCCGGAGGCGTTGGGTGACTATTGTTCCGGCACCAACCACGTCCTGCCGACCGCCGGCGCCGCGCGCGCCTACAGCGGCGTCAGCGTCGCCAGCTTCCAGAACCAGATCAGCGTGCAGGCGGCCAGTGCCGAGGGCATCGCCAACATCGGTCCATGCGCCTTGACGCTGGCGCGGGCGGAAGGGTTGGGCGCGCACGCCAACGCCGTCGCCCTGCGGCTGGGAGTGACGCCGTGAGCAGCGTGCTCGACCTTGTACGCGATGACCTGCGTGGCTTCACCGGCTATTCCTCGGCGCGCAGCGCCAAGCTCGATGGCGAGATCTGGCTCAACGCCAATGAATCGGCGTGGGCCAACCCGGGCGACCCCCTGGCCAGTTGTCGGCGCTATCCGGACCCGCAACCGCAGGCGCTGCGCGAACGGCTGGCGACGTTGTACGACTGTGCGCCGGAGCAACTGCTGATCGGGCGTGGCAGCGACGAGGTCATCGACCTGCTGGTACGTGCGCTGTGCGTGCCGGGCCGCGATGCGGTGCTGTATACCCCGCCGGTGTTCGGCATGTATGCGGTCAGTGCCCGCCTGCAGAACGCGCCTGCACTGGAGGTGCCGTTGCAGGACACCGCGGCGGGCTTCGTGCCGGACATCGACGCCATCATCACCACTGCCAGGCAAGGCGGCGCCAAGCTGGTGTTCCTGTGCTCGCCGTCCAACCCGGCCGGGTTGAGCATCCCGCTGGCGCAGGTGGAGCGGGTGGCCGAGGCTCTGCGCGGCCAGGCGCTGGTGGTGGTTGACGAGGCGTATGCCGAGTTCGCCGACACGCCCTCGGCGACGCGCCTGCTGGCGGGCCATGACAACGTCGCGGTACTGCGGACCCTGTCCAAGGCCCACGCTCTGGCGGCGGCGCGGATTGGCTGCGTCATCGCCGATCCCCGCCTGATCGTGGTGTTGCGCCGCTGCCAGGCGCCGTATCCCGTTCCGACCCCATGCTCGGCGCTGGCGTTGGCGGGGTTGGGTGAGCAGGCGCTGCAGCAGACCCGCGCGCGCATTGCCACCGTACGCAGCGAGCGCGACCGTCTGCGCATGGCGCTGTCGCTGCAGGGGCATGTGCGCAAGGTGTATGCCTCCGACGCGAACTTCCTGCTGGTGCGCTTCATCGACGCCGAAGCCGCCTTCCAGGCGCTGCTGCGCGCCGGGGTGGTGGTGCGCGACCAGCGCGCCGCGCCGCAGCTGCACGATGCGCTGCGCATCACCGTGGGAACGCCCGAACAGAATGACCGCGTCCTCGACGCCCTCGCCACGCTGGAGCCCGTTACATGACCCCCATCCTGTTCGTCGATCGTGACGGCACCCTGATCGAAGAGCCGGCCGATTTCCAGATCGACGCCTACGACAAGCTGCGTCTGGTGAAGAACGTCATCCCGGCGATGCTCAAGCTGCGCGATGCCGGCTACCAGTTCGTCATCGTCTCCAACCAGGATGGGTTGGGCAGCGAAGGCTACCCGCAGGAGCGCTTCGACGGCCCGAACAACCTGATGCTGCAGATCTTCGCCAGCCAGGGCATCGTCTTCCGCGACGTGCTGATCGACCCGAGCTGGCCGCACGACAACAGCCCCAACCGCAAGCCGGGCATCGGCATGATGCTGTCGTACCTGCAGGACCGGGGCATCGACTGGGCGCGCTCGGGCATGGTGGGCGACCGTCCCACCGACATCCAGTTCGCCGACAACCTGAAGGTCCGCGGCTTCCAGCTGCGCACCGGGCAGTTCGGCGGCGAGTGGGATTGGGACGGCATCGCCCACGAGTTGGCCGATGCGCCGCGCCGCGCCACCGTGCAGCGCGACACCAAGGAAACCCGGATCCGCGTGTTCGTGGACCTGGACACCGTGGCCACGGCGAAGATCAGCACGGGTCTGCCGTTCTTCGACCACATGCTCGACCAGATCGGGCGTCACGGCGGCTTCGCGCTGGAGGTCGAGGCCAAGGGGGACCTGCACATCGACGAGCACCACACCATCGAGGACACCGGCCTGGCATTGGGCCAAGCCTTGCGTGAGGCGCTCGGCGACAAGCGCGGTATCGGCCGCTATGGGTTCACCCTGCCGATGGATGAGACCCTGGCCAGCGCCGCGCTGGACTTCAGCGGCCGCCCGTATTTCGTGTTCGCAGGCGACTTCAAGCGCGAGCGGGTAGGGGACATGCCCACCGAGCTGGTGCCGCACTTCTTCCGCTCCCTGTGCGATGCGGCCGGGCTGAACCTCAACCTCAAGGTGGAAGGCGACAACGACCACCACAAGGTCGAAGCCTGCTTCAAGGCATTGGCCCGCGCCCTGCACCAGGCCATCCGCCGCGAAGGCACCGAGCTGCCCTCGACCAAGGGGGCGTTGTGAGCACGATCGGCCTGGTCGACGCCGGCGGTGCCAACCTCGGCTCGGTGCGCTATGCGCTGGAGCGGCTGGGGCAGACGGTGTGCATGGTGCGCACCGCCGACGACCTGGTTGGCGTGCCGCGGGTGATCCTGCCCGGCGTCGGCGCGGCTGCCGAAGGCATGCGCCGGCTGCACGCGCAGGGCCTGGTCGAGCCGCTGCGCACGTTGCAGGTGCCGCTGATGGGCATCTGCCTGGGCATGCAGCTGCTGTTCGAGGCATCGGAAGAAGGCAAGGTCGATTGCCTGGGGCTGCTGCCCGGCGTTGTCCGTCGCCTGCATCCGGGGGTAGGCGTGCGCGTGCCGCACATGGGATGGAACAAATTGCTGGCGCTGCGCGCGTCGCCCTTGCTGGACGGTGTTGCCGCCGGTGCCAGTGCCTACTTCGTGCACAGCTACGCCGCGCCGGTGACATCGGACACGGTCGCGGCCTGCCACCACGGCGGGCTGTTCACCGCGGTGGTGCAGCGCGGTCGCCTGTGCGGCGCGCAGTTCCACCCGGAGCGCTCCGCCGGCCCCGGCGCCCGCCTCCTGCGCAACTTCATCGAGACCGATTTCCCATGAGCTTTACCGTCTATCCCGCGCTGGACATCCGCAACGGCTGCGTCGTGCGCCTGCTGCAGGGCGACTACGCCCAACAGACCACCTATGGCGACGACCCGTTGCCGCGTGCGCAGGCCTTCGCCACCACCGGTGCGCACTGGATGCACCTGGTCGACCTGGACGCGGCCAAGGCCGGTGGCTATACGCTGGCACCGCTGCTTGCGCAGATTGCCTCGACTACCTCGTTGAAGGTGCAGACCGGCGGCGGCGTGCGCGGTCGCGATGACGTGGCGCGCATCCTGGATGCCGGCGCCAGCCGCGTGGTGATCGGTTCACTGGCGGTGCGCGCGCCGGACGACGTATTGGCGTGGTTGTCCGAGTTCGGTCCCGAGCACCTGACCATCGCCCTGGATACCCGTCAGGGCGAGGACGGCGTCTGGCGTCTGCCGGTGCATGGCTGGACCGAGACCGCCGACGTCACCCTGGATGCACTGGCCCAGCGCTATGCGCAAGCCGGCATGAAGCACCTGCTGTGCACCGACATTTCCCGTGACGGCATGCTGACCGGTCCCAACATCGACCTGTACGCGCACCTGGTGCAACTGCTGCCCGGGGTGGCGGTGCAGGCTTCCGGCGGTGTGCGTGACGTCGCCGACGTGCACGCGGCCAAGGTGGCCGGTTGCGGTGGCGCCGTGCTGGGCAAGGCCTTGCTGGAAGGCCGGCTGCAACTCGACGAGGCCCTGGCATGTTGAGCCGCCGCATCATTCCCTGCCTGGACGTGCGCGAAGGCCGTGTGGTCAAGGGCGTCAGGTTCCGTGACCATGTCGACATGGGCGACATCACCGAGCTGGCATTGCGCTACCGCGACGCCGGCGCCGACGAGCTGGTGTTCTACGACATCTCCGCCAGCCCGGAAGGGCGCTCGGTGGACCGGGCCTGGATCGAACGCGTCGCCCGTCTGATCGACATCCCCTTCTGCGTGGCCGGAGGCATCCGAGACGTCGAGACCGCCCGCGCGGTGCTGCATGCCGGCGCGGACAAGATCTCCATCAACACCCCGGCGCTGGAGCACCCGGCGCTGATCGAGGCGCTGGCCGAGGCTTTCGGCGAGCAATGCGTGGTGGTCGGCATCGACTCCATCCGCGAGCCCGACGGCCAATGGCGGGTGCGTTCCTACACCGGCGACCCGGCCAAGACCCGTGCCGAGGCGCGGCTGACGCTGGACTGGGTGCGTGAAGTTCAGCAACGCGGCGCAGGTGAAATCGTGCTGAACTGCATGGACAGCGACGGCGTGCGCAGGGGCTACGATATTGCCCAGTTGCGCCAGGCCCGGGCGGTGAGCACGGTGCCGTTGATCGCCTCCGGCGGTGCCGGGACGCCACAGCACTTTGCCGACGTGTTCGAACAGGCTGACGTGGACGGGGCCCTGGCCGCCAGTGTCTTCCACTCCGGCGCCATCGCCATTCCGGAACTGAAACAGTTCCTGCGCGAACAACAGATCGAGGTAAGGGATGTCTACTGATTTCACGCCGGTCGACCCGGCTACGCTGGATTGGGCCAAGGTTGACGGGCTGATGCCGGCCATCATCCAGGATGCGGCGACGCTGCGCGTGCTGATGCTGGGCTACATGGACCGCGATGCCCTGGACAAGACCCGGGCGAGCGGCAGGGTCACGTTCTTCAGTCGCAGCAAGCAGCGGCTGTGGACGAAAGGGGAAACCTCGGGGAACCATCTGGAGCTGGTCGAGATCCGCACCGATTGCGACGCCGACACACTGCTGGTCAGCGTGCGCCCGCACGGGCCGACCTGCCATACCGGTGCCACCAGCTGCTTCGGCGCCACACCCGGCAATTTCCTCGGCGCGCTGGACGCACTGGTCAAGCGGCGCGAGCACGACCGCCCGCTCAACAGCTACACCACCCAGCTGTTCGAGAAGGGCCCGCGCCATATCGCGCAGAAAGTGGGCGAGGAGGGCGTGGAAACGGCGCTGGCCGGTGTCGTGCAGCGTGACGAAGACCTGCTCGGCGAGTCGGCCGACCTGCTGTTCCACCTGATCGTGCTGCTGCGCTCGCGCGGCCTGTCGCTGGAGGATGCGGTGGCCGTGCTGGAGACGCGCCACGCCAAGGCCGTGGAGAAGGCGGCCGGCTGAAGCAATGATGCTGGTCCGCCCTTCGGTACGGCCGGGGGAGGATCCGGCAAACGCGGGCGGGGATGAAGCCCGGCCAGGTTCTCCCCACGCCTGGCCCGCACTTCCTGCGGCAACGGCCTTCTCCCGTCGGCCGCCAGTTTCCGCCATGCCGCTGTCGCAACGCCGGGGCGATAATGGAGGTCCGTACATCATCCGCCCGCCGAGGATTCCATGCGTCATTCCCTGTTGACCGGCCTGTTGCTGGCCGGTGCGCCGTTCGTGGCGGCCGCCTCCTGCAGCAGCGGCAGTGTCTTCGTCGATGCGAACGGCAACGGCAGGCAGGAGGCGGGCGAAGCGCCGCTGGCCGGCATCAGGATTTCCGATGGCGAGCACATCGCCTTGACCGACACGGCTGGCCGTTACCAGCTCCCGGCCTCCACGCAACCAAACATCTTCGTCATCAAGCCTGCCGGCTACGCTGCGTCCGCGCGTGCTGATGGGTTACCGGACATCTGGCGTCCGCGTGATGGGCAGGGTGGGCAGTGCCGGCCGTTTGCACTGGTGCCGCAGCCGGATGCGCCGGACAGCTTCCAGGCGCTGGTCATGGCCGACAGCCAGACCGGCAGTGCGCTGGACGTGGGCTATTTCGAGCGCGACATCATCGAGCCACTGCGTGGCAAGCATCAGGCACGGCTCGGGATGACGCTGGGGGATGTCACCAATGACGATCCCTCGCTGTATCCGGCGCTCACCCGTGCGGTGACGTCGCTCGGCGTGCCGTGGCTGCATGTTCCCGGCAATCACGACATGGACATCGGCGCGAGCAGTGATGCGACATCGCTGGTCAGTTACCACCGTTACCTCGGGCCGGACACCTACGCCTGGGAAGAGGCATCGATGGTGTTCATCGGGCTGGACGACATCCTCGCCCAGCCCGGGCAGAAGCCGGCCTACATCGGCGGCCTACGCGAGGACCAGTTCGCCTTCCTGGAGCGCTACCTGCCCACGGTTGGCCGCGACAAGCTGGTCGTGCTTGGCCTCCATATCCCGCTGTTCGACCACGTCTTCCGTGAGCAGGACCGCGCCCGCCTGTTCGCCCTCTTGGCGAAGGTGGAGCACCCGCTGATCCTCAGCGGGCACACCCACAACCAGAGCCAGGTGTTCTGGTCGGCCGCGCAGGGGTGGAAAGGGGCGCGTCCGTTGCACGAATACAACGTCGGCGCCGCCTGCGGCGCGTTCTGGTCCGGCGTGAAGGATGCGCAGGGCATCCCCGATACGACCATGGCCGACGGCACGCCCAACGGCTACGGCCTGCTCAACGTGCAGCCGCATGGGCAGTACAGCGTCGAGTACCGGGTCGCGCGTGCGCCGGCGGACCATCAGATCGCGCTGCATGCGCCCAAGGTGCTGCGCCAGGGCGCTTATCCGGCCTGGGGTGTGTACGCCAACGTGTTCATGGGCCATGACGGGCTGCCGGTGGAGTTCCGTGTCGACGGTGGCCAGTGGCAGGCGATGAAGCAGGTCCGCCAGCCCGACCCGCGGCTGCTCGTGGAGAACATCGCCGACGACCTGGCCGAAACGCTGCGCGGATACGATCGCTCCCCCGAAGCCGTGCCCTCCACGCACCTGTGGCGCGCCGCGCTGCCGACCGGGCTGGCCGAGGGCGAGCACACCGTCGAAGTGCGCACCACCTTGAACGGCAAGTCCTATACCGCTACCACCGGTTATCGTCTGCAATCCGCCAGCCCCTGACAACGAACACGCCGATGGGCGGGGCCGCTCGGTAGGAACTACCCCGCCGCGACGCACGCACGGCCTGCTCCGCGCGGCTGCTGCCTTCCCCGGGATTTCGACGGCGCCCTCAACGGGGAGGGCGCGCCCGGCCAATTCCCTTACCCTTCACCGTTCCCGCACCGGCACCGCAAGAGACCAACACATGCGCAACAAGGAAGTGACGGGCGTCGCCCTGATGGCATGGATGCTGGCCTGCAGCGCCTGTTCGTTGCCTGCGACCGAGACGGTGGTCGAACCCATCGATCCGGCACGCAAGCTGATCGGCACGGTGCAGGGCGCCGGAGCCATCAGCCCGCTGCTGGATAGCGATGTGCTCGTCGAGGGCGTGGTCGTGCGCAACCTGATGGGTGACAGCGACGACGTCGGCCAGGAAATGAAGGAAACCCTGGGTGAGGGAGCGGGCAGCGCCGCGCCGCCGATAGGCTGGTTCATCCAGGACGAAGGCGATGGCAATCCTGCCACGTCCGACGGGGTGTTCGTGCTCGACCAAGGCTACGACACGTCGATCAACATGCCGGCCGACACCGAGTACACGATGCGACTGGGTTCGCGGGTACGGACCGGCGACCGGGTGACCGTGCGCGGGCGGGTGGTCGAGTTGCCCCAGGCGCAGGTTGCCGACCAACCGCGCAGTACGGGGCATCCGGTGTCGCGTGGTGACGCCGATGGCAGCGTCACCGCGATTGCGGCGATGTCGGTGACGTTGGTGGCTCCCGCGGAGCGGGCCGGCCCGATCACCGTATTGCCGGCCTCCGCCGTCAGCGAGGCTACCGAAGCCATGCGTCGCTGAAGCCACGGTAGCAGCGCCCTCGATCGCGAACCCCATTGCGGTGTTTCGCCGGCATTGCCAAACCCCTGCATGCCGCGGCCCTGTGCGTCTGGACGCCCGCCGGTCGCCTACAAACCCTTCTTGTTGGCGCGGCCGTCAGCCGGTGCCTTGGTGCGCAGCGCGCCCGTCGGTGACCGCGGCACATGCACGTACGGGTAGGGCACGGCGGCCGTCTCTGGCAGGCCCAGCCGCCATTTGCCGAGCACGCTGCTGACGCGCTTGCCGGCATCGAACTGGGGTTCGGATGGCAACTCGCCTTCTTCCTTTTCACGCTCGCGCACGGTGGCGCTGGCACGCGAGAAGGCGTCGGCGAAATCGCTGGTGGCGTTCATCGCTTCCACCAGGAAGGCGCGCCCGAACCAGGTGGCACTGTCGGTGTTGCCGCAGCCGAAGGAGGGACGGTCGTGGCGCGCCGCGGTGATGATCATCCGGTTGGGGGCTTTCAGGGCGGGGATGAAGCCGCCGGAGTAGCAGGCGGAGACCACGATCACCGCGTTTCCGATCCCCGCTTCGTTCAATGATTCGGCCAGGTCCCCGGGCGTGAGGTAGTCCTCCTGGCCCGATCCGGTATGCAGGTAGAAGCTGCTGTCGTCCAGGCCGTGGCTGCTCAGGTAGACCAGCAGCACGTCCTCCTTGGGGTCCAGTCGCTGGCCGAGCGCATCAAGCGCGTAGCCAATGCTCTGGTAGGTCGCCAGCGGTTGTGCCTGCGCCCCGGCGCGCGTATCGGGGTGATTGACGAGGCTGAGCATGCGGCCTTCGGCGTCCCAGCGTTGTGCCGACAGTTGGCGCAGGTACAGCACTTCGTTGCGGAAGACGTCTTCATCGACATCCCCGGCCACGCCCAGCACGTACAGGTCGGTGACGCCCGGTCGCTGCGCGGCCAGGGCATTGATCTGGCCGTCCAGCAAGGCCTTCTGTGCGCGCCCGAACGCGGGCGTGGTGGGTTGCCACTCCGGGGCTTCCGGTGTGCGCGCCAGCGCAGGCCAGATGCCGAACAGCAGGACAGCGGACAAGGCCAGAGGACGCAGGCGCGACAGCAGGCAGCGGAGCGGGGATCTGGCCATGGCCACAGGTCGCGGAGGAGTTGCCTGGATTCTATCGACTCCGCGTCCTTCAGCGTCCAGCTCCTACCAACAGGCGGCATGGACCTGGTTGTCCCAATGGCTGGAGAGCGCGAAGTCCCGTTTCAGCCCGGCCTTGGCATAGGCCTGGCTGCGACCGCGCCGCGCCAGCTCGCAGGCACCTGCCGCGGGTGTGGGCGGTCGGCCGGAACGCCGTGTCCGCCATGCGGGAACGGCATTGGCGCGCTTGAGTTCACGCTCGATGGTCTGCAGGCGCGTCTGCGCGTGCCGGTCGAACGGTTCGGGTGCCGCCGTCCATTGCTTCAACGGCGGGCCGTCGCAGGGCAGGGACTGATAGGCGATCCCATCGTCGGTGCGGCACTTGAACACCTGTTGTGCATGGGCCGGTCCGCAGCCCAGGTTGATGAAGATGAAAGCCAGCACGATGACCACGACCGGCATGCGATGCTCCTCGCAGGGATGGAGCCGATACGTTGCGGCGTGCTTCCTGCCGGGGCAGCCGGGAAGCCCATCCCATGTGCGTAGGAGTTCAGCCAGTCGGCCCTGGGCGCGATGACCTGTTCGCTGGCGAGATGTGAAGAAATTTTTTCACAAATGTCTTGCGGGCCTAAAAAAGCCGGGCTATTATTTCTTTCTCGGCGACGTCGGGGCCATAGCTCAGCTGGGAGAGCGCCTGCATGGCATGCAGGAGGTCAGCGGTTCGATCCCGCTTGGCTCCACCAAATCCGGACATTAGGCCGTTCGGATCGTCGAAAACAACTTGATGAGTATAACGCGTCCCCATCGTCTAGAGGCCTAGGACATCACCCTTTCACGGTGGCGACCGGGGTTCGAATCCCCGTGGGGACGCCATTCATCACTGTAGTACGGTCCCGGTCATGTGTCGGGATCCTGTTGAAAAGATCATCCTCCCAGGATGGTCCGAAAGGAAAAAAGATTTTCCTTTCCAACAGAAAGTCTGCCATAATGGCGGGCTCGCGGTAACAACGTGGGGCTATAGCTCAGCTGGGAGAGCGCCTGCATGGCATGCAGGAGGTCAGCGGTTCGATCCCGCTTAGCTCCACCAATTCGGACATTAGGCCGTCCGGATAGACAACTCGAATTTGAAGAATACGCGTCCCCATCGTCTAGAGGCCTAGGACATCACCCTTTCACGGTGGCGACCGGGGTTCGAATCCCCGTGGGGACGCCATTTCCAAAAAAGCTCCGGGAAACCGGGGCTTTTTCTTTGCCTGGAATTTGGCACCGGGGGCATGCTGGGTTCGCTGGATTCCAGTTGCGGTTTGTATCAGCAGTTCCTTGTCGCGGATGCGCCTGCAGATGCCGGGAGGGCACTGTTGCCGGTGATGGTGAATGCTCGGGCCGAAGCATGGCATTGCCAATGCATGCAGGATGCTTCCGGCCAGGCTTCCAAAGATCGAAGGCTTACGAAAGAAGTGTCTGGCGAGCCGGGCATCCTGTTGATGATCGGATGGCTCGCTTCCAACCAATGTGCTCAAATCAGCGCATGTCGTTCATGGCACGAGGCGGCGTATCGACGGCAGTCCCTTTTCCCTTGGTCGATCGAGCCGAAGTGCGTTGATCGGCAGGGGGTATGGGAGCGCTGCGACATACATGGGCGCGGCGACGCACGTGGACGTTAGTCGAGAAGGCAGAAGGGCCCATTCGCCTTCAGGTACAGCCTTTCGCTCCTTGCAGTTTCATGCATCTGTTTTCCGATCCTGAAGCCTGGGATTGGATGGCCCGCGGTGGTATGCACTTTTGCCGGTAGGGTCACTTGCTTGAACGTTTTCCAGATCGTGTTGAGCAACGCCGTGAGGGGCGCATCATCCCCGTCCAGCGTGTTCCACCGAATCGCCATGCGTCCATAGTTGACTACATCAATCTCAGGGTCGTAGGCATGCCCTGTCGCATCCTTCATGTCCGTCATATGCATGCGGTAGGAGCGGAGGAATTGCAGTTCCGACCGGCCCAAGGGTGCAAATGCCTGGCTGACGATTGCACTTGCCTCGCAATCGAGCGCAGCCTGGAGCGTGTCGAAGTGGTGAATCAGAAGACGGTCAGCGCCCGTATGCGAGCAGCGCCAACGCATATCCGGGAGCGCCTCATGCAGTGCATCGCTGAACTCGGCGACATCCTCGCGGGACAGCCAAAAGTAAAGCAGCTTCGTCTTCTGTCCTTTTTCCGGCATGGGAAGCACATCTCCAGGTTTGGAAGGCCTCGAAGGCAGGGGGTCTTCCTTTTGCAAGGATT
Organism: Stenotrophomonas sp. Steno-C18; assembly: GCF_056393195.1. Classification (NCBI taxonomy): domain Bacteria; kingdom Pseudomonadati; phylum Pseudomonadota; class Gammaproteobacteria; order Lysobacterales; family Lysobacteraceae; genus Stenotrophomonas; species Stenotrophomonas sp. Steno-C18. The sequence continues at coordinate 265,468 of NZ_JBWJOX010000001.1, read as the reverse complement.
GATCGTAGGTTCCTCGATGCCATCGGGCAATTCCCAGGTGGTGGCCGTCAGAAGGCTCTTTGAGCTTGCGCGGTGAGATTGGCCTTGCGGAGGGCCATGTCGGTCAGTTGGGGGTATCTGGATGGTCGATGGGGGGAGATGCCCCCAAATGTGCCCGCGGTCTCACGGCTTGCAATGGAAGCGGATGCACGGAGGCGGAAACGAAAAAGGCCGGAATCCCTTGATTTCTCGGGGATTCCGGCCTGCTTCGGGCCTTGTCGGCCACTGCATTGGTGGAGGTGGGCGGAATTGAACCGCCGTCCGAAGGCACTCCATCCCTGGCACTACATGCTTAGTTCACCGTTGGGTCTCGTCCTGTGGCAGCACGGTGAGCGAAGCGCACCCAAGGACCAGCCTGTTTTGGTTAAGCCGTGACTGACAGGCAGCCGTCACAGCCGGTTCCGTGATAATGACCCTACATCCACGAGCACGGGCACAAGTGGGTTCGGGGCTTACGCCTTAAGCGGCGAGAGCGTAGTTGTCGTCGTTGGCAACTAGAGTTTTGCAGCTGGATTTACGAGGAAAGCTACCCCCTCGGCATGCGCCAAGCGACTTCATAACCCCCGTCGAAACCAGTGCACCCCCGGTAAGACGTTGAGCGATGAGGGTTGCGGCTACCTGAGCGACCAAGTGGACCGAAACCTCGCTGACGGTGTGGATGCTACGGCAAACAAGCTGAATCGTCACGTGCCGGTATCCGTCTGGCGTGGGTTAACGCCCCGCCGACCTTTCTGCGACAGGCGCCCGTCAACGATGTGCCGGTTGAAATCGGATGGAGACCGTTGGTGCAACAGCAGCAGGCGCGCAGTTTGAAGGGGCTCGCGGCAGGCGTGGGGCGCGATTTCCTGCGGCGTGCCTTGCCGGCTCTGCCTGCCTATGTGTTGCTGCTGTTGTTGGCGACGGCGGCGCTGTGGGGTGACTCGGGCTGGCAGCTCGGCGCGGCCGTGGCTACGTTGCTGGTCAGCGCAGGCATGGTCGGGGCCATGGCGCGGCGGCGGTATCGCTGGGCGGGCTGGCAGGTTGCCGCAGCCCTGTTGCTGCTGGCGTTGCGGCCGGCATGGTCGGGTCTTGAGCTGGCGGCGGTGGATCGCCTGGTCACGCTGGCGGCAGTGGTGGCGGTGCTGCAGGTGGCATGGAGTTCGTTGCGCCTGTTCGGCTTCTCGCAGCGCTTGCAGCGGGTGGCCGACGCGATCCCGGAGGAGCGCGTGCTGGAGCTGTTGCCGCCGGAAGCGACGGACAGGGTCCGGGCGTGGCTGGCAGGAGACGCCGCCACTGCGACTGAAATCAAGGTGGTCGTGCGCCTGGCGCTGCTGTGCGTTGCGCTCCAGGAGGCCGGTACCCGTGGTGAGCTGCGCCGGTGGGCTTACGCGAGCAGGGATTTGCGCAGGTAGATACGCTGATGGCCCGGCGGGTAGTCAGCGAGCCGGGCAAACACGTCGTAGCCGTGGCGGGTGTAGAAGCCCTCGGCTTGCCAGTCGAAGGTGTCCAGCAGGGCGGCGTGGGCGCCGTGCTGGCGTGCGGTCTGCTCGGCCTCGGCCAGCAACGCACTGGCCACCCCGCGCCCGCGGTGGGCGGGGTCAACCTACAGGACATGAACCGTGAGCCAGCCGGCGCAGATGTCGGCGAGCAGGCCGGCGTAGAGGGTGCCGTCGTGATCGTGGCAGGCCAGACGGACGGGAAGGTCTTCCAGTGGATCGCCACAGGCCTGCTGGTTGAAGGCCAGCAGGCGCTGGCAAAGCTGCTCGCTGTCGTGCGCGCTGGCCGGCCGTGGCGCGCAGGGGGACATCAGGCGTTGCGGTTGTGGGCGCGCATGGCGCGCTGCTTCTCGCGGGCCCAGTCGCGTTCCTTGGCGGTGTCGCGCTTGTCGTGGTTCTGCTTGCCCTTGGCCAGCGCGATCTCGAGCTTGATCTTGTTCTTGCTCCAGTACATCGCGGTGGGGACCAGGGTGTAGCCGTCGCGTTCGACGCGGCCGATCAGCTTGTCGATCTCCCGGCGGTGCAGCAGCAGCTTCCGCTGGCGGCGGTCCTCGGGGATGGTGTGGGTCGAGGCCTGGATCAGCGGGGTGATCTGGGCGCCGATCAGGAAGATCTCGCCGTCCTTCACGTAGGCGTAGGCGTCGGTCATGTTGCCGCGGCCGGCGCGGATGGCCTTGATTTCCCAGCCCTGCAGGACCAGGCCGGCCTCGAAGCGTTCTTCCAGGTGGTATTCGTGACGGGCACGCTTGTTCAACGCGATGGTTTTGTCGGCCGTCGCGTTCTTTGCTTTATCCTTGCCGGTGTTCTTGCTCATTTACGTATTGTCTCCGATTCGGAGGCATTCCGGATATCCATCGTATTCCCCATGCCTACCATCCGCCGAAGCGCCCTGGTCGAACACTCCGCCGAGCGCATGTTTGATCTGGTCAATGACGTCTCCGCCTATCCGCGCCGGTTCCGCTGGTGCGACAAAGCCGAGATCCTGGAGCAGGGCGGGGACCGGCTGGTGGCGCGGCTGGACCTTGGGCTGGGCTCGTTCCGCACCTGGTTCATGACCGAAAACGCGCTGGTGCGCCCGCGCAGCATCGACATGCAGCTGCGCGACGGGCCGTTCAAGCGCCTGCATGGGCGCTGGGACTTCCAGCCGCTGGCCGCCGATGCCTGCAAGGTCAGCCTGGAGCTGGAGTTCGAGCCGACCTCGCGGCTGCTGGGGCCGGCGCTGGCGCTGGGTTTCCAGGGGTTGGCCGACCGCATGGTCAACGACTTCGTGCGCGTCGCCGACCAGGAGGAATGAGGCATGCGGGTGGAGGTGGTGCTGGCCTGGCCGGAACGTTACCTGCAGCGGACGCTGGAGCTGCCCGAGGGCTGCACCGTCGCCGAGGCGGTGGACGAGGCCGGGCTGGATACCGCCGGCGTCACGGTGGCGTTGGCCGTGCATGGCGTGCTGGCGCGCCCGCAGCAGTTGCTGCACGAGGGGGACCGCATCGAGCTGCTGCGCCCGCTGTTGGCCGACCCCAAAGAAAATCGCCGCCGGCGGGCGCGCGGCGGCGATTGATCCCAAGCGGCGCTGGCGATCAGCGGCCCTTCTTCTTGTCCTTGGCCAGGTTGCGGCCGAACTGGCGCACGCTCTTGCGGGCAAGCTCGGCATCCTGGTTCGGGAAGTAGTCGCCTTCCCAGCGGGTGACCATGTCGTTCTCGAAGAACACCGTGAAGTTCTTGGTCTCGGTGGTGCCGAGGCGGTTCACGCGCTGGCTGGCGGTGTAATCCCAACGCTGGGCGTGGAACGGGTCGGCGATGGACGGGGTGCCCAGCAGCGCGTTGACCTGCTGCTTGCTCTGGCCGACCTGCAGCTGCGAGACGGCCTGTTCACGGATCAGGTTGCCCTGGTAGATGGGCTGCTTGTAGATGATGCCGCAGCCGGTGGTGGACAGGGCGACTACAGCAATCAACAGAAGGTTGCGCATTGGGTAGGGCGATTGGGGATATCAGGGCGATGATACACTCCCCGGCACCCAGCGCGATCTGACCGGAGGCAACTGGCGCTAAACCGCCAATGAACACGATGGCCATGGAATCCAACGACCTGCGCAAAGTCGGTCTGAAGGTGACGCATCCGCGGATGCGCATCCTCGCCCTGCTCGAGCAGAACACCCCCCATCACCACCTGACCGCCGAAGACATCTATCGGCAGTTGCTCGATTGCGGCGACGAAATCGGCCTGGCCACGGTTTACCGTGTCCTGACCCAGTTCGAAGCGGCCGGGCTGGTGCTCAAGCACAACTTCGAGGGCGGCCAGGCGGTTTATGAGCTGGACCGCGGCGGCCACCACGACCACATGGTGGACGTGGACACCGGCAAGATCATCGAGTTCGAAAGCCACGAGATCGAGCAGCTGCAGCGCAAGATCGCGGCTGATCATGGCTACGAGCTGGAAGAGCATTCGCTGGTGCTGTACGTGCGCAAGAAGCGTCGCTGAACGCCCGCGCCAGCGGTAGCCCGCCACGGGTCACCGGCCAGCAGGATGAAACGCACAACGCCGGCCCCTGGGCCGGCGTTGTTGTTTGGGGCCTGTCCCGCGTCCATGGGGGAACAGGCCGGGGACACCTTGGTCCTCGACCGGCTCAGGCCTCGGTGAGCAGCCTGCGGGCAGCGGCGCGGGCTTCCTTGCTGACCTCGGCCCCGCCGAGCATGCGCGCCAGCTCTTCCTCGCGGCCCTTGGCGTCGAGCAGTTCCACCGCGCTCTGGGTCATGCCGTCGACCGGGGCCTTGCTGACGCGGTAGTGGGCATGGCCCTTGGAGGCGACCTGCGGCAGGTGGGTCACGCACAGCACCTGGCGGCGTTCGCCCAGGGCGCGCAGCTTCTTGCCGACGATGTCAGCCACCGCGCCACCGATGCCCGAGTCCACTTCGTCGAAGACCATGGTGGGGACGGCATCCAGGCCCAGCGCGGCGACCTCGATGGCCAGCGAGATGCGCGAGAGCTCGCCACCGGAGGCGACCTTGCGCAGGGCACGCGGTGGCTGGCCGGCGTTGGCGGCGACCAGGAACTCGACCCGCTCGGCGCCGTTCGGGTCCGGGCGGGCGGCCGGCTGCGGTTCCAGTTCGATCAGGAACTGGCCGCCGCCCATGCCCAGCTCGCCGATCAGGGTGGTGGTGGTGTCAGACAGTGCCTTGGCCGCGTTGCTGCGGCTGGCGGTGAGGATGGCCGCTTCGGCCTGCCAGCGGGCAGCGGCCTTGTCGATCTCGCCGGCCAGACGGGCCAGGCGTTCGTCGGCGCCACGCAACTGTTCCAGCTCGGCCTCGATGCGCTGCTGGGTGGCCAGCAGCTCCTCCATCGGTACCCGGTGCTTGCGCGCCAGGTCGTGCAGGCGGCCGAGCCGGCGTTCGATTTCCTCGAAGGCATCCGGGTCGCTGTCCAGGTCGTCCTGGACGCGGTCGAGCTGGGCCAGCGCCTCGTGCAGTTGGATGCCGGCCGCGTCGAGCATGCCATCGACCTCGCCCAGGCGCGGTTCGTGCTGGCTGACCCGGCCCAGTTCATGGCGGACCTGCTGCAGCAGCGAGAGCAGGGACGGGGCATCGTCGTCCCCGTTGAGGATGCCGCCGGCACGTTGGCAGGCTTCGATCAGGGCGGTGGAATGGGCCTGGCGACGGTGGCTGGCGCCCAGCGCGGTGATCGCCGCCGGTTCCAGGTCCTCGCGCTGCAGTTCACCGAGCTGGTGCTCCAGGAAGCCGATGCGGTCGGAGACGTCGCCCTGCTGGGAGAGGGCATCGCGCTCATCGAGCAGTGCCTGCCAGGTGCCGGTGGCGGCACGCACGGCGGCGCGCTCGGTGTCGTTGCGGGCATAGGCATCGAGCAGGGCCAGCTGGCTGGGCCGCGACAGCAATGCCTGCTGGTCGTGCTGGCCATGGATCTCGACCAGGAAGCCGGCCAGCTCGGTCAGCTGCGAAACCGGGACCGGGCGACCGTTGATGAAGGCCCGCGAGCCGCCGTCGGCGCGGATCACGCGGCGCAGTTGGCACTGCTCCTCGTCGTCCAGTTCGTTGTCCAGCAGCCACTGCCGGGCCGGGCTGTCGGCCTCCAGGCTGAATTCGGCCGAAAGCTCGGCCCGGCTGGCGCCGTGGCGGACCACGCCGGAGTCGGCGCGCAGCCCGGACAGGAAGCCCAGGGCGTCCACCATCAATGACTTGCCGGCGCCGGTTTCGCCGGAAACCACGGTCATGCCAGGCCCGAACTCGAGCTCGGTGGCGCGGGCAACGGCGAAATCCTTGATTGAAAGATGTCTGAGCATGGTGGGCAGATGAGTTGGCCGCGCAAAGCTAGCACGCACGCCGGACAGGTCAATGCATGCAGGGGCGCCGGGGCAGGGTAGGCGCCCGGCGTCTCAAAGGATGAGTCCAAGCCTTGAAACGGCAGGCATTGCCCACATACGAGGCCGGGTAGGCGGGCAGAACCTCCGCCAGGGAACCGGAAATGAACCAAGACCACCCCGAAACCGATCATCAGAACGACGCCGTCGCCGACCAGCACGAAGCCCAGGTCCAGGCGCTGCTTGGCGAGCTGGAGCAGGTCAAGGCCGACGCGCTGCGCGAGCGTGCCGACCTGGAGAACCAGCGCAAGCGCGTGGCCCGTGACATCGAACAGGCGCGCAAGTTCGCCAACGAGAAGCTGCTGGGCGAGCTGCTGCCGGTCTTTGACAGCCTGGACGCCGGCCTGGCCGCCGCCGGCACCGAGCCGAGCCCGCTGCGCGAGGGGCTGGAGCTGACCTACAAGCAGTTGCTCAAGGTGGCCGCCGACAACGGGCTGACCCTGCTGAACCCGGCCGGGGAGGCCTTCAACCCGGAACACCACCAGGCCATCAGCCAGGTCGACGCGCCGGCTGGCGTGGCGCCGGGCGCCGTGGTGACCGTGTTCCAGAAGGGCTACCTGCTCAACGAGCGCCTGCTGCGGCCGGCGCTGGTGGTGGTGGCCAAGGCCGACTGACCGGCCGGCTGGCCCCGGGTTAAACGGGGCCGGCCAACAGCAAACAGTGTTCCGGGGATGACTTGAATGTCATCGGGTCGTCCCCCACATCCCATTCATCCCCGGCAGCGGCCGGCACACGAATTCTCAGGAGTCCCCCATGGGCAAGATCATTGGTATCGACCTCGGCACCACCAACTCGTGCGTGGCGATCATGGACGGCGGCAAGGCCCGCGTCATCGAAAACTCGGAAGGCGACCGCACCACGCCCTCCATCGTTGCCTACACCAAGGACGGCGAAGTGCTGGTGGGTGCCTCGGCCAAGCGCCAGGCCGTCACCAACCCGAAGAACACCTTCTACGCGGTGAAGCGCCTGATCGGCCGCAAGTTCACCGACGCCGAAGTGCAGAAGGACATCGCGCACGTCCCGTACACCATCCTGGCCCATGACAATGGCGACGCCTGGGTGCAGACCAGCGACGCCAAGAAGATGGCGCCGCAGGAAATCTCCGCCCGCGTGCTGGAGAAGATGCGCAAGACCGCCGAGGATTTCCTGGGCGAGAAGGTCACCGAAGCGGTGATCACCGTGCCGGCGTACTTCAACGACAGCCAGCGCCAGGCGACCAAGGACGCCGGCCGCATCGCCGGCCTGGACGTCAAGCGCATCATCAACGAGCCGACCGCGGCCGCGCTGGCCTATGGCCTGGACAAGGGTGACAACAAGGACCGCAAGATCGTCGTCTACGACCTGGGCGGCGGCACCTTCGACGTGTCGATCATCGAGATCGCCAACGTCGACGGCGAGAAGCAGTTCGAGGTGCTGGCCACCAACGGCGACACCTTCCTGGGCGGCGAAGACTTCGACAACCGCGTCATCGAGTACCTGGTGGAAGAGTTCCAGAAGGACCAGGGCATCGACCTGCGCAAGGATCCGCTGGCCCTGCAGCGCCTGAAGGACGCCGCCGAGCGCGCCAAGATCGAGCTGTCCAGCGCCCAGCAGACCGAAGTGAACCTGCCGTACGTCACCGCTGACGCGTCGGGCCCGAAGCACCTGAACATCAAGCTGACCCGTGCCAAGCTCGAAGCGCTGGTGGAAGACCTGATCAAGAAGTCGATCGAGCCGTGCCGCACCGCGTTGAACGATGCCGGCCTGCGTTCGAGCGACATCAGCGAAGTGATCCTGGTCGGTGGCCAGACCCGCATGCCGAAGGTGCAGCAGGCCGTCACCGAGTTCTTCGGCAAGGAGCCGCGCAAGGACGTCAACCCGGACGAAGCCGTGGCACTGGGTGCCGCGATCCAGGGCGGCGTGCTGGGCGGCGACGTCAAGGACGTGCTGCTGCTGGACGTGACCCCGCTGTCGCTGGGCATCGAGACCCTGGGTGGCGTGTTCACCAAGATCATCGAGAAGAACACCACCATCCCGACCAAGGCCTCGCAGACCTTCTCCACCGCCGAGGACAACCAGTCGGCCGTGACCGTGCACGTGCTGCAGGGTGAGCGCGAGCAGGCCCGCTTCAACAAGTCGCTGGCCAAGTTCGACCTGTCCGGCATCGAGCCGGCCCCGCGCGGCATGCCGCAGGTGGAAGTGTCCTTCGACATCGACGCCAACGGCATCCTGCACGTGTCGGCCAAGGACAAGAAGACCAACAAGGAACAGAAGGTCGAGATCAAGGCCGGTTCGGGCCTGTCGGAAGACGAAATCAACCGCATGGTTGCCGACGCCGAAGCCAACCGCGAGGAAGACAAGAAGTTCCAGGAGCTGGTCCAGGCCCGCAACCAGGCCGACGGCCTGATCCACGCCACCCGCACCGCCATCACCGAGCATGGCAGCAAGGTCGGTGGCGATGTGATCGGCAAGGTCGAGGCCGCGCTGGCCGACCTGGAGACGGCGATGAAGGGCGACGACAAGGCCCAGATCGAAGCCAGGTCCAAGGCGCTGGAGGAAGCCGGCCAGTCGCTGTACGCCGCCGCTTCGGCCGGTGAGCAGGCCGGCCCGGCACCGGGTGCCGGCGCCGCCGGCCCGTCCAACGACGACGTGGTGGACGCCGAGTTCACCGAAGTCAAGGACGACAAGAAGTCCTGATGTACCGCTGGCCCTTCCCCGCGTGGGAAGGGCCGGGACCAGGGTCCGGGTTTGCGCAGGCGGCCCCGGACCCTTGTCTTGTCGATGAACCGCCACCTTGCCCTCCCCGGAGGGGGAGGGAGAGAAGAGCATGAGCAAGCGCGATTACTACGAAGTACTGGGCGTGGCCCGCAACGCCAGCGACGAGGAACTGAAGAAGTCCTACCGTCGCTGCGCGATGAAGTTCCACCCGGACCGCAACCCCGGTGACGCGGCGGCCGAGGCCTCCTTCAAGGAGTGCAAGGAAGCCTACGAGGTGCTGTCCGACGGCAACAAGCGGCGCATGTACGACGCCCACGGCCACGCCGCGTTCGAGCACGGCATGGGCGGTGGCGGCGGTGCCGGCGGCCCGGACATGAACGACATCTTCGGGGACATCTTCGGCAACATCTTCGGTGGCGGCGGTGGCCCGCGCCAGCCGCGTCGCGGTGCCGACATCGGCTACGTGATGGAGCTGGACCTGGAGGAAGCGGTGGCCGGCGTGGAGCGCCGCATCGAGATCCCGACCCTGGCCGAGTGTGGTGACTGCGATGGCAGCGGCTCGGAAGACGGCAAGGTGGAAACCTGCAACGTCTGCGGTGGTCGCGGCCAGGTCCGCGTGCAGCGCGGCATCTTCGCCATGCAACAGGCCTGCCACAACTGCGGCGGCCGCGGCCAGATCATCGCCAAGCCGTGCAAGACCTGCCACGGCAACGGCCGTGTCGAGGAAGACAAGGTGTTGTCGGTGAAGGTGCCCGCGGGCGTGGACACCGGCGACCGCATCCGCCTGCAGGGCGAGGGCGAGGCCGGTCCGCCGGGCACCCCGCCGGGCGACTTGTACGTGGAAGTGCGCGTGCGCGACCACGCCATCTTTACCCGCGACGGCGACGACCTGCACTGCGAAGTGCCGATCCGCATCTCGCAGGCGGCGCTGGGCGATACCGTGCGCGTGGCCACGCTGGGTGGCGAGGCGGAGATCCGCATCCCGTCCGAGACCCAGACCGGCAAGCTGTTCCGTTTGCGCGGCAAGGGCGTCAAGTCGGTGCGCAGCCGCACCGAGGGCGATCTGTACTGCCGCATCGTGGTCGAGACGCCGGTGAACCTGACCAACGAGCAGCGCAAGCTGCTGGAGCAGTTCGAGGCCACCTTCGTCGGCGAGGAAGCACGCAAGCACTCGCCGAAATCGGCCACCTTCATGGATGGCGTGAAGGGCTTCTGGGAACGCATGAAGTCCTGAGGCGACAGTGCGGCGCCACACCCCACCGGACGTTTCCGGTGGAGCCGCCGACGGACGGGGCCCGGCGCTACGGCCGGGCCTTTGTCTTTGTGCTGGATTCGACGCGAAAGCCGCAGCTTGCTGCGGCTTTCGCGTTCCAGGCGGTTGCGTTGGTTGCGCACGCAAGCGTCCTGGGCCGCGCGGTGGCAGGCGGACGTAGAATGTTGCAATGAACAATCCCGACCACAGCCACCTCGTGCATGGTCGCCGGCAGCGCCCCGATGGGCCGTCGCCGGTGGACGTGATTTCCGTTCAATCCCAACTGGTCTACGGCCATGCCGGCAACAGCGCGGCGGTGCCGCCGTTGCGCGCGCTGGGCCTGCGCGTGGCGGAGATCCCGACCACGCTGCTCAGCAATGCGCCGTTCTATTCGACCCTGCGCGGCCGGGTGCTGCCGTCGGACTGGTTCGCCGAGCTGTTGCAGGGCACGAGCGAGCGCGGCTTGCCGCAGCGGGCGAAGATGCTGGTGTCCGGCTACTTCGGCAGCGTCGACAACGGCGCGGCGTTTGCCGACTGGCTGGACGAAGTGCTGCCACAGTCGCCCAACCTGCGTTACTGCCTGGACCCGGTGATCGGCGACACCCATACCGGCCCCTACGTGGAACCGGGATTGGAACGCGTGTTCGCCGAGCGGCTGTTGCCGCATGCCTGGCTGGTGACGCCCAATGCCTTCGAACTGGGACGCCTGACCGGCATGCCGGCGCTGGAGCAGGACGATGCCATCGCCGCCTCGCGCAAGCTGCTTGAGCGCGGGCCGGAATGGGTGATCGCGCATTCGGTGTCCGGCGATCCGGGCGAGCTGGTGACGCTGGCCATCGGCCGCGATGAAGTGTGGCGCTGGACCTCGCCGCACCTGCCGGTGGACGTGGCCGGCACCGGTGACGTGCTGATGTCGCTGCTGGTGGCCTTCCTGATCAAGGGCCATGCCTTCGAGGACGCCGTCGGGCGTGCGATCGCCGGCGTGCACGCAGCGCTGGAAGCCACCTTGGCCGAGGGCGTGGAGGAGTTCGACGTGCTGGCCGCGGCGCCGGCCGCGCTGGGCACGCCGTACCGCTTCCGCGCCGAGCGCCTGGCGTGACGCAGGACGCGACGGCGATGCCGGTGATCGGCATCGTCGGGAGTGGTGGCGCCTATGGTCGTTGGCTGCGCACGTTCTTCCAGACCCGGATGGGCCTGGAAGTCATCGGGCACGATCCGGTGGATGCTTCGTCGCAGACGCCGGAGCAGTTGCTGGAACGCGCCGACGTGCTGCTGTTCTCCGCGCCGATCCGGCAGACCCCGGCGCTGATCCGCCAGTACGTGCAGCAATCGGCCGGACGCGAACGTGGCCGGCTGTGGCTGGACGTCACCTCGATCAAGGCCGGGCCGGTCGCGGCGATGCTGGAGTCGCAGGCCTCGGTGGCCGGGCTGCATCCGATGACGGCACCCCCCAAGGCTCCCACGCTGAAAGGCAGGGTGATGGTGGTCTGCGAAGCGCGGCTGGATGCACGCTGGCAGGCCTGGCTGGATGCGCTGTGCATGGCGCTGCAGGCCGAATGCGTACGTGGCACGGCCGAACACCATGACCGGGTAATGGCGTTGGTGCAGGCGATGGTGCATGCCACCCACCTGGCGCAGGCCGGCGTGCTGCGCGAGTACGCGCCGATGCTGGGCTCATTGCAGGAATTGATGCCGTACCGTTCGGCTGCGTTCGAGTTGGATGCGACGGTGATCTCGCGGATCCTGTCGTTGAACCCGGCGATCTATGAAGACATCCAGTTCGGCAACCCGCATGCCGGCGAGGTGCTGGATCACCTGCTGCAGCAGCTGCAGCAGCTGCGCGGCCTGCTGGCCGAAGGCAGCGAACAGGCGCGTACCGCGTTCCGGAAGCAGTTCCTGGACGTCAACCGCGAAGCGGTCGGCGAGCAGACGTTGCGTGATGGCAACTACAGCTTCGAACGGCTCGGCTACCTGCTGGCGGATCTGACCGATCAGCGGGCAATGAGCGTGCACCTGCCGGAGGATCGCGCCGGTTCATTGCGCGAACTGCTGCACGTGTTCGAGCGGCACGGGATCAGCCTGGCCTCGATACACTCCTCGCGTACGCCGGCAGGCGAGGTGCACTTCCGGATGGGGTTCGTGCAGGCCTATGCGCCCGAGGTGCTGGCCGCGGCGTCGGCGGAGATCGACAGCAGCGGCATTGGCCGGGTGCTGGGGCGCTAGGCGGACGAGGATGCCTGGGCGGGGATGCCATCCCCGCGCCGGGTCCTGCAGGGATGTCGAAGCGTTGTTCCTCGCCGGCCGTCCCATCGATTGGCGCCAAGGGGTGAGGGCGTGCCTGGGACGGAGGGGTTTGCGTACGTCAAGCACTCCCTGCTTCGTGGCCGAGGCGGCTTCTACAGTGGTCGCAGGCGGTGAGACGGTTCTGTACTAATCCACAGGGGGTGTGGATGAAATGTTCACAACCATGTGGATAATCGCCGGCAGCCCTTGGGGCACAAGGCTGTCAAGACAGTTGCCTAAATATTGACCAGTTCAAGGCGATATCGGCAAAGCGCATTCAGGCTCAGGCGCGATATGACTGGTTCAAGGACAGTCGGACCTCGCCGTCGGAGGTGAAAAGGCGGCTGCCCTCACGTATCAGCGGGCGCCCGTCGGACAGCTCGTAGCGGATGGAATGCGCCGCGCCGCCGTCTTCGTCCTTGAACTCGATCACGACCCAGCTTTCGCCCTCTTCATTGGTGGCAGGGAACTGTCGAAACGCCATGGCTCACCTCCTGTCCGCACGATGCGGTGCGCGTGCACTGCCGGGGCAGCTTGCCCCTTGCAGCGTTATGCAGGCGTTATCCGGACGTGGTCAATCGATGAACTGCAGCCGGGCCAGCTCGGCGTACAGCCCATCCTGGGCCAGCAGCTCGGCATGCGTGCCTTGGGCGACGATGCGGCCGTGGTCCATCACCACGATGCGGTCGGCCTTGAGCACGGTGGCCAGGCGGTGCGCGATGACCAGTGTGGTGCGGCCGGCCATCAGTCGCTCCAGCGCCTGCTGCACCGCACGCTCGCTTTGGGCATCCAGCGCGCTGGTGGCTTCGTCCAGCAGCAGCACCGGGGCGTCCTTGAGCAGGGCACGGGCAATGGCGATGCGTTGCTGCTGGCCGCCGGACAGGCGCGCGCCACGCTCGCCCAGGTCACTGTCATAGCCCTGCGGCAACTGGTTGAGGAAGTCGTCGGCCTCGGCCGAACGGGCGGCGGCGCGCAGTTCCTCGTCGGTGGCATCCAAACGGCCGTAGCGGATGTTGTCGGCGGCGCTGGCGGCGAACAGGGCCGGCTGCTGCGGCACCAGTGCGATGCTCTGGCGCAGTTGGGCCGGGTCGAGCTTGCGCAGGTCGATGTCGTCCAGGTACACCGCGCCGGCGTCCGGGTCGTGGAAACGCAGCAGCAACGACAGCACGGTGCTCTTGCCGGCCCCGGAAGGGCCGACCAGGGCCACCGTCTCGCCGGGGGCAACGGTCAGGGTGAAGTCGTCCAGGGCGGGCTGGTCAGGCCGCTGCGGGTAGTGGAAGGCGACCTGCTCGAAGCGGATCTGGCCACGGACCGGCGCAGGCAGCGGCACGGGTTGCGCCGGCGCAGTGATGCGCGGGGTTTCCACCAGCAGCTCGCCAATGCGGCCCATGCCACCGGCGGCACGCTGCAGCTCATTCCAGACCTCGGCCAGCGCGCCGACCGAGCCGCCGCCGATCAGGGCATACAGCACGAACTGCCCCAGCGTGCCGGCACTCATCTGGCCATCGACCACATCGTGCGCGCCGGACCACAGCACCGCCACGATGGCGCCGAACACCAGCATGATCGCGATGGCCGTGACGAAGGATTGGGTGCCGATGCGACGCCGCGCGGTGGCCACCGATACCTTCAGTGCGTCTTCAAAACGGCCACGTTCGTACGGTTCGCGTGCATGTGCCTGTACCGTTCGCACCGCGCCGAGGGTCTCGGCGGCCAGCGTGTTGGCGTCGGCCACGCGGTCCTGGCTGGCGCGTGAGATCTTCTGCAACTGGCGCGCGCCGAGCACGATCGGCAGCACCGCCAGCGGAATGCCGATCAGCGAGTACAGTGCCAGATGCGGGCTGGTCACGAACAGCATGACCATGCTGCCGACCACGGTGACGGTGCTGCGCAGCGCCACCGACATGGTCGAGCCGATCACGCTGCGCAGCAGCTCGCTGTCGGCGGACAGGCGCGAGACCAGCTCGCCGCTGCGGGTGCGGTCATGGAAACCGGCGTCCAGCCCGATCAGGTGCGCGTACAGCTGTCCACGCAGGTCGGCCACCACCTTCTCGCCCAGCAGGGAAACGAAGAAGAAGCGCGCTGCGGTGGCCAGGGCGAGCACGATCGCCACGATCAAGAGCAGGCCGAAGGCACGGTTGATCTCGCTGCCGCCGCCGGAGAAACCGGTGTCGATCATCTGCTTGACTGCCATCGGCAGGCTCAGGGTGGCCGCAGAGGAGACGGCCAGCGCCAGCAGCCATGCGCTGAACAGCGCGCCATGCCGACGCACGAATGGCCACAGGGTTTTCAGGCTGCCGAGTTTCTTCAGGCGCGGCTCGCGCGGCGACGGGGGGGCTTCAGTCATGGTGTGCAGGCTCGCTCAGGCGCAGGCGATCACGGGTGGCATCGCGCAGGCGGATGGCCAGGGCATCGATGCGGTCGGCCGGCAGGCGCACGTGCAGGCGCAGCCCCTCCGCCAGGAATTGTTCGTCCAGCTTCTCGGCACCGGCGCTGCCCAGCAGGGTATGCACGATGCCCATGTCCTCGAAGCCACATTGCAGGATGCGCTCGGTCATCGGCACCAACGGGCTGCGCGTGGCCAGCCGCAGGCATTCGGCGGCAGTGCCACCGTACGCACGCACCAGCCCGCCGGCCCCCAGCTTGATGCCGCCGTACCAGCGGGTGACGACCACTGCGACGCGGTCGTAGCCCTGGCCGTCGATGGCGGCCAGGATCGGCCGCCCGGCGGTGCCGGCGGGTTCGCCATCGTCACTGGAGCGGTATTCGTTGCCGTAGCGGTAGGCCCAGCAGTTGTGCGTGGCATCCGGCGTGGAAACAGCATCGAAGAACACCAGCGCCTCGGCGGCGCTGTTGATCGGGCAGGCCTGGGCGAGGAAGCGGCTGTGCTTGATTTCCAGCGCGTGGCTGGCCGGTGCGGCAAGGGTGTCGAGCATCGCCGCCATTCTAGTGGCTGCCGCAGCAGCCGTGCGTTGTGCTCACGGTTCCAGCAACGGGCGCAGGTCACGCGGCACGCGCGCCTCGGGGTAGTCCTGGACGAACTGGCGCAGGCTTGCGCGGGCGCCGTCGAAGTCACCGTTGTCGCGGCGTTCGCGGATGCGCTTGAGCCACTGGTGCCGCGACAAGCCACTGTCAGCCCCGATGTCGGCCACCTGCGCCTGTTCCCTGCGGGCTTCGACTGCCTTGGCGGTGGCCTTGGCACCGGCATGCGGGATGGGGGCGGACATGACGGGACGTGGCGTTTGCGGCGGTTGCGGGACGGACGTGCGGTCAGCGCCCGCGTCGGCGGCCGGGAACGCGTCGGCCTGTTGGTCGACCGGGGCGCTGATGGCTGCCGGCGCGGGCGCCGGAGGCGCTGGCGGAGCGGGCGGGAGGATGGCGGTGCTGTAGGCCGCCGGTGGGGCGATGACTTCCGCGGCGGCCGGCTCAGCGACGGGAGCGGCCGCGGCAGGCGCAGCCTGGGCCCGGGCCCGGGCAGGAGCCGGCGGGGGCGCCGGCACAGGCTCGGTTTCGGCCATGCCTGTGGCGGGCAGCGTCGCCTGGTTGGCGGCGGCATCGGCCGACTGCTGCAGCGGGGGAGCCTCGGCGGCGGGGGCATCAGCCGGCGCCGCCTGGGATTCCGTGGCGGCGGGCAGGGCCATGCCGGGTTGGGGCGGAAGCGGGCGCAACTGCCAGGCAAGGCCAACCACCAGGACCAGCGAGGCGACCGCCGCCAGCGAGGACACGACGCGGCGACGTCGTCCCCAGCCCGTGGTCCGGGGACGGACAGGCAGCGGGGCGGCGACCGGTGCCGCCGCCGGCGGGGTCTCCGCGGCCGGGGCTGCCGGTGCACGCGCCATCGCCAGGACGGCGGCGTCCAGGCCTGGGCCGGGGCCAGCGGCCGGGCCCGGACGACCGAGCAGCCGGGCCAGTTCGCGTTCTTCAGCGCTGAGCAGGTCAGACGTGTTCATTGGCTCAACCTCGCGCGCAGCTTGTCCATCGCATAGCGCAGCCGCGACTTGACGGTTTCCCGGCCCACGCCGGTGATCTGCCCGATCTCCTCCAGGCTCAATTCCTGCTCCAGGCGCAGGATCACGACCTCCTGTTGCTCCGGTGGCAGTTCGGCCAAGGCCTGGCGCAGTTCGAGCCGCTGGGCCTGTTCGTCCGCCAGCAGTTCAGGGGTGCAGGTGTCGGCCAGGCGCGCGGTGCGCTCATCGGCGTCGTCCGGGGCCACCGGGCGGTGGCGTGCAGCGCGCCAGTGGTCGTTCAAGCGGTTGTGCGCGATGCGGAACAGCCAGGTGGCGAAGGCCGCGTCGGGCCGCCAGCCGTTGCGGGCATGGATCATCTTCTGCCACACGTCCTGGAACAGCTCCTCGGCCAGCGAGCGGTCGCGCAACTGTCCGAGCAGGTAATGGAACAGCCGCGCCCGGTGGCGCGCATACAGTTCGGCGAATGCGTCGCCGTCGCCGTCGGCGTAGGCGAGCATCAGCGTTTCGTCGGAAGGGGATTGAACGGCGGTATCCACGCGGGAAGCGTAAGTGTTGCGGTGGAGCATGCCTAGTCGGCAAGGCCGGTGGATCGCGGCCTGTTCACGATTGTGAAGCGAAATATTTGCAGGTTTGAACCCGGCCGGGACGGTATGCTGGTTGATGGGGGGAGCTTCGGGGGAACCGGGGCCCAGAGAGACGGAATACATGACGTACAGCGAGTTGGAAACGCGTACCGAATCGACACAGGCCACCAGCCAGACGCCGCTGGAAAAGGTCGTGGCGACGCTGCAGGGACTGCTGCCTGCCGGGACTGCCGTTGCGGTGGCCTGGCGCGACGACGTGCTCGGCGAAGGGAGCTGCGTGCTGCCCGTGGATGCAACGGTGGCGCTGCAGCGGGCCCGGCGTGCCCTTGCCGATGCGCCAGCCGGCGACGATGGCCCCGCGCAGCGCTGCTTCGCCTGGGAGCATGCCAGCGGAGTGCGGCTGGCGGCGGTGATCGATGCGGCCGGCGCCTTGGCGCCGCACCAGTGCCAGGCATGGCAGGGTACGGCGCGGGTGTTGATCGGCTGCGCCATCGATTCGATGCGCCAGCACGTGGAGATCAAGCAGCTGCAGCGGGCGCGCCAGTTGCAGCGGGCGCTGTTCGAGATCGCCGACCTGGCCGGCGCGGACCTGGCGATGTCGGAGATGCTGGGCTATTTCCACCGCATCCTGTGTTCGCTGATGTACGCGGAGAACTGCTACATCGTCGAGTGCGACGAGCGCCAGGAGAGCCTGAAGTTCCTGTTCTACGTCGATACGCAGGACGACTTCGTGCCCGAGGCGGGGCGCAGCTACCACCATGACGAGATGCCCGGCAGCCTGACCTTCGCGGTGCTGCGCCATGGCCGGGTGATGAGCGGGCCGTCGCAGGAGCTGCACCGCTTCCTGGAGTATCCGCCGGATACCAGCGAGGGCGCGGAGAGCCTGGACTGGCTGGGCGTGCCGATGTGGCGCGACAACCGCGTCTGCGGCGCGATCGTGGTGCAGAGCTACGTGGGCGAGGACAGCTACGGCGAGGAGGAACGCGCGCTGCTGGACTTCGTGGCCAAGCAGATCCTGACCACGATGGACCGCCACCAGACGCACATGCAGCTGGAGGAGCGCGTGCAGCAGCGCACCCAGGAGCTGGAGCGCATCAACGTCCACCTGCAGGAGGAGATCGTCGAGCGCCGGCGCGCGGAGCAGTTGCAGGCCGCGCTGTTCAATATTTCCGAACTGGCGATGGGCGGGCTTTGCCAGGACGCGTTCCTTGCGCAGGTGCACGCGATCATCAGCGGGCTGCTGGACGCCAGCAATTTCTACGTGGCGATGGTCAGTGCCAGCGGTGACGGCATCGAGTTCGTCTACTCGGTCGACCGTTTCAACCGCGAACGTCCGTCACGGCCGTTCAGTGCCGGCCTGACCGAGTACACGCTGCGCCGGAGGGCGCCGGTGTTGGCCATGCGCGCGGATATCGATGCGTTGCTCGCCGCCGGCGCGGTAAGCGAATTCGGTGCCAAATCGTACTGCTGGCTGGGGGTTCCCTTGTTCAGCGACGACGAGGCGGTGGGTGTCATCGCCGTGCAGAGCTATGACCCGGAGACGGTGTTCACGCTGGATGACCAGCGCCTGCTGGTGTTCGTGGCGCGCACCATCGGTGCCGGCCTGACGCGACAGCGCGACCAGCAGCGCCTGATGCAGGCGCATGCGGACCTGGAACGACGGGTGATGGAACGCACCCGTGAACTGGGGGAGGTCAACCAGAAGCTGCTTGGCCAGATCGGCGAGCGCATGCGCGCCGAGCAGCGCTTGACCCACCTAGCCATGCACGACGTGCTGACCGGGCTGCCCAATCGCCTGCACCTGCAGGACCGCCTGGAACGCGCCATCGAGAATGCCGAGCTGGGCATCGCCCAGCATTTCGCGTTGCTGTTCCTGGACCTGGACCGTTTCAAGTGGGTGAACGACAGCATCGGGCATGCCGCCGGCGACCAGATGCTGGTCGAGGTGGCGCGGCGGCTGGTTGGATTGGTACGGGGCGAGGACGTGGTGGCGCGGCTGGGAGGCGACGAGTTCGCGTTGCTGGTCAGCTGCGAGCGCGGCGCCGATGCGGCGATGCAGTTGGGCCGCCGGCTGCTCAAGGCGCTGGAAGCGCCGATGTGGGTCGATGGGCGCGAGCTGTTCCCGTCCGGCAGCATCGGCATCGCCTTGTGGAACCCACGCTATACCTCGGGTGCGGACCTGCTGCGTGACGCTGATGCCGCGATGTACCGGGCCAAGCTGCGGGGCCAGGACCGCTGCGTGATGTTCGACGGTGCCATGCACGAGGAGGCGGTGCGCAGCCTGGAGCTGGAAGCCGACCTGCGGCGAGCGATCAAGAACCAGCATTTCATCCCGTACTACCAGCCGATCGTCTCCCTGCAGAGCGGCCAGGTGGTGGGTTTCGAGGCGCTGCTGCGATGGCGGCACGAGCGCCGTGGCCTGCTCACGCCCGGGGACTTCCTGGAGCTGGGGGAGGAGAGCGGGCTGATCGAGCAGGTGGACTGGCAGATCTACGAGCACGTGATCGGCGACCTGGCCAACAGCGCGGCCGGCTATATCTCGGTGAACGTGTCGCCGCGGCACTTCCGTTCGGTCGAGTTCGCCTCGCGACTGCTGGGCCTGCTGGATGCCGCGGGTGCGGACCCGGAGCGACTGCGGGTGGAGATCACCGAGATGGCCCTGCTTGACGACGCGCCGCGTACCCTGCAGACCCTGCACCAGCTGCGCGAGCGTGGCGTGGTGGTGCAGCTGGACGACTTCGGCACGGGGTATTCGGCGTTGTCGTACCTGCACCGGTTCCCGATCAGTGCGCTGAAGGTGGACCGCAGTTTCGTCGCCGGCCTGCATGCGGAGACCGGCAAGAGCACGATGGCGCTGGTCGAGGGGGTGCTGTCGCTGGCCCGCACGCTGGGCATCGAGACCATCGGCGAAGGCGTGGAGAACGACCGGCAGCTGCAGACCCTGCTGGAGCTGGGCTGCAGCTTCGGACAGGGGTATCTGCTGGGCTATCCGTCGCCGGGCGAAGCGGTGTTGCCGCGCGCTGTGGCGGGCTAGGGCAGGGGGGCGGATCGGGCGCCAGCTTCGCGGCCAAGGCCGCTCCTACGGCAGGCGCGCGGTAGGAGTGCCTCCAGACACTGCTTCAGCGCAGGGCGCTGCGCTTCTTCTCATCGAACCACTTGTCCGCCTGCGCCGGCGAATACGCGCGCATCCATTCCAGCATCTGCACGGCGTCGTCGCCGTACCACAGGTCCTCGCGCTGCTCCGGGTGCAGGAAGCGCTCGCTGACCATGGTGTCGATCATGTGGATCAGCGGCTTGTAGAAGCCGTCGATGTCGAGGAACGCGCAGGGCTTCTTGCCGATGCCGAGCTGGCGCCAGGTCAGCATCTCGAAGATTTCCTCGGCGGTGCCGAAGCCGCCGGGCAGGGCGACGAAGGCATCGGACAGGTCGAACATGCGCGACTTGCGCTCGTGCATCGAGCCGACGATCTCCAGCGTGGTCACGCCCTTGTGCGCCACTTCCATGTCCACCAGGTGCTGCGGGATCACGCCGGTGACTTCTCCGCCGGCCGCCAGCACGCCATCGGCCACCGCGCCCATCAGGCCGGTGCGGCCACCGCCATACACCAGGCGCAGTCCTTCGGCGGCGATGCGCTTGCCCAGCGCGGTGGCCTGTTCGACGTAGACGGGTTTGGCGCCGGGGTTGGAGCCGCAGTAGACGCAGATGGACTTCATGTGATGTTCCTGAAAAAGCGGGAGGTATTCCGTCCGGCACCGATGAACAGGCGCCGGGCCCGGAAAGTACAAAAGCAAGAAGGCTCCGCCGGGGCGGAGCCTTCTTTTCACAGGCCGATGGAGCTTAGTTGGCCTTGTGGATGGCGCGCTTGGTGACCGCCATCGCCGCGTCGTGCACTGCCTCGGACAGCGACGGGTGGGCGTGGCAGATGCGGGCCAAGTCGTCGGACGAGCCGCTGAACTCCATGGTCAGCACGCCTTCGTGGACCAGTTCGGAGACGTTGGCGCCCACCAGGTGCATGCCCAGCACGCGGTCGGTCTCGGCGTGTGCCAGCACCTTGACGAAGCCGGCCGGCTCGACCATCGCAACCGCACGGCCGTTGGCGGCGAACGGGAAGCTGCCAGCCTTGTACGGGATGCCCTCGGCCTTGAGCTGGGCTTCGGTCTTGCCGACCCATGCCAGTTCCGGCTCGGTGTAGATGACCCACGGGATGGTGTCGAAGTTGACGTGGCCCGGCAGGCCAGCGATCAGTTCGGCAACCGCGATGCCTTCCTCGAAGCCCTTGTGCGCCAGCATCGGGCCGCGCACGCAGTCGCCCACCGCCCAGACGCCATCGACGCCGGTGTGGCAGTGGTCGTCGACCACGATCTGGCCGCGCTCGTTGACCTGCACGCCGCTGCCATCGGCCAGCAGGCCCTTGGTGGCGGCGCGACGGCCGACAGCCACCAGCAGCTTGTCGACGGTCAGCGTCTTCTCGCCTTCGGCGTCGGTGTAAGTGACGATGACTTCCTCGCCCTTGATCTCGGTCTTGGAGACCTTGGCGTTGAGGCGGATGTCCAGGCCCTGCTTCTTGAATTCCTTGGCGGCGACCTTGGCCACTTCGGCATCGGCGGCGGCCAGGAATTCCGGCAGTGCTTCCAGGATCACCACTTCCGAACCCAGGCGCTTCCACACGCTGCCCAGTTCCAGGCCGATCACGCCGGCGCCGATCACGGCCAGGCGCTTGGGCACTTCGGTGAAGTCCAGTGCGCCGACGTTGTCGACGATGTGCTTGCCGTCGAACTTGGCGAACGGCAGTTCGATCGAATCCGAACCGGCAGCGATGATGACGTTGGTGCCCTTGAGCTCGACTTCGCTGCCGTCATGCTGCTTGACGGTGACCAGGTTGCCGGCCTTGAGCTGGCCGAAGCCGTAGTAGGTGGCGACCTTGTTGGCCTTGAACAGCTGAGCGATGCCGCCGGTGAACTGCTTCACGATGGCGTCCTTGCGGCCGACCATCTTGTTCACGTCGATCTTGGCGTCGTTGAAGCTGATGCCGTGCTGGTCGAAGATGTGGCCCATGTTCCAGTACTGGCGCGAGGAGTCCAGCAGCGCCTTGGACGGGATGCAGCCCACGCGCAGACAGGTGCCGCCCAGTGCCGGCTTGCCGTCCTTGCCCAGCGCTGCGTCGATGCAGGCGGTCTTCAGGCCCAGCTGTGCGGCGCGGATGGCGGCGTGGTAGCCGGCCGGGCCGGCACCGATGACGACGACGTCGAATTGTTCAGCCATTAGAGATTCCTTGTTTCCTATCCCTTCTCCCGCCGGGAGAAGGTGGCGCGAAGCGCCGGATGAGGGTGCCGCAGTCGTTCAATCAAAGACAAAGAGTCGTGATTCGAAACGGGCCGCCGCGAGTAGAGCAGGTGAACAGCGGGTGGTTTGCCTTGGCGGCTCGCGGCGGCTCGTTGATCTTCAATGAGCCGCAGACGGGCTGCTTGGCGCCCCCAACCCCTCTCCCGGAGGGAGAGGGGCTACAGGCCTGTTACAGGCCGAACAGCATGCGGCCCGGGTTTTCCAGCTGGTTCTTGATGTCCACCAGGAACTGCACCGAGTCCTTGCCGTCGATGATGCGGTGGTCATAGGACATGGCCAGGTACATCATCGGCGCGATCACGACCTGGCCGTTCTCGGCGATCGGACGGTCCTTGATGGCGTGCATGCCCAGGATGGCGCTCTGCGGCGGGTTGACGATCGGGGTCGACATCAGCGAGCCGAAGGTGCCGCCGTTGGTGACGGTGAAGGTGCCGCCCTGCAGTTCTTCCAGCGACAGCTTGCCGTCGCGGGCCTTCTTGGCGTAGTCGGCGATCGCCTTCTCGATGTCGGCGAAGGACATGCGCTCGACGTTGCGCAGCACCGGGGTCACCAGGCCCTTGTCGGTCGACACGGCGATGGAGATGTCCGAGTAGCCGTGATAGATGATGTCGTCACCATCGATGGAGGCATTGACCAGCGGGAAGCGCTGCAGCGCGTTGGCGGCGGCCTTCACGAAGAAGCTCATGAAGCCCAGCTTGATGCCGTGGGCCTTGACGAACTCTTCCTGCAGTTCCTTGCGCGCGGCCGACACCTTGGACAGGTTGACCTCGTTGAAGGTGGTCAGCATGGCGGTCGAGTTCTTCGACTGCATCAGGCGCTCGGCGATGCGCTTGCGCATGCGGGTCATCGGCACGCGTTCTTCCGGACGTGCGCCGCCGGCCTTGCCGACGCCGCCGTTGCGGGCGAAGTTGACGATGTCTTCCTTGGTCACGGCGCCGTGGCGGCCGGTGCCGGACACGTCAGCCGGGTTCACGCCTTCGGTGATGGCCGAGAAGCGGGCGCCCGGGGGCAGGCCGTCGGCGGCCGACTTGGCAGCCGGTGCCGGGGCGGCGGCTGCGGCCGGAGCAGCGGCGGCCGCAGCCGGAGCGGCAGCCTTCGGTGCTTCGGCAGCAGCCGGAGCAGCGGCGGCAACCGCGCCTTCCTCGATGATGGCCAGGATCTGGTTCGAGGTGACGGTGTCGCCTTCCTTGAACTTGATTTCCTTCAGCACGCCATCAACCGGTGCCGGCACTTCCAGCACGACCTTGTCGGTTTCCAGGTCGAGCAGGTTCTCATCACGCTTGACCGCTTCACCCGCCTTCTTGTGCCAGCTGGCGATGGTGGCGTCGGAGACGGATTCGGGCAGTACCGGTACTTTGACTTCGGTGGCCATGTGGCTGTTTTCCTGGTTTCGTTTTCTTGTGGAAAAAGGGGCTTATTCGGCGTAGTTGTCGTTGAAGGTGTTGACCAGTGCGTCGGCCAGCAACTGCGACAGTTCGCGCAGGTGGTCGGACATGTGGCCCACAGCCGGCGACGGCGAACGCGGACGGCCTGCGTAATGCAGCGACTGGCCATCGGCCAGGCATGCCTGCAGGTGGTGCTTGATCTGGTACCAGGCACCCTGGTTCATCGGCTCTTCCTGGCACCACACCACGTCGGCCTTGCCGTACTTCTTCAGCTCGGCGACCAGCGCCGGGCGCGGGAACGGATAGAGCTGCTCCACGCGGACCAGGGCGACGTCTTCCTGACCACGCTTGGTCACGTCCTCCAGCAGGTCGTAGTAGACCTTGCCCGAGCACAGCACCACGCGCTTGACCTTGCTGATGTCCTTGGCGGTGGTGTCGCTGATCAGGTGCTGGAACTCGCCATTGGCCAGTTCGTCCAGGGTCGAGACGGCCAGCTTGTGGCGCAGCAGCGACTTGGGCGACATGACGATCAGCGGCTTGCGGGTGTCCATGCGCATCTGGCGACGCAGCATGTGGAACGCCTGGGCCGGGGTGGACGGCACGCAGACCAGCATGTTCTCCAGCGCGCACAGCTGCAGGAAGCGCTCCAGGCGCGCCGAGCTGTGTTCCGGGCCCTGGCCTTCGTAGCCGTGCGGCAGCAGCAGGGTCAGGCCGGAGATGCGGCCCCACTTGGCTTCACCGGAGGCGATGAACTGGTCGATCACGACCTGCGCACCGTTGGCGAAGTCACCGAACTGGCCTTCCCAGATGCACAGGGTGTTGGGGTCGGTGGTGGAGAAGCCGTACTCGAACGCCATCACGGCTTCTTCGCTGAGCAGCGAATCGATGATGGTGGCCTGCTCCGGCGACTGGACCAGCTGGCGCAGCGGCAGGTAGTAGTTGTCGGTCTTCTGGTCGTGCAGGATCGCGTGGCGGTGGGTGAAGGTGCCGCGGCCCACGTCCTGGCCGACCAGGCGCAGGCTGTTGCCTTCGTCCAGCAGGGTGGCGTAGGCGAGGTTCTCGGCAAAGCCCCAGTCGCCCGGGATCTCGCCGGCGGCCATCTTGCGACGGTCGTCGTACACCTTGGCCACGCGCGAGTGCAGCTCCACGCCGTCCGGGACGGTGTTGATCATCGTGGCCAGCTGGGTCAGCTTGCCCATCTCGACCTGGGTGCTGACCGGGTCGGACAGCTTGCCGGACAGGTAGCGCGGCCAATCCACGTACATCTTGCTGGTGGTCGGGGTCTTCTCGACCACGGCCAGCTCGGTGGTGACTTCGCCCGAATCCAGCTTGTTGCGGTAGGCGTCGACCATTTCCTTGCCGGCACCGGCGGCGATCACGCCGGCGGCTTCCAGCTGCTCGGCGTAGAGCTCGCGGGTGGTCTTGTGCTTGCGGATCACCTGGTACATCAGCGGCTGGGTGATCGCCGGCTCGTCGGCCTCGTTGTGGCCCCAGCGGCGGTAGCAGACCAGGTCGATCACGACGTCCTTGTGGAACTGCTGGCGGAAGTCATAGGCCAGCTTGGCGGCGAACACCACCGCTTCCGGGTCGTCGCCGTTCACGTGCAGGACCGGGGCAGCGACCATCTTGGCGATGTCGGTGCAGTACAGGGTCGAGCGCGAGTCGTCGCGGTTGGAGGTGGTGAAACCCACCTGGTTGTTGATGACGATGTGCACGGTGCCGCCGACGGTGAAACCGCGGGCCTGCGACATCTGGAACAGCTCCATCACCACGCCCTGGCCGGCGAATGCGGCGTCGCCGTGGATCAGGATCGGCATCACCTGCTTGCGCGCGGTGTCGTTGCGGCGTTCCTGGCGCGAACGCACCGAACCGGCGACCACCGGGTCGGCGATCTCCAGGTGCGACGGGTTGAAGGCCAGGGCCAGGTGGACCGGGCCACCATCGCTGGCGACGTCGGCCGAGAAGCCCATGTGGTACTTCACGTCACCGGCGACGGCACGGTCGTCGTGCTCGAACTTGCCTTCGAATTCGTCGAACAGCTTGCGCGGGTTCTTGCCGAGGGTGTTGACCAGCACGTTGAGGCGGCCGCGGTGGGCCATGCCGATCACCACGTCCTTGACGCCTTCCTTGCCGGCGTCGCGGATGATGGTGTCCATCATCGGGATCAGCGAGTCGCCGCCTTCCAGCGAGAAGCGCTTCTGGCCGACGTACTTGGTGTGCAGGTAGCGTTCCAGGCCCTCGGCGGCGGTCAGGCGCTCGAGCGTGCGGCGCTTGGTGTCGGCATCGAGGTTGTAGTTGCCGCCGGCCTGCTCCAGGCGCTTGTACAGCCACTGGCGCTGCTCGACTTCGGCGATGTACATGAACTCGGCGCCGATGGAGCCGGTGTAGGTCGCCTTCAGGCGTGCCAGCAGGTCACGCAGCTTCATGCGCGGCTGGCCGCCCACGCCACCGGTGCTGAACTCGTCGTTGAGGTCGGCATCGCTGAGGTTGTGGAACGGCAGGCTGAGGTCCGGCGGGTTGGTCGGCGGGGTCAGGCCCAGCGGATCAAGGTTGGCGCCGAGGTGGCCGCGCGAACGGTAGGCGGTGATCAGGCGGCCGACGTTGCGCTCGCGCTCGTCGCCTTCGCCAGCGGAGAAGCCTGCGTTGAACGCGTTCTTGGCGGCTTCGGTGATGTGGGCGATGGCGGCAGAGTGCGGGACATCACCAGCTTCGCGGCCCTTGAAGCCGTCGAAGTAGGACTTCCACTTGGGGTCCACACTGTCCGGGGAGACGAGGTACTGCTCGTACAGGTCCTCGACATAGGAGGCGTTGCCGCCGGCGAGTTGCGATGACTGCGCAAACTGCTTCAGTAGATTGTCCACGATGGAGGGTCGGATTCGCTTGTGGGGTAATTCTGGGGAAACCGGCGGAGCCTGGCTGCAGCGCTCCGCGCGGGCGTGTTCTAACCGCTGAATTATACCCCTCACGGGACAGGAAGGGGCATGCACACTGTCCCGGGGATTAATACCTGGTCAGTGCTTGTCCCGTTGTGCGGATATCGTCAAATCCCAAGTACGCGAAGTGCGTTGCAGTCGCGTGAACGCTGCCAGATGCGCTGGAACTGCTCGTCCGGTGCGCGGATCCGGGGATGGGCCGCCAGCGTGAGTTCACCCTCCAGAAGGACGCCCATTGGACGAAAGTAGCAGTCGCCGATGTCGTTGCCGATACGGCCGCTGGCCACCTGGACGTCGGTGGGGTCCACCGGGGTACGCACGACGAACACGCTGGGCAGGCGCTGGAACAGGGCGAGCACCGCGGCGGGCAGGGCGACCAGGTCGGCCTCCTCGGCCAGGACCTGCATCTGCTTGTCATGCCGGGCGGCGGCGAAGCGGCGCAGGGCACCGAGCACGAGCGGCTCGCCGAACAGGTCGTCGGCACAGCGCAGGTGCAGGTACAGGCCGCGACGGGCGCGGTGGATCACCGTGGCGGTGGCGGCGAGGGCTTGCTCACGGTCGCTCACGCGCAGGGCGCCGTCCAGACGCTGGCGCATGGTCTGGTGTTCGATGCCGGCTTCCTGGAAGGTCGGGCCTTCGGGCAGGAAGCCATTGCGGGCATAGAAATCGCGGGCCGGCAGCTGGGCGTGCAGGCTGACCTCGCCCCAGCCCAGCGCCCTGGCCTGGCCGACCAAGGCGGCCAGCAGGGCGTCACCGACGCCCTGGCTGCGCCAGCCGGGCAGGACCGCCATGCGGCCGATGCGGCGTTCCGGGGTCAGGCGGCCGGCACCAATGGCCCGGCCGTCGGCATCCAGTGCCAGCACATGGTGGCTGAGCGGGTCCAGCGCATCGACTTCCAGTTCCGCCGGTACCCGCTGTTCGTTGACGAACACGGCATGGCGGACGCCGTGCAGCTGGTCGCGCTGCACGGCGTAGTCGGCGGGCTGGACGCTGAAGCCGCTGCCTGAGGTCATGCCTGTGGGGCGTCCTCGTCGTCGTAGATCACCACGACCTCCACCCCCTCGTCGTTGACCTGGACGGTGCCGATGTTGGCCGAGGCCGGCTCGCCTTCGCCTGCTTCGGTGTACTCGAACACCTCGATCTCGACTTCCGGGGCGTCGCCATCGGCGTCGTCCTCGTCCAGTTCCAGCGCCTCGTCCACTTCCCCGGCGATGGCCAGGGCCTCATCCCCGAAGCCTTCTTCCTGCTCATCCCACGCGGCCTCGGCGGCCAGGGTCTGGGCATCGAGCAGCTGGAAGAAGCCGCCGGCGATCAGTTCCAGCACGGTGGTGCGGCCCTTGGCCGACAGCTTGCGCCAGACGGTGGCATCCAGGCGCTCGGTGCCGGCCAGCACCTGGGCATCCTTGACCGGCAGGGCGCAGGCCTGGCCGGAGATGTACAGGGTGGCGCCCTTGGTGGCGCGTCGCCACGCGGTGCGGGCCCAGGGATGGCGCTCCAGCACGCCGCCATTGGCGAGTTCGGCGTCCACTTCCCCGGCCGAGCTGGGGGCCTGGGAGGGCAGGATGTCGCCGGCCGAGCGGTAGGTGGTGATGAAGCGGCCAAACCAGTTGCCCAGGCGGTCCGGGTCGTTCATGCGCAGGGCATTGAGGGCGGTGACGACGCGGCGCATGGCGGCCTCGTCGATCTCGTTCGGGTCGTCGTGCAGCTTCAGGTCCGGGTCCTGCAGGCGGATGGACTCATCGGCGCCGGCGACCAGGTCGTCCAGGTAGTCGCTGATGAGTTCGGCCGAGGACGGCGCACGCATGCCGAAGGAGAAGGTCAGGCAGGGGTCTTCAGCCACGCCGTTGTGCGGCACGTTCGGCGGCAGGTACAGCATGTCGCCCGGGCCGAGCACCCAGTCGTGGGTCTTCTTGAACTTCTTGAGCAGCTTCAGCTCCACGTCGGGGCGGAAGTCCAGCGGCGGACGCTTGCCCTTGGTGGACTCGCTGGCGTCGATCTGCCAGCGGCGGTGGCCGTAGGCCTGCAGCAGGAACACGTCGTACTGGTCGACGTGGGCGCCGACCGAGCCGCCGGTGGCGGCGAAGCTGATCATCACGTCGTCCATGCGCCAGCGCGGCAGGAAATCGAAGTAGCCGATCAGGGCACGGACATCCGGGTCCCACTTGTCCACGTCCTGCACCAGCAGGGTCCAGTCGTGGTCGGGCATGCCGGGGAAATCTTCTTCCTGGAACGGGCCGGTGCGCACGGTCCAGCCGTCGGTGGCGCGGTCGTGGCTGATCATGCGGGCCAGCGCGCCTTCCTCGCAGGCCAGGCCGGCCAGGTCTTCGGGCATCACCGGGGTTTCAAAGTCGGGGAACGCGGCGCGGATCAGCAGCGGACGCTTCTGCCAGTAGTCGCGCAGGAAGGTGGCCGGGGCCATGCCCAGCGGCAGGCCGGGCTTGGCCTGGACTTCGATCGGATAGGTCTTTTGCTTGCGTGCAGCCATGGGGGAGATCCTTGCAGCGGAAAACGGGAATCAGGCGCCTGCGGCGCGTATCGCGGCTATTGTCCCCTTGTTGGCGGCAAACCGCACGATGGGTGGCTGATCTGGATCAATCGCCACGGGGATGACAATGGTGCTGGACCACGCTGGGCGGCGTGGCCGGCAAGGCCCCGACGGAGCATGGCGCCGCGCTACGGGGCGGGGGCAGGTCAGATGACCCGGTTGCCGCTGCCGCGGTCGTCCACCTGAGGCTGGGCGTCGGTGTTGAGCGTGTTGGTATTGCCGCTGAACTGGACTTCGGCCGTTTCGCGGGACAGGATCATGTTGTTGTTGCCACTGACCTCGATGCGGCGGGCATTGGTCAGGTTGAGCGTGTTGTCGCTGCCCACCACCCGCACCGTGTCCACGTCGGTGTTGAGCACCGTGTAATGGCTGCCTTCGAGGACGATGGTCCGGGCCTTGTCGAAGTTGAGGCTGCCGCCGGAGGCGGTGATGGTGACCTCGCCGCATTCGCCGTTGATGACCAGCGTGGTGTTGTCGCGGCTGATGCGTAGGTTCTTGCCGGCGCAGTC
The DNA here is from genome assembly GCF_056393195.1 of Stenotrophomonas sp. Steno-C18. Classification (NCBI taxonomy): domain Bacteria; kingdom Pseudomonadati; phylum Pseudomonadota; class Gammaproteobacteria; order Lysobacterales; family Lysobacteraceae; genus Stenotrophomonas; species Stenotrophomonas sp. Steno-C18. Next base: position 236,088 of record NZ_JBWJOX010000001.1, on the reverse strand, counting down.
GGCGCCGCTGCCCGGGTCGTTGAGGGTGTCGGAAACGGCCGTCGCAGGGGTCGGCGATGGTGCCGCTGCCGCCGGCGCGGCGGTGCCGGCTTCCGGGGGGGCGGGGGTGCAGGCGCTGAGCGCGGCCAGGGTCGGTGCGAGCAGGAAGGGGCTGATCCGCATGGGGACTCCACTGTCATCGGGTTGCCCGATGCTGGCAGAGGCCGTGCGAAGATTTTATTACGCGGTGCCTGTGGCCCGTTCATAAGGAAACGGCGGAGCTTTCGCTCCGCCGTCGCCGCAGGCCGGATGAAGGGCGTGCAGGGTCGCCGATCAGATCGCCTTGGCCAGGTCCGCCGCCAGGCCAACATAGCCGCCCGGGGTCAGTTCGCGCAGGCGCTGCTTGGCATCGGCCGGCAGTTCCAGCGTTTCGATGAACTCGCGCATCGAATCGGCGGTGATGCCGTGGCCGCGGGTCAGGGCCTTGAGCTGCTCGTACGGGTTCGGCAGGCCGTGGCGGCGCATCACCGTCTGCACGGCTTCGGCCAGCACTTCCCAGGCCGCGTCCAGGTCGGCATCCAGGCGCTCCGGGTTCACGGTCAGCTTGCCCAGGCCCTTGGCCAGCGACTCCAGTGCCACCTGGCTGTGGCCGAAGGCGGTGCCCAGCGCGCGCAGCACGGTGGAGTCGGTGAGGTCGCGCTGCCAGCGGCTGATCGGCAGCTTGGCGCTGAAGTGCTCGAACAGCGCGTTGGCGATGCCGAAGTTGCCTTCGGCGTTCTCGAAGTCGATCGGGTTGACCTTGTGCGGCATGGTCGAGGAGCCGACTTCGCCTTCCTTGAGCTTCTGCTTGAAGTAGCCCAGCGAGATGTAGCCCCAGATGTCGCGGGCCAGGTCGATCAGGATGGTGTTGGCGCGGCGCGCGGCGTCGCCGATCTCGGCCACGTTGTCGTGCGGCTCGATCTGGGTGGTGTACGGGTTGAACACCAGGCCCAGCGAGGTGACGAAGCGCTCGGCGAAGGCCGGCCAGTCCACCGCCGGGTAGGACACGACGTGGGCGTTGTAGTTGCCGACCGCGCCGTTGATCTTGCCGGTCAGCTCGACCGCGTCGATCTGGCGGATCTGGCGCTCCAGGCGGGCCACGACGTTGGCGATTTCCTTGCCCAGCGTGGTCGGCGAGGCGGTCTGGCCGTGGGTGCGCGAGAGCATCGGCTGTCCGGCCTGCGCGTGGGCCAGCGTGCGCAGGCTGGCGGCGATCCCGGTCAGGGTCGGCAGCAGCACGGTGCGGCGGGCCTCTTCCAGCATCACGCCGTAGGACAGGTTGTTGATGTCCTCGCTGGTGCAGGCGAAATGCACGAACTCCAGCGCCGGGGCCAGCTCGGCGTCGTCCTTGAGCTGCTCCTTGATGAAGTACTCCACCGCCTTGACGTCATGGTTGGTGGTGCGCTCGATCTCCTTGACGCGGGCGGCGTTGGCGACCGAGAAGCCGTCGGCCAGGGCGCGCAGGCGCGTCTTGGCGGCGGCACTGAAGTCGGCCAGTTCGCCGATGCCCGGCTCGGCGGCCAGTGCCAGCAGCCATTCGATCTCCACCTTCACGCGGGCCTTGATCAGGCCGTACTCGGAGAAGATCGGACGCAGGGCGTCGACCTTGCTGGCGTAACGGCCGTCCAGCGGGGACAGGGCGAGCAGGGCGGCTTCGGGGCGGGACGTATCCGTCATGTCGGCGGGCAGTTGGGGCAGTGGCGGGGGCGCACATTCTACCCGTCTGGCGGGCGCCACGGCGGGGCCGGTGTTCGCGGTGACGCGGCCCGGCCGCGGGCCGAAGGCCGTGATCGGGCAGGACAGGGTCTGCCGCCCGGCGGGCGGGCAGGCATGCCGTACCCAGCGGGTCGGCGTATCGTGTAGCGGCATTGCCAGCCAAGCGCGCCGCGCCATCAGCAAGCTGCGACTTCCTTCCATGAACACGCAACGCGGAGTTGAACGATGAGCAAGGGTTTCAGGGTTGAACACGACAGCATGGGTGAACTGCAGGTGCCCGCCGAGGCCTTGTGGGGCGCCCAGACGCAGCGGGCGGCGCAGAATTTCCCGGTGTCCGGGCAGCGCATGCCGCGCGAATTCATCCGCGCGCTGGGGCTGATCAAGGGGGCCGCGGCCGAGGTCAATACCGGGCTGGGGCTGCTGCCCAAGGGCGTGGGCAAGGCGATCCAGGCGGCTGCGCAGGACGTGGCCGCCGGCGCGCATGACGCGCATTTCCCGATCGATGTGTACCAGACCGGCTCGGGAACCTCGTCGAACATGAACGCCAACGAGGTCATCGCCACCCTGGCCAACCAGGGCGGGAAGGCCGGCAAGACCGCGGTACACCCCAATGACCACGTCAACCTGGGGCAGAGCTCCAATGACGTGATCCCCACCGCGATCCGTGTTTCGGCGCAGCTGGCCACGGTGGAGACCCTGCTGCCGGCGTTGCGGCACCTGCGCAAGACCATCGACAAGCGCGGCCGCGGGCTGGGCAAGGTGGTCAAGACCGGCCGCACGCACCTGATGGACGCCATGCCGTTGACCTTCGCCCAGGAGTTCGGCGCCTGGTCGGCGCAGCTGACGTCGGCGCAGGGCCGCATCGAGGACGCCCTGAAGCGGCTGCGCCGGCTGCCGCTGGGCGGCACCGCCATCGGCACCGGCATCAATGCGGACCCGCGCTTCGGTGGCAAGGTGGCCAAGGTGCTGAGTACCGGCACCGGGGTGAAGTTCGACAGCGCGGACAACAAGTTCGAAGGCCTGGCCGCCCAGGATGATGCGGTCGAGCTGTCCGGCCAGTTCAACGCGCTGGCCGTGGCCCTGATCAAGATCGCCAACGACCTGCGCTGGATGAACTCCGGTCCGCTGGCCGGGCTGGGCGAGGTGGAGCTGCCGGCGCTGCAGCCGGGCAGTTCGATCATGCCGGGCAAGGTCAATCCGGTGATCCCGGAAGCGACGGTGATGGCCGCCGCGCAGGTGATCGGCCACCACACCGCGATCACCGTGGCCGGGCAGACCGGCAACTTCCAGTTGAACGTGACCCTGCCGTTGATCGCGGCCAACTTGCTCGATTCGATCCAGTTGCTGTCCAGCGTGATGAACCTGCTGGCCGACAAGGTGTTCGCCGGGTTGGTGGTCAAGCAGGAGCGGGTGCGCGAGGCACTGGCCCGCAACCCGATCCTGGTGACCGCGCTGAACCCGATCATCGGCTACGAGAAGGCCGCGGCGATCGCCAAGCGCGCCTACAAGGAGCAGCGGCCGGTGCTGGAGGTGGCGGTGGAGGACAGCGGCCTGTCCGAGGCCGAGCTCAAGCGCCTGCTGGACCCGGCGGCGCTGACGCTGGGTGGCATCCACGACCATTGAGGTCGGCGTGCTCCGGGGGCGCTTCTACCCGTTGGGACCCGGGTAGGAGCGGCCTCGGCCGCCAAGCCGAGGGTGCCGGCGGCTGCGGCTGCCGGCACTGAGGGGAGGATTGCCGGCTTCGCGCCTGGAGGCGCGCCGGCGGGCATCGGCTCAGCGAACCGCCTGGGTGTTGGCCAGGGCCTCGGCGTAGCCCTTGAACTCGGGAACGCGTTCGGCGATATCGGCCGGGAACACCGGCTGGTTGGCGGGTACATCGATCCGGACCGTGCGCGAAGTGGGCGCGGCGCCGTTGCTGGTGGCGTCGGTCAGGGTGTTCTGGCGCAGGATCTGCAGCTTCACGAAGCTGGTCTGCAGCAGTTCGCGCTGCTCGGGCTTGAGCGGGATCTCGATGTCGTCCACGCGCAGTTGGCCATCGGGAAGGATGTCCAGGTTCGGGAACGGGGCGCGACGGATCGCGATGCGGTCGGTGGTGACCTCGGTCTTGGGCTTGCTGCGCTCGGACCGATGGGCAGCGTACTTTTCGCGGTCGCAGCCGGTGGCGAGCACGGCGAAGGCAACCAGGGCGAGCAGCAGCAGTTTTTTCATGACAGCAGCAGATACGTGAACGGCGGAAGCGGCATTCTACCGCTCCCGCCGTCCGCGCTGTCCCGGTGGCGACCTGGGACGCGGCCCGCAGGCGCGCCCGACACCGGGATCAGGGCAGTTCGACGTGCCCGTCGCGACAGTCGTCGATGTCGCTCTGGTCCATCTTGGCGTAGGGCCGGAACTCCGGCACCGCTGCCGCCAGCTGCTGCTGCGTGGCCAGCAACGCCGGCATCTGGTCGCAGATCTTCGCCGCATTGGCCTTGAGCTTCTCGGCTTCGGCGTTGACGCGTTCCTCGATCTTGTCGGTGTCACCGCTGAAGATGCCCTTCAGGGCTTCGCCGGCCGCGCGCGCGCCCAGGTTGGCGCCCTGCACACCGATCTCGATGCCGGCCTCGGCGATGGCGATGGTCCGTTCGCGATACTGCAGGGTCAGCGCGCGCTGGCTGTCGTTCAGCGCGACGGCGGTGCCGTTGATCAGCAGGTCGCCGGCGGGCGAGATCTCGACCTTGGCGCCGTCGCTGCCAATGCTGATGTTGCCCTGGGTCAGTTCCTTGCGTGCCTCGTTGGTGGCTTCGCGGACCTTCTGGCCGAGCGTGGTGTCGGTCTGCGGCGCATTGGCCTGCGGGCGCTCGCCACAGGCGGCCAGCGGCAGGACGAGCATCAGGGCGAGCAGGGGGGCATTGACGAGTTTCATGGTGGGCTTCCGTTGCGGACGGGAATGGGAATCAGCGCTTCTTGGGCAGGTCGACCGTGCCGGTGATGCCGGAGTGGTTGACCGAGCCACTGCCGGTACGACGTACCTGCAGGCTGGCGGCGTTGCGGACTTCGACATCGCCCGAGCCGAGCGAACCGACGCTGACGGCACCGCGCACGTCGCGCACGTCGACGTCGCCGGAGCCGACGCTGTCGATGCTCACCGCACCCTGCACGTTGCGCAGTTCCAGGTCGCCGGAGCCGATGCTGCCGACCCGGGCGTCGCCACGCACGCCGTCGACCTTGACGTCGCCCGAACCGATGGAGACGACGTGGAGTGCGCTGATGGTGCTCAGCTCGATGTCACCGGAGCCCACCGCGGCGGTGGCCAGGCCTTTGATGTCGCGGGCGACCACGTCGCCGGAACCGACATCGGCGCTCATCGAATGCGCACCGGTCAGCGAGGCGTCGCCCGAGCCGACCTTCAGCTGCACTAGGATCGTGTCCGGCAGGGTGCCGGACACGTCCAAGTAAGCGTAGGTGCTGCCGCTGAAGTTGAAGTTCAGGCCCTGGCTCTGGCGTTCAAGGCGGACCACCAGCTTGTCGCCGACCTTCTGCTGGCTGACCGACAACTGGCGCAGCAGGTCCTGGGTGGAGGCGCAGGCGCGGCCGGAAACCGCCGCCCTGGCACCGGGGCTTGCGACCAGGCGCAGGTCGTGGCTGTTGACCTCGAACACCACGGCCTTGGCGTCGCCGAGTTCCAGTTCCAGCGCCTTGGGCTCGGAGAACTTGCAGTGTTCCTCGGCCGCGAAGGCGCCGGCCGGCAGCAGGGCGAGGGCGAACAGGAAGGGCTTGATATTCATCTGTTTTCCTTGCGATTGCGGATGAGGGCTCAGATTTCGTCGCGGCGCTGGCGCAGCCAGATGGCGGCGGCGATGAAGACGATGCCCACCGCGGCGCCAATCCACAACTCCGGCGTGGCCAGGGCGGCGAACTGGGTGGCCGGGGAGAAGCCATCCAGCAACGAATGCAGCGACTCACGCGGGGCACGGGCATCGGCGGTGTAGGCCAGGTCCACGCCGGGGACGGTGCCCAGCAGCAGGCGACCAACCACGTGCGCCCAGAACCAGCTGCCGTCGCTGCCGAACAGGCGCATCAGGCCGAACCAGCTCACCACCACGCCGGAGAACACCGGCAGCATCACCGCCCACAGGAACGGCTTGCTCTTGGCCCAGGCCGAGCACATCAGCAGCCAGCCGGCGGTCGGCAACGCCCACAGCGCGTAGACCGGGATGCGGCACAGGAACGACGCGGCGATGGTCAACGGCTCGGCGGGGCCCCAGATCAGCGTCATCGGGCTGCCACCATGGGCGAGCACGACCAGGCTGATGATGGCCAGGAAGCCGAACATGGCGACGATGGCGGCCACGGTGGCCAGCAGCGGTGCCAGCACGACACCGGCGATCAGCTTGGACAGCACGGTCTGGGTGTCCGACAGCGGCATCGACTTCCAGAACAGGATGCTGCGATCGCGGCGATCGTCGTACAGCGCGCCCAGGAAGTAGAAGAACACCACGAACATCAGCACGATGAACGGCCATCCGGCGCTGAGCAGCAGGGTGAAGTTGATGCCGTTGGCCAGGTCCTGGGCATCACCGGCCGACATCTGGCTGGTCAGCAGGCTCAGGTCCAGGCCGTTGACGTTCACGCCATTGATATGGAGGTCACCGGTGCTCGCCGCGCGGCTGGCCGCCCACAGGCCGGCGATGATCGCCATCGAGGACAGCAGCAGCGACACGCCGCCGGCCACGACCGGTGCCCAGAAGAAACCGCCCTTGTTTTCCCAGTATTCGCGCTTGAGCAGCCACTTCAGCTTGCCCAGCGGGGTGATGTGGTGTGCGGCGTTCATGCGTAGGTTCCCTTCATGGTGGCCACGAACAGGTCGGCCAGGCCGGGGTTGCGGGTTTCACCGAGGGCGGCGATGCGGCTGCGCTCGACGCCGTCGTAGAGCAGGACAGTCTTGCCGAACGGCAGGCTGCGCTCGTCGATCGGGCCCAGCGCGCGCGCTGCTTCCAGCGTGTCCGCCGAGGCCAGCAACTCGGTGTAGCGGTCGGCCAGGGTTTCCATGTCGGTGGACAGGACGATCCTGCCGTCGCGGATGAACAGCACGTCGGTGAGGATGTGCTCGATCTCCTCCACCTGGTGGGTGGTGACGATGATGGTCTTCTGCTCGTCGAAGTAGTCTTCCAGCAGGCGCTGGTAGAACTCCTTGCGGTACAGGATGTCCAGGCCCAGGGTCGGCTCGTCGAGCACCAGTACCTTGGCGTCGATGGCCATCACCAGGGCCAGGTGCAGTTGCACCACCATGCCCTTGGACAGCTCGCGCACGCGCTGCTTCGGGTTGAGCTTGGTATTGGCCAGGAAGCGCTCGCAGCGGGCGCGGTCGAAGCGCGGGTGGACGCCGGCGACGAAGTCGATGGCCTCCTTGACCCGGATCCAGCGCGGCAGCACCGCCACGTCGGCGATGAAGCACACGTCGTTCATCAGCGCGTTGCGACGGGTACGCGGGTCCATGCCCAGCACCCGCAGCTCGCCCTCGACCGCGGTCAGGCCGAGCAGGGCCTTCAGCGCGGTGGTCTTGCCGGCGCCGTTGGGGCCGATCAGGCCGACGATGCGACCCGGTTCAATGGTGAAGCTGGTGTTGTCCAGCGCCGGCTTCTGCTTGTAGGCCTTGCGCAGGCCCTTGGCGGAAACGACGGCTTCGACGGCGGCGTTCATAGAGTGGTCCCCGGTGGCAGCAGATCTTTCAAGGTCAGACCCAGGCGCTGGATGCGCTCCAGTACGCTGGGCCATTCATCGTTGAGAAAACGGTCGCGCTCGTTGCCGCGCAGTTTCAGCGCGGCTTCCTCGGTCATGAACATGCCAAGGCCACGGCGCTTCTCGACCAGGTTCTCGTCGGCCAACTCTTGGTAGGCCCGCGAGACGGTGATCGGATTGAGCTGGTACTCGGCCGCCACCTGGCGCACCGAGGGCAGGGCATCACCCGGCTTGAGGACACCGTCCAGCATCATCGCGATCACGCGATCCTTCAGCTGGCGGTAGATGGGAGCGCCATCGCTCCACTGGATATCGGTCATGGGTCAGCTCCGCGGATTCAGCGACTGTGCGAAGGAGAAGTAGGGCAGTGACAGACTGGTACGCATCCGTCGGGCCGGTCGTTTCGCATGGGTTGGGGCGGTAGCATCCTGCTGTTCACCAGCTGCCTGCGCTGCATAATTCCCGCGGTCGGTTTGACCGCTCTGCAGTGCAGCCGAGCAGCCAAGCAGCAACAGTGCGCCGCTGACGGTCAGGGCCGGTAGGACGTGTCTGCTGTGCTTGCTGGCCATCTCGGACTCCCTGTGTAGGGTGGCTGGTGTTGTATGCAACTATAACACCGACACGGCGGCATGCAACTCCCTGCATGCCCAACTGATGGCCTATGCCGCCCGTTGGCGGTCCAGGTCACCCGGAGAATGCTCATGAAGCTTCGTAACGCATTGATTGGATTGGTGGTTGGAGTTGGCTTCGGCGCCATTGCCGGGGCCTCGGCCGGCCCCTTGCTGGACCAGAACTACCGTTCGTTGGCCGGCAAGGAGGAGATCAACCTGAACCGCACCTACGGCGGCAAGGTGTTGCTGGTGGTCAACACCGCCTCCAAATGTGGCTTCACGCCCCAGTACGAAGGGCTGGAGGCATTGCAACAGCAACTGTCCGCGCGTGGTTTTGCCGTATTGGGCTTTCCGTCCAATGATTTCAAAGGCCAGGAGCCCGGCAGCGAGGAGCAGATCCAGGAGTTCTGCACGCTGACCTATGGCGTGCGCTTCCCGATGTTCCAGAAAGTGCATGTGATCGGCCCGGAAACCACGCCGCTGTACCGCGAGTTGACGCGTGCCACCGGCGTGGCACCGGCCTGGAACTTCCACAAGTACCTGATCTCCCGCGACGGGCGGGTGGTGGCGCAGTTCCCGAGCCGGGTGCGCCCGGATGACCCGGAGCTGCGCGCGGCGATCGATCGCGAGCTGGCGGCCCCGGTTCCGGCGCGTTGACCTGCCTCGACATATCCGGTGCGCATGCGACAATGTCGCCCCTCGCGCCACCGGTGGCGTTTGTTCACTTCCAGGAAAGCAGCGAATGAAGATGGGAAAGCGTGGCGCAGTTGCGTCGCTTCTGATTCTGGCGATGGCGGCCCCCGGGGTCGCGTTTTCGCAACAACCTGCCGCTCCGGCGGCTACCAAGGAGAAGTCCGTTTTGACCTCGGAACGTGAAACGATCAGTTATGCCATCGGTATTGATGTCGCCAGCTCGTTTGAGCCCATCGCTGGCGAAGTGGACGTGGCCGAACTGCGCCGTGCCGTCGAGAATGCGTTCGCCGGCGGCCAGCCGCTGCTCTCGCAGGAAGAAGCCCAGCAGACCGACGCCGCGCTGCGCACCGTGATGATGGCCCGCGCCGGCCAGCAGGTGCCGGGCCTAGCGCCGGGCAGCCAGCCGACCGTCGACCGCAAGAAGGTCGGCCTGATGCTCGGCAGCTACGCCGTGGGCCCGTCGCTGGCCGCGATCAAGGACGACATCGACCTGAACTCGGTGTTCAAGGCGGTCAACGACGTGTTCTCCAAGGGCAACCCGACGATGACCCATGAGCAGGCCAAGGCCACGCTGCAGGCATTCAGCACCGCCAAGCAGTCCGCCGTCGCCGGCAAGAACCGTGAGCAGGGCAATGCATTCCTGGCCAAGAACAAGACCCAGCCGGGCGTGGTGACCACCGCCTCGGGCCTGCAGTACCAGGTGCTGCGCGCCGGCAGCGGCGAGCGTCCGATGGCCACCAGCCGCGTGCGCGTCAACTACGAAGGCAAGCTGCTGGACGGCACCGTGTTCGACAGCAGCTACGAGCGTGGCCAGCCGGTCGATTTCGGCCTGAACCAGGTCATCAAGGGCTGGACCGAGGGCGTGTCGCTGATGCCGGTCGGCGCCAAGTATCGCTTCTGGATCCCCGCCGAGCTGGCCTATGGCAGCAATGGCAGCGGCCCGATCGGCCCGGAGTCCACGCTGACCTTCGACGTCGAGCTGCTGGGCGTCCTGCAGTAATCCGCATCAGAACGGAGCCGTCGCAGCCATGCGCGTAGCGATTTTCGGTACCGGTTACGTGGGTCTCGTCACCGGGACCTGCCTGGCCGAAGTCGGCCACGACGTGATCTGCGTCGATATCGACCAGGCAAAGGTCGATGGCCTCGGGCAGGGAATCATCCCGATCTACGAGCCCGGCCTGGAGCCGATGGTGAAGGCCAACCACGCCGCAGGGCGGCTGGCCTTCACCACCGAGGCGGCCAGCGCGATCGCGCATGGCCAGGTCGTCTTCATCGCGGTCGGCACGCCGCCGGATGAAGACGGCAGCGCCGACCTGCAGTACGTGCTGGCGGTGGCCCGCACCATCGGCCGCCATCTGACGCAGCCGGCGGTGGTGGTCAACAAGTCGACCGTGCCGGTGGGCACGGCCGACAAGGTCCGTGCCGCGATTGCCGGGGAACTGGCCGCGCGCGGCGTGGAGATCGCCTTCGACGTGGTTTCCAATCCCGAATTCCTCAAGGAAGGCGATGCGGTGGCCGACTGCATGCGCCCGGACCGCATCGTCATCGGTGCCGACAATCCGGACGCGGTGGCGGTGCTGCGCCGCCTGTATGCGCCGTTCAACCGCAACCGCGACCGCGTCGTCGAGATGGACGTGCGCTCGGCCGAGCTGACCAAGTACGCCGCCAATGCGATGCTGGCGACCAAGATCAGCTTCATGAACGAGATCGCCAACATCGCCGAGCGCGTGGGGGCCGACATCGAGCAGGTGCGCCAGGGCATTGGCTCTGACCCGCGCATCGGCTGGCACTTCATCTATCCCGGCGCCGGCTATGGCGGCTCCTGCTTCCCCAAGGACGTGCAGGCGCTGGCGCGCACCGCGGCCCAGCATGGCCACCAGGCGCAGCTGCTCAACGCGGTAGAGGCGGTCAACGATGGCCAGAAGGGCCATCTGTTCGAGCTGATCCAGCGCCACTACGACCGTGGCGAGGACGAGGGCGTGCGCGGCAAGACCTTCGCCGTGTGGGGCCTGGCCTTCAAGCCCAACACCGATGACATGCGCGCGGCCCCGAGCCGGCGCCTGCTGGCGCAGTTGTGGGAGGCAGGTGCCACGGTGCGGGTGTTCGACCCGGAAGCCATGCACGAAGCCCGTCGGGTCTTCGGCGAGCGGGCGGACCTGGTGTTCTGCGAGACCGCATACGAAGCACTGGAAGGTGCCGACGCGCTGGCCGTGATCACCGAATGGAAGCAGTTCCGCAGCCCGGATTTCGCACGGCTGCGCCAAACGCTGGGTGATGCGGTGGTGTTCGATGGCCGCAACATCTATGAACCCCAGGAGATCGAGGCCGCCGGCCTCGCCTATTACGGCATTGGCCGGGGACGCTCCCTGCATGCATGACCCAATCCCCAGCGAGCGCGAACAGGCGCTGGAATCACGCCTGATCGAGCTGGAGATGCGTGTTTCCTTCCAGGAACAGGCCTTGGCCGAACTGAGCGAGGCCCTGGCCGAAGCCCGGATGGAAGGCACCCGCAACACCAACCTGCTGCGCAACCTGCTCGATGACCTCGGCAAGGTGCGTACGGCGCTGTACGCCGACCCGGCCACCGAGCCGCCGCCCCCGCACTACTGATACAGAAGCATTGCAAGCATGAGTGACACTCTTCGCGACCAGCTCCTCGGGCTGGGTTTCAAGGCCGCGCCCAAGCCGGAGCGCAAACCCGAAGCGCGCCGTGACGGGCGTGCACCGAACCGCCAGGGCCAGCCGCCGGGCAAGCCCGGTGGTGGCAAGCCGCAGGCACACGCTGGCAAGCCGGGGCAGGCCAGGCCGGCGCAGGGCAAGCCGCAGCGGCAGGGCCCGCACAAGCCGCGTTCGCAGGAGGACATCGACCTGGCCAAGGCCTATGCGATCCGTGCGCAGCGGGAGAAGGACGAACGCATCGAGGCCGAGCGGCTGAAGCAGGAAGAAGCCCGCCTGCGCCGCGAAGCGCGCGCCAAGCTGGACGAGCTGATCAAGGACAAGGGGCTCAATGTCCCCGATGCCGACATCGCCCGCCACTTCCCCTATGGCGGCAAGATCAAGCGCATCTACGTCACCGCCGAGCAGCTCAAGGCGCTCAACGCCGGTGAGCTGGGCGTGCTGCAGCAGAATGGCCGCTACCTGCTGGTCACCGCGGCGTTGCTGGCCGAGGCCGAAGCCGTGTTCGCGCCGAGCGTGGCGTTGAAGGTCGACCCGAACGCGCCGATCGAGGACGACCCCTACGCGGACCCGAAGTTCCAGGTGCCGGACGATCTGGTCTGGTAGGTGCACCGCTCACCGCGATGGACACGGAAAAGACAGGTCAGTGGCCTGTCTTTTTTGTTGTGCGGGCAGGGCGATCGGGATCGGTGCTGCGGACCCGGGCAACGCTGATGATCGCGCGTCGATCGGTCACTGGTGCCGTGTTGACGGCCATGTGGACGTAGATGTCGGTGGGGTTGCCCGGGTCGAACACGGTCAGGCCGTGGTAGTCCCATCCGTCTTCGCGGGTGACCGGCTCCTGGGCGATCCGGTAACTGTTCTCGGCCAGTTCGCTGAAAAGGACGAAATCCTGGGCGATGGTCTCCGGGTCACCGCTGGCGGCGGTCATCGTGCAGGTGCCCTGGTCGGTCAGTACGAAGCCGTAGACACTGTCTTCGACCGTCATCAGCCAGGCCTTGCCGGCCCTTCCGTTGAGGTGTTGGTGCGCCGTCTCGCCCTGCAGGCGCTGGGCCACCCGGTCCAGCGTCTCGGTCAGCTTCTGCGGTTCGCCCAGGTACTGGAAGCAGGAGGAGACGAAGGCGCCGAAGGTCTGGTCTTCCTCGGCCCGGGCCAGCCCGGGTGCGGCGAGCAGCAGTGCAGCCACTGCAATGCAGGGCCAACGGTGCAGTTTCATGACAACTCCCCCTGAGTCGTGAACGCTGCGCCGTTATAGCAGGACCGGGCAGGGGAAGGGTGTGCTCAGCCTGCGGCTTGGCGGGCCTGGCGCGATGGCGGCAGCCAGTACAGGGCGATCAGCGAGCCGAGCAGGGCGAAGCCGCCGCCCACCAGGAAGGCGGCCTTGCCGTCGCCGAACCGCCACAGCTGGCCGGCGATCAGTGCGCCGAGCACGCCGCCCAGGCCGGATGAGAAGCCGTAGAACAGGCCCTGGCCGTGGCCGTTGAGGTTGCCGGGAAAGTAGCGCGCCAGCAGCTGCATGGCCGACGCGAAGAACGCCGCGAAGCCCAGGCAATGGGTGGTCTGCGCGACCAGCATCACCGGGAGGTTCTCCGGGTACAGCGCGGTCACCCACCAGCGCAGCGCGGCGCTGGCCATGGAAATGATCAGCAGCCAGCTGGCATCCCAGCGCTTGAAGAAGCCGGCGATCAGGAAGAACACCGCGACCTCGAAAACCACGCCCACCGTCCACATCACGCCCAGCAGCGAGGTGCTGTAACCATGCTGGTCCATGTAGAGCGAGAAGAACGTGTAGTACGGGCCGAACGACAACTGCTCCAGGAAAGCGGCGATGAAGAAGGCGATGACGTGCTTCTGCCGGACGATGGCCCAGAAGCCGCCGTCGTGGTGGCTGTGGCTGCCGATGCCGCGCGCGTAGCGGTTGGCGAACGCCGAGCCGATCATCAGCACGAACAGCGGCAGCATCAGCCACGGCAGCTTGCCGGCGCCGTGGTGCTCGATCAGCCAGCCGAACAGGGTGACCACGATGATGAAGCCGAACGAGCCCCACACCCGGATCATCCCGTAACGGTGGCTGTCGCTGCCCAGGTGGGTGAGGGTGATCGACTCGAACTGCGGCATCACCGCGTTGTAGAAGAAGCAGAAGGCGATCATCACCCCGTACAGCGTCCACTGTGGCGCCGGCAGCAGGAAGCCGCAGAAGCTGAGCAGGGTCAGCACGCAGCCGATGCGCAGCCAGCGGATCGGCCTGGGCGAAACCGCGGCCAGCGACGTCCAGGTGCTGGGTGCGACCACGCGGGTGGCGTACCACAGGCTCATCATCACGCTGATCGCGGTGACGGTCATGCCGCGCGACTGCAGGTACAGGCTCCAGTACGGGGTGAACGCGCCGAGCGCGGCGTAGTAGAAGAAGTAGAAGCTCGACAGCCGCGCGGTGGGCACGGCTGCGGGGAGGGGGCTTGCGGCGGTCATGGGGTCAGAACAGGTCTTCGACCGGGGTGTTCAACAGTTCCACGGTGCCGTGCTTGAGCCGGCGCAGGCTGGAGATGCCGAGGTCGCGGATGAGCGAGTGGGTGGTATGGGGCAGGTCCGAATCGTACAGGTCCTGCGGGGCGACGTTCTTGCCGTGCACCCCCGGCATCAGGTCGATGCCGGCGGCGGTGTAGCAATGCTGCACCATCGCCGAGCAGTACAGCGCGCCTTCCTTGGACAGCAGGTTGCCGCGCCGCCGCAGGCGGGTGCTGTGCATCGCGAACAACGTGCCCACCAGCTCGCTCAGCGAGTAGCTGGACAGCCCGGCCAGCAGGTCCAGCGCGGCGACCTGGACGTTGCGGGTCTGGGCGGCGTCCAGGTTGAAGTCGAGGATGGCCAGGTTGGGGAAGGCCTCATCGTCGAAGTAGCGGTCGGCGCGGTTCTCCTGCGCGCCGAGCCGCAACTGGCGGTTGCGCAGGTCCAGGTCCGATTCGAGCACCCACCAATGGCCGTCCAGGCGTTGTTCGCTGAACAGGAAGGCGTGCGACCACAGGCTGCGGTGCCCGTCCTCGGTGAGCGGCGCCTGGGCCTTGCGGATGGCCTTGCCGATCCAGTCAGAGGTGCCGCACAGGCCGATGCAGCCCGGCCGGGCGTACTTGCGGATCAGTTCGGCGTTGCGGCTTTCCATGGCGGCTTACTCGGGGTCGTAGTCCAGGTTGGAGGCCAGCCAGCGTTCAACCTGGGCGCGCTCCACGCCCTTGCGGCGGGCGTAGTCGCTGACCTGTTCGCGCGAGACCCGGCCCACCACGAAGTACTGGCTTTGCGGATGGCTGAAGTAATAGCCCGAGACCGCCGCGGTCGGCAACATCGCGAAGCTCTCGGTCAACGACATACCGATGTCGCCGGCGCCCAGCATCGCGAACAGGGTCTGCTTCTCGCTGTGCTCCGGGCAGGCCGGGTAGCCGGGGGCCGGGCGGATGCCGCTGTACTTCTCGGCGATCAGCGCCTCGTTGTCGAGTTGCTCGTCGGCGGCGTAGCCCCAGAACTCGGTGCGCACGCGCTGGTGCAGGCGCTCGGCCATGGCCTCGGCCAGGCGGTCGGCTAGGGCCTTGAGCAGGATGGCGTTGTAGTCGTCGTAGGCGGCTTCGAAGCGGGCCACGTGCGGCTCGATGCCGATGCCGGCGGTGACCGCGAAGGCACCGATCCAGTCCTGCTTGCCGCTGGTTTCCGGGGCGATGAAGTCGGCCAGGCAGAAATCCGGGCGCTCGGCCGGCTTGTCGACCTGCTGGCGCAGGAAGTGCAGGGTGTGGTGCGAATCAAGCTGAGCAAGCCCCTCTCCCGCGCGCGGGAGAGGGGTTGGGGGGAGGGCGCTCTTAGGGCCCGTGGAGCCAGAGCCGCCCCCATCCGCCCTGCGGGCACCTTCCCCCGTGAACGGGGGAAGGGAGGTGAATGCTGCGCCTGCAAGGTTCACCACCACATCGTCGCCCTTGCTGTTCGCCGGCCAGATTCCAAACACGGCCCGGGCCGTCAGCCATTTCTCATCAACGATCCGCTTCAGCATCGCCTGCGCATCCTTGAACAGGTCACTGGCCTGCGGCCCGACGATCTCGTCGGTGAGGATCGCCGGGAACTTGCCGGCCAGCTCCCAGGCCTGGAAGAACGGCGTCCAGTCGATCACCGGCAGCAGGTCTTCCAGCGGATAGTCGTCGAACACGTGCAGGCCGGGCGAGGCGGGTGCCGGCGGGGTGTACTGCGCCCAGTCACAGGTGAAGCGCTGGCCGCGCGCATGCTCCAGCGATACCAGCCGCTTGGCATCACCGCGGTTCCTGTGGCGGTTGCGGATGTCGGCGTAGTCGGCGTCGTTTGCGGCGACGAAGGCGTCGCGCAGGTCGCTGGAAATCAGCGACTGGGCCACGCCGACCGCACGCGAGGCGTCCTTCACCCACACCGTCGGCGCGCTGTAGAACGGGTCGATCTTCAGCGCGGTATGCGCACGCGAGGTGGTGGCGCCGCCGATCATCAGCGGCATGCTGAAGCCCTGTCGCTGCATCTCCCTGGCGACGTGGCTCATCTCTTCCAGCGACGGGGTGATCAACCCGGACAGGCCGATGATGTCGGCGTTCTCGGCGCGGGCGGCGTCCAGGATCTTCTGCGCCGGCACCATCACGCCCAGGTCCACGACCTCGAAGTTGTTGCAGGCCAGGACCACGCCGACGATGTTCTTGCCGATATCGTGCACGTCGCCCTTGACCGTGGCCATGATGATCTTGCCGTTGGACTTGCCCACGTCACCGGTGCGCGCCTTCTCCTCCTCGATGAAGGGCAGCAGGTAGGCCACGGCCTTCTTCATCACGCGCGCGGACTTGACCACCTGCGGCAGGAACATCTTGCCGGCGCCGAACAGGTCGCCGACCACGTTCATGCCGTCCATCAACGGGCCTTCGATCACGTCCAGCGGCCGGCTGGCCTGCTGGCGGGCCTCCTCAGTGTCTTCCTCGACCCAGGCATCCAGGCCATGCACCAGCGCATGGGCCAGGCGCGCGCGCACCGGGTGCTGGCGCCAGCCCAGGTCCTCGGTCTTCTTCTCGCCCTTCCTGCCCTTGTAGCGCTCGGCGATGTCGAGCAGGCGTTCGGTGCCGTCGCGGCGGCGGTTGAGGATCACATCCTCGACCGCTTCGCGCAGTTCCGGGTCGAGCTGGTCATAGATGGGCATGGCGCCGGCGTTGACGATGCCCATGTCCATGCCGGCCTGGATGGCGTGGTACAGGAACACCGAGTGGATCGCCTGGCGCACGGTCTCGTTGCCGCGGAACGAGAACGACACGTTCGATACGCCGCCGGAGACATGGCAGCCGGGCAGCGTGCGCTTGATGATGCGGGTGGCCTCGATGAAGTCCACCGCGTAGTTGTCGTGCTCCTCGATGCCGGTGGCCACGGCGAAGATGTTCGGGTCGAAGATGATGTCTTCCGGCGGGAAACCGACCTGCTCGGTGAGGATGCGGTAGGCGCGCGTGCAGATCTCCACCTTGCGTTCGCAGGTGTCGGCCTGGCCCACTTCGTCGAAGGCCATCACCACCGCGGCGGCGCCGTAGCGGCGCACCAGCCGCGCGTGTTCAAGGAAGGCGGCCTCGCCTTCCTTGAGCGAGATCGAGTTGACCACGCTCTTGCCCTGCAGGCACTTCAACCCGGCCTCGATCACGCTCCACTTGGAGGAATCGACCATCACCGGGATGCGCGCGATGTCCGGCTCGGACATGATCAGGTTGAGGAAGCGCACCATCGCCTTCTCCGAATCGATCAGGCCTTCGTCCATGTTGACGTCAAGGATCTGCGCCCCGTTGGCCACCTGTTGGCGGGCGACCTCGACGGCTTCCTCGTAGCGTTCTTCCTTGACCAGTTTGCGGAACTGCGCGCTGCCGGTGACGTTGGTGCGTTCGCCCACGTTGATGAACAGCAGGTCCGGGGTGATGACCAGCGGTTCCAGGCCGGACAGGCGGGTGTAGTGCATGGCGGGGGAGGAGTCGTTGCCCATTACCAGACCTTGAAAACCTGTCCGTTGGCGATGCCGTCGATGCTGCGCTGGTAGGCCAGGGCGGCACGTGCGGCGCTGACCGGTTCGAAGCCCGGGAAGAAGTCGCCGTAGGCATCGAGCGCTTCGACCAGCACGCTGGGGCTGACCACGTTGATGCGCAGGCCACGCGGCAGCTCCAGCGCGGCGGCGCGGACGAAGCCCTCCACCGCTGCGTTGACCGCGGTGGCATTGGCGCCCTGGGCGATCGGCTGTTCGGTGAGGATGCCGGTGGTCAGGGTGATCGAGCCACCCTCATTGAGGTGATGCTGGCCGAGCAGTGCCAGTCGCACCTGGCCCAGCAGCTTGTCCTGCAGTCCCTGGTTGAACTGGGCGGCGGTCATCTGCGTCAACGGGCCGAAATGAACGTTGCCGGTGGTGGAGACGATGGCATCCAACGGACCCACCGCCTGCAACAGCGCCGATACGCTCTGCTCGTCACCGAGGTCGACCGGATGCGCGGCGTCCGAACGCGAGGCGGTGATCACCTCATGCCGTTGGCGCAGGTGTGCGGCAACGGCCTTGCCCAGGGTGCCACTGGCACCCACCAGCAGGATCTTCTTCTTCATGGCGTTTCCTCAGGCAGCCTTGGTGAGCGGGGCAAGGGCGCGCGGTGGCAGCCCGGCGACCGCTTCGGCGATGGCACGGATATGGTCGGGCGAGGTGCCGCAGCAGCCGCCGACCAGGTTGAGTAGGCCGGATTCGGCGAACTCCTTCAGGGTGGCGGCCATTTCCTCGGGGGTCTCGTCGTACTCGCCGAAGGCATTGGGCAGGCCGGCGTTGGGGTGCGCGCTGACGTAGCCGCTGGACACCTGCGCCAGCGTTTCCACGTGCGGGCGCATGTCGGTGGCGCCGAGCGCGCAGTTGAAGCCTATCGACAGCGGGTTGCCATGCGCGACCGAGGCATAGAACGCCTCGGCGGTCTGGCCGGACAGGGTACGGCCGGAGGCATCGGTGATGGTGCCGGAGATCATCACCGGCAGCCGCCCGCCGCGCTGGTCGAAGACCTCCTCGATGGCGAACAACGCCGCCTTGGCATTGAGCGTGTCGAAGATGGTTTCCACCATCAGCGTGTCGGCGCCGCCGTCGATCAGCCCGTCGATGGCCTCGCGGTAGGTCTGCCGCAGCGCGTCGAAGCTGGTGTTGCGGAAGCCGGGGTCGTTGACGTCCGGGCTGATCGAGGCGGTGCGGCTGGTCGGGCCGAGCACGCCGATCACGAAGCGCGGCTTGTCCGGGGTGCGGGCTTCCACTGCGTCACAGCACTGGCGGGCGACCTGGGCACCGGCCTTGTTGAGCTCGTACACCAGGTGTTCCAGGTGGTAATCGGCCTGGCTGATCGAGGTCGCGTTGAAGGTGTTGGTCTCCACCAGGTCCGCACCGGCCTCCAGGTAGGCGGTATGGATGCCGGCGATCACGTCCGGGCGGGTCAGCAGCAGCAGGTCGTTGTTGCCCTTGAGGTCGTGCTCGCAACCGGGTTCGTGCACGTGCTGGCTGTCGAACCCGCCCACGAAGCGCTCGCCCCGGTAGTCGCCTTCCTCCAGGCGATGGCGCTGGATCATCGTGCCCATGGCGCCGTCGATGATCAGGATGCGTTGTTCAAGCGCGGCCAGCAGCTTGGCGACGCGTTCGGGGTGGAGCCAGGGGAGGGCTTGCATAGGGCGGGCCGGGTTCGATGCTTCAGGGACGATGGGCGATCAGCGCGATCACTTCGAAGTGCGGCGGGCGCTTCTCGCGGGTCACGGTTTCCAGGCTGGACACTTCCAGCCCGGTCTTCTCGACGAACTTGCGCAGTTCCTTGCCGGTGAAGCCCAGGTTGACGTGGCCGTAGGCCTCGACCGCCACCTTGTGCTCATGCCGGGCCAGGCTGCACAGCATCAGCCGGCCGCCGGGCCGCAGTACCCGGGCGCACTCGGCCACGGCCTTGGCCGGGTGGCTGGAGTAGGTCAGGGCATGCATCAGCACCACCAGGTCGAAGCTGCCATCGGCGAAGGGCAGCTTGTGCATGTCGCCTTCCAGCACCTCCACGTTGGGCAGCTTGCGCAGGCGCTCGCTGGCGGCGGCCACCACGCGGGCGCTGGTGTCGATGCAGACGTAGCGCTGTGCGTGCGGGGCCAGCAGTTCGGCCAGCACGCCATCACCGGAGGCGATGTCGAGCACGTCGCCGGTTTCCAGCAGCGGCAGCGCGCTGCGCGCCATCGCCTCCCAGGTGCGGCCCGGGGAGTAGTGGCGTTCCATGTCGCCGGCCACGCTGTCGGCCCAGTTCTGGTCGGCGGCGCGCATCGCCAGCACCGCCGGCACGCGCTCGGCGTCCTGGCGCAGCAGCGGGTCGTCGCTGCCGGTGCTCAGGGCATGCCACAATGCGCGCTGGGCCGGGTCCAGCGAGGCCTCGTCGAAGCGGTAGTACGCGGACACGCCGGCACGGCGGTCGCGGACCAGCCCGGCTTCCTTCAGGCGCGCCAGGTGGGTGGACACGCGCGGCTGGGCCAGCGTGGTGATGGCCGACAACTCGGCTACGGTGAGTTCTTCCTGTTCAAGCAGCGTCAGCAGGCGTACCCGCGTTGCATCGGCGAACACTTTCAGACGGGTTGACCAGTCTTCCAGATCCATAAATATCTACCTATCGCGATATAGAGATATTTTCGCGCTGCCGCCACGCCGGGTCAAGGCAAGGCATAGGCTGAACCCGGCTGCGATGGTTACAATCGCAACTTGATTCAGCCCTGGGAGGGGTGTTGTGGACTTCAGTTTTTCCGACGAGCAGCTGATGCTGCAGGACGTCGCCCGTCGTATCGCCAAGGAAAAGATCGCCCCGAGCGCCGAGCACTTCGACGCCACCGGTGAGTACCCGCTGGACAACATCCGCCTGCTGGGCGAGAACGGCCTGATGGGCATCGAGGTGCCGGTCGAGTACGGCGGCTCGGGCATGGACCCGGTTTCCAGCGTGCTGGCCATCGTCGAGGTCTCCGCCGCCGACGCGGCGCACGCGACCATCATGTCGGTCAACAATTCGCTGTTCTGCAATGCGCTGCTGAGCTACGGCAGCGAGGCACAGAAGCAGACCTACGTGCGCGCGATTGCCGAGGGCAGCGCGATTGGTGCGTTCGCGCTGACCGAATCGCAGTCCGGCTCCGATGCCACTGCGATGCGCTGCCGCGCGGTCAAGCAGGCCGATGGTTCGTTCCTGGTCAACGGCCAGAAGAGCTGGATCACCTCCGGCCCGGTGGCGCGCTACATCGTGCTGTTCGCGATGACCGACCCGGAGAAGGGCGCGCGCGGCATCACCGCCTTCATGATCGACACCACCAAGCCGGGCTTTGGCCGCGGCAAGACCGAGCCCAAGCTGGGCGTGCGTGCGTCGGCGACCTGCGAGATCGAGTTCCAGGACTACGTGGCCAGTGCCGAGGATGTGATCGGTGAGGAAGGGCAGGGCTTCAAGATCGCGATGAGCCTGCTGGATTCGGGCCGCATCGGCATCGCGTCGCAGGCGGTGGGCATCGCCCGCGCCGCTTACGAGGCTTCGGTGGACTACGTGAAGGAGCGCAAGTCGTTCGGCGCGCCGATCGGCACCTTCCAGATGATCCAGGCCAAGGTCGCTGACATGAAGTGCAAGCTGGATGCGGCGATGCTGCTGACCTTGCGCGCAGCCTGGCTGAAGTCGCAGGGCAGGAAGTTCTCCACCGAGGCGGCGGTCGCCAAGCTGACCGCGTCGGAGGCAGCGATGTGGATCGCCCACCAAGCGGTGCAGATCCATGGCGGCATGGGCTATTCGAAGGAAATGCCGCTGGAGCGTTACTTCCGCGATGCCAAGATCACCGAGATCTATGAAGGCACTTCGGAGATCCAGCGCATGGTGATTGCGCGCAACGAGACCGGATTGCGTTGAGTCGCAGCCAAGCGTGAACCAGAGATCCGATGCCGGGCAACCGGCATCGGATTTTTTCTGTGCTGAGTCTGGTGCGGCGCAGGCGAGGCAACCGCGTTGTAGGAGCGACCTCGGTCGCGAAGCTGATCTAGGCGGAAGCTGCGGAAGTCGTCTGCAATTGCAATCAATGCCGCCGTTCTTCATCGACGGCTTCGCGACCGAGGTCGCTCCTACAGCGTGCCCAAAAAAAGCCCCGGCATTGCCGGGGCTTTTTGTTTGCCGGTACAGCGGTAGGATCAGCGATCCACCTGCGCCGTGCGTACCTTGTGCTGCTCCAGGTACTCCTTCGACGGTTCGTCGAGCTTGTCGCCGAGCACGCGGCGTACGCACACGAAGAACAGCGGGATCAGCAACACGCCGATGAGGGTGGCGAACAGCATGCCACCGATCACGCCGGTACCCAGCGAGTGACGGGCGTTGGCGCCGGCACCGGTGGAGATCGCCATCGGCAGGACGCCCAGGATGAAGGCGAAGGAGGTCATCAGGATCGGGCGGAAGCGCAGGTGCGCCGCTTCGATCGTGGCCTCGCGCAGGGTCTTGCCCATGGCGCGCTGCTCGACCGCGAATTCCACGATCAGGATCGCGTTCTTCGCCGCCAGGCCGATCACCGTCACCATGCCGATCTTGAAGTACAGGTCGTTCGGCAGGCCGCGCATCAACGAGAACACCACCGCACCGAGGATGCCGATCGGCACCACCAGCAGCACCGCGACCGGGATCGACCAGCTTTCATACAGCGCGGCCAGGCACAGGAACACCACCACGATGGACAGCACCATCAGCAGGGTGGCCGCGTTGCCCGCCAGGATTTCCTGGTAGGACATGCCGCTCCAGTCGAAGCCGAAGCCGGCCGGCAGGTCGTCCTGCACCAGCCGTTCCATCGTCGCCATGGCCTGGCCCGAACTGCCGCCCGGTGCCGGCGAACCGACGATGTTGACCGCCGAATAGCCGTTGTAGCGGTTCAGCGCGGGCGGGGCGTAGATCCACTCGGACTTGACCACCGCACTGAGCGGGATCATCGACGACTGCCCGTCGGCGTCCTTGCTCAGCGAGCTGGGCACGTAGTAGCTGCGCAGCGATTCCGGGCCGGTGCGGTAGGCCGCGTCGGCCTGCATGTTCACGCGCTTGATGCGGCCGGCGTAGAAGAAGTCGTTGACGTACACCGGCGCCAGCATCATCTGGATGGCGGTGTAGACGTCGTTGACCTTCACGCCCATGGTCTGCGCCTGCACGCGGTCCACGTGCAGCTGCAGCTGCGGCGAGTTCTCCAGCGTGTTGGGACGCACCGCGGTCAGCGACTTGTCCTGTGACGCGGCGCCGAGCAGGGTGTTGCGCGCATCCATCAGCGCATCCTGGCCGGCACCGGCACGGTCCTGCAGCCACATGTCGAAACCACCGAACTGGCCCAGGCCCTGCACGGTCGGCAGGTTGACGAAGAAGATCTGCGCGTCCTTGATGCCATATGCCTTCTGGTTCATCTTCTGGATGAACTCCGGCGCGGTCTCCTTGCGGGCGTCCCAGTCCTTCAGGCGGACGAAGGCCATGCCCACGTTCTCACCGGAGCCGATGAAGCTGAAACCGGTGATCTGCATCAGGCCTTCGAAGGCTTCTTCCTTCTCCAGCGTTCCCAGCAGCTGGTCGAACACGGCGCTGGTGCGGCTCTTGGTGGCGCCCGGCGGCAGCTGCACGATGGCCAGTGCGTAGCCCTGGTCTTCCTCGGGCAGGAAGCTGCCCGGCAGGCGGGTGAACAGGAAGCCGCACAGCACCAGCAGCAGCGCGAACACCATCAGCCAGCGTGGGCTGTGCTTGATGACGCCGCCGACCGTGCCGACGTAGCTCTTCTCCAGCTTGCCGTAGTACTTGTTGAAGGTGCGGTAGACCCAGTTCGGGTTGTCGTTGTGGGTCGGCTTGAGGAAAGCCGCGCACAATGCCGGGGTGAAGGTCAGCGCCAGCAGCGCCGAGAATGCCATCGACATGGCGATGGTCAGGGCGAACTGCTTGTAGATCTCGCCGGAGGCGCCCGGCTGCAGGGCGCTGGGGATGAACACCGCGGCCAGCACGACGGTGATGGCCACCACCGCGCCGGTGATCTGGCCCATCGCCTTCTGCGTGGCCGGCTTGGGGTCGAGCTTTTCCTCGCTCATGATGCGCTCGACGTTCTCGATCACCACGATCGCGTCGTCGACCACGATGCCGATCGCCAGCACCATCGCGAACAGGGTCAGCTGGTTGATCGTGAAGCCGATCGCCAGCATGCCCATGAACGTGCCGAGCAGCGCCACCGGGATGACCAGGGTGGGGATGATCGTGGCGCGGAAGTTCTGCAGGAAGATCAGCATCACCAGGAAGACCAGCACGATGGCTTCGATCAACGTGTGGATCACTTCCTTGATGGAGATGTTGACGAAGGTGGTGCTGTCATACGGGGTGAACCAGCTCACGCCCGGCGGGAAGCTCGGGGCCAGCTCGTCCATCTTGGAGCGCACCGCCTTGGACACGTCCAGGGCGTTGGCGCCGGGCAGCAGCTGGATGGCGAACACGGCCACCGGCTTGCCGTTGTAACGGGTGTCGAAGCCGTAGTTGCTCGCGCCGAAGGCGACGCGGGCGACGTCCTTCAGGCGCACCACGCTGCCGTCCGCGTTGGCGCGCAGGATGACGTTCTCGAAGTCTTCCGGGGTGCTGAAGCGGCCTTCGGCGACCACCGTGGCGGTGAAGGCCTGGTCGGACGGGGTCGGGTCGCCGCCCACCGAGCCGGCGGCGAACTGCAGGTTCTGGGTGCCGATGGCGTTGTACACGTCGCTGGCGGCCAGGTGGTAGCCCTGCAGCTTTTCCGGGTTCAGCCACACGCGCATGGCGTACTCGGAGCCGAACTGCTGGGTGCTGCCGACGCCCGGCACGCGCGATACCTGCTCCAGCACGCGTGCACCGACGATGTCGTTCAGGGCATCGCGGTCCACGCTGCCGTCATCGGAGCGCACGCCGATGGCCATCAGGAAGCCGGCGTTGGCCTTGGCCACCACCACGCCCTGCTGGGTCACTTCCGAGGGCAGGCGCGGGGTCGCCAGCGACACCTTGTTCTGCACCTGCACCTGGGCGATGTCCGGGTCGGTGCCGCTGTCGAAGGTCAGCGTGATGGTGGCGCGGCCGTTGGACGAGGACGACGAGCTGAAGTACATCAGGTTGTCGATGCCGGTCAGCTGCTGCTCGATCACCTGGGTGACCGATTTTTCCGTGGTCGACGCGCTGGCGCCCGGGTAGTTGGCGGTGACGGTGACCTGTGGCGGAGCCACGCTGGGATAGGACTCGATGCCCAGGTTGAGGATCGAGATCACGCCACCCAGCGAGATCAGGATCGCCACCACCCAGGCAAAGACCGGATGTTCGATGAAAAATTTAGGCATGACGGAGTTCCGTTAGTCCTTCTTCGCCGGTGCCGGTGCCGGCGCCTGTGCGGGGGCACCCGGCTGGGCGGCGGCCTGCGGCTGCCACGGCTTGGTCGTGGCCGGGGCACCTTCCTTGACCTTCTGCAGGCCCGAGACGATGACCTTGTCGCCGCTGGCCAGGCCGGAGGAGACCAGCCAGCTGCCCGACTGCTGGCCATCGAGCACCACGTCCTTGCGCACGACCTTGCCATCGGCGCCGACGACCATCACGTAGCCGCCGCGGGTGTCGCGCTGCACCGCCTGCTGCGGCAGCAGGAAGGCGTTGTTGCGCGCGCCCAGGTTGGCCTTGAAGCTGACGAACGAGCCCGGCAGCAGGATGCGGTCCGGGTTCGGCAGCACCGCGCGCAGCGACACCGCGCCGGTGGCCGGGTCGACCGTCGGCGAGGAGAAGTCCAGCGTGCCTTCGTGGGCGTAGGCGCTGCCGTCGGGCAGGTTGACCTGCACGGTGGTCTTGCCGTCGCCGGCCAGTGCCAGCGCGCCCTTGTCCTGGGCGGCACGCAGGGCGCTCAGCTCATCGGCCGTCATCGAGAAGTTCACGTACAGCGGGTCGATCTGGTCGACCGTGGTCAGCAGGGTCACATCGCCCTGGCCCACCAGCGCGCCTTCGGTCACCTGCGCCTTGCCGGCCAGGCCGGTGATCGGCGAGGTGACGCGGGCATAGCCCAGGTTGATGCGGGCATTGGCCACGGCGGCCTCGGCCTGCTGCACGGCGGCGGCGGCACTGCGCTCGGCGGCCACGGCGTTGTCCAGGTCCGACTGCGACACATACTTCTGTGGTGCCAGCGAACGGGCGCGGGTGGCGGTGGCGCGGGCGTTGGCCAGGGTGGCCCGGGCCGAGGCAAGGGCGCCCTCGGCCTCGTTGAGGGCGGCACGCAGCTGGGCCGGGTCGATCAGGAACAGCTCCTGGCCTTCCTTGACGTTGCTGCCTTCCTCATAGACGCGCTTCTGCAGCACGCCGGCCACGCGCGCGCGCACGTCGGCCGAACGGTACGGGGACAGGCGGCCCACCAGCTCGCGCTGCAGCGGCAGGGTTTGCGGCTTGGCCTCGACCACGCCGACTTCCGGAGGCGGGGGAGCGGCCTGCTCCTGCGGCTTTTTGCAGGCCGCCAGCGAAATTGTCGCGGCGCAGGTAAGGGCGAGGAGACGGAGCGGGGCAGTCATCGGGGGAAAACTCCGGGGGTTCTTGATTTGTTGACGGAACCAGGAATGCCAGTCGGCGGTACCGGAAAGGCGCGCAGGAAGGCATCGATGGCGAATTCGGCCCAACGGCGGCGCTTTTCCGGCGTATCGCGATGGGGGGCGTGAAAGCGTTGGCGTTCGAAGTCCTGACCGGCAAGCATGCTGATCAGCAGTTCGGCCATGAACTGCGGATCGTCATGGATCAGGCGGCCTCTCGCCATCTCGGTTCGTAACCATTCAGTTATCTGACTGCGCACCGCGTCCGCGCTGAGGTTGTACAGGGTACGCGCCTCCTCGTGAAACTGGTTTGCACTGATGGCCAGCAACTGCGCGGTCTGGCGGATGCGGGGCTGGTTGCGGTGTTCCAGGTAGTGGATGGCGAATTCCACCAGGATCTGCCGCAGCGGCCGGCTGTCGCCCTTGATCAGCTGCGCGGTGGTCGTGGCCACGTGCTGCTGCATCACCAGCCGCAGCAGGTTGGTCTTGGAGCCGTAGCGGCTGTACAGGGTCTGCTTGGAACAGCCGACATGGGCGGCCACCGCATCCATGCTCAATTGCATGCCGTGGGTGGCCAGCAACTCGCCCACGGCAGCGAACACGGGCTGGTCCCGTGCCTGGGTGCGCGGCGGAGAGGGGGGCGGGGTGTTCACTTTCTGGACTATACCGTCCAGTACACAATTAGTACAGCGGCGCGAAACCCGACGGAATCGGCATGGCCGGAAATTGGTTGGGAAAGGCTTCAGGATGAAGAATATCCCTTGAAAACAGCGGTTTCGTTACATCTTCATTGCAATTTTGGCGCCGTGATTGCGGCCATGCAGCACAGCTATTTTTGTTGCCGGGGATACAATCGCCGCACCTTCAACGAGCCCTACCCGAAGCTCCGACATGAAATCGCAAAAGCCTGCTGCAAAGTCCGTCAAACCGAAGAGCACGCCCCTGGCCAAGCACGTCCCCGCCGACGCTGCGCTGTCGCTGGAGCCGGTCTTCGCTGCCCTGCGCAAGCGCTATCCCGCCGCGGCGCAGGCCCAGGCGGTCGCATTCGCCTCGGCCTTCTACAAGCGCATGGAAGGGGACGAGTTCAAGCTGCACTCGGCCGATGACTGGGCCGTGCTGGCCGCCGGCATGCTGGAGTTCGCACGTACCCGCAAGGCGGGCAAGGCCAACGTCCGCGTGTTCAACCCGACACTGAAGGCCGATGGCTGGGAGTCGGCGCACACCGTGCTGCAGATCGTCAACGACGACATGCCGTTCCTGGTCGACACCGTGACCCTGGCGCTGGCCGAGCAGGGCGTCGGCGTGCATGTGCTGGGCCACCCGGTGATCGCCATTTCGCGCGACAAGGCCGGCAAGCTGGCTGGCGTGGGTGAGGGTGCGCTGGAATCGGTGATGCTGCTGGAGATCGACCGCCAGCCGGCGGCCGAGCTGGATGCAGTGGCCAAGCGCGTGTCCGAGGCGCTGGACGACGTGCGTGCCATCGTCAAGGACTGGGAGCCGATGAAGGCCAAGGCACAGGCGCTGGCCGATGACCTGGGCAAGCGTGCGCTGCCGGTCAGCAAGGCCTCGCGCGTGGAGGCGCAGGAGTTCCTGCGCTGGGCCGCGGACAACCATTTCACCTTCTTCGGCTACCGCGAGTACAAGGTCGAGAAGCAGGGCAAGGAAGAAGTGCTGGTCGCCCAGAACGGCACCGGCCTGGGCCTGATGCGTGGCAAGGACACCTCGGTGGCGCGCCCGGTCAAGGGCCTGGCCGCGCAGGGCCTGAACACCAGCGGCGGCCTGGACGACGCGCTGATCCTGACCAAGACCAATGCCCGCTCGCGCATCCACCGCGGCGGCTACATGGACTACATCGGCGTGCTGGAGTTCGACGCCAAGGGCAAGATCATCGGCGAGCAGCGCTTCCTGGGCCTGTTCACCTCCAGCGCCTACAATCGTCGCCCGTGGGAAATCCCGCTGGTGCGCCAGCGCTATGAAGGCGTGATGGCGCGCTCGGGCCTGAGCCTGTCCAGCCACAGCGGCAAGGCATTGCGCCACATCCTGGAGTCGCTGCCGCGCGAGGAGCTGTTCCAGTCCAGCCAGGACGAGCTGTTCCGCACCGCCATCGGCGTGCTGGGCCTGCAGGAGCGCGTGCGCAGCCGCCTGTTCCTGCGCCGCGACAAGTTCAGCCGTTTCATTTCCGCGCTGGTGTTCCTGCCGCGCGAACGCTTCAACACCGACGTGCGCCTGCGCATCGAGAGCCTGCTCAAGGATGCGCTGCAGGGCGAGCACGTGGACTCCAGCGTGGTGCTGGGCGACTCGCCGCTGGCCCAGGTGCACCTGATCGTGCGCCCGAAGGCCGGCCAGAGCCTGGAGCTGGATACCGAAGGCCTGGAAAAGCGCCTGGCCCACGTGCTGCGCAACTGGCAGGACGACCTGCGTGAAGCGCTGGTCGCAAGCCACGGTGAAACCGAAGGCCTGCGTATCGCCGCCCGCATCGGCAAGGCACTGCCGGCCGGCTACATCGAGGACTCCAGCGCCGAGATCGCCGCGGCCGACGTGGCCCAGCTGGACGCGCTGACCGGTCCGGAAGACCTGCGCCTGAGCCTGCAGTCGATCCGCCGCGACGACGTCGATGGCCTGCGCCTGAAGCTGTACCGCCAGCTCGACGACATCCCGCTGTCGGACGTGCTGCCGATGATGGAGAACATGGGCCTGCGCGTGGTCGCCGAGCGCCCGTACCGGCTGATGGTCGATGACGCGCCGGTCTACGTGCAGGACTTCGAGGTCGAATCGACCGTGCCGGGCATCGATGCGTCCGCGGCCAATGCCGGTTTCAGCGATGCCTTCGCCCGCGTGTGGCGCGGCGACGCCGAGAACGACGGCTTCAACCGCCTGGTGCTGGCCGCCGGCCTGGACTGGCGCCAGGTCTCGATGCTGCGTGGCTACTGCAAGTACCTGCTGCAGATCGGCGTGCCGTTCTCGCAGTCCTACGTGGAAGGCACCTTCAGCCGCTACCCGCTGCTGGCCCGCCTGATCGTGGAGCTGTTTGAAGCCCGTTTCGACCCGACCCCGGCCGTGGACGCCGCCGCGCTGGACGCCCAGCTGGCCCAGTTCAAGGCGCTGGCCGGTGGCGACGCGGCCACCCTCAAGCTGCTCGACGGCGTGGTCAAGGCGCGCAAGGGCAGCCGCGATGCACGCATGGCGCTGGTCCACGAGGTGCTGGTCAAGCTGCTCGACGGCGTCTCCAGCCTGGACGAGGACCGCATCCTGCGCAGCTTCATCGGCGTGATCGAAGCCACCCTGCGCACCAGCTACTACATGCCGCGCAAGGACGGCCTGCGTGCCGATGGCGGCCCGGCCGACTACATCAGCTTCAAGTTCGATGCCGCCAAGGTGCCGGACCTGCCCAAGCCGCGCCCGTACCGCGAGATCTTCGTGTGCGGCCCGCGCGTGGAAGGTACCCACCTGCGCTTCGGTCCGGTGGCCCGTGGCGGCCTGCGCTGGTCCGACCGCCGCGAGGACTTCCGCACCGAAGTGCTGGGCCTGGTCAAGGCACAGATGGTGAAGAACACCGTGATCGTGCCGGTCGGCTCGAAGGGGGGCTTCTTCGCCAAGCAGCTGCCCGACCCGTCGGTGGACCGCGATGCGTGGTTCGCCGAGGGCGTGGCCTGCTACAAGCGCTTCATCAACGGCCTGCTGGACATCACCGACAACATCGTCAACAACAAGATCGTGCCGCCGGTGGGCGTGGTGCGCCATGACCAGGACGATCCGTACCTGGTGGTGGCCGCCGACAAGGGCACCGCGACCTTCTCCGACACCGCCAACGGCATCGCCCGTGCGCACGGTTTCTGGCTGGACGACGCGTTCGCTTCCGGTGGTTCGGTCGGCTACGACCACAAGGGCATGGGCATCACCGCGCGCGGTGCGTGGGAGTCGGTCAAGCGCCACTTCCGTGCACTGGGCCGCGACTGCCAGAAGCAGGACTTCACCGTGGTCGGCATCGGCGACATGTCCGGCGACGTGTTCGGCAACGGCATGCTGCTGTCCGAGCACATCCGCCTGGTCTGCGCGTTCGACCACCGCCACATCTTCCTGGACCCGAGCCCGGTGGCGGCGAGCTCGTTCAAGGAACGTGCGCGCATGTTCACCGTGCCGCGCTCGAGCTGGGCGGACTACGACAGCAAGCTGATCAGCAAGGGCGGCGGCATCTACCCGCGTTCGCTGAAGTCGATCGAGATCACCCCGCAGGTGCGCGAGGCCCTGGGCATCGACGCCAGCATCAAGGCGATGACCCCGACCGACCTGATCAACGCCGCGCTGAAGGCGCCGGTGGACCTGCTGTGGAACGGTGGCATCGGCACCTACGTCAAGTCCTCCACCGAGACCAATGCCGACGTGGGCGACCGTGCCAACAACGCGCTGCGCGTCAACGGTGGCGAGCTGCGCTGCAAGGTGGTGGGCGAGGGCGGCAACCTGGGCATGACCCAGCTGGGCCGCATCGAGGCCGCGCAGGTGGGCGTGCTGCTCAACACCGACTTCATCGACAACTCGGCCGGTGTGGACACCTCCGACCATGAAGTCAACATCAAGATCCTGCTCAACGACGTGGTGCGCGCCAAGAAGCTCACCGTCGACCAGCGCAACAAGCTGCTGGCGTCGATGACCGACGAGGTCGCCGAGCTGGTGCTGATGGACAACTACCGCCAGAACCAGGCACTGAGCCTGATGGAGCGCATGAGCGCGACCCGCCTAGGGTCGAAGCAGCACTTCATCCGCACGCTGGAACAGCAGGGCCTGCTGGATCGCCAGATCGAGTTCCTGCCGTCCGACGCCGAGCTGTCGGCACGCAAGCTGCGTGGCCTGGGCCTGACTCGTCCGGAGCTGGCGGTGCTGCTGTCGTACTCCAAGATCGTCGCCTTCCAGCAGTTGCTGGAATCGGACATCCCGGAGGACCCGTACCTGTCCAAGGAGCTGCTGCGTTACTTCCCGCAGCCGCTGCAGAAGAAGTACGCCGATGCGATGGACCGCCACCGCCTGAAGCGCGAGATCATCGCCACGGCGGTGACCAACCAGACCATCAACCGCATGGGCGCCACCTTCCTGATGCGCATGCAGGAGGACACCGGCCGTACCGTGGCCGAGGTCGCCAAGGCCTACACCATCAGCCGCGAGACGCTGGATGCCCGTGCGCTGTGGACGCAGATCGACGCACTCGACGGCACCCTGCCGGAGGCCGTGCAGGTCGATGCGCTGGAGGTGATCTGGAAGCTGCAGCGTTCGTTCGTGCGTTGGCTGCTGAACCGTCCGGGTGCGATGCCGGGAATCACCGCCGCGGTCGATCGCTACCAGGGGCCGTTCAACGACATCCGCGTCGCCTCGGGCGTGCTGCCGGATTCGCAGCGCCCGGCCTACGAGGCCAGCGTCAAGCAGTGGAAGGAGAAGGGCCTGCCGGCGGCACTGGCACAGCAGCTGTCCGAACTGCACTTCCTGGAGCCGGCGTTCGACATCATCGAGCTGGCGCGTACCCGCAAGCTCAAGCCGGTGGACGTGTCCAAGGTCCACTTCCGCCTGGGCGAAGCCCTGCAGATGCCGTGGCTGTTCGAGCAGATCGACGCGCTGGAGGTCAATGGTCGCTGGCATGCGGTGGCCCGTGGCGTGCTGCGCGACGAACTGGCCGCGCACCAGCGCAACCTGACCGGCCAGGTGCTGTCGATGAAGGGCGCCTCTGCCGAGGCCAAGGTGGCGGCCTGGTTGAACCGGGACGACAGCAGCCTGCGCTTCACGCTGTCGATGCTGGCCGAGTTGGCCGAGCAGAAGACGCTGGACTACCCGACCGTGTCGGTGGCGGTGCAGCGCCTGGGCCAGTTGGCCGCGCACGGCGTCTGAAGCTGATGGTTTGAAGGCCGGGCCTGCGCGAGCGGGCCCGGCCTTTTTTGTTTCCGGTGTTTCTGCTTTTTTTCCTCACCCCAACCCCTCTCCCGCGGGCGGGAGAGGGGCTTGAAGCAGCCTTGGCGGACTGGAGCCACCCTCCCGCCCGCGGGAGAGGGGTTGGGGTGAGGGCAAGAGGCAGCAACAGGAAACCCCACGCATGAAAGCAATGCTGTCGCTTCAGCCGCAGCGGGTTATCCTCGCCCCCAGAGCCGAACCCGAAGACGCCCGTGTCCCCCCGAATTGCTTTCCTGGCCAGTTCCGTCGACGCCGCGCAGCAGGCCCGCGCCACGCTGGCGGCCCGCTATGGCGACCATGATCCGGAAAATGCCGACGTGATCTGCCCGTTGGGCGGCGACGGCTTCATGCTCCAGACCCTGCACCGGCACGGCAACAAGGGCAAGCCGGTGTTCGGGATGAAGCTCGGCACGGTGGGTTTCCTGATGAATCACCACCGCGACGAAGACCTGGTCGAACGCCTGGCCCAGGCCGAGCCGGCGCACCTGCGCCCGCTGGAGATGATCGCGCTGACCGAATCCGGTACCAGCACCGGCTCGCTGGCCTACAACGATGTCTCGATGCTGCGGCAGACCCGCCAGGCCGCGCATATCGGCATCGACCTCAATGGCCAGCAGCGGGTGGAAGAGCTGATCTGCGACGGTGTGCTGGTCTCCACGCCCGCCGGCAGCACCGCCTACAACTATTCCGCGCATGGTCCGATCCTGCCGCTGGGCTCCAACACCATCGCTTTGACTCCGCTGGCCCCCTACCGGCCGCGCCGCTGGCGCGGGGCGATCCTCAAGGCCGACACCGAGGTGCGCTTCCGGGTGCTGGACCCCTACAAGCGCCCGGTCAGCGTCACCGCAGATTCGCACGAAACCCGCGACGTGGTGGAAGTCACCATCCGCGAATCGCGCGAGCGCCAGGTCACCTTGCTGTTCGACCCCGAGCACAACCTCGAAGAGCGCATCCTCAGCGAGCAGTTCATGTTCTGAGTGGGCGGCGTGACCGCCGTTGCACGGGGTTCCGGGTAGACTGGGCCCCGCTCTTCGATATCACTGGGTTCCTCGTTCATGGGTGACAACACTCCCCGGCTCCTCACCGTCGCGGTGACTTCGCGCGCCTTGTTCGACCTCGAGGAAGGGCATGCGTTGTTCGAACGCGAAGGGGTGGAGGCCTACGCGGCCTACCAGCGCGAGCACGAGGACGACATCCTCAAGCCGGGCGTGGCTTTCCCGGTGGTACGCAAGCTGCTGGCCCTCAACGACGGTGCACCGGAAGACACCCCGCGGGTGGAGGTGATCCTGTTGTCGCGCAACTCCGCCGACACCGGCCTGCGCATCTTCAACTCGATCCAGCATTACGGGCTGGACATCGTGCGCGCCACCTTCACCGCCGGCGAGCCCACCTGGCCGTACGTGAAGCCGTTCGGCACCGATCTGTTCCTGTCGGCCAACCCCGAATCGGTGCGGCGTGCATTGGTGCATGGCATCGCCGCGGCGACGATCCTGCCGCAGAGCGCTGCCGACGTGCTCGCCGCCACCGCCGCGGCAACCGATACCGGGCGTCCGAGCACCCAGCTGCGCATCGCCTTCGATGGTGACGCGGTGATCTTCAGCGACGAGAGCGAACGCATTTCGCGCGAGCAGGGCGTCGAGGCATTTGGCCGGCACGAACGCGAACGCGCGCACGAGCCGCTCAGTGGCGGCCCGTTCCGCAACTTCCTTTCCGCCCTGCATGCGCTGCAGGCGGCCTTTCCGCCTGGCGAGGCAGCGCCCATCCGCACTGCGCTGGTCACCGCGCGCTCGGCGCCGGCGCATGAGCGCGTGATCCGCACCCTGCGCGAATGGGGGGTGCGCCTGGATGAAGCCCTGTTCCTGGGCGGCCGCCACAAGGGGCCATTCCTGGAAGCCTTCGGCGCGGACATCTTCTTCGACGATTCGCAGCACAACATCGACAGCGCACGCCAGCATGTGACCGCCGGCCACGTGCCGCATGGCGTCGCCAACCCCGATTGATCCGCGGCAGGAGCAACTTCGGTCGCGAGGCCAACATTCCTCGCCAGGTCCGCAACCACGCGGACCGGCCAGGACGCAGCGCCGAGCATCGCTCGGCGCTGCCGTGGTCGGTTTGCAAACCGCCATGCAACGCATGTTAGGATGAAACCGCTTTCGCGGGCCTCGTCTTGACCCAGCGACAATCCTGTCGCGTCCTTTTCCATCTGCACGCAAGCGGCAGATCACCCGCCCGCACAGCACCCACCCGGTGATGAAGGGGCGGGGCCTGTTCCCCGACCGGTGGCTTGAATTCGCCAATCCCTCGTCGTGCTGCCTTGCGTGGCGGCCGGGTGTTTCGCGCGCGGCGCGGGACCGGACGCATTGTCTCTCCCGCCCGTGCATAACGCGCCCTTGCGCAGTGTTGTCGTGCCTGCACGGCAGCAGCTACACAGGAGAAACAACCCGAATGACCATGCGTATCGCCATTCTTGGTGCCGGCCCGAGCGGCCTGGCACAACTGCGTGCATTTGAATCCGCCCGCCGCGCGGGTGCACAGGTACCGGAGATCGTCTGCTTCGAGAAGCAGTCCGATCTGGGGGGAATGTGGAACTACACATGGCGCACCGGGCTGGATGCCTATGGCGAACCTGTACACGGCAGCATGTACCGCTACCTCTGGTCGAACGGCCCGAAGGAAGCGCTGGAATTCGCCGATTACAGCTTCGAAGAGCATTTTGGCCGCCCGATCGCCTCCTACCCGCCGCGCGCCGTGCTGCGCGACTACATCATGGGCCGCATCGAGAAGAGCGGCGTGCGCGACCAGATCCGCTTCAACATGGCAGTGCAATGGGTGGACTATTCCGAGCAGACCCAGCGCTTCACCGTGACCGTGCGTGACCTGAAGAAGGACGAGCTGGCAAGCGAGGAGTTTGATCGCGTCATCGTCGCCACCGGCCATTTCTCCACGCCGAACGCGCCGTTCTTCGAAGGGCTGGAGCGCTTCCCGGGACGCGTGCTGCATGCGCATGACTTCCGCGATGCCTGCGAGTTCACCGGCAAGGACCTGTTGCTGGTCGGCAGCAGCTACTCGGCTGAGGACATCGGTACCCAATGCCACAAGTACGGTGCCAGGTCGGTGACCTACAGCTATCGCAGCGCGTCGATGGGCTATGACTGGCCGGAGGCATTCGACGAGCGGCCGCTGCTGCTGCGCGTGGAAGGCACCACCGCGCATTTCGCCGATGGCAGCAGCAAGGACGTGGATGCCATCGTGCTGTGCACCGGCTACCAGCATCACTTCCCGTTCCTGCCGGATGCGCTGACCCTGCGCACCCGCAACCGGCTGTACCCGCCGGACCTGTACAAGGGCGTGTTCTGGATCGACAACCCGAACCTGATCTACCTGGGCATGCAGGACCAGTACTACACGTTCAACATGTTCGATGCGCAGGCCTGGTACGCGCGCGACGTGATCCTCGGGCGGATCGCCTTGCCGGAGGGGGCGCGGATGCAGGCTGACAGCCAGGCCTGGGTGGCCCGTGAGGAGGCCACCACCTCGGTCGAGCAGGACATCGATTTCCAGACCGCCTATGTGCGCGACCTGCTGGATGCGACCGACTATCCCGACTTCAACGTCGAAGCGGTTGCCGACCTGTTCAAGCAGTGGAAGCACGACAAGAAGGACGACATCCTCGGCTACCGCAACTGCAGTTATCGCTCGGTGCTGACCGGTACCCTCGCGCCGCCACACCACACGCCGTGGATGGAGGCGATGGATGATTCGCTGGAGGCGTTCCTGGCCGACAGCGTGGTCGAGGAACCGCAGCGGCGTATCGCCTGAGCGGGGAGGGCGCCGACAACCGGCGCCCTGGTAGTGCCGGGCCATGCCCGGCACGGAACACCCGCAACGCAGCGTGGCTGCGCGCGGCGTTGCAGGGGGCGTTTCGCGCGTGGACGCGCGGCTACGGCGTTTGCAGCGGCAACTGGATGTTGGTCAGCCGCCAGCGCAGCCCTTGCCGGCTCAGCACGAACACCACTTCGCGGCCATCCTCCAGGCGGGTGGTGGCGGTGAAGCGCGACAACGATTCGTAGTGGCCCTGGGTGTTGGCCAGGGGCTTGGCCGGCGCGGGCGGGCCCCAGGTATCGCCATTGGCGGTGTTGCCGATGGCACGCTTCCACAGGCTGTCGCCCTGCAGCAGGGCGGCCACGCCGATGGGGGTCACCATCGTGTCGACGCCGGCGCCGGTCACGTTGCTGGCTACGCCCAGCAGCACCGCGCCGAAAAGATTGGACTGCGCGTCGGGACCGGCCTTGCGCACCATGTAGTCGCCGAGCTGGGCCTTGAGGTTGACCCGCAACGCCGGGAAGTCGACGTGACGTTGCAGGCGGCCGGTGTCGCGTTCCTCGATGGCACGGCTGATGCCGTGGATGGCGAGGTAAGGGCCGCCAATGACATAGCCGGCCAGCGCCAGGGCGACCAGGATGACCGCCGGAAGGATCCATTTCTTCATCGTTTGCTCCTGCGGCTCACTGCCGTCCGCCGGCCTGCGATTCGGCCCAACGACGCAGCATAACCAGGGTTTCGGCCCACGCCTGGCTGCAGAAGCCGAAGTACTCGCTGTCGGGGTCCCAGCCCAGGTGCTGGAACTCCACCACGGTCATCGGCTCGCCTTCGTGCGGCAGGCCGCGCCACGCGCCGGGGCTGGCCCGGCGCGAGAGGTCGAAGCGGATTTCGGTCCCGGCCCAGGACGAGGCCGGGCTGAGCGCCGGGTGATGGCTGATGACCTCCAGCCGCACGTGTTGGCCGGGTACGGCCTCCAGCAGCTTCATCGCCACCACGCCATGCGCGCCACCGGGGTTGTGACTGATGACCGGCTCGCCATCGATGACATGGTGCTGGTGGGGGATCCACCAGCGGCTCAGGCCCTCGGCCGAGGCCAGGGCTTCATAGACGGTGGCCAGGGGAGCGTCGATCCAGAGCTGGTGGTGGATGCTGGCCATGGCGGTGGGGTCCGGGAGGGTTGCAGGCAAGGTTGCCGCAAATCCGTGTTGGCTGCGTGAACCCCGGCTCAGAACTCCAGGTCCAGTGCCGCGCACAGGTAGTCGACGAACGGCGCCAGCGCGGCCAGGTCCTTGGCCAGGGTCTGGCGCAGGCGCGGCCCGGTCATGGTGTCGTCGTCGATGGCGCGCCACAGCACCCAGTTGCGATGCTTGAGGTCGTCGATGAACTCGAAATCGGCGGGGAACCCGCGCGGCGGGCGCACCAGTTTCTCGCTGGTCTCGAAGTCGTAGCGCTTGCGCACCGCCGGCGCGTGCGCGGCGGCCTTCCAGCTGCCCGGGTTGTCGAAGATGAACTGACGCAGCTTGCGCTGGGTGTCCGGTTCCGGATGCCAGATGCCGGCACCGATGAAGTTCTCGCCCGGTGCCAGGTGGATGTAGTACGACGGCGCGGGGACTTCCTTGCGGCGTTCGTGGAACAGCCGTGCGCCCTGCCAGGTCTTGTATGGCGTCTTGTCGTTGGAGAAGCGCGAGTCACGGTAGATGCGGAACAGCGAACCACCGACGGTGCGCGGGTCGGCACGGAAGTGCGCGCTGACCTCGGTCAGGTCTGGCTGCAGGTCGGTGATCAGGCGCAGGAACGGCTGCCGTACGTGGTCTTCGTACTGCTGCTTGTGCTCGGCAAACCAGGCCTTGTCGTTGTGCCGGGCCAGGCCGCGCAGGAATTTGTAGCTGGCGTCGCTGAAGTACTGGGTCATAGCGTGGTCTGCAGGTCGTTGCCCCACTGGTCCAGCGCGTCGAGCAGGGCCAGGGAAGCCGGGTTGTCCTGGTGTTCGGAACGGAGTGCGGTGATCTGCGCGAAATACGCCGGCAAGGTCTGTTCGGACAGGCCGGGCACGTCGAGCAGTCGCTGGCGACGATACGCATCCCAGCGTGAGCGTGCGGTCGCATCCAGCGATTGCGGGTGGTTACGGGCGCGGTAGCGGAACAGCAACTCCGGCAGGCGCGGGTCACGGAAGCGTTGTTCCAGCGCCTGGAGTGCCTCCGGTGGGGCGGTGCGGACCTTGCTCAGCAGGCCCTTGTCGCCTTCGGCCAGGAAGCCGTCGTACAGCGAGGCGTCGGCGTCGACCGGGCCTTCCTGGCCGCGTTCGCGGGCGAACACCTGGCGGGCCTTTTCGGCCAGTGCCGGGCCGATCGCGCGCAGCCTTTCGGCCTTGGCTTCGACCTCGGCCGGGTCGATGGCCAGGCGCTGGAAGTCGGGCGCGCGCAGGTGGTTCCAGGCCACCAGCGCCGGCACCTTGTTGAGGTGGACCTCTTTCAGCGGTACGCGCTGCTGGCCTTCGGGCAGGTCGGCGGCGCGGGTGTACAGGCGCTGGGTGATCTCCTCCACCGACAGGTCCATCAGCGCGTCGACGTCGCCTTCCAGATCGAACACGATCACCCGGTTGTTGATATGCGGATGGTGGGCCAGCGGCAGTACCGGGGCCGCGCACAGCCGGCTGGCCGGGTAGCGCATGGAGATGTGCAGTACCGGCTGCATCGCCACCACGTCGAGCAGGCTGGCGACGAAGCGCTTGTCGCGCAGGCGCAGCGCGTACTCCCACATGCGTGGCTGCGCCTGCTGGAAGCGACGCGCCATGCCGATGGTGGCGTAGACGTCGGACAGTGCCTCGTGGGCGTCGCCTTCGCGCACGTCGTTGGCCAACGCGAGGTGTTCCAGCTTGAACGAGGTGGCGCCGTCCTCGCGGGTGGGCCAGTGGATGCCCTCCGGGCGCAGCGCGTGGACCAGGCGCAGCATGTCGAGCAGGTCCCAGCGCGAGTTGCCGCTGCGCCACTCGCGTTCGTACGGATCATGGAAGTTGCGGAACAGCCCGTAACGGACGAATTCATCGTCGAAGCGCAGCGTGTTGTAACCCAGCGTGCAGGTCTTCGGGCGTGCCATCAGCTCCTGGATGCGGGCGAACGCCTCCGCTTCGCTGACGCCTTCGGCCAGCGCGTGCTGCGGGGTGATGCCGGTGATCAGCGTGGCGATGGGTGATGGCAGCAGGTCATCGGCCGGTTTGACGTAGAAGCTCACCGGCTCGTCGATCACGCGCAGTTGCGGGTCGGTACGGACCGCGGCGAACTGCGCGATGCGGGTGCGGCGTGGGTCCTGGCCGAAGGTCTCCAGGTCGTAGAACAGGAAGCTGTCGGCCATCAGTGCGCGCCCTCCAGTACCGGCAACTGCGCGTGCACGACCTGCTCCAGCGCGGCCCAGTCGATGTGCGCCAGCGTGTCATGGCCGGCGGTGGCGTCGGCCAGGATGCGCTGCTGGATGCGGGTGCGTTCCAGCGCGAGCGCATAGGGCGTGTGCAGGAAGGTGACCATCGTGTAGTGCGGGACAAAGCGGGTCGGCCAGCGCGCCTGCAGGGCCTGTTCCAGCTCGCGCTGCAGCAGGAAGGCCGGGTCGGCGACGCGGTCGCGCATCTCCAGGTAGTTGTCCAGCGCCATCTGCTGGATGGCCGCGGCATTGGGCTTGCGCTCGGCCTCGAACGCAGCGAAGGCGTCTTCGGTGGTCGCGCATTCGGCCAACGTGCGGGCCAGCACCACGCAGTCCTCGAACGCGCAGTTCATGCCCTGGCCGTGGAACGGCACCATCGCGTGCGCGGCATCACCGATCAACACGGCCTTGCCATCCTGGTGCCAGCGGTCCAGGTACAGCGTGCCGAGCAGGCCCGGCGGGTGTTGTTCCCAGTCCTGGCGCAGGTTGGGGATCAGCGCCAGCGCATCCGGGAAGTCGCGCTGGAACAGGGCCTCGGCTTCGGCACCGCTGCGCACCGTGGCGAAGCTCGGCTCCCCGGCGTTGGGCAGGAACAGGGTGACGGTGAAGGTGCCCTCGTCGTTGGGCAGGGCGATGCACATGTACCGGCCACGTGGCCAGATGTGCAGGGCATTGCCCTCGATCAGGAAGCGGCCGTCCGGACCGGGCGGGATCTCCAGTTCCTTGTACGAGTGGTCGAGGAAATCGATGCGCTCGCCCAGCGGTGACTTGCGGTTCATTGCCGCGCGCAGCGCCGAACCGGCGCCGTCGGCGCCGATCAGCGGTGTGTCGAAGTGGATGTCATGCGGCGAGTCATCGCGGTCATCGATGAAGCGGGCGTAGCCGGCATCGAAATCCACCGTGTGCAGGCGCCGGTGGAAATGCACCTGCGCACCGGCTTGCTCGGCCAGCTGCAGCAAGGTGACATTGAGGTCCTTGCGGTGCACCGACCAGATCACCTCGCTGTCGTCGCGCCCATACCGCTGCAGTTCCTCGTCGCCGCCACGCGGATGCACCATGCGTCCGCGCATCATCACCGTGCGCGCCATCACGGCGTCTTCCACGCCGGCCTGACGCAGTGCATTGCGTCCGCGCTCGGCCAGGGCCAGGTTGATCGAGCGGCCGGACTCGTAGTCGGCCACGCGCGGATCGCCGCGACGTTCGTAGATGGTGATGCGCCAGCCCTGGCGGGCCAGCAGGATGGCGAGCAGCGAGCCGGCCAGGCCGGCGCCGATCAGGGTAAGGCTGCGGGGAGCGGTCGTGGTCAAATGCAGGGGTTCCGTAGGCTCAGACACCGGCCCAGGCTTCCACTTCGTCGATGAAGCGGTAGACATCGCGGTAACGGTTGTACATCGGCGTGGGCGAGATGCGGATCACGTCCGGTTCGCGCCAGTCGCCCAGCACGCCCACCGATTGCAGGTATTCGAACAGCGAGCGGCCCTGGCTGCGGCCGCCGTTCACGCGCAGCGACAACTGGCAGCCGCGGCGTTCGATGTCGCTCGGGGTGATGACCTGCAGCACTTCACCCAGGCGCGCGCGGACCATCGTTTCCAGGTAGCCGGTCAGCCGCTCGGACTTGGCCCGCAGCGCCGGCATGCCGGCGTCGTCGAACAAGGCCAGCGAGGCCCGCAGCGGGGCCAGGCCGAGTACCGGCGGGTTGCTCAGCTGCCAGCCTTCGGCGCCGACTTCCGGCACGAACTGCGGCGCCATCTGGAAGCGGGTGGCCTGCTCGTGGCCCCACCAGCCGGCAAAGCGCGGCAGCGTGGTGTCGTTGGCATGGCGCTCGTGCACGAAGCAACCGGCGACCGCGCCGGGGCCGGCATTGAGGTACTTGTAGTGGCACCACACCGCGAAGTCGGGGGCGATGTCGTGCAAGGCCAGCGGCACGTTGCCGACCGAATGGGCCAGGTCGAAGCCGATGTTGGCGCCGTGTGCACGCGCCAGCCGGGTGATCGCGTCCAGGTCGAACACCTGGCCGGTGCGGTACTGCACGCCCGGCCAGAGCACCAGCGCCACGCGCTTGCCGTTGTCGGCGATGGCGCGCTCGATCGCGCCCATCGAAATGGTGCCGTTGGGCTCGTCCGGCTGGACCTCGATCAGGTCGGTGTCCGGGTTGAAGCCGTGGAAGCGGATCTGCGCCTCGACCGCATGGCGGTCGGTCGGGAATGCGCCGGCTTCCATCACGATGGCCGGACGCTCGGCGGTCGGGCGGTAGAAGCTGACCATCATCAGGTGCAGGTTCACGCTCAGCGTGTTCATCGCCACCACTTCGCCGGGCAGCGCGCCGACCACGCGGGCCAGCGAGTCGCGCACCAGCCGGTGGTAACTCATCCAGTGCGTGGGACCGGTGAAATGGCCCTCCACGGCAATGCTTGCCCACAGGTCCATGACTTCCTGCACCATCGCCTTGGCACCCTTGGGCTGCAGGCCCAGCGAGTTGCCGACGAAGTAGATCTGGTCCTCGGCGTCGTGCTGCGGGATCAGGAACTGGTTGCGCAGGTGGCGCAGCGGATCGGCAGCATCCAGTGCGGTGGCGTGGGCCGGGGACAGGGTTTCGTTCATCGGTGTGCGGGCGTCGAGAAAGAACCCGCAGTGTACCCCGGCACCGCGCCCCGGCTCAGGCCTCCGGGGTGGCCGGCTGGGGCAGCGGATGGACCGTGCCGCATTGCGTGCAGGTCCGGTGCTGCAGGGAGGAGTGGAAGCGATCGAAGACCTTGGGCAGGTCGGTCTCGATGTTCTTCAACGGGAAGAACTCCTCGTAGATCTTGTGGTTGCAGCTTGGGCAGAACCACATGAATCCATCCAGTTCATGTTCCAGCCGCTTGCGCTCGACCACCAGCCCGACCGAGCCGGGCATGCGCTGCGGCGAATGCGGCACGCGCGGCGGCAGCAGGAAGATCTCGCCGGCCCGGATCGGGATGTCGCGCACCGTGCCGTCTTCCTGCACGCGCAGCACCATCTCGCCTTCCAGCTGGTAGAACCACTCCGGGCCTTCGTCCCAGTGGTAGTCGCTGCGGCTGTTGGGGCCGCCGACCACCATCACGATGAAGTCGCCGTTCTCGATCATCTTGTTGCCGACCGGCGGCTTGAGCAGGTGGCGGTGTTCCTCGATCCAGCCAGGCAGGTTGATGGGGGAAGCAAGCATGCGGATGTCCCGGCGGAAGATTTGCCTTCGCCCGTCGACGGGAGAAGGTGCCCCGAAGGGGCGGATGAGGGGGGCTCTTTTGCGTAAGCCCAAACGTACGACTCAGTGCCGCTTGCCGCGCCGCGGCACGAACGACAATGCCTTCTCGTAGGCCGGCTGCAATTCTTCCGGTGCACCGACGTCGATGCCCATCTCGCTGACCCGGCCGTCGCGCAGGCTGTAGACCCAGCCGTGCACCATCAGCTTCTGGCCGCGTGCCCAGGCGTCCTGCACGATGGTCGAGTGGCAGGCATTGACCACCTGCTCGATCACGTTCAGTTCGCACAGGCGGGCGTGGCGCAGCTCCGGGTCCTCGATCTGGGACAGGATGTCGTTGTGCTTCTGCGCGACATCGCCGACGTGGCGCAGCCAATTGTCGGCCAGGCCGACGCGCACCTTGTTCAACGCCGCATGCACGCCGCCACAACCGTAGTGGCCGACGATCAGGATGTGCTTGATCTTGAGCTGGTCCACCGCGTACTGGATCACGCTCAGGCAGTTCAGGTCGGTATGCACCACCACGTTGGCGACATTGCGGTGCACGAACACCTCGCCCGGCGCCATGCCGATGATCTGGTTGGCCGGCACGCGCGAGTCGGAGCAGCCGATCCACAGGTATTCCGGGTTCTGCTGCTTGGCCAGCTGGTGGAAGAACTCCGGGTCTTCACGTTCGATCCGGTCCGCCCATTCGCGGTTGTTCTGCAGCAGCTTGAGGATGTCTTTCATCGTTGGGATTCCCTTGCGATCAGGTAGGAGAGGGCGTCGCACCGTGGGGCGGTACGACGTCGCGGGAAGCGTTGTCGTCAGTCGTCGCCGGCCAGTCCGCGGCGGAACCGGCGCATCCACTGCGCAAGTTCGCGGTTGTCGGCATCGGCCAGCGCATCGAGGGCATCGATGACGGCCAGCTGGTTGGATTCGGGATGGTTCTGGTTGAACTTCAGCGTGATCTCGGTGCGCTGTGCCTGGAAGCGGAAGCCGACGATGCCGCGCAACATGCGCTGGTGGGGCGCATGGTCGCGTTCAAAGCGCCAGGCCTGGCCGGCGCGGGCCTCGAAATGGTCGCTGAGCTGTTCCAGCAGGTGGGAAAGGCCGTCGGCGTCATCGAAGGTGTGCAACTGGCCGGTCAACTCGGCGCCGGCATGGTTCCAGGTCGGGACCCGCGAGGCGGCCTCCTTGTCCGGGTACCAACTGGCCGACACATAGCCGTGCGGTCCGTTGACCAGCACCTTGGCCGCGCCGGAATGGCGGGCCTGCGGGTTGGGCCGCGCCCAGTGGCCGCTCAGCTCGATCCGGTCGCCCTCACGCCGGTACAGCACCGGCAGCCGGCTGGCTTCCGGCATGCCGTCGGCGCCGAGGGTCAGTACGGTGACGAACGGGTCGCGCGCCAGCAACAGGTCCAGCCAGCGCAGATCGGTTTCGGCGAAGGCGGCCGGGGTGAACATCGGCCCGGATCAGGCCCGCCCGCCGAGCAGTTGCACCATGCGTCCGCGCAGGGCGTCGTCATCGCTGGCCTGCGGTGGCTGCACCTCGCTCAGCGAGAAGCCGCGTGCCAGCGCATCTTCTTCGTCCAGGCCGTCGTAGGCCACGAATTCGGCGTCGAACAACTGCGCGCGGGCGGTGT
The DNA here is from genome assembly GCF_056393195.1 of Stenotrophomonas sp. Steno-C18. Classification (NCBI taxonomy): domain Bacteria; kingdom Pseudomonadati; phylum Pseudomonadota; class Gammaproteobacteria; order Lysobacterales; family Lysobacteraceae; genus Stenotrophomonas; species Stenotrophomonas sp. Steno-C18. Next base: position 192,067 of record NZ_JBWJOX010000001.1, on the reverse strand, counting down.
CCTCGCTGTCATAGCTGAGCGTGTTGCCGTCGCTGTCCAGCACCTCGGCGGTGCCGGCCGGGCGCACGCGCAGGCGTGCCCAGATCAGGGTGTTGCCGAGATGGGCCAGCCACCACTGGTCGGTGGGCGTGTCGGAGTCGTTCATTTCAGTACCAGGGAATAGAGCCAAAGCAGGCCGGCCATGCCCAGCCCGAACCAGATCACGTACAAGGCGATCCGGGCCGGGGTGGCCAGGCCGCTGAGTGCGCGGTCATCGAGCGCGCGGTAGCGGCCGCTGACCAGCCAGCGCAAGGCCTTGCCGTCGAGGAAGGCGAACTCGCCAAAGCCATCGGCAACTGCCGGGTGGCGGTCGCGGACATGCACCAGGGTCAGTGGCCAGAAGATCAGCAGCGCGCTGAACCCGGCGATGGCCACGCCGACGAAGCACAGGGCGAAGAACAGGGTCATGCGCGCGGAGCCCGGTGACGGCAAGCAAGGGCAGGGCGGACAGCCGTGCCATGGGCGGTGACGGTGTTCACGGCGACCTGCTTTCTCATCACAAGGCTCCTGTCGATATCAGAACTCGGCCGAACCCGGGGCGCGCGGGTAGGGGATGGCGTCGCGGATGTTGGACAGGCCGCAGACGTAGACCACCAGGCGCTCGAAGCCCAGGCCGAAGCCGGCGTGCGGCACCGAGCCGTAGCGACGGAAATCGCGGTACCACTGGTAGTGCTCCGGATCCAGGCCGAACTGCGCCATGCGCGCGTCCAGCACGTCCAGGCGCTCTTCGCGCTGGCTGCCGCCGATGATCTCGCCGATGCCCGGGGCCAGCACGTCCATCGCCGCGACGGTCCTGCCGTCGTCGTTCAGGCGCATGTAGAAGGCCTTGATGTGCTCGGGGTAGTTGGTCACCACCACCGGGCGGCCGACGTGTTCCTCGGTCAGCCAGCGCTCGTGCTCGGTCTGCAGGTCCAGGCCCCATTCGACCGGGTAGTCGAACTTCTTGCCCGACTTCTGCAGCAGGGTGATCGCATCGCTGTACTCGATGCGCTCGAACGGTGCGTTGACGAACGACTCCAGGCGGGTGATGGCGTCCTTCTGCACGCGCTCGGCGATGAAGGCCATGTCGTCGGCGCGCTCGTCGAGCACCGCGCGGAACAGGTACTTCAGGAACTCCTCGGCCACGCGCGCGTCCTCGGCCAGGTCGGCGAAGGCGATCTCCGGCTCCACCATCCAGAACTCGGCCAGGTGGCGGGTGGTGTGGCTGTTCTCGGCGCGGAAGGTCGGGCCGAAGGTGTAGACCTTGCTCAGTGCCAGGCAGTACGCCTCGACGTTGAGCTGGCCGGACACGGTCAGGAAGGTTTCCTTACCGAAGAAGTCGCGGCTGAAGTCGATCTCGCCGTTGCCGGTGCGCGGCAGGTTGGCCATGTCCAGCGTGGAGACGCGGAACATCTGGCCGGCGCCTTCGGCGTCGGAGGTGGTGATGATCGGGGTGCTGATCCAGTAGAAGCCGTTCTCGTGGAAGTAACGGTGCACGGCCTTGGACAGGCAGTCGCGGATGCGGGTGACCGCACCGAACAGGTTGGTGCGCGGGCGCAGGTGCGCCACTTCACGCAGGAACTCCGGCGACATCGGCTTGGGCTGGATCGGGTAGGTCAGCGGGTCCTCGACCCAGCCGACCACTTCCAGCGTCTGTGCCTGGATCTCGAAGCTCTGCCCCTTGCCCTGCGACTTGACCAGGGTGCCGGTGGCGATCACCGAGCAGCTGGGGGTCAGGCTCTTGATCTCTTCGAAATTGGACAGCGTGTCGGTAGCCACGACCTGGATCGGGGCAAAGCCCGAGCCGTCGCTGACGTTGACGAAGGCCAGCCCCGCCGAGCCGCGCACCGTGCGCACCCACCCGCGAACCGTGACTTCTCCGCCTTCCGGGATCTTCCCGGCAAGGGCGTGTGCAACGCTGACCACCGTCATGACTTGAATCCTCTGTTGATCGACTCGATCTGTGAATGCGTGATTTTAGCGGCCTAAACGCCGGGCACGCGAGGCATTTATCAACGCTTGCGCTTCCCGGAGCCTGGCCACATCTATAATTGGACCGTAAATCTGCTGGAGTCGCCCCGCATGGCTGTTCATCTGACCCCCGTCGCCCATTCGCGCGTGCAGCGCTTCGTCAGTTCCACGCCCGGCGCGTTGGGCCTGCGTTTTGGCGTGACCCGCACGGGTTGCTCCGGTTGGGGGCACATCACCGACCTGGCCAAGGACCAGCGTGAAGGCGACACCGTGTTCGAGCAGGACGGGGTGCGCATCTACGTCGACGCACAGAGCCTGCCGCTGGTGGATGGCACCGAGATCGACTTCGGCAAGCATGGCCTCAGCGAGACCTTCACCTTCAACAATCCCAACGCCGCCGCCGAATGCGGGTGCGGGGAGAGCTTCACCACCGACGAAGCCCTGGGCTGAGTCGACCGCCCAGCCGCGCTGGCGCCGAACCGCGCGCCACTGCGGCCTTGCACGACGGATTCCCGCCGGGCGTTCGTGCCCAGCAAGCGTGCCGGGCATGGCTCGGCATTACGTGCAGGTTTGCCCTGCCGGCGCCTGGCGACGCTCCAGCGCCACCGCCACGCCCCACAGCAGCAGGCCGACCGCCGCCGTCGCGGCGCCGACCCAGCCGGTCGAGCCATAGCCGAAACCTGCACCGATCGCCATGCCGCCCAGCCAGGGACCCAGCGCATTGGCGGTATTGAACGCGGCGTGGTTCGACGCCGCGGCCAGCGTCTGGGCCTCGCCGGCGGCGTCCATCAGGCGGGTCTGCAGGGCCGCGGCCAGGGCGCCCATGGTGCCCACCGCGATCACTGCCGGCACCATCGCCCAGGCCGAGTGCGCGGCCAGCGGGTACAGCAGCAACACCACGATCGACCAGGCCAGCAACACGCCGGCGGCGCGGAACTGCAACCGGTCCACCAGCTTGCCGCCGGCCACGTTGCCGATGATGGCGCCCACGCCGAACAGGCAGACCGCCACCGGCATCCAGCGTTCGTCCACGCCGGTGACATGCACCAGGGTCGGTGCGAGGTAGGTGAATACGCAGAACATGCCGGCGAAGCCGATCGCGCCGATCGCCAGCGCCAGCCAGACCTGCGGCGTGTTGAAGGCGCGCAGCTCGCGCATCGGCGTGGTGCGCACCTCGTTCGGGTCGGGGGCCAGCTGGCGGGCGACCATCAGTACGGTGGCGATGGCCAGCAGACTGACCAGGCCGAAGGCGGTGCGCCAGGTGAACTGCTGGCCCAGCCAGGTCGTCAATGGATTGCCGACCAGGATGGCGATGGACAGTCCCAGCAGCACCCGCGAGACGGCCGAGCCGCGCTGTTCGGGCGGGCTGATCGAAGCGGCCACCAGCATCGCCACGCCGAAATAGGCGCCATGCGGCAGGCCGGCCACGAAGCGGGCCAGCAGCATCGTGGCGTAGTTCGGCGCAAGGGCGCTGGCCAGGTTGCCAGCGGCATAGAAGCCCATCAGCCACAACAGCAGGGTGCGCCGGCTCACGCTGGCGCCGGCGAAGGCCAGTACCGGCGCGCCCACCACCACGCCGATCGCGTAGGCGCTGATCAGGTGGCCGACCTGGGCTTCGCTGATGGCCAGGCCACGGCTGATCTCCAGCATCAGGCCCATGCTGGCGAATTCGCTGGTGCCGATGGCGAAGCCGCCGAGGGAGAGGGCGAGGAGGATGAAGGTGCGTTGGCGCGGGCTCAGCGAGGCGGCCAGGGAGGGCAGAGGGGGCACGAGGGCTCCGGGTGCGGCGTGGAAGCGGTTACAGAGTGTACTTGCTGCGGCGCAGCAGTTGATTGGTCGGGCCGGGTGCAGGCATCGGATGCTGTGTTCAGCCGGACGCACTGCCTGACTTGCCTGCGGGCCGGTTCGGGTGGATAATTGCCGGCTTCCTGCGCCCCGGCGCGGGATCCCTTGCCCCACCGCAATCCACGGCGGGGGGCTGTCCGGCCCGCAAGGGCTACATCCGAAAGGTATGAAAACATGAGTCGTCATTACGAAGTCGTGTTCCTGGTCCACCCGGACCAGAGCGAACAGGTTCCCGCCATGATCGAGCGCTACAAGGCGCTGGTCGAAGCCGGCAACGGCACCATCCACCGTCTGGAAGACTGGGGCCGCCGCCAGCTGGCGTACCCGATCCAGAACCTGGTCAAGGCCCACTATGTTCTGCTGAACATCGAAGCCGACCAGTCGGTCCTGAACGAGCTGACCGAAAGCTTCCGCTTCAACGACGCCGTGCTGCGCAACCTGGTCATCAAGCGTGACGAGGCTGACACCGAGCAGTCGCTGATCATGAAGAGCAAGGACGAGAAGGGTGACAAGCCCGAGCGTGGCGAGCGTCGTCGTCGTGACGACGAAGAAGGTGCCACTTCCAACAACGACGAAGCCGGCGACGACGCCGCTTCTGCTGAATAAGGAGCACTTTCATGTCCAAGTTCTTCCGTCGCCGCAAGTTCTGCAAGTTCACCGCCGAAGGCGTGAAGGAGATCGATTACAAGGATCTCAACACCCTGCGCCAGTACCTGACCGAGAACGGCAAGATCGTTCCGAGCCGCGTCACCGGCACCAAGTCCAAGTACCAGCGCCAGCTGTCGACGGCCGTCAAGCGCGCCCGTTTCCTGGCCCTGATCCCGTACACGGACAACCACGACGTCTGATGAGGCGCGGAGCGCTGGCCGGCCCTGCCGGTTCGGGCGCTCCGGTCTTCTCTACACCGTCCATTCGGACAGCAAGCGTTGCGGCGCCCCCGGGTGCCGCTAACGAATAACGGAGCACTACCAATGAAGCTGATTCTCCTGCAGAAAGTGACCAACCTCGGCGGCCTGGGCGACCTGGTCGACGTGAAGCCGGGCTACGGCCGCAACTTCCTCGTGCCGCAGGGCAAGGCCGTCCCGGCCACCGAGAGCAACGTTGCCGAGTTCGAAGCCAAGCGCGCCGAGTACGAAGCCAAGGCCAAGGCGGCCCATGACGGCGCCGAAAGCCGCGCTGCCAAGTTCGAAGGCGCCAGCGTCACCATCGGTGCGCACGCTTCGACCGAAGGCAAGCTGTATGGCTCGGTTGGCCCGCGCGACATCGCCGAAGCCTTCACCGCTGCCGGCCTGGAGCTGAGCAAGAGCGAAGTGATCCTGGGCGAAGGCGCGTTCCGCAACGTGGGCGAGTACGACGTGATCGTCAAGCTGCACGCCGACGTGGAAACCACCGTCAAGGTCATCGTCGAAGCCGACGCCTGATCCTGCCGCACGGGTTGCAAAGAACGGGCGCCGAAAGGCGCCCGTTTCTTTTGCCCGGCCGCCGCCGACCGCCCGTGAACCAAGGGTGTCGCTATACTCGGTTGCCAATGCCGCCTCGTGAACATTGAATCTCCACGGATATCAATGACTTGAGGGCGGAAGCGGAACCTCCGGAGTTTCCCTCCGGGCAACGGCTGGAACGCCGGGGCCCGCCAACAGCCCGAATCCATGCGTCTATCCACGATCAAGCTCTCTGGTTTCAAGTCGTTCGTCGATCCCACGACGCTGCACCTGCCGACCAACATGACCGGCGTGGTCGGCCCGAACGGCTGTGGCAAGTCCAACATCATCGACGCGGTGCGCTGGGTGATGGGCGAGAGCTCGGCCAGCCGCCTGCGCGGCGATTCGCTGACCGACGTGATCTTTTCCGGCGCCTCCGGGCGCAAGCCGGTGTCGCAGGCCACGGTCGAGCTGATCTTCGACAATTCCGACCACACCATTTCCGGCGAGTACGCCTCGTTCACCGAGATCTCGGTCAAGCGCACCGTCAGCCGCGACGGCAGCAGCAACTACTACTTGAACGGCACCAAGTGCCGGCGTCGCGACATCACCGACCTGTTCCTGGGTACCGGCCTGGGGCCGCGCAGCTACTCGATCATCGAGCAGGGCATGATCAGCCAGATCATCGAGGCGCGCCCGGAAGACCTGCGTGTGTATCTGGAGGAGGCGGCCGGCATCTCCAAGTACAAGGAGCGCCGCAAGGAAACCGAGACCCGCATCCGCCACACCCGCGAGAACCTGGACCGCCTGAACGACCTGCGCGAGGAGATCGGCAAGCAGCTGGAGCACCTCAAGCGCCAGGCCAGGCAGGCCGAGCAGTACCAGACCTTGCAGGAAGAGCGCCGGGTCAAGGATGCCGAGTGGAAGGCGCTGGAGTTCCGTGGGCTGGATGGCCGCCTGGGTGGGCTGCGCGAAGCGCTGTCGCGGGAGGAAACCAAGCTGCAGCAGCTGATCGCCGAGCAGCGCGAGGCCGAGAGCGGCATCGAGACCGGCCGCGTGCGCCGCGAGGAGGCCGCCGAGGCGCTCAATCGCGCCCAGGCCGACGTCTATCAGGTGGGCAGCACGCTGGCCCGCCTCGAACAGCAGATCCAGCACCAGCGCGAGATGGCGCAACGCCTGCACAAGGCGCGTGACGAGACCCGGCAGGCGCTGGCCGACCTGGGCCAGCACATCAGCGGCGACGAAGCCCGCCTGATCGTGCTGCGTGAAGCGGTCGACGAGGCCGAGCCGAAGCTGGAGCAGTTGCAGGAAGAGAACGAATTCCGCCAGGAAGCCCTGCGTGAGGCCGAGGCCCGGCTGGCCGACTGGCAGCTGCGCTGGGAGGCGCACACCCGCAACACCTCCGAAGCCACCCGTTCCGGCGAGGTCGAGCGCACCCGCGTGGACTACCTGGATCGACAGATCCTGGAAGCCGATCGCCGCCGCGAAGCCCTCAGCGCCGAGCGTGCCAGCCTGGACCTGGACGCGCTGGCCGAGGCCTTCGAACAACTGCAACTGCAGCATGAAACCCAGAAGACCACGGTCGACGAACTGAGCGAGCAGGTCGAATCCCGCAAGGAGACCGCCGCGACGCTGCAGGAAACGCAGCGCGGCAGCCAATCCGAGCTGGCCGACGTGCGCCAGCAGGTGCAGGCCGCGCGCGGCCGGTTGTCATCGCTGGAAGCGCTGCAGCAGGCGGCGCTGGGCCAGGAGCAGGGTGCCGCGGTGGCCTGGTTGAAGGCGCGCGGGCTGGATTCGGCGGCGCGTGTGGGCGAGCGCATCAGTGTCGAAGGCGGTTGGGAAAACGCGGTGGAAAGCGCGTTGGGCCAGCTGATCGAAGGCGTGCTGGTGGAGGCGCCGGAAACCCTGGTCGAGGCGCTGGGCGAACTCGGCGAGGGCCGCATCACGCTGGTGTCGGCCGACGAAGGCAAGGCGGATTTCGCCGCGACCTCGCTGGCCGCCAAGGTGCAGGGGCCGTTGGCCATCCGCCGTCTGCTGATGCACCTGCACGCGGCCGAGGACCTGCCCCAGGCGCGGGCGTTGCAGGCCAAGCTGCCGGCGGGCGATGCGGTCATCACCCGTGACGGCGAGCGGTTGGGCGATGGTTGGCTTCAGGTGTCCCATTCCGGTGCCGCCCAGCAGGGTGCGCTGCTGCGTGAGCGCGAGATCGTCTCCCTGCGTGAGCAGATCGAGGGCCTGCAGGCCCGGGAAGGTGAGCTGGTCGAACAACTGGCCAGCCTGCGCGAGCAGTTGCTGGCCGCCGAGCAGCACCGCGAGGAAGCGCAGCGGGCCCTGTACCAGGCGCACCGCGCGACGTCGGAACTGGCGGGGCAACTGCAGAGCCAGCAGGGGCGCGTGGATGCCGCGCGGACCCGCATCGAGCGCATCGAGAACGAGTTGGCCCAGCTGCTTGAAGCACTGGATGAAAGCCGCGAGCAGGCCAGCGAGGCGCGCGTGCGGCTGGAAGATGCGGTGTCGAGCATGGGCGACCTGGAGTCGGGCAAGCAGACGCTGGAAAGCGAACGCCGGCAGCTGACCGAAGCACGTGACCTGGCCCGCGACGGCGCGCGCAGCGTGCGCGACAACATGCATGCATTGGCCCTGACGCTGGAGTCGCAGCGCACCCAGATCGCCTCGTTGAGCCAGGCGCTGGAGCGCATGAGCAGCCAGCGCGGGCAACTGGATTCGCGCTTGGGCGAACTGCATTCGCAGCTGGATGACGGTGACACGCCGGTGCAGGCGCTGGAAGCCGAGCACCAGAACGCACTGGGCGAGCGGGTTCGCGTGGAGCGCGTGCTGGGCGAGGCGCGGGCGCTGCTGGAGAGCGTGGACGCCGAGCTGCGCAAGCTGGAGCAGACCCGACAGCAGCGCGACGAGCAGGCCCTGGCCCAGCGCGAACGCATTTCCCAGCGCAAGCTGGACCAGCAGGCGCTGGTGCTCAGCGCCGAGCAGTTGTCCGGCGCGGTCGAGAAGGCCGGGTTCGTCCTGCAGGACGTGATCAACACGCTGCCCGAGGACGCGCGCCTGTCCGACTGGGAGCAGGCCGTGCACCAGATCGACGCGCGCATGCGCCGGCTGGAACCGGTCAACCTGGCGGCGATCCAGGAGTACGGCGAGGCGTCGCAGCGCTCGGAGTACCTGGACGCGCAGAACGTGGACCTGACCACCGCGCTGGAGACGCTGGAAGACGCCATCCGCAAGATCGACCGCGAGACCCGCGGCCGTTTCAAGGACACCTTCGACCGCGTCAACACCGGCGTGCAGGCACTGTACCCGCGCCTGTTCGGCGGCGGCCATGCCTACCTGGAGCTGACCGGCGAAGACCTGCTCGACACCGGCGTGACCATCATGGCGCGCCCGCCGGGCAAGCGCGTGTCCAGCATCTCGCTGCTGTCCGGCGGCGAGAAGGCGATGACCGCGGTGGCGCTGGTGTTTGCCATCTTCCAGCTCAACCCGGCCCCGTTCTGCCTGCTGGACGAGGTGGACGCGCCGCTGGACGAGGCCAACGTCGGCCGCCTGGCCAACATGGTCAAGGAAATGAGCGAGAAGGTGCAGTTCCTGTTCGTCAGCCATAACAAGGCCACCATGGAGGCTGCCCACCAGCTCTCCGGCGTGACCATGCGCGAGCCGGGCGTCAGCCGTCTGGTCAGCGTGGACCTGGAAGAGGCCGCGCGATTGGCGGGCGCGGCCTGACGTGCCATTCTTTAGCCACCTGAACGATTTACCCGGAGATTCCCACGCATGTCCGACATGGCACTGTTGCGTATCGGCATTCTGGTTGCCGGACTGCTGCTGATTGCAGCCATCTTCCTGTTTGGCCGCCCCCGCAAGGCGGCGCAGGGCAAGCGCAAGGAGCCGGTGGACACCGCCGAGCGCCCGTCGCGGCGTGAGCCGGTACTGGGCGCGGTGGAGGAGGGCGGTGCGCCGGGCGAAGGTGCCGATGGCGAGCCGGTCACCCAGGCCGAGCTGGGCCTGCTCGACACCGAGCCGGCCGGTGGCAGCGACCTGGGCAAGCGCCCGAGCCAGGATTTCGACAAGATCGTTTCCCTGTACGTCGCCGCCCGCGCCGGCCAGGTGCTGCGTGGCGAGGACATCGTGGTAGCCGCCGAGAAGACCGGGCTGGTCTTCGGTTACATGGGCGTGTTCCACCGTCTGGTCGAGGGCCACCCGGAGCGGGGGCCGATCTTCTCGATGGCCAGCATCATGAAGCCGGGCAGCTTCGACATGGCCAACATCCGTGAGATGGAGACTCCGGCCATCGCCTTCTTCCTGACCCTGCCGGCGCCGATGACCGCGCTGGACGCCTGGGAAAAGATGCTGCCGACCGTGCAGCGCATGGGTGAGCTGCTCGACGGCGTAGTGCTGGATGACAGCCGCAACGCCCTCGGCCGCCAACGCATCGCGCATATCCGCGACGAGCTGCGCGCCTACGACCGCCAGCACCAGGCGCCGCCGCTGACCAAGTCGCCGCGCTGGTGATCTTCCCCATCCCTTTGCCGCAGGCAAGGGGAGGGCCGGGGAGGGGGCCTTTCGCATCTTCCTCGGGCCGCAGATGAGAACCTCCGTTGGCAGGTATTGCCGCCAACGCGACCACAACGGCTCCGGCCCTCATCGCATCCACACCCTCGCGGTTTAAAATCACCGCATGACTTCCAACACCCCCGCCTCCCAGCGCGTCGCCGAGCTGCGAAAGCTGCTGACCGACGCTTCACGCGCCTATCACGAGCGCGACGAACAGATCATTCCCGACGCCGAGTACGACCACCTCATCCGTGAGCTGGAGGCGCTGGAGGCGGCGCATCCGGAGTTGGATTCGCCCGACTCGGTGACCCATGCGGTGGGCGGCAAGGCGTCCTCGCGGTTTCCCGAGGTCGTGCATGCGGTGCCGATGCTGTCGCTGGGCAATGCCTTCAGCGACGAGGAAGTGCGTGACTTCGTGCGCCGCATCGACGAGCGCCTGCGCCGGCCGACGCTGATGTTCTCCGCCGAGCCCAAGCTCGACGGCCTGGCGATCAACCTGCGCTACGAGAACGGCGTGTTCGTGCAGGGCGCAACCCGTGGCGACGGTGCCACCGGCGAGGACGTCAGCGCCAACCTGCGCCAGATCAAGGTGATCCCGCAGCAGTTGCAGGGCGAGGGCTGGCCGGACGTGCTGGAAGTGCGCGGCGAGGTCTACATGCCGCGCGCGGACTTCGAGCGCTACAACGAGCAGGCGCGCCTGCACGGCGGCAAGGTGCTGGCCAACCCACGCAACGGCGCGGCTGGCTCGCTGCGCCAGCTGGACCCGAAGATCAGCGCCCAACGCCCGCTGAGCTTCTATGCCTACGGTCTGGGCGAAGTGGACGGTGAACTGCCGCCGACCCATTCCGGCACGCTCGCGCAGCTGGCGCGCTGGGGCTTCCCGGTCAGCGACCTGTGCCAGGTGGTGGAAGGTGCCGATGGCCTGCTGGCGTATTACCGCGACATCGGCGCGCGCCGCGACGGCCTGGCCTTCGACATCGATGGCGTGGTCTACAAGCTCGATGACCGCGAAGGCCAGCAGGAAATGGGCTTCGTTGCGCGCGCGCCGCGTTGGGCCATCGCCCACAAGTTCCCGGCGCAGGAGCAGACCACCACGGTCGAGGCCATCGAGATCCAGATCGGCCGCACCGGCGCGGCGACGCCGGTGGCCCGCCTGAAGCCGGTGCACGTGGCCGGCGTGGTGGTGACCAACGCCACCCTGCACAACGCCGACCAGATCGCGCGGTTGGACGTGCGCGTCGGCGACACGGTGATCGTGCGCCGTGCCGGTGACGTGATCCCGGAAGTGGTCAGCGTCATCACCGACCGCCGCCCCGAGGGCACCACGCCGTGGCAGATGCCGGCCAACTGCCCGGTGTGCGGTTCGGAAATCGTCCGCGAGGAAGGCGAGGCGGTATGGCGTTGCTCCGGTGAGCTGAGCTGCCCGGCGCAGCGCAAGGAGGCCATTGCCCATTTCGCCTCGCGCAAGGCCATGGACATCGATGGGCTCGGTGACAAGTACATCGAGACGCTGGTGGATGCCGGCATCGTGCGCGGCGTGGCCGACCTGTACGCGCTGCAGCGCGACCAGTTGCTGGTGCTGAAGCTGGCGCTGGATGCCGAATCGCCGGAGGCCTTGGCGTCGCAGCTCAGCCTGCATCTGGCACCGGAAGGCAGCGGCGGGACGCTGAACCAGATCCTCCGGCTGGACGCGGCCGACGCCGGCTGGCGTGCGCGGGCATTGTCGGTGCCCGCCCGTTTCGAATGGAACACGAAGAAGATCGCGACCAAGTGGGCCGACAACCTCATCGCCGCCATCGCCAACAGCCGCAGTACCACGCTCAGCCGGCTGCTGTTCGCGCTGGGCATCGAGCACGTCGGCGAGAGCACCGCCAAGGCGTTGTCGGTCTGGTTTGGTGACCTGGCGCTGATCCGCCGCATGCCGTGGCCGCTGTTCAAGCGGGTGCCCGACATCGGTGGTGAAGTCGCGCGTTCGATCGGCCACTTCATGGCGCAGCCGGGCAACCAGCAGGCCATCGATGCGTTGCTGGCACGGGGCGTGCAGATCACCGATGCACACGCCCCCCACGCCAAGCTGCGCGCCGAGCTGAACCTGGCCAACATGCTGCAGGACCTGGAGATTCCCAAGGTCACGCCGGTACGGGCCAAGCAGTTGGCCGAAGCGTTCCCCTCGGCCGAGGCGATCCGCGACGAAAGCGCGCACAACTTCGTCACCGCCGGATTGCCGGCGGAGACCGCCAATGCGCTGGTGGCATGGCTGGACGTGGATGCCAACGCCGCCTTGTTCTCCGCCGCCGGGGCTGCGTTGCAGCAGTTGCTGGCGCTGACGCCCGAGGCGCAGCAGCAGGCGGCCGGTCCGCTGGAAGGCCAGACCGTGGTGCTGACCGGCACGCTGGCGCAGATGAACCGCGACGACGCCAAGGCGCAGCTGGAGGCGCTGGGCGCCAAGGTCGCCGGCAGCGTGTCGAAGAAGACCAGCTTCGTCGTCGCCGGCACAGAGGCCGGTTCCAAACTGGACAAGGCCAATGAACTGGGCGTGGCGGTGTGGGATGAAGCCCGGCTGCTGGCCTTCCTCGCCGAGAACGGGAAGCAGGCATGAGCGACGAACTGAAATGCCGTGTCGCCGACGCGCAGGACTTCCCGCGCATCATCGGCATGGTCCGTGATTTCTATGCGGAAGACCGCATCACCTACCAGCCCGCGCTGGTCGAGCCCGGCCTGCGCACGGTGCTGGAGGATGCGCGCTGCGGCGCCGTCCTGTTGTTGTCCTCCGAGGCGGTTGCCGACGCGGGTTACGTGACACTGGGGTGGTGTTTCAGCGTGGAGCAGGGAGGGCGTTTCGTTCTGCTCGACGAGTTATACCTCGCGCCCGCCGCGCGTGGCCGTGGTTGGGGCCGGCAGGCATTGGCGCTGGCGCGGGACTGGGCCGCAGGGCAGGGCGCGGCGGTGATCCGGCTGGAGGTCAATCACCACAACGCGCGGGCCAAGTCGCTGTACCTGTCGGCCGGGTATCGCGATGACGCACGCGACATCCTGACGTTGCCGCTGGTCGACGCGGTCGGGGAGCTGCACTCGTGATCGAGGCATTGCGCCAGCGGGCACGTCTGAATGCACTGATCCGCGCGTTCTTCGCGCGCCGGGAGGTGCTGGAGGTGGAAACGCCGATCATGTCCGCCGCCGGCAACACCGAGCCGAACATCGAGGGCTTCCAGACCCGCTTCACCGGGCACGTGGATGCCGGTTCGCCGCTGCGCTGGCTGCGGACCTCGCCGGAATATCCCCTCAAGCGGCTGCTGGCCGCCGGCGTGGGCGATTGCTACGAACTGGGCCGGGTGTTTCGCAACGGCGAAGCCGGTGGCCGGCACAACCCCGAGTTCACCATGCTGGAGTGGTACCGCGTCGGCTGGGATCATCACCAGCTGATCGAGGAAACCGTCGCGCTGGTGCGCGAAGCGCTGGCCGCGGTGGGCCGCGAAGCGTCGGTGCGCGTACTGACCTACCGCCAGTTGTTCCTGGAGACGATCGGGCTGGATCCCTTCCTGGCCGATGAAGCCACCCTGCGCGCGGCGCTGGGTGAGGTCGGCATCCAGCCCGAGGGCCTGACCCGCGATGATTGGCTGGACCTGCTGATGACCCATCGCATCCAGGCCCACTTCCTGCCTGACCAGATCACCGTCATCCATGACTGGCCCGCCACCCAGGCGGCACTGGCCAGGATCCGCAGGGAGGATCCGCCGGTGGCCGAGCGCTTCGAGTTGTACCTGGGGACGTTCGAACTGGCCAACGGCTACCACGAGCTGACCGACGCGCAGGAGCAGCGCCAGCGCTTCCAGCGTGACCTCGCGATCCGCGCTTCGCGTGGTGCGGAGGTGTTGCCGCTGGATGAGGCATTCCTGGCGGCGCTGCCGTCGATGCCTGCCTGCGCGGGCGTAGCGGTGGGCGTGGATCGCCTGCTGATGGCGTTGGCCGGCACCTCGCGCATCGCCGACGTGCTGGCGTTCGACTTCGCCAACGCCTGAACCGTCTTGCGATGCGCATGGCCTGAACAGACGCGGCGTTCATCGGCGAGGACGCTATCGCGGGATGAACGGGAATCATCTGAATATTCCCCGTAATGCCGATGATTTCAGGCCAATCACCCGTTCAGGTCATGGACCTGCCTTGCCGGCATGGCGATGATGATGCTTTGATCACAACCACTCGGGCACTGTGCCCGTGCCGGAATCCATCAAGGCTGCAAGGGGGCGTGAGCATCGGATGAAGGGAGTTTTTGGCCTGTTGTTGCTGGTGTCGCCTTCGCTGCTTGCAGCGGAGGGGGGCGGGCCTGACACCCCGGCGCCCTTGGTCGTGCGCTGCGAGTCCGGCGAGATGGAACGCGTGTTCTGTCCGATGGATGTCTCCCGTGGCGTGCAGATGGTGCGCCAGCTCTCCAGCCGTGATTGCATCCGCGAAACCAGCTGGGGCGTGGAGGGCGACGCGATCTGGGTCAGCGAAGGCTGTCGTGCCGAGTTCGCCCGCCGTGGCAGCAGCTCGCGGGTGTCGCGGCGGGTGGTGCGCTGCGAGTCGAAGGGGCGCTACGAATCCTGCCCGGTGGTCCTGCGCGGTGCCCCGGTGCGACTGTTGCGCCAGCAGTCGGTACTGCCGTGCCGGGAAGGGCGTAGCTGGGGCTACGACCGCAACGAGATCTGGGTCAGCCGCGGGTGCCAGGGCCAGTTCGAGGTGGGCGCCGAGGACGGCTCGGGCTTCGTCGACGTCCCACGCCGCGTCGTCTGCGAATCCAAGGGCGGGCTGCGCCGCGAATGCGGCGTCAGCGTCACCCGCCGGGTCACCCTGGTCGAACAGCTGTCCAGCGCGGCCTGCCGCGAGGGCGACAGCTGGGGCTGGGATCGCTTCGGCATCTGGGTCGACAAAGGCTGCCGGGCGGAATTTTCCGCCGATTGAACGGGCCGCCAGGCGGGCCGATTACAATGGCCCGATGAACGCCATCCCCACCATCGATTACGCCCGTTACGACCACATCCGCCCGATCCGCTGGACGGGGGACGCCCTTGAACTGCTGGACCAGCGCAAGCTGCCGTTCGTCGTGGAGCACGTGCTGTGCCATGACAGCGACGCCGTGGCCGAGGCCATCCATGCGTTGACCGTGCGGGGCGCGCCGGCCATCGGCATCGCCGCGGCCTGGGGCGTGGTGCTGGCGGCGCGCGAAGTGCAGGCGGCCGATGGCGCTGCGGCGCTGGCGATGCTGGAGCCGGCGCTGGAGCGCCTGAATGCCTCGCGCCCGACCGCCGTCAACCTGGCCTGGGCGCTGGCGCGCATGCGCCGGGCGCTGGCGACAGCCGGGACGGACTGGAAGCAAGTGCTGGCGCTGGAAGCGCAGGCCATCGCCGACGAAGACCTGGCCGCCAACCGGCACATGGGCGCACTGGGCGCCGGGTTGATCGCCCCGGGCAGCGGGGTTCTGACCCATTGCAACACCGGTTCACTGGCCACCGCGGGCTTTGGCACCGCGCTGGGCGTGATCCGCGCCGGCAAGGCGCAGGGCAACATCGCGCGCGTGTTTGCCGGCGAAACCCGGCCGTGGTTGCAGGGTGCACGGCTGACCGTGTGGGAACTGCAGCAGGACGGCATCGACGCCACCCTGATCGCCGACTCGGCCGCCTCGCACCTGATGAAGACCGGTGCGGTGCAGTGGGTGATCGTCGGCGCCGACCGCATCTGCGCCAATGGCGATACCGCCAACAAGATCGGCACCTACCAGCTGGCCATCGCCGCGCGCCACCACGGCGTCAAGTTCATGGTGGTGGCGCCGTCCTCGACGGTGGACATGAACACCGCCCATGGCGACCAGATCGAGATCGAGCAGCGTGACCCGGGCGAGCTGTTCGGCGTCGGTGGCGTGCGCACCGTGGCCGAAGGCATTGCTGCCTGGAACCCGGTGTTCGATGTCACCCCGGGCGAGCTGATCGATGCCATCGTCACCGAGCGCGGCGTGATCCTGAAGCCGGACGCCGCGGCCATGGCAGCGGCCTTCGCCTGAATCAGCACCCGGCCCTAGCCAGCGTCCACCCCGGTAGTGCCGAGCCACGCCCGGCAAGGGGGCTCCCGGCAAGGCCCCCGCGGAGCGTGGCTTGGCTCCGTGGTGTTTCCCGTGCCGGCGCGGCACGCCGGCATCGTCCAGAAAGCGGCGCCTAAGTTCCTGATTTGTTCCGGTAAAACCCCCGTCTGTGATAGACTCCATCGGTTGATTCAAGGCTCCGGCGGGGTTGCCTCCAAGGCCACTCCACCGGACGGGATCGTCACCAGACAACGGAACCCGAATGGCAGAAACAGCCAAGGAAATCATCCAGGTAAAACTGGAAGACGAGATGCGCAAGAGCTACCTCGATTACGCCATGAGCGTGATCGTCGGACGCGCACTCCCCGATGCACGCGATGGCCTCAAGCCGGTCCATCGCCGTGTCCTGTTCGCGATGAACGAACTGGGCGCGCACAGCAACAAGCCCTACTACAAGTCGGCGCGTATCGTCGGTGACGTCATCGGTAAGTACCACCCGCATGGCGACCAGTCGGTATACGACACGCTGGTGCGTCTGGCGCAGCCGTTCTCGCTGCGTTACATGCTGGTGGACGGCCAGGGTAACTTCGGTTCGATCGACGGTGACTCGGCCGCGGCCATGCGATACACCGAGGCGCGCATGTCGCGCCTGGCGCATGAGCTGATCGCCGACCTGGACAAGGAAACCGTCGATTTCCAGCCCAACTACGACGAGAAGGAACTGGAGCCGACGGTCATGCCGACCCGGTTCCCGAACCTGCTGGTCAACGGTTCGGCCGGCATCGCGGTGGGCATGGCCACCAACATCCCGCCGCACAACCTGGCGGAGTCCATCAGTGCCTGCATCGCCTTGATCGACGACCCGTCGATCGATGTCGATGGCCTGATGGAATACATCCCGGGCCCGGACTTCCCGACCGCCGGCATCATCAATGGCACCGCCGGCATCATCGCCGGCTACCGCACCGGCCGTGGCCGCGTGCGCATCCGTGCCAAGGCCGATATCGAAGTGGCCGACAATGGCCGCGAGTCGATCATCGTCACCGAGATCCCGTACCAGGTGAACAAGGCGCGGTTGATCGAGAAGATCGCCGAGCTGGTCAAGGAAAAGAAGCTCGAAGGCATCAGCGAGCTGCGCGATGAGTCCGACAAGGACGGCATGCGCATCTACATCGAGATCAAGCGCGGTGAGTCTGCCGAGGTTGTGCTCAACAACCTGTACCAGCAGACCCAGATGGAGTCGGTGTTCGGCATCAACATGGTGGCGCTGGTCGACGGCCGCCCGAAGTTGATGAACCTCAAGGAGATGCTGGAGTCCTTCCTCCGCCATCGCCGTGAAGTGGTTACCCGCCGCACCATCTTCGAACTGCGCAAGGCCCGTGCCCGCGCGCACGTGCTGGAAGGCCTGACCGTCGCATTGGCCAACATCGACGAGATGATCGAGCTGATCAAGACGTCGGCCAACCCGGGCGAGGCCAAGGAGCGCATGCTGGCCAAGGTGTGGGAGCCGGGCCTGGTGGGCTCGTTGCTGGCCGCCACCGGTGCCGAGGCGTCGCGTCCGGAAGACCTGCCCAAGGGCATCGGCCTGGTCAACGGCAACTACCAGTTGTCGGAAGTCCAGGCCACCCAGATCCTGGAAATGCGCCTGCACCGCCTGACCGGGCTGGAGCAGGACCGCCTGACCGAGGAATACCGCCAGTTGCTGGTGGTGATCGCCGGCCTCATCGAGATCCTGGAAGACCCGGAGCGCCTGCGCCAGGTCATCCGCGAGGAACTGGTCGCCATCAAGGTCGAGTACGGCGACGAGCGCCGCACCGAGATCCGCCACAGCGAGGAAGACCTCGACATCCTCGACCTGATCGCGCCGGAAGACGTGGTGGTGACGCTGTCGCGCGCCGGTTACGTCAAGCGCCAGCCGGTCAGTGCCTACCGCGCCCAGCGTCGCGGTGGCCGCGGCCGCAGTGCGGCGGCGACCAAGGACGAGGATTCGATCGAACAGCTGTGGCTGGTCAATACGCACGACACGCTGCTGACCTTCACCAGCTCGGGCAAGGTGTTCTGGCTGCCGGTGCACCAGTTGCCGGAGGCCGGCTCGACCGCGCGCGGCCGCCCGATCATCAACTGGATCGCGCTGGAGAACGACGAGCGCGTGCAGGCGGTGTTGCCGGTACGCGAGTACGACGACAACCACTTCGTGTTCTTCGCCACCCGCAACGGTACGGTCAAGAAGACGCCGCTGAGCGAGTTCGCGTTCCGTCTGGCGCGCGGCAAGATCGCCATCAACCTCGATGAAGGCGATGCGCTGGTCGGCGTTGGCCTGACCGATGGCGAGCGCGACGTGCTGCTGTTCGCGTCCAACGGCAAGACCGTCCGCTTCGGCGAGGACCGGGTCCGCTCGATGGGCCGTACCGCCACCGGTGTGCGCGGCATCAAGCTCGCCAACGGCGAGGAAGTGGTCAGCCTGATCGTGGCCGAAAGCGCCGGCGGCGCCGAGGACGAGAACGAGGACGAGGGCAGCAGCGTCGAGGAAGTGGCAACCGATGGCGGCGAGATCGTCGACAACGGCAGCGACGATGCCAGCATCCGCTACATCCTGACCGCGACCGAGAACGGCTACGGCAAGCGCACCCCACTGGCCGACTACCCGCGCAAGGGTCGTGGCACCCAGGGTGTGATTGGCATCCAGACCAGCGAGCGCAACGGCAAGCTGGTCAGTGCGGTGCTGATGGGCACCAGCGATGAAGTGCTGTTGATCTCCGACGGCGGCACGCTGGTGCGTACCCGCGGCTCGGAAATCTCGCGCGTGGGCCGCAACACCCAGGGCGTGACCCTGATCCGCCTGTCCAAGGGCGAGAAGCTGCAGGCCGTCGAACGCCTGGATGCCTCGCTGGACGACGGTGAGGACGTGCTCGACGACGACGCCAATACCTCGGCGGATGAGACGGCACCAGCCACGCCGGAAAGCTGATCGCTGCGGCGGTTGGAATGAGAAGGGCGCCGGCTTGCCGGCGCCTTTCTTTTTGCGGGAACGCCGCTTGCGGGCCTGCGCCGGGAAGGATGGAGGGCGCGTGCGCCAGGCCTGTGGAGAGGGCACCTCCGGCGCGGACCCCAACGCAGGACGGGCCGTCCGGCAGCAATGAGCCAATTCCCTGCGACTAAGGTCGCAGCGACAAACCCCCGCGTCCTGCCCGACTCTCTGCCGGCACATCACCGGAGAGAGGGCCCCTCGATGTACCAGGATCTTGGCCGCAACCAGGCCAACTACACGCCGTTGTCACCGCTGAGCTTCCTGCGCAAGGCGGCTACCGTGCACCCGCAGCGATTGGCGGTGGTGCATGGCGAGCGGCGCCTGAACTGGGCCCAGGTGCAGGCGCGTTGCCGTCGGTTGGCGTCGGCGTTGCAGCGCATGGGCGTGGCCGAAGGCGATACCGTGGCGGCGCTGCTGCCCAATACGCCGGCGATGATCGAGCTGCACTTCGCCCCGGCCATGCTCGGTGCCGTGCTCAATACGCTGAACACCCGCCTGGACGCGGAAACGCTTGCATTCATGCTGGACCACGGCGAGGCCAAGGTGGTGTTCGTGGACCGCGAGTTCTCGCCGGTGATGAAGCGGGCGCTGGCGCTGTGCCGGCAGGCACCGCAGGTCATCGACGTGGACGATGCGGCCATCGAGGAAGGCGAGTTCCTTGGCGCGATCGAGTACGAAGCGTTGCTGGAAACCGGTGACCCGACGTTCGCCTACGGCCTGCCCGGCGACGAATGGAATGCGATCGCGCTGAACTACACCTCGGGCACCACCGGCGACCCGAAGGGCGTGGTTTATCACCATCGCGGCGCCTACTTGAACGCGGTGGCCAACATCATCGATTGGGGCATGCCGCCGCATCCGGTCTACCTGTGGACGCTGCCGATGTTCCACTGCAACGGTTGGTGTTTCCCGTGGACGATGGCTGCCGTCGCCGGCACCCAGGTCTGCCTGCGGCGATTCGACCGCAAGCAGGTGCTGGAGCTGATGCGCACACATGGCGTCACCCACTACTGCGGTGCGCCGGTGGTGCATGCCGCGCTGGCGGCGGCACCGGAGGAACTGAAGCAAGGGCTTGCCGGCGTGAAGGGGCAGGTGGCCGGTGCCGCGCCGCCGGCGGCGGTGCTGGAAGAGATGGAACGCATGGGCGTGGAGATCACCCACGTCTACGGCCTCACCGAAGTCTACGGCCCTGCATCGATCTGTCAGCCCAAGCCGGAGTGGGCGCGGTTGCCCATCGATGAACGCGCCGAGCTCAACAGTCGCCAGGGCGTGGCCTGCCTGTTGCAGGAAGACATGCAGGTGCTGGACCCCGATACCCTGCAGCCGGTGCCGTGGGATGGCGCCAGCGTCGGGGAAATCATGTTCCGCGGCAACATCACCATGAAGGGCTACCTGAAGAACCCCCGCGCCACCGATGCGGCTTTCTCCGGCGGCTGGTTCCGTACCGGTGACCTTGCCGTGGTGTATGCCGACGGCAACGTGAAGATCCGTGACCGCTCCAAGGACGTGATCATTTCCGGCGGCGAGAACATTTCCTCGCTGGAAGTGGAAGACGTGCTGTGCCGCCACCCGTCGGTGCTCGCCGCGGCCGTGGTGGCCAGGCCGGACCCGAAGTGGGGCGAGACGCCATGTGCCTTCGTCGAGTTGAAGGACGAACTGGACCTCAGCCCGGACGCAGCCCTGGCGCATTGCCGCCAGAATCTGGCCGGCTTCAAGGTACCCAAGCGTTTCGTGTTCGGGCCGCTGCCACGGACGGCCACCGGCAAGGTGCAGAAGTTCGCGCTGCGCGATGCCGCGCGTGCCCTGACGGACGCCGAATGAACAATGGCCCGCGTGATGCGGGCCATTGTCCTGGCGTGCACGTGCCGGCGATCAGCGCGGTACGCGCACCATCCGTTCGAGCAGGTGCTCGACGATGCCCGCCGGTTCGCGGGTGCGGCCGACGTGGGTCACCGAGGTCTGCACCACCGAGCTGCGCTTGGCGGTGAGGAAATGGAAGCGTGCCCGCGGCGGCAGCTGTGCGATCGGGCCGGCTTCGGCGCGGCCTTCGCAGATGGCGACGATGGCGTCCAGCCAGGGGCGCAATGCCTCCAGGTCCAGTTGCGGGGCGAACGCCTGCAGGCGTGCTTCATCGATCTCGATGGCCGCCTGCAGATGCCCGGCGCTCGGGCAGGACACGATCACGCCGACATTGATGAACTCCTCACGCTCGACCCGCGGCACGACGCGGATCACCGCGTAGTCATACGTGTGCAGCGTGGGCACGGATGGCCTCCTGTACGAATGCATCCCGCAGCTGCAGGCGGCGCTTGAGGTAATCGGCGTAGGCCTTGCGGTAGCTGGCGGCATCGGCAAACGCGGGCTCGTCCTGCAGCCAGGCGTCCGGGATCAACGCGACGATGTCGTCGATGACCGCATCGGTCAGCAGCGGGGCCAGTGCGCGGTCGGCGCCGGCGATGTCCTTGGCGAAGGGCAGCAGCACATGGTCACGGATGAGGACGAAGGGCTTGGCGCAGGCCTCGCCGGCGTTCTCCCAGTCGTGGTGGAAGTACAGCGCGGCACCGTGGTCGATCAGGTACAGCTTGCGGTGCCAGACCATCAGGTTGGGGTTGCGTACGGTGCGGTCCACGTTGCTGGTGTAGGCATCGAACCAGACGATGCGCGAGGCCAGCTCGGCATCGGGCTGCATCGCCGCCGGATCGTAGTTGATTGCACCGGGCAGGTAGTCGCTGCCCAGGTTGGTGCCCTCGCTGGCGCGGATGAGGTCCTGGATCTCGGGGTCCGGCTCGGTGCGCGCGAATTCGCGGTCCAGTTCGACCAGGACGATCTCCGGGATGGGCAAGCCAAGCGCGCGGGCCAGTTCGCCGGCGACCAGTTCGGCGATCAGCGCCTTCGGTCCCTGGCCGGCACCACGGAATTTGATGACGTACATGCCATCGTCGTCGGCCTCGATCACGGCTGGCAGGGACCCCCCTTCGCGCAGCGGTGTGATGTAGCGGGTTGCGTGGACGGTTCTCAAGACGTGTGCCGTTGCTGGCGTTGGGGCGACAAGCCTAGCGTATCGGGCGCGCGATGGCGGTGACCGGATTGGGTGCGTCGATGGGTGCGGGATGCGCGGCGGTGCTGCGCTCCCTCCCTTTCGCGCAGCGAAGGGGAGGGCTGGGGAGGGGGAACTTGTGCGGGGGCTGCAGGAATCGTGGCTTCGCGGCCGAGGCCGCTCCTACGGGGTGCATGAGCGCCGGTGCTGCGCTCCCTTTCGTGCAGCGAAGGGGAGGGTTGGGGAGGGGTAGCTTTGCGAGACTGCAGGAATCGTGGCTTCGCGGCCGAGGCCGCTCCTATGGGGTGCATGAGCGCCGGTGCTGCGCTCCCTTTCGTGCAGCGAAGGGGAGGGTTGGGGAGGGGTAGCTTTGCGAGACTGCAGGAATCGTGGCTTCGCGGCCGAGGCCGCTCCTACGGGGTGTATGAGCACCGGTGCTGCGCTCCCTCCCTTCCGCGCAGCGAAGGAAAGGGCTGGGGAGGGGGAACTTGTGCGGGGGCTGCAGGAATCGTGGCTTCGCGGCCGAGGCCGCTCCTACGGGGCGCATGAGCGCCGGTGCTGCGCTCCCTTTCGTGCAGCGAAGGGGAGGGTTGGGGAGGGGTAGCTTTGCGAGACTGCAGGAGTCGTGGCTTCGCGGCCGAGGCCGCTCCTACGAGGTGTGCGTGCGCCGGTGCTGCGCTCCCTCCCTTTCGCGCAGCGAAGGGGAGGGCTGGGGAGGGGTAGCTTTGCGAGACTGCAGGAATCGCGGCTTCGCGGCCGAGGCCGCTCCTATGGGGATGCCGTTGCTTCGAATGCCGCGTGGTAGTGCACCTGCGCCACCGGTACGGTGCCGGCCAGCGGCAGTGCCTGGAAGTACGCCGGCGGAACCCCCGGCAGCTCCAGTCCCGGAACTACCTTGAAGCCGAACCGCGCGTAGTACCCCGGTTCCCCCAGCAGCACGCAGCCGGCACTGCCCAGCTGCGTCAAGCGATCAATCGCCGCCCGCATCAACGCCGCTCCAATCCCCTGGCCCTGGCGATCCGGGCGGACCGATATCGGCCCCAGGCCATGCCAGCCGGCGTCGCCCGATGACAGCACCACCGGCGATATCGCGACGTGCCCGATCAGCTCGCCGTGCTCCTCGGCCACCAGCGACACCGTCAGCTGCCCGGCCGCACGCAACGCGGCAACGATGAACTGCTCGGTATGGCTGGAATGGACCGCCTCGGCGAATGCAGCCTCGGTCAGGCGGTGGATCGCGTCGATGTCGGCGGGTTGCTCGTCGCGGATATGAAACGTCATGTCATGCATCCAGAACGTTGCGGGGCGGATGACCGTCCCGGGAAGAAAGAAAACAGGCGCGGCTCAGTCGTCGAACGACTTGCCGTCGCTGCGCAGGTGTTCCTTGGCCGACTGCCACCAGCCGTCGAGCATGCCCTTGCCGTCGCCCATCAACTGGTCGACCTTCGCGCTCTGCTGGTCGACGAACTCCATCAGGCTGGCCAGCCCATCCGGCCCGTGCCGCTTGATCTCGCCCCAGACCACCTTGGTGAACACCCTGGCCATCCACAGGCTGGAATCGACGTCGCCGGTCTCGGCCTCGATCTGCCCGATCAGTTCACCCAGATAGGCGCGCGCTTCCGGCGGCACCTGCGGGTTCTCGCTCAGGCGCTTGAGCATCACCAGCCCTTCGCGCACGTCGCCATTGTTGATGGCCAGCCCGGCACGCCCCAGCTCCGACAGCCACGGCTGTTTCAGGCTCAGTGCGATCGCGTCGATATGGACCTGGGCACGGTCCCAGCGCTTGTCCGTGATGGCCTTGTAACCCAGTGCGGCATGCACGATCAGCATCCGCATCCGTGCCTCGGTGGCCTGCCCGGCGTCGAGCGTCTTGCCGCCGTTGATCGCGAATTCGCTCTGCTGTTCGGCCAGTTGCGGCCATTCCCGCCGGTGGAAGGCCACCGAGCGGAGGGCGGCGCTGATCTGCGCGTAGTCCCTGCAGGCGGGCAGGGCATCGACGATGTCCGATTCGGCGATGGCAATGGTGCTGCGGTCAGCGCTGAGCGCGCTGTAGCCGAGCAGGCCATGGATCATGCATTCGGTATCGGGCGTCAGCTCCGGCGTGGGCTCGCTGCCGGCCATCCGCATGCCCTCGCGCCAGGCGTTGTAGGAGGCGGGCAGGCCGTGGTGCGAAAGGCGCCGGTACTGCGTGTAGGTCAGGCTGTCGCGCAATGCCTCCAGCTGCTCCTGCTCGGTCTTCTCACCGCAACCGGCAAGGATCAGGACGCCGGCGACGGCGGTGAGCCAGCGCAGGCGGAGGCGGGTGTGCGGAAGTGTCATGCGGTCCATCCGTGGGAACACGAGCGCTATAGATACCGCAGCCGAGCGCCACCCGTACAGTGCGGCGGCGATCATGAAGACGGCGCTGTGGCGCAGTGGGGGCCGGCAACGTACTGTGCCGGGCATTGCACGCACGCTGAGTTCGACCTTCATGTACCCGGGATGCCCGCTGTGAATGCCGCTTTCATGCCCGTCTTGCCGCTGCCCCTGCACCGTGTCCTGCTGGGGGCGGTTGCGATGGGCGTCCTGGCTGCCTGCAGCACGGTGCCGGCGCCCGCCCCGGGTCCGCCGGCGGACGTGGTGCGCAACGAGATCGAGCGTCGCATCCCTGCGCGGACCGCGGACCGTGCCGGTTGGGCGGCGGACATACAGGCGGCCTTCGCCGCGCAGCGCATTGCCCCCAACGCCGAGAACATCTGCGCGGTGCTGGCGGTGATCGAGCAGGAGTCGGGGTATCGCGCCGATCCGGCCGTCGCCAACCTGCCGCGCATCGCGCGCCAGGAGATCGACCGGCGTGCCTCGGCGTTGCATGTCCCGGGCCTGCTGGTGGATGCCGGCCTGCGGATCAAGGCAACCGATGGCCGCAGCTACGGTGACAAGCTGGCCGGGGTGCGTACCGAGCGTGACCTCAGCCGCCTGTATGAGGAGATCATCGACCGCGTGCCGCTGGGGCAACGCTTGTTCGCCGGCAAGAACCCGGTGCAGACCGGTGGCGCGATGCAGGTCAGCATCCCCTTTGCGCAGGCGCATGCCCAAGGGTATCCGTACCCGGTGCAGGCCAGTATCCGCGACGAGGTGTTCAGCCGGCGCGGTGGCGTGTACTTCGGCACGATGCACCTGCTGGGCTATGAAACGCCGTATACCCGCAAGGTGCACCGGTTCGCCGACTACAACGCCGGCTGGTATGCCAGCCGCAATGCGGCCTTCCAGAACGCGGTGGCGGTTGCCACCGGGCAGGCGCTGGCGCTGGATGGTGACCTGCTGGCACCGGGGGCGCCGCTGGATGCGCCGGGCCAGACCGAGCGTGCCGTGCGGCAACTGGGCGCGGCGCTGGGAATGGACGAGCGGGGCATCCGGCGGGCGCTGGAGCAGGCGGACCAACTGGCTTTCAGCGAGAGCCCGCTGCACCAGCGCGTGTTCGCCCTGGCCGAATCCCGGGCCGGCAAGCCGTTGCCGCGCGCGGTGATCCCCGGCATCCGCCTGGACAGCCCCAAGATCACCCGTGAGCTGACCACCGAGTGGTTCGCCAACCGCGTGGACGGACGTTACCGGGAGTGCCTGCAGCGCTGACCGTGGCAGGTTCGGGTGGGTGTTGCGGCAGGTGAGGGTGGTGGCCTGCCCGCGGGTGCGCAGGCGGGCAAGGCTGCGCCGCTCAGGCGCGGACGGGGTTGCGTCCCAGCACGCGTGCGCCCGTGATGATCATGCGGATCATCTGCGACATCTGCTCGATCAGCTCCGGGTCCTTCTCTTCCGGCAGGTCCATGGCGGTGCCGCCCATGGCGAAGATCAGGCGGGTGATGGCCTTGGCGGCCAGCGCGGGCTCATGCAGCGTGGCGCCGTCCAGTGCGGCCAGGCGTACCAGGTCCACCTTGAGCTCGTCCTCGAAATAGTTGAGCTCACGGTCCACCGCCTGCTTGAAGGCGTCCGAGCCGGCGGTGCCCTCACGTAGCAGCACGTGCATCAGCCGGTCGTCGGCGCGCAGCTGCTCCATGAAGGTTTCCACCGACAGGCGGATCACGCCGCGGTTGCTGTCGGCCGCACGCAGGCGGGCCTGGCCGATGATGGTGCGCAGCGAGCGGCCCGCCAGGTCGATCAGGGCCACGGTCAGCTCGTCCATGTCCCTGAACTGGCGATAGAACGAATTCGGGGCGATCCCTGCTTCGCGGGCCACCTCGCGCAGGCTCAACGTGGACACGCTGCGATGCGGGCCGATCAGCGCCAACGCCGCCGCCAGCAGGTCGTCGCGCGAGATCGAAGCCTTGCGTGCCGGGTGCTGGTCGTCGTGGTGGGTCAAGGGCTGATCGGGACGGGTCATCGCGGGCAGGATGGACGGATTCGTGAATCATAGCCGGTATGGTGAATATACGAGTGTATACACAGCTGTATGCTCGGCCGTATAGTTCGTCGCCATGAGTGCTGTCTACCGTAATGCCACGCCCCCCCAGATCCCCTGGCTGAGCGAGGGCTTCTTCGATTTCTGGTCTACCCGCGTCAATCGCCTGTGGACGCTGCGCCGCCCGTTGGCGCGTGTCGTGGCCCGCAACGCCGCCAGCGCCGATGCGGTGACCCTGGAGCTGCAACCCAACCGGCACTTCGCCGGGGTGCAGGCGGGCCAGCACATCAACGTCGGCGTGGAGGTGGATGGCCGCCTGGTCACCCGCAGCTACAGCCCGACCGTGCTGCCCAATGGGCGCCTGGCCATCACCGTCAAGGCAATCCCCGATGGCAAGGCCAGCACCTGGCTGACCCGCAATGCCCGGCCAGGCGACGTGATCGCGCTGGGCCAGGCTTTTGGTGAGATGACCCTGCGCACCGATCCAGGCCAGCGCCTGTTGTTGCTGGCCGCCGGCAGCGGCATCACACCGATGCGCTCGCTGCTGCAAGCGCTGGATGCGCAGGGCATGCCGGTGGCCGTGGACCTGTTGTACTGGGCGCGTCGCCGCGAGGAGCTGTGCTTCGTCGAGGAGCTGCAGGCGCTTGCCGCCCGCCATCCGCACTTCCACCTGCAACTGTTGCTGACCCGCGATGCGGCCGCGCCCGCGGCGCGCGTGGATGCGCACGACTTCGCGGCATTGGATGCACCGGCGGCCACGCGGGTGCTGGCCTGCGGGCCGGCCGGGTTCGTTGAAGCGGCACGGCAACGCCTGCAGGGCCAGGTTGCCCAGTTCGAAAGCGAGGCCTTCAGCCAACCGGCCTTGCCGGACATCGAGCAGGGCAGCGTGCAGGTGCAGCTGCTGCGGACCGGTCGCACGTTGACGCTGCCGCGCGGCAAGCCCTTGCTGGCGGCGCTGGAGGCTCAGGGCATCCAGCCGGCCAGTGGTTGCCGCATGGGCATCTGCAACACCTGCGTCTGCGACAAGGTGTCCGGCATCACCCGGCATACGCTGACCGGCGACTACGCCGCCGAACCGTCCACCTCGCTGAAGCTGTGCGTCAACAGCGCCAGTACCGATCTCGCCCTGGAGCTGTAATCGATGTCTTCCGTGCACAACCGCACCCTGTCCGCGGCCGAACTGCAGGCCTTCGGCGATGAACTCGACGCGGTGCGCGCCAGGCACCTGGCTTCGCTGGGCGCCGCCGACGCGCGCTACATCCGCAGGATCGTCGCGGCCGTGCGCTGGACCGGCGTCGCCGGGCGCACGCTGCTGTTCCTGGGGGCATTCGTGCACAGCGTGCTGGTGCCGGCCTGGATCGCCGGCGTGGTGCTGCTGGCGCTGTCCAAGATCCTGGAGAACATGGAGCTGGCGCACAACGTCATCCATGGCCAGTACGACTGGATGGGCGACCCGTCATTGCAGGGCAAGACCTACGAGTGGGACATCGTCGGCACCGCCGAGAACTGGCGCAAAACCCACAATTTCCGCCACCACACCTACACCAACGTGCGCGGGCTGGACGATGACATCGGCTACGGGCTGCTGCGCATCTTCCCCGAGCAGCGCTGGCATCCGTTCTTCCTGGCGCAGCCGTTCGTGGCGGTGGTGTTCGCGCTGCTGTTCGAGTGGGGCATCGCCATACAGGACCTGCGCGTGGGCCGCCTGCTCAACCGCAAGATCACGCTGCGGCAGCTGTGGGCGCAGGCCAGGCCGGTGCGCCGCAAGATGCTCAAGCAACTGCTGAAGGACTACGTGCTGTTTCCGGCACTGGCCGGCCCGTTCTTCCTGCCGGTGCTGCTGGGCAACCTGCTGGCCAACGTCATCCGCAACGTGTGGACGTACGTGGTGATCTTCTGCGGCCACTTCACCGCCGACGCCGAAACCTTCCCCAAGGACTGCATCCGCAACGAGACGCGCGGCCATTGGTACCTGCGCCAGTTGCGCGGTTCGTCCAATCTCGCCGGCGGCCGGTTGCTGGACGTGATGACCGGCAACCTCAGCCACCAGATCGAGCACCACTTCTATCCCGACATCCCCGCCAACCGGTATGCCGCGATGGCGGTGGACGTGAAGGCCATCTGCGCCCGCTACGGCCAGCACTACAACACCGGCTCACTGCCGAAGCAGTTCGGCCAGGTGGTCTGGCGCATCCTGCGTCACGCTTTCCCGAGCCGCCCGGCGCCGGAGCGCCCGCTGGTAGCCGCCGAGCCCGCCGAGCCGCCTGGCAATGCTCCATCGGTGGGCGCGGCGTAGTCCGCGAAACCGCCAACGCCTGGTAATCCCCCAAGCCAGCGTTCGTCAGCGGCCGCAATCTCGCATGCGTCCTAAGCCACGCACCAAACCGGGGCGTTGATTGCCCCGTAAGCGCTGCTCGCGCCGTGAGTTGTGTCATCGGTGCCGCTCACACCGGCAGCGATGCCGCTCTTTTCGCCAGCGGTGGCGAATGAACCGGCAACGATGCCGTTTTTTTCGCCATCCATGACGCTTGTAGCGGCATCCATGCCCCTTGAAGGTGCGCGCGGCAAGCATATGTGGCACGTCTGCCACCGGGAGCGTGGCCCATGTCGCTTCAAGCGCCACGTGTGAGGCCGACACGTTGACCGTTGAAGCATCGGCCGGGCCAATGAAGGGCAGGGCCGGTGACACGACGCCCGGGCGCGCAACCTTCCTGCAAAAGAAAGAGGCCGCCCGTGGGTGGCCTCTTTGTGGTCGAGTGCTAGGGCGATGACGCCAGCCCCGTCAGTACGGTTTCACGAAGGGGAAGACCTGCCGCCGCGCGAGGATTTGGAGAAGCGGCTGCCCAGATTGCGCCGCAGGGCTTCCAGGCCTTGGTTGCGACCGGCCACCTTGAGCAGGGCGTAACCGTCCAGGGCGCAGCGCATCACGTCGCTGCGCAGGGCGATGTCGGTATCGGAGGCCCGTTCGGCAAGGCGCAGGATGCGCTGCAGGCGGGGGCGCAGGCGGTCCAACGTGTCCAGGTCGGACAGGGCCTCGGCGATGCTCAACGTCGCCGGTACCACCTGTGGGTTCTGCGCCAGCACATGCAACGTCTGCCGGCAGAAGGCTTCGGATTTGCTGCCCATGCGCGAGAGCTTCTTGCGCTGCGCGGCAGACATCGCCACCAGCCCCACCAGCTGTGCCTCCAGCTCGGTCAGTGCGGCATCCAATGCGCTCAACTGCTTGTCGGTCAAACGAAGGGAACTCAGGTTCTGCATCGTCGGTCGTCCTTTTCGGTGAAGGGGTGGCCGCTTTCGCCGCGGCCATCGCCACCTTGCCCGCCCGGAACGTCGTTGCCGCCGGGAAAACCCCGCCTGTCATCCTGGGAAGCCACCCCCACTTCCCGTAGGGGCAGCCATGGCCGCGAAGCGCGTGTGCGTCGCGGGAGCAAACGCGCCAACCGATCCAATCCCGTGCTTCACCCCCGGCGTGCCGCCTCGATCCTGGCGATGTCGATCTTCGTCATCTCCATCATCGCGGTGAACGCCCGCTTGGCCGCGGCCGGGTCGGGGTCACTGATGGCCTCGCTGAGCACGCGCGGTGTGATCTGCCACGACAGGCCCCAGCGGTCCTTGCACCAGCCGCAGGCGCTCTCCTGGCCGCCGTTGCCGACAATGGCATTCCACAGCCGGTCGGTTTCGGCCTGGTCATCGGTGGCCACCTGGAACGAGAACGCTTCGGTGTGCTTGAAGGCCGAGCCACCGTTCAAACCCAGGCAGGGGATGCCCATCACCGTGAACTCCACGGTCAGGACGTCGCCCTGTTTGCCGGCGGGGTAGTCCCCCGGCGCGCGATGCACTGCATTCACCTTGCTGTCGGGGAACGTGGCGGCATAGAACGTCGCCGCCTCCAGCGCCGTGCCGTCATACCAAAGGCAGATCGTGTTCTTGCTGTTCATGGCAAACCTCCATCAACGGGCCCCTGGCATACCACAGCAACCCTTCAACCCGCGTCGTAGGCGTGGCCTGGGCTGTGAATCCGGCAGGCCAGGCGGCCGACCCGCGCGCTCGAGCCAGATCCCCGGCTAGAATCCGGGAAAACAACCACACCCGCCGGCGCCGAAAGCGCATTTCCGGACGGGTGCCGCAACCGGACAGGAGTCCACGGGGGAAAGGATGGCGGAAGTAACCAAGGCCCGAACCGGCCAACTGATACGCAAGCTGTTTGGCATCCTGCAGGCCCAGCAGGACGGCATGAAGGCCGGTGATGCCTTGGCCGCCCTGGCCGCGCAGGTGCAGCTGACACCTTACGAGGCAGGTGATTACCCCACCGGTGGACGGCGCTTCGAGAAGATCGTGCGCTTCGCCACCGTGGACACGGTCAAGGCCGGCTGGCTGGTGAAGGACAAGGGCATCTGGACGGTGACCAGCGAAGGCGCGCAGGCGCTGCAGCAGTATCCAGACGGCGAGCAGTTCTACCGCGAGGCGGTGCGGCTGTACCACAAGTGGAAGAAGGCCCAGCCGGTCGCGGAGGTGGAGGAGGGCGACGATGAGGCCGTGGAAAAATCGGCCAGCATCACGCTGGAGCAGGCCGAGGAAATGGCATGGGCCGAGATCGAGGCCCACCTGGCCGCCATGCCGCCGTATGAGTTCCAGGAACTGGTCGGCGCCCTGCTCACCGCGATGGGTTACCACGTCGCATGGATCGCACCACCCGGAAAGGACGGCGGCATCGACGTCATTGCCTACAACGACCCACTGGGCACCCGCCCGCCGCGCATCAAGGTGCAGGTCAAGCGCAATGCCAACTCTCCCCGGATCGACGTCATGGGGCTGCGCAGCTTCATGGCGGTGTTGGGCGAGGGCGACGTGGGTCTGTTCGTGGCCCTGTCAGGTTTCACCAAGGATGCCGACCTGGAAGCGCGTCAAAGCCACCGCCGAATCACCCTGATCGATGCCAACCAACTGGTGGATCTGTGGACGCGACATTATGGCCAGCTGGACGATGGTGCGCGGCGCAGGCTGCCGTTGAAACCGGTCTGGTTTCTGGCGGGGGATGAGTAGGGCGGTGGGAATGGTTTGTCGGCTTTCGACCCTAAGCCGTCGTAGGCGGTCGATGACCGGATTAAAGTGGCTTTATGCCCGGCCGTATGTTTTTACAGTCGCCAACATACCTGCTCTGTAAAGCGACGGCGCCGCAGCTGCAATTGGGTTCTGGGGCTCTCGGGTGCGCGAGGACCGCGATGGTCATGTGGGCTGAGGTCTCCCTGCACCGCGTCGAGCTCCGGACGGTCACGAGCCGAAGCGGTCTTCGGAAGCAAATGGCTGCAGGCTTGGGAAATTGTCTTTGACACCTTTTGCCGACAGAGCTGATCCGCTCTACGAAAGTGAGAAGGGCCAACAGATCGTCAGCGGGGCGTCTTTTGTAGGAGCGGCTTCAGTCGCGACCCCGGGCGCTCCTCGTCAGGCGGCGCTGAAGGCGTGGGCGTGGGCGCGGGAGCGGGAGCGGGAGCGGCGCAATATGTTCGCTTCGCTGATGGAAGCGGTAAAAAGTTCACAGCCTTGGGCAGATCGGCCATAGCCTTGTATAATGCGGTCAGGGAGTACAGGCGCAATATTTGATTTCAGGTGCGCGACGTTTGCGGTCGCTGCGCCCGATATGCTCGGCTGCGTTCTGGGCGGATCGGAGGCAGTAAACAAACCTGCTGTGTATCAAGTCGGGAGTGACCTTTGATCTCACAAGCTGAGCTCGAAAAATTGTTGGCGCATACAGACGCGCTTTTCAATCATGTTCATCACTTCGAATGTCACGATGTTCCCTTCCCGGGGAAAACTCGACGCGGGGCAGCTATCGCGTACTCCGATCTTGGTGAGCGTCGTCCGGATTTCGTTCGAGAGCTCCGAAATTCGATCGTAGATTGGGTGTACTCCAGATCTCGCTTTAACTCCATGCTGGACGAAGAGTTGAAGGAGCGCGGGTATAACACGGCCAATGCCGTTTCGCACATCGTCCAGCTAGCGAATTCGAAGTTCCGCTCTGGGTTCCCGCGAGGCCAATTCGGAGAGTTGTTGCTTTTCAACTTTATGCAGCACTTCTTTAAGGCGCCCGCCCTGCTGCGAAAGATGCCACTCACGACCAACCCCGCCGTGGAGCGTCACGGTGCCGACGCCATACATCTAGGATTGGTAGATGTGACGCCGGTGATCTATTTGGGGGAAGCCAAGACGTATACGTCCAAGTATCAGTTTGCGAACGCTCTTGAGGCGGCGCTTAGTAGCATCGTAAAAGCGCACGCCGATCTCATGAACGAACTTGACCTTTACGTATATGACGAGTTCATCGAGGAGCCGCTACGTGCCATTGCAAAGAATATCAAGCGCAATAAGCTCGATTTTCAAGTCCAACTAGTTTCCGTTATATCCTATACCGAAACGGCCAAGATCGGTGGTTCTGACAGCGCGGCGACTCTTGCTGCCCTAGAGAAGACCGTGAAGAAGCACATTGGGACGATCAAGAATGAGCTGTTTGAAACCCACAGCGAACATTTGCTTGCACGCATGCACTTCTTTTTCCTACCGTTCTGGAATCTCGAATCACTACTTGAGGATTTCGAGCCATGACGCCCGAAGTGCAGCGAGAGGCGGCCGGGGTCGCGGCGGCTTTGGCGGATCTGGAGCTTCACAACTTCGCATGTCGACTCGGGCTTTTGGCCGCCACAAGACGCGCGATCAGTGAAAACTTGCTCCGGAAAGCTGCATCGTGTCTTGACGAGCTTAGTTGGGAGGCTGACGAGATCGCCTCGCGTTTAGCCGTATTGATCATCTCGATGGTCTGGGAGCACTCGACGGATGACGTTCGCCGCGCAATGCGGCAACGCATCATCGTTTGCCTCACCCGGCTAGGGCTCTCCCCGACGACCTCCATGATCGATGACGGGTACGCGCGCGGTGAAGGTTACGAGCCATTTGATAGTGTTCGCGCCCAGCTCGCCACGGTCGTCATGCAGCTGGAGTTTTCTCGAGTCATCAGTGGCCGAGAGTTCTTTCTTACGAGATTTCAAAGTGAAGTGCTTGACGCGGTGGATTCGAACCGCCTTGTCGGAATCTCCGCTCCTACCTCGGCGGGGAAGTCTTTCGCTTTATATCTTGCGCTTGCTCGAAGCTTCGAGCGTCAACCGGACTCCAGTGCAGTTTTTATCGTCCCCACCGTTAGCTTGATAACGCAGGTTTCACTTGACCTAAGGCGCCTGCTTGCGGATCTTGGGCTTGGCCATGTAATCGTGCGCGATAGCGCGTCGGCGGGAACTTTGAAAGGGAGCATTTCAGTCGTCACACAGGAGCGAGCGCTATATGCGCTTGAAGCATCCTCCTGGAACGAACTGGGGATGCTCATAGTCGACGAAGTGCAGAATCTTGAGCGTGTCGCCCAAGAAGACGGTTTGCGATCGAAGATTCTGTACGACGTCATCACCGAGCTTTCAAACGAAAAGCAAATCGATCGCATCGTTATCAGCGGGCCGAGGATTGATAACGTAGGGGAGCTAGGTACCCTCGTCTTTGGGGCAAGCACGCGCGAAGTCACGACTAGTGACGGGCCAGTTGCTAATCTGACGTACTCGATTACTAAGCGTGGTCGCAAGGCCTTCATCCGACAGCATCGGGAGCTGCTGGCGGACGCGCCGATCGCCGAGCTTGAGATTGATGACGGTAGCATCGTACAGGGGCAAGGACAGTCAACGTATACGGACGGTTTCCTTAAGTTCTTGGGTTTGATGGTGAAGAGCGTAGAAGCGGAATCACAGACCATTGTGTTTTCCCCAACCGCAGACCAAGCAGTCCGGACGTCGATCGGACTACAGCAACTTCTACCTCGACACGCTGGCAAGAACGAGTCGTTGGCGGCCTATCTCGCAGACTCAGTCCATCCTGAGTATTCGCTTACACACTTAGTCAGAGACGGTATCGCATATCACAACGGAAGAGTTCCACCTCATGCTCGATTTGCCGTCGAAACATCTTTCCGTAACGGAGAGATATCCAAGTTGGTATGCACGACCACCCTCATGCAGGGTGTCAACTTGCCTGCGAACATCGTATTTATTCGCAATCCGAACTTGTTTGTCCGCTCGGGGGCGCGCGAGGATGCTCCAAAGCTATCCGCCTACGAGTTCGCGAACCTTCGCGGGCGCGCTGGTCGGCTTATGAAGGACTTGGTGGGACGTACTGTCGTTTTGGATGAAGACTCATTTCGTGACCAGGACGCGCAAAGGGACCTCTTCGCCAGTTCGACAAAATCAGTACGAGCCGGCTATGCGGCCCTTTTTGCGGAGAACCGCGAAGAGATCCTCGGTGAGCTCTCGCGTCCGGGTATTGCGACAGCGGGCCCTGCCAAGTTCTTGGCTACTTACATTCGGCAGGCGGCCGTTAAGCACGGCGAAGATGCGCGGGCGAAGCTCGCGATGATGGGTATCGAGTTGGATGCGGGCAACTTTGAAGCGACGCGGCGATTTGTTCGATCGCTCGACGTAACGAGGGAGATTTGCGGCCGAAACCGATATTGGGATCCGTTCGACCTCCAGCTGCTAAAAGACAGCTTTGAGTCGTCGTCGTTAAGCGATCTGCCGTCGACAGTGTGGGAGCGCGGCCTCGCGAGTACGTTGGAAGAATGGCTGAAGTTTCATGAGCGTGTAGTTCCGCTATATTTTCAACGTTACATGCGGGATGCATCTTCGGATAAGTTCGTCAGTGCGATCGCGAAATCAGCCGAGTCGTGGGCTCGCGAGGTTCCGTTGCGAAAGATGATCGACAATAGACACTTCGCGGCTCATGAGGTAGGGAAGATAGATTCGCAGGTCGCACTCATTTACAAGTACGTGGTGTACAGCTTGCCATCGCTGCTTAAACCGCTAGCAGATATGCGAAATGTAGGCGGGGCAGTATTGGCTGCTATCGAATCGGGCACCTATCACCCTGCGACGCGGTTCCTCACTGGAAATGGCCTTTTCCGCGAAACCGCCGTAGGTCTTCGATTGCGTTCAATGCCGGAAATAGGTGCGGATGCAAACGGCCTAGAGTCAATTGTACCGAAGCGAGTTGCGGCTGTACGGAGCTCGCTTGATCCGTGGGTTTCATTGCAACTCAAATTGTTCACAAACTGGGGATAGAAATGGGGCGTTCCATTCCGGTCGACCTCGGGGTCGTTACTTTCAAAAGTAGAACTGCGGCGCGTGAGTTTTTCCAAACGATGCTGCATCGGTACGCGGTGGGAGATCGCGTCAATAGCGGAGATCAAAAACTTTTATCGGAGTTGCTAAAGCGGCATCCGGATGCGCCGCAGAAGATTGGTGTCGGTATCGATCACTTCGAAGTGCTGGGTGCTGATTTCGACACTCAGTGCTTCCACATTTTTCGAACCGATGGAACGTTCGAAGACTTCTCACTCCATACATGTGTCGATCAGCGTTAGTGCCATTTCGGAAGAATAGGGGCCAGAGTGCGAGCCCCTGATATTTCCGGAAGCCGCCCAGAAGCCGGGAACGAGCGCCTGCTAACACACCCAAGCCGCAACCTGCCCTAATGCCTGAGTGGCACTCGTGCTGGCCGGCATGACGCATCGTCTCCCGGGGCTATGCTCGCAGCATTGTTGGATCCATTGCTGGAGACGATGCGACCGCGGGCGTGGGTGGTGGCTACAGGCCAACCATGTCAGCCGGGCGACGCTGACCGTGTATCCACCACGGCCGGCATCCGTTCGCCGGCCGGTGTCGCCTGCGCCAGGGCAGGCGGCACCGGGCAGGCGACGATGACTGTTCGCCGTGCGGGTCAGGCTTCCAGCACTTCCAGCACGCGGCCGTCGGGTAGTTCCAGCCCGCGTGGCTTGGTGGGCTCGATGAACTCGGCCAGCCGGCCGGCGTTGGGGCACTGCAGCAGCATGTAGTTGACGTCGAAGTTGAGCTTCTCGACCAGGAAGTCGATGAATGCCCGCACCTTGGGCGAGACCATGCCGCCGCCGGCGAACACGGCGTTGAAGTCGTACTCCGGGCCGGTCCAACCGGCCAGCACGCGGCGCAGCATGCCGGACTCGACGTAGGGCTTGGCCATCACGTCGCTGCTGAGCATCAGGCCTTCGCCGGCGACCAGCATGCTGTTCAGCGCGGCCGTGTCATTGGCCAGCAACAGCGGATTGACGACGAACTCGCGCATCTCGCCACCGGCCTCGGCCAGTGGCCAGGTGAAGCGGTTGTTGGCGTTGTGCGGCTTGCGCACGGACAGGGTGCGATGGAACTGCAGCTCGTCCGGGTGGCGGGGTTCGCCGTAGCGCTTGATGTAGGACGGGCTGGCGAACACCTGGGTGCGCAGCGTGCCCAGCTTGCGCGCGACCAGGTTGGAGTCGGGCAGGGGGCCGATGCGCAGGGCCATGTCGATCTCGCCGGAGATCAGGTCCAGGGTTTCGTTGCCCAGGTGCATCTCCACGCGTAGTTCCGGGTACTGGGCCTGGAACTGGCCCAGCAGCGGCGCAATCCAGGTGGTGCCCACCGAGTACGGCACGGTGAAGCGCAGCCATCCGCGCGGGCCGGACTGCAACTGGCTCACCGCGCTCTCGGCCTGCTCCAGTTCGCGGGCGATGCGTTGGCAGTGCTCGTAGTAGACGGTGCCGGCCTCGGTCAGGCCCAGACGGCGCGTGGTCCGGTGCAGCAGGCGTGCGCCCAGCCGGGTTTCCAGCTCCTGCACCTTGCGGCTGACGGTGGTCTTGGGTTGCCCGAGCAGCCGGGCGGCGGCGGTGAAGCTGCCTTGTTCAACCACCTTGACGAAGATCAGGGTGTCGTTGAGGTCGTTGGCCATCGAGGGGGACTCTTCAGGGGAGCGGCAGCGGGATTGTGCCGGCGACGGGATGATTATTCCCCTGAATCCGTACTAATCAAGTATGGATTGGAGGCGTACCTTGCACAGCTCCGCACAGATCGGACTTGCAGCCATGCGTCTGCGCCACCTTCCCAGTTTCCGCCGGATCCGCCGCCAAGCCGCGCCAGGCTTGATCACTGACGCGCGTGTTTCGTTCAAAAGCCTGAATTCATTGGAGTTTGCTTTCCCCGACGGGGTCGAGGTGGCCGCGCATCCGGTTGGCCGGGTGCAGCGCCTTGTCCCTGCAATGTGGCACCGATTGATGCGGTTTGTCCCGCAGGTGGGAGAAAAATTTCCGTAGGCGGGACACTGAATGCGTCGGCCACGCGCGTCCAGCGACGCAATGCACGGCCCCACGCGCAGCAACCGGCATGCCGGCCCCTCTCTTACAGCCTTACTGCAGCACCCGCGCTTTCAGCTTCTCTTTCGCTTCCCTTTCTCCCCCTGTTCTGGATGGATGACATGAACGCAATGACGCCCCGATTCCCCACCGCACGACGTGTCGTGCTGGCCAGCTTCTCCGCATTGGCCATCGCCGTACTGGCCGCCTGCAGTGGCGGCCACGCCGAAGAAGCGGGCATGCCGCCCCCGCCGGAGGTCAACGCCGCCCCGGTGCTGGTCAAGCAGGTCAACCAGTGGGACGAGTTCAGTGGCCGCGTGGAGGCGGTGCAGAACGTCGAGCTGCGCCCGCGCGTGTCCGGCTACATCGACAAGGTCAACTATGTCGAAGGCCAGGAAGTGAAGAAGGGTGACGTGCTGTTCCTGATCGATGCACGCACCTACCAGGCTGCCTACGAGCAGGCCAATGCCGAACTGGCACGTGCGCGGACGCAGGCGTCGCTGGCCCGCAGCGAATCCGAGCGTGCCCGCCGCCTGTCCGAGCAGCAGGCCATCTCCACCGAAACCTGGGAGCAGAAGCGCGCGGCGGCCGACCAGGCGGCGGCCGACGTGCAGGCCGCCAAGGCGGCGCTGGACGCGGCCGCGTTGAACCTGGAGTTCACCAAGGTGCGTGCTCCCATCAATGGCCGCGCCGGCCGCGCGATGGTCACCGCCGGCAACCTGGTCACGGCCGGCGATGCCGCCAGTGTGCTGACCACGCTGGTATCGCTGGACACGGTGCACGTCTATTTCGACGCCGACGAGGCCACCTTCCTGCGCTATGCGCAGATGGCACGCAAGGGCGAGCGACCGAGCGAGCGCGACCAGGCCCTGCCGGTGCAGATCGGCTTGGCCGGCGAGCAGGGCTTCCCGCACGAGGGCAAGGTGGACTTCCTGGACAACCAGGTCGTGCGCAGCACCGGCACCATCGGCGTGCGCGCGTTGCTGGACAACGCCGACCGGCAGTTCACCCCGGGCCTGTTCGCACGCGTGCGCCTGCTCGGCAGTGGCCAGTTCCAGGCCATGCTGGTGGACGACAAGGCCGTGCTCACCGACCAGGACCGCAAGTACGTGTACGTGGTCGACAAGGACGGCAAGGCGCAGCGCAAGGACGTGCAGCTGGGCCGTACCGCCGATGGCCTGCGCATCGTCGAGGCCGGGTTGGCCGCTGGTGACAAGGTGATCGTCGACGGCGTGCAGAAGGTCTTCATGCCCGGCATGCCGGTGCAGGCCAAGCCGGTGGCGATGCAGCCCCTGCCGGCCGGGCCGAAGACCGCCGCGCTGAACTGATTTCCGGTTTCGTCTGATGCCGGCGCCGTGCCGGCCACGCGCCTTCGCCCACCACGGGCGAGGGCAGGGTGGCTGCACGCCATCGCTGGCTACTTCAAGGAATTTCCCTCATGGATTTCTCACGTTTCTTCATTGACAGACCGATCTTCGCGGCGGTGTTGTCGATCGTCATCTTCGCGGCCGGCCTGATCACGCTGCCGATCCTGCCGGTCAGCGAATACCCGGAAGTGGTGCCGCCGTCGGTGGTGGTGCGCACGGTGTACCCGGGCGCGAACCCCAAGGTGATCGCCGAGACCGTCGCCACGCCGCTGGAGGAAGCCATCAACGGCGTGGAGGGCATGATGTACCTCAAGTCGGTGGCCGGCTCGGACGGCGTGCTGCAGATGACCATCACCTTCCGCCCGGGCACCGACCCGGACGCGGCGGCGGTGAAGGTGCAAAACCGCGTGGCCCAGGCGGAAGCCCGCCTGCCCGAGGACGTGCGCCGGCAGGGCGTAACCACGCAGAAGCAGTCGCCCACCTTCCTGATGGTGGTGCACCTGACCTCGCCGGACGGCAAGTACGACACCCTGTACCTGCGCAACTACGCCCGTCTGCACGTCAAGGATGCGCTCACCCGCATTCCCGGCGTGGGCGATGCGCAGATCTTCGGTGGCGGCGACTACGCCATGCGCGCCTGGCTGGACCCGGACCGGGTGGCCTCGCGCGGGCTGACCGCCGGTGACGTGGTGCGCGCCATGCGCGAGCAGAACGTGCAGGTGTCCGCCGGCCAGCTCGGCGCCGAGCCGATGCCCAACAGCCAGTTCCTGACCCTGATCAACGCGCAGGGCCGCCTGCGCAGCGAGCAGGAGTTCGGTGACATCGTGCTCAAGAGCGGTGCCGACGGCGAAGTGGTGCGGTTGTCCGACGTGGCGCGCATCGAGCTGGGGGCCGGTGACTACACCCTGCGCTCGCAGCTCGATGGCAAGAACGCGGTGGGCATCGGCATCTTCCAGGCCCCGGGTGCCAACGCGCTGGAGATCCGCGACGCGGTGATCGGCACGATGGACCAGATGCAGAAGACCTTCCCGGCCGGGGTGAAGTACGAGGCCGTGTACGACACCACCATCTTCGTGCGCGATTCGATCAAGGCCGTGGTCTCCACGCTGCTGGAGGCCATCGCGCTGGTGGTGCTGGTGGTGATCCTGTTCCTGCAGACCTGGCGTGCCTCGATCATCCCGTTGATCGCGGTGCCGGTGTCGGTGGTCGGTACGTTCGCCGCGCTGTACCTGCTGGGCTTCTCGATCAACACCTTGAGCCTGTTCGGGCTGGTGCTGGCGATCGGCATCGTGGTCGACGACGCCATCGTGGTGGTGGAGAACGTGGAGCGCAACATCGAGGAAGGCCTGTCGCCAACGGCGGCCGCGCACCAGGCGATGAAGGAGGTGTCCGGGCCGATCGTGGCGATCGCGCTGGTGCTGTGCGCGGTATTCGTGCCGATGGCGTTCCTGTCCGGCGTGACCGGCCAGTTCTACAAGCAGTTCGCCGTCACCATCGCCATCTCCACGGTGATCTCGGCGATCAACTCGCTGACCCTGTCACCGGCGCTGGCCGCGCGACTGCTCAAGCCGCACGGTGCCGCCAAGGATGCCCCGAGCCGCCTGATCGATCGCCTGTTCGGCTGGGTGTTCCGCCCGTTCAACCGCTTCTTCAAGTCCAGCTCGGAGAAGTACGAGCGCGGCGTGTCGAAGATCCTCGGTCGTCGCGGTGCGGTGTTCCTGGTGTATGCGGTGCTGCTGCTGGGCACCGGCGTGATCTTCAA
Organism: Stenotrophomonas sp. Steno-C18; assembly: GCF_056393195.1. Taxonomy (NCBI): domain Bacteria; kingdom Pseudomonadati; phylum Pseudomonadota; class Gammaproteobacteria; order Lysobacterales; family Lysobacteraceae; genus Stenotrophomonas; species Stenotrophomonas sp. Steno-C18. Next base: position 151,410 of record NZ_JBWJOX010000001.1, on the reverse strand, counting down.
GCTGGTGCCGCCGGGCTTCATCCCGACCCAGGACAAGCTGTACCTGATCGCCGGCGTGAAGCTGCCGGAAGGCGCGTCGATCGCGCGTACCGATGAAATGCTGCGCAAGGTCGCGCAGATCGCCGAGGAGACCGACGGCGTCGCGCACACCATCTCGTTCCCCGGCTTGAACGCGCTGCAGTTCACCAACACGCCCAACACCGGCGTGGCGTTCATCCCGCTCAAGCCGTTCAACGAGCGCAATGGGCGGACCGCTGCCGAGATCAACGCCGAGATCAACCAGAAGATCGCCGGACTGAAGGAGGGCTTCGCGTTCTCGATGATGCCGCCGCCGATCCTTGGCCTGGGCAACGGCAATGGCTACCAGATGTTCATCGAGGACCGCGGCAACCTGGGCTACGGTGCGTTGCAGACCGCGGTGCAGACCATGCAGGGCGCGGTGATGCAGACGCCGGGCATGGGCTACCCGATCACCAGCTACCAGGCCAACGTGCCGCAGCTCGATGCCGAGGTGGACCGAGTCAAGGCCAAGGCGCAGGGCGTGCAGTTGACCGAACTGTTCGACACGCTGCAGACCTACCTGGGCTCGGCCTACGTCAACGACTTCAACCAGTTCGGTCGTACCTGGCAGGTGATCGCCCAGGCCGATGGCCAGTTCCGTGACAGCGTGGAGGACATCGGCAAGCTGCGCACCCGCAACGATCGCGGCGAGATGGTGCCGATCGGCTCGATGGTGACCATCAAGGAAACCTACGGCCCGGACCCGGTGCTGCGCTTCAACGGCTACCCGGCCGCCGACCTGGCCGGCGAGGCCGACCCGCGCGTGCTGTCCTCGGCGCAGGCGATGAACAAGCTGACCGAGATCGCCGGGCAGGTGCTGCCGGTGGGCATGACCACCGAATGGACCGACCTGAGCTACCAGCAGGCCACGCAGGGCAATGCCGCCTTCATCGTGTTCCCGGTGGCGATCCTGCTGGCGTTCCTGGTGCTGGCCGCGCTGTACGAAAGCTGGTCGTTGCCGCTGGCGGTGATCCTGATCGTGCCGATGACGCTGCTGTCGGCCCTGTTCGGCGTGTGGCTGACCGGCGGTGACAACAACGTGTTCGTGCAGGTGGGCCTGGTGGTGCTGATGGGCCTGGCGTGCAAGAACGCGATCCTGATCGTCGAGTTCGCCCGCGAGCTGGAGATGGGCGGCAGGGGCATCGTCGACGCGGCGCTGGAAGCGTGCCGCCTGCGCCTGCGCCCGATCGTGATGACCTCGATCGCGTTCATTGCCGGCACGATCCCGCTGGTGCTCTCGCACGGTGCAGGTGCCGAGGTGCGCTCGGTCACGGGCATCACGGTGTTCGCCGGCATGCTGGGCGTGACGCTGTTCGGCCTGTTCCTGACCCCGGTGTTCTACGTGGCCCTGCGCAAGCTGGTGACCCGCAACGGTGGCGGCAAGCTGGTCCAGCACGGTGAACCGACGATCCACCATTGAGCCCGACCTGCCCGGGCACGGATGACGGCCCCTGCCAAGGCAGGGGCCGTGACCGCCCCGGTGGCTGTTTCCCTTCCTGTTTCCTTCCCGACTTTCTCTTCCGAGGCTTCCCATGAACCACCACAACCAAAAGATCGCGCTGGTCACCGGCGCCACCCGTGGCATCGGCGTTGAGACCGTGCGCCAGCTGGCGCAGGCGGGCGTGCACACCCTGCTGGCCGGTCGCAAGCGCCAGGCGGCCGTTGACCTGGCCCTGAAGCTGCAGGCCGAGGGCCTGCCGGTGGAAGCGCTGCAGCTGGACGTCGCCGACGCCGACAGCATCGCCATCGCGGTCGAGCACGTCACCGAGCGCCACGGCCGCCTCGATATCCTGGTCAACAACGCCGGCGTGCTGCTTGAGAACCCGGCCGTGGCACCGTCAGCGCAGCCACTGGATGCCTGGCAGCGCACGTTCGATACCAATGTGTTCGCCCTGGTCGCGGTGACCCAGGCATTCCTGCCGCTGCTGCAGCGTTCGCAGGCCGGTCGCATCGTCAACGTCTCCAGCATCCTGGCCTCGCAGACGCTGCACGCCGACCCGGCGTCGGGGATCTGGGACTTCAAGATTCCCGCCTACAACGCGTCCAAGGCGGCGGTGAACAGCTGGACGCTGAGCCTGGCCTACGAGCTGCGCGACACGCCGATCAAGGTCAACACCGTGCACCCCGGTTACGTGAAGACCGACATGAACGGTGGCGAAGGCGAGATCGAAGTGGGCGAAGGCGCGCGCTCCAGCGTGCAGATGGCGTTGATCGGCAACGACGGCCCCACCGGCAGCTTCACTTACCTGGGCGAGGTGCTGCCATGGTGATGCGTGGCCTGACCGTCGCCGTGGCCAGCGCATTGCTGGCCGGCTGCATGACCGTCGGCCCGGACTACACCGCACCGCCCGTGCAGCCAGTGCAGTTGCAGGGCACGGCCGACCCGGTGTTCAGCAGCGTGTCGCCGGTGGCCGACTGGTGGTCGCAGTTCAATGACCCGGTGCTGACCCAGCTCATGCACGGCGCGCTGGCCGGCAACCTGGACCTGCGCATCGCGATGGCACGCGTGCGGATGGCGCGCGCGGCGTTCACCGAGCAGCGACTGGACCAGTTGCCGCACGTCACCGCCGGTGGCAGCCAGGACCGGCGCAAGCAGCCGGATGCGAGCCAGGGCGGCGAGCGGGTGTTCAGTGAAACCTACCAGTTGGGCTTCGACGCGGGCTGGGAACTGGACCTGTTCGGCCGCCAGCGTCGCGCCGCCGAGGCGGCGCGCGCCGACCTGGGCGCCGAGCGTGACAACCTGCTCGATGCACAGGTCACCGTGGCTGCGGAAGTGGCGCGCAACTACTTCGAACTGCGCGGCACGCAGAAGCGCATCGCCGTGGCACGGCAGACGCTGGTCAATCTGCGCGATACCCAGCAGCTCACCGAAACCCGCTGGAAGCTGGGGGCCGGCAGCGAGCTGGACGTGCAGAGCAGTCGCGCGCGATTGAAGGCGATCGAGGCCGACATCCCGTTGCTCGAAGTGTCCGAAGTGCAGTCGCGGCATCGCCTGGCGGTGTTGCTGGGCCAGCGTCCGGAGGCATTGGACGCCTTGCTGCAGCCCCGCGAGGTGCCGGCCTTCGCCCAGGCCCTGCCGTTGGGCGATACCACCGACCTGCTGCGTCGTCGCCCGGACGTGCGCGCGGCCGAGCGCCGCCTTGCCGCAGCGACGGCACGCGTGGGCGTGGCAACGGCCGACCTGTTCCCGCGCATCAGCGTCAGCGGCTTCGTCGGCTTCCTCGGCGGCGATGCCAACGGCCTGGTGAATGGCAGCAACAAGGCATGGTCACTGACGCCGTCGATCAGCTGGGCCGCATTCGACTTCGGTACCGTGCGTGCGCGGCTGCGTGCGAGCAAGGCGCAGGCCGATGGTGTCGCCGCCGAGTACGAGAAGACGGTGCTGCTGGCGCTGGAGGACACCGAGAATGCGCTGACCCGCTATGCCAAGGAGCAGTCGCGCCTGGCGATCATCGCCGAGCAGGCCGAGGCGGCGCGGCGGGCCGAGGCATTGGCGCAGATCCAGTACCGGGAAGGTTCACAGGACTTCCTGGCGCTGCTGGATGCACAGCGCAACCAGCTCGCGGCCGACGACGCGCTCGCCGCGGCCGAGGCCACGGTCAACGTCAACGTGGTGTCGGTGTACAAGGCGCTGGGCGGTGCCGGGCAGTTCGACGTGCCGCTGGCGAGCCGCTAGGCCGTGCACCACGGGCGCCGATGCACGCGATGGAGGCGGGCATCGGCGCCGAACCCGGGAGCAGCAAACGAAAGAGGCGGCCAATGGCCGCCTCTTCGTGTTTCAGGCCGGGAAAGCAGGCCTCAGGCAGCGTTGGCCTGCTCGCGGCGCGGGCCTTCGACCAGCGCACGGCCGACCATGTCGACCAGCAGGTCCAGCTCTGCCTCGTCCATGTTGAAGTGCGGGGTGAAGCGCAGCGAGTTCTCGCCACCGTGGATCACGTTGACGCCGTGCATGCGCAGCCACTCTTCGGTGGAGCCGGCGCCGTAGCACTTGAATTGCGGGGCCAGCTCGCAGGAGAACAGCAGGCCGGTGCCCTGTACCTTGGTGATCAGGCCGCCGAGCCTGGCCTTGAGGGCTTCCAGCTTCTGCACGGCCTGTTCGCCGCGCAGGCGGATGTTCTGGCGCACGTCCGGTGACAGGTGGGCCAGGGTGGCACAGGCCACGTCCAGCGCACGCGGGTTGGTGGTCATGGTGTTGCCGTACACGCCCTTGCGGTACAGGCCCGCGGCATGCTCGGTGACGGCCAGTACCGACAGCGGGAACTGCGCGCCGTTCAGGGCCTTGGAATAGGTTTCCATGTCCGGCGGGTCCAGCGTTTCGTAGCCGGGGTAGTCGACGAAGGACAGCGTGCCGTGCACGCGCAGTGCGGCCTGGATGGAGTCGATCAGCAGCAGGCTGCCGTGCTCGCGGGTGAGCTCGCGAGCCACCTTGTAGAAGCTGGCCGGCACCGCGCGGCCCGGGTCGCCTTCGCCCATCACTGGCTCCAGGAACACGGCCTCGATGAACCAGTTGTTGGCTTCGGCATCGGCGAACACCTTGCGCAGCACGGCTTCGTCGTACGGCGGGATGGTGATGACGCTGTTCTCGCCGCGGTAGCTGGCCAGGTGCTGGTCATACGACTTGCGGCTGGAGTCCGAATACAGCGCCGGGCGGTCGGTGCGGCCGTGGAAGCTGCCCTTGATGACCACGCGCTTGATGGTGGCGCCGGCGTGGCGGGCACCCGGGTCGGTCTGCAGCTTGGCGTTGATGTCGGCGATGCGCGCGGCCAGGCCCACGGCCTCGGAGCCGGAGTTCAGGCACATGAAGTGGGTGAACGGGCAACTGCCGCGGGTGTGGCCGATCTCCTTGCGCATGGCGTTGGTGAAGCGGCGCTGGGCCAGGCTCGGGGTCATGATGTTGGCCATGACCTGCGGCTTGGCGGCGGCGTCCATCACGTCGGCCGGGGTGTGGCCGAAGCCGAGCATGCCGTAGCCGCCAGCGTCGTACAGCACCGCGCCCTTGAGCGAGATCACCCACGGGCCGCGCGCGGCCAGCGCGATGTACGGGACCACGGCGTCATCGGCGTAGAAATTGACGAAACCGGCCTGCATCGCGGCGATCTGGTCCTTTTCGTCCAGATCCAGCAGGTCGGCGGCTTCGTCCTTGATGCGGGTGTATTCGGTGGCGGCAGCCGCGATGGCCTGGGCCAGATCGGGATGGGCGGTGGCCAGGCGTTCGACGCTGGCATCGTCCAGACCCTGGGTAAGGCGGGTGCCGGCGTGCGCGCGAAGCGGGGCGAGGGGGCCGAGTACGGTCATGCTCATCTCCAGAAGTAACTTGTATATATCCATTATCTGGAGATTCTGGACATATGGCAGATATGAACTGGACGGATTTTCGGGTAATTTCGTCGAATCGACGAATCTGGTTTGCAATGTGAAGATTTCCGCCGCTGACGAACGCCTGTTGTCCGTGCTGCGCGAGGACGCGCGCGCCTCCACCGCCCAGATCGCCCGCCGGCTCGGGCTTTCGCGGACCACCGTGCAGAGCCGCATCGACCGCCTGGAGCAGCAGGGGGTGATCGCCGGTTACACCGTGCGCACCCACGAGGACTACGAGCAGGGCCAGGTGCGCGCACATGTGCTGATCACCGTGCTGCCGAAGAAGATGCCGGCGGTGGTGAAGGCGCTGCGCGACATCGCCGAAGTGCGCTCGCTGCACTCGGTCAGCGGCAACCACGACCTGATCGCGATGGTGGTGGTGGGCGGCGTCGGCGAAATGGACGTGGTCACCGATGCCATCGGTGCCATCGACGGCGTGGAACGCACGACCAGCGCGATCATCCTGTCGACCAAGTTCGAGCGCTGAGGGGGCGGGCAGCGCCGAGCCATGCCCGGCAGGGCTCCCGGCCTCCCGGCGCTGGCCGGGCCGCCTACCAGCCGAAAACCGCATGGGGGCTACAATAGCCGGCTCCCCGTACGACGTTCCGGCCTTGAAGAAGTCCGATTTTCACTATGACCTGCCCGAGGCGTTGATCGCCCAGGCGCCCCTGGCCGAGCGTTCGGCCAGCCGGCTGATGCTGGTGCCGCCGGCGCCGGCCGCCTTCGATGACCGCCATGTGCGCGACCTGCCGACACTGTTGCAGCCCGGTGACCTGCTGGTGTTCAACGATACCCGGGTGATCCCGGCGCGCCTGTTCGGGCAGAAGGCCACCGGTGGCCGGGTCGAGATCCTGATCGAACGGCTGCTCGGCGGCCAGCAGGCCCGTGCCCAGATCGGTGCCAGCAAGTCGCCCAAGCCGGGCAGCCGCATCCAGCTCGACGCCGGCGGCGAGGCCGAGGTGCTGGGCCGCGATGGCGAGTTCTATGTCCTGCGGTTCGACATCCCCGAGCCGCTGGAGTCGTGGCTGGTCCACGAGGGCCGGCTGCCGCTGCCGCCGTACATCCACCGCGAGCCTGGCCTGGATGACCGCGAGCGTTACCAGACCGTGTTCGCGCGCCAGGTCGGTGCGGTGGCCGCTCCCACCGCCGGCCTGCATTTCGACGAAGGCCTGCTGGCGCAGTTGCGCGAACGCGGCGTGCAGTTCGGCCACATCACCCTGCACGTCGGCGCCGGCACCTTCCAGCCGGTGCGCGTGGATGACCTGAGCCAGCACGTGATGCACCGTGAATGGCTCAACGTCGGCGCCGAACTGGTCGAGCAGGTGCGCCGCACCCGCGCGGCCGGGGGGCGCGTGATCGGTGTCGGCACCACCGTGGTGCGGGCGCTGGAGAGCGCCATGCGCGAGGGCGAGCTGCAGCCGTATGCAGGCGAGACCCAGATCTTCATCACCCCCGGCTACCGCATCCGCAGCGTCGATGCGATGGTGACCAACTTCCACCTGCCCGAAAGCACCCTGCTGATGATGATCAGCGCCTTTGCTGGCAAGGCACGGGTGTTCGAGGCCTATGCCCACGCCATCGCGCAGGAGTACCGCTTCTTCAGCTACGGCGATGCGATGCTGCTGTTCCCTCAGGGCGGGGAGGCCGCCGGCGACGGCGGGGATGCCGCCTCCCGTCCCGGTTGACCGCCAGTCCCCGGCGATCCAAGCCCCGCCGAACGCGCGCCGGTAGACTGTCCGTCTCCGGCGCGCCTGATTTCCGCCCCCATTCCCGAATTTCTGCCTCTCGCCATGTCCCGACTGCACTTCAAGCTCCAGACCACCGATGGCCGCGCCCGCCGCGGCCAGCTGTCCTTCCCGCGCGGCACCGTGCAGACCCCGGCGTTCATGCCGGTGGGCACGTATGGCTCGGTGAAGGGCGTGCTGCCGGAGCAGGTCCGCGCGCTCGGCGCCGAGATCATCCTGGGCAACACCTTCCACCTGTACCTGCGCCCGGGCCTGGACGTCATCGCCGACCACGGCGGCCTGCACGGGTTCTGCCGCTGGGACGGCCCGATCCTGACCGACTCTGGTGGTTTCCAGGTGTTTTCGCTGGCGCATCGCCGCAAGATCACCGAGGAAGGCGTCACCTTCGCCTCGCCAACCGACGGCGCCCGGGTCTTCCTGGGGCCGGAAGAGAGCATGAAGATCCAGAAGGTGCTGGATTCGGACATCGTCATGATCTTCGACGAATGCACCCCGTACCCGGCCACCGAGGCGGTGGCGCAGAAGTCGATGGAACTGAGCCTGCGCTGGGCCCAGCGCAGCCGCAACGCGCATGACGCGATGGGCAATGACGCGGCACTGTTCGGCATCGTCCAGGGGGGCGTGCACACCGACCTGCGCAGCCGCTCGGCCGAGGGGCTGCAGAAGATCGGCTTCGACGGCTACGCCATCGGCGGCCTGGCGGTGGGCGAGCCCGAGCACGAGCGCAACGCCATGCTCGACCACATGCACCCGATCCTGCCGGCCGACCATCCGCGCTACCTGATGGGCGTCGGCCGCCCGGAAGACCTGGTCGAGGGCGTGGCGCGCGGCGTGGACATGTTCGACTGCGTCATGCCGACCCGCAACGCCCGCAACGGCCACTATTTCACCTCCTTCGGCACCGTGCGCATCCGCAACGCCAGGTACGAGCGCGACATGGACCCGATCGAGCCGGGCTGCGGCTGCCACGCCTGCACCAGCGGCTACACCCGCGCCTACCTGCGCCACCTGGACCGCTGCAACGAGATGCTGGCGCCGATGCTGGGCACCCTGCACAACCTGTTCTATTACGAAAAACTGATGGCCGACATGCGCGCGGCGATCGAGGCGGGAACCTTCCTGGCCTTCCGCGAGTCCTTCTACGCGGCCCGGGGCGTGTCTGCCCCGGCCTTGTCGGGGGAGTAACCCAGCAGCCACGCGGCCCGGGACGAGGTCCCGGGGCCGTGGCATACTTCACGGCTGACCCCGTTTCGCGGTGACCGCCGGCCCCAGGCCGGGCAGGGTGCCGCCCAACACCAAGGACTTACGTAATGAATCTGATGGCCATCCTGCTTCCCGTCGCCCAGGCCGCCCCGGCTGCCCCGGGCATGGGCACCTTCCTGCTGCCGATCGCCCTGATCGCGGTCATGTACTTCCTGATGATCCGCCCGCAGATGAAGCGCCAGAAGGAACACAAGGCGATGCTGGACAAGATCAGCAAGGGCGACGAAGTGCTGACCTCCGGCGGCATCGCCGGCGTGGTCACCGACATCGGCGACAACTTCGTCACCGTCGAAGTGGCCGACAACGTGCGCATCCGCGTGCAGAAGGGCTCCATCGGCAACGTGCTGCCCAAGGGCACGCTGAAGTCGGCTGCCTGAGGCTGAATTCCCTTTCCGTCACGTCGTGACGCCGGGAAGGCGCCACGCAGGAATCCGCAATGCTTGAATTTCCACGTTGGAAGTACTTCCTGATCGTGATCGTTCTGGCGGTCAGCGCGCTGTATGCGCTGCCGAACATGTACCAGAAGGATCCGTCCGTCCAGATCACCGCCAACCGCGGTGGCCAGATCGATGACGCCTTCAAGGAGCGCGTCACCACGGCGTTGGGTACCGCCGGTGTCACGCCCAAGGGCGTGGCCAAGGAAGGCGACAGCCTGATCGTCCGCCTGCCGTCGCTGGATGCGCAGACGCGCGCCAACGACGTGCTGCGCGAGGCGGCCGGCGAGAACTACACCGTCGCCCTGAACCTGGCGTCGACCGTGCCGGAATGGCTGGCCAAGCTCGGCGGCAAGCCGATGGTGCTGGGCCTGGACCTGGTCGGTGGCGTGCACTTCGCGCTGCAGGTCGACCAGAAGGCCGCCGTGGACAAGCGCTTCGAGGCCTTCACCGAAGACGTGCGGACCACCCTGCGTGACAGCCGCGTCACCTACCGTTCGGTGGAGCGTCGTGGCAACAGCGACATCCAGGTCACCCTGGCCAACGCCGCCGATGCGGACAAGGCCCGCGCCGCGCTGGCCAAGGCGCAGCCGACCTTCACCTACTCGGTGAGCGGCGATCGCATCACCGCCACGGTGCCGCAGACGGAAATGAGCCAGATCGCCACTGGTGCGATCGAGCAGAACCTGACCACGCTGCGCAACCGCGTCAACGAACTGGGCGTGGCCGAGCCGATCATCCAGCGCCAGGGCGACGACCGCATCGTGGTCGAACTGCCGGGCGTGCAGGACACCGCCGAGGCCAAGCGCATGATCGGTGCCACCGCGACGCTGGAGTACCGCGCCGTGGTCGATGGCAACGCGCAGGACGCCGCCGATACCGGCCGCATCCCGCCGGAGGCCAAGCTGTACCGTGACCGCGCCGGCCGCCCGGTGCTGCTGAACAAGCGCACCATCGTCACCGGCGACCAGATGGTCAAGGCCAACGTCTCCACCGACCAGAATGGCCTGCCGTCGGTGAGCGTGACGCTCAACGCCGTGGGCGGCCAGCGCATGTTCGACTTCACCAGCGCCAACGTCGGCAAGCCGATGGCCGTGGTCTACACCGAGCGCATCCCGCAGGTGACCATGGTCAATGGCAAGGAAGAGCGCAGCTTCCGCGTCAAGGAAGAAGTGATCTCGGTGGCCAACGTCAACGGCGTGTTCGGCAAGGAGTTCCAGACCACTGGCCTGGAGAAGACCGAGGCTGACGGCCTGGCCAAGCTGCTGCGTGCCGGTTCGCTGGCCGCGCCGATGGACTTCGTCGAGGAATACGTGATCGGCCCGAGCCTGGGCAAGGAAAACGTGGCCCGCGGCGTCAAGGCCGTGGTGTTCTCGTTCGTGTTCACCCTGGTGTTCTTCACCGTCTACTACCGCATGTTCGGTGCGATCACCTCGGTGGCGCTGCTGTTCAACCTGCTGATCGTGGTGGCGGTGATGTCGCTGTTCGGCGCGACCATGACCCTGCCGGGCTTCGCCGGCCTGGCGTTGTCGGTGGGCCTGTCGGTGGACGCCAACGTGCTGATCAACGAGCGTATCCGCGAGGAGTTGCGGCTGGGCATGCCGGCCAAGAAGGCGATCGCCGAAGGCTACGAGCGTGCATCGGGCACCATCCTGGACGCCAACCTGACCGGCCTGATCGTGGGCGTGGCGCTGTACGCGTTCGGCACGGGCCCGCTGAAGGGCTTCGCGCTGACCATGATCATCGGTATTTTCGCCTCCATGTTCACCGCGATCACCGTGTCGCGTGCGCTGGCTACCTTGATTTACAGCCGCCGCAAGAACCTGAAGTCCGTGGCGATCTGATCGGGAAGAGACTCAATACATGAAACTGTTTCCACTCCATATCGTCCCGAACGACACCAACATCGACTTCATGCGCCACCGCAAGCCCGTGCTTGCGCTGATGGTGGTACTGCTGTTGCTGTCGGTGGCCGTGATCGGCTTCAAGGGCTTCAACTACGCGCTGGAGTTCACCGGCGGTACCGTGGTGCGCACGCACTTCGAGAAGCCGATCAACGCCGACAACGTGCGTGAAAGCCTGGCCAAGGCCGGCTTCGAGAACGCCCAGGTGCAGAGCGTGGGCGGCGGCAACGACGTCATGATCCGCCTGCAGCCGGACGGTGAGCACAACAACGCCGCCGATGCCGCTGCCCAGGTGGCGGAGAAGGTGCGCGTGGCGGTGACCACCACCGACAACCCCGCCTCGGTGCAGCCGGGCGAGTTCGTCGGCCCGCAGGTGGGCAAGGACCTGGCCCTGAACGGCGTCTATGCGACCCTGTTCATGGTGATCGGCTTCCTGATCTACATCGCCGCGCGCTTCGAATGGAAGTTCGCGATCGTGGCCAGCATCACCGCGTTCTTCGACCTGATCCTGACCATCGCCTACATGTCGCTGCTGGGTCGTGAGTTCGACCTGACCGTGCTGGCGGGCATGCTGTCGGTGATGGGTTTCGCCATCAACGACATCATCGTGGTGTTCGACCGTGTCCGCGAAAACTTCCGCAGCCTGCGCGCAGAGCCGCTGGAAGTGCTGAACAAGTCGATCAACCAGACGCTGTCGCGTACGGTGATCACCGCGGTGATGTTCTTCTTGTCGGCGCTGGCACTGTACCTGTACGGCGGCGAGTCGATGGAAGGCCTGGCCGAGACGCACATGGCCGGTGCGGTGATCGTGGTGGTGTCCTCGATCATCGTGGCGGTGCCGCTGCTGAGCATCGGCCCGTTCAAGGTCAGCAAGCAGGACCTGATGCCCAAGGCCAAGGACGTCGAGGAGCTGGCCCGTCGCCCGTGACGGTGCCCCTCCCGGCAACCCGGAAAAGCCGCGCACCGCGCGGCTTTTCTTTTGCCCGCGCCGGCAGGTTGCACGGGGATTTCCATGCGGTGGCGTCGGTTGTGTTCGCTGCGGGTGCACACTACGATCCTTCCGGTTCGGCGCCGGGCCGTGGTTTCCCTGTCATGGCGGCGCTGTTTTCCTGCTTACCTAGCTGAGGTTTTCATGGTCATCAAACCGCGTGTGCGCGGCTTCATCTGCGTCACCACCCACCCGACCGGTTGCGACGCGGCGGTCAAGGAACAGATCGACTACATCCAGTCGTTGCCGAAGCTGGCCAATGGCCCGAAGAAGGTGCTGGTGCTGGGTGCCTCGACCGGTTACGGCCTGGCGGCGCGTATCAAGGCGGCCTTCGGCAGCGATGCGGCCACGCTGGGCGTGTTCTTCGAGCGCCCGGGCAGCGAGACCAAGCCGGGCACGGCGGGCTGGTACAACTCCGCCGCGTTCGAGAAGTACGCGCACCAGGCCGGCCTGTACGCGCGCAGCGTCAACGGCGACGCGTTCTCCGACGAGGTGAAGCAGAAGGTCATCGAGATCATCAAGTCCGACCTGGGCCAGGTTGACCAGGTCGTCTACAGCCTGGCGGCGCCGCGTCGCAAGCATCCCAGGACTGGTGAGGTGATCAGCTCCACGCTCAAGCCGATCGGCGCGCCGATCACGCTGCGCGGCCTGGATACCGACAAGGAAGTGCTGACCGAAACCACGCTGCAGCCGGCCACCGCCGAGGAGATCGGCGGCACCGTGCAGGTGATGGGGGGCGAGGACTGGCAGATGTGGATCGATGCGCTGCTGGAAGCCGGCGTGCTGGCGCCGGGCGCCACCACCACCGCCTTCACCTACGTGGGCGAGGAGATCACCCAGGCCATTTACTGGAACGGTTCCATCGGTGCGGCCAAGAAGGACCTGGATGCCAAGGTCAAGGACATCCGCGGCAAGCTGCAGGGCATCGGCGGCGACGCGCGCGTGTCGGTGCTCAAGGCGGTGGTGACGCAGGCCAGCTCGGCCATCCCGACCATGCCGCTGTACCTGTCGCTGCTGTTCAAGGTGATGAAGGAAGAAGGCACGCACGAGGGCTGCATCGAGCAGCTCGATACGCTGTACGACATCCTGTACAACGGCCCGCAGGGTGGCGCCAACGCGGCTGACCATATCCGCCCGGCACTGGTTGACGGCAAGGGTCGCGACGTCGCGCTGGTCGACGCCGAAGGCCGCCTGCGCGCGGACTACAAGGAAATGGCCCCGGAAGTGCAGGGCAAGGTGTTGCAGCTGTGGCCGCAGGTGACCAACGAGAACCTGTACGAGATCAGCGACCTAGCCGGCTACAAGGCCGACTTCCTGCGCCTGTTCGGCTTCGGCATCGACGGCGTGGATTACGAGGCTGATGTGAACCCGGACGTGGCGATCCCGGGCATCGTCGAGGTCTGAGCCTCGGCGGTTCCGGAAACAGAAGGGCCGCGCGATGCGCGGCCTTTTTTGTTCCTACATGATGGCGAGGGACCGTGGAGCCCCTCATCCGCCCTTCGGGCACCTTCTCCCGCAGGCGGGAGAAGGGAGCATCAATCGTGCGCTGTCGGTGCAAAAGCCCCTCTCCCGTGTACGGGAGAGGGGTTGGGGTGAGGGCAGGCCTCAGTTGAACTCGAAGTCCATCTGCGCCGTCGGCGGCCCGACGAAATCGCCCTGTACGTAGTCCACGCCGGCACTGAACAGCAGGCTCATGGTGGCCGCGTCGGTGACGAACTCGGCGACGGTGAGGATGCCGGCCTCCTGCGCCTTGCCGGTGATCTCGCGGGTCTTGTCCAACTGTTCCTTGGCCTGCGCCGGATCGGCGGTGAAGCTGCGGTCCAGCTTGAGGAACGCCGGTTGGAAATGGGCCAGCAGCTGGAACGAATCCAGGCCCGAGCCGAACTGCTCCAGCCCGACCTTGCAGCCCATCGTGGCCACGCCGGCGAGGAACTGCTGCGCGTTGCGCAGGTGGGTGAATACCTTGGCCTCGGGGATCTGCAGCCACAGCTGGTCGCCGTCCACGCCTTCGTTGGCCAGCCCGTCGCGGATGACGTCCAGCAACTGCGGGTCGGTGAACGACTCGGGGGTGATGCGCACCATCAGGCGGGTGGTGTGGCCGGCGCGGCGGCGTTCCCCCAGCGCGCGGATGGCGTTGGCCACCACCCAGCGGTTGAGCGGCGCCAGCAGGCCGTGGTCCTCGGCGATGGGCAGGAAGGTGCCAGGGCTGACCAGCTCGCCGTTGTTCTCAAGCAGCAGCGAGGTGTCGTACAGCTGCATCGGCTCGCCCATCAGGTTCAGCACCGGGCGGAAACGCAGATGGAACCCGTCGCCGGCGATGGCCTCGCCGATGCGCTGCACCCAGCGCTGGATGCGTTCTTCCTCGACGCGATCGGTCGCGCCCGGGTCGAACACCTTGACCGTGTTGCCGCCCAGCTCGATGGCCGCGCGGTTGCAGTCGTTGGCATGGCTGAGCACCTGGCCGACGCTGGCGATCTTCTCGCCGACCTGCACGCCGCCGATGCTGACAGTGACCGTGGCCGAACGCTGGCCGATGCTGAACACATGGGAGGCGAAGGCCTGGCGCACGCGTTCGGCCACCTGCGTGGTGTGCGCGTACTGGCCCTGGCAGAGCAGGGCGAAGCTGTGCTCGCCGAAGCGTGCCAGCTGCGCCTCCTCGTTGATGGCGCTCGCCAGGTGCTGGCCGAGCGCGGCGATCAGCGCATCGGCCGAATCCAGGCCGATGTCCGCCAGCAGGCGGTTGTAGTGGTCTGGTTCGACCAGCAGGAAGCCGTACTGGCCGTCGCTGCGGCTGACCTGGGCCACCGCGTTCTCCAGGTGGACCATGAAGGTGGGGCGGTTGAGCAGGCCGGTGACCTGGTCGCGCTGGCGCAGCTCTTCCACCTCGCGCGCCAGTTCGGGGTCGAACTCCTCGCGGCGGCGGAACACCACCTGGAAGCAGGACTCGCCTTCGTAGGTGGCGGCGGTGAACTCCATGGTTGCCGGGAAGGTGTCGCCGTCCTGGTTGCGCGCGTGCACTTCGTACTGCGGCGGCGGCGCCTCGCCCTTGCTCAGCGACTTGAGCAGGTTCTTGAAGTCCTCCACGTACTGCGGGGCGACCATGTCCAGCAGCGAGATGCCTTCCACGTCATCGAACGACTCATACCCGAACATGTCCAGGTACGCCTCGTTGGCGCGGATGTGCATCCCTTCGTGGATGTAGGCGATGGGGTCGCGCGAGGAGGAGATCAGCGCATCGCAGCGGCGCTCGGTCTCGCGCATCTGTACTTCGATGCGGCGCAGGCCGCGGCGTGCCTGCAGGTCGGTCCATTCGGTGCGCACCACCGACAGCAGGTGGTCCGGCTCGGTGCGCAGGGCGATGGCGCGCATGCCGTTGGCCGAGGCGTCGAGCAGCAACTGCGCGTCGACCTGGTCGGCCAGCAGGATCATCGGGATGTCCTTGCCACTGGCGGCGACCTGCTGGGTCAGCAGCGACTGCGGGATCGTGTACGCGTTGGCGGCCAGCACCAGGTCGAGCGGCTGCCCGCCCACGGCCTGGACCAGCTCGTCCGGGCTCTGCGGCCGGAAGGGACGCACGGCGATGCCGCTGTTGCGCAACGTACTGACGATGGCTTCGGCATTCTCGGCGCTGTCATCGACGATCAGCAGGCGCAAGGTGATGTCTTTGGCGTTCTGCATTCAAGACTCCTTCGGACGCCGTTTAATACACGATGGGCAGGTACGGCGTCTATGCGTGGAACGTTTGACAGTGCCGGGATGGGGCACAAATGGCCCCTGTGCGGCTCATGCCACCTGGCCCGCCGCGTGGCCGGAAGCCCAGGCCCACTGGAAGTTGTAGCCACCCAGCCAGCCGGTCACGTCCAGCACCTCGCCGATGAAATGCAGGCCCGGCACGTGCTGCGATTCCATCGTAGAGGACGATACCTTGCGCGTGTCCACGCCGCCGAGGGTGACTTCGGCGGTGCGGTAGCCCTCGGTGCCGCTGGCGACCAGCGGGAAGTCGGAGAGCAGGCTGGCGGCGGCCTGCAGCTCGCGCTCGTCCAGTTGCCGCACCGGCTTGTCCTTGAGCCACTGCTCGCACAGGCGCAGCGCCAGCCGGCGCGGGATGACCTCCGACAGCACGGTGCGCAGCTCGGAGGCGCCGCGCTCGCGCTTCATCGCGCGCAGCCACTCGGCGGCATCGCGGTCGGGCAACAGGTCCAGGCGCAGGTCGTCGCCGGGTTGCCAGTACGAGGAGATCTGCAGGATCGCCGGGCCGCTGATGCCGCGATGGGTCAGCAGCATGAAGTTGCGGAAGTGCTGGCCGTTGCAGCGCGCTTCCACCGGCAGGGCGACGCCGCTGAGGTCGGCGAAGCGTTCCTGGTGCTTGCCACTGAGCGTGAGCGGTACCAGCCCGGCGCGGGTCGGCAGCACTTCGTGGCCGAAGCGGCGCGCCACTTCATAGCCGAAGCCGCTGGCGCCCATGCTCGGGATGGAGAGCCCGCCGGTGGCGATCACCAGCGAGGCGCAGTGGAACAGCCCCTGCGCGGTGCGCACGCGGAAGCCGTCGGCGCCGCGTTCGATGTCCTCCACGCCGCAGTCGGTGCGCACCTGCACGCCGGCGGCACTGCATTCGTCCAGCAGCATTCTTACGATCTGCTTGGAGGAGATGTCGCAGAACAGCTGGCCCAGTTCCTTCTCGTGGTAGGCGATGCCGTGCCGCTCGACCATGTCGATGAAGTCGGCCGGCGTGTAGCGCGCCAGCGCCGATTTGCAGAAGTGCGGGTTGGCCGAGAGGAAGTTGGCCGGCGTGGTGCCGGTGTTGGTGAAGTTGCAGCGCCCGCCACCGGACATCAGGATCTTCTTGCCCGGCTTGTTGGCATGGTCGATCACCTGCACGATGCGACCGCGCTGGCCGGCGGTGAGCGCACACATCAGGCCGGCGGCACCGGCGCCGACCACCAGCACGTCGCAACGGATCGTGTTCACTGCCACCGCCTGCTCAGCCTGCCGGGCGCTTGCGCCACTGCGGGATCACGTCCAGTTGCATCTGGTCGTTGATCAGCTGCACCTCGCCGTCCTGGATCAGCACGCTCCAGCGCATGGCGCGCTGGATCTGGCTGCCCCAGCGTTCGACGAAATCGCCGGGCAGGTCGAGCACGGACAGGTTGTCGAAGCGGGCCAGCGGCTTGCCCTGCTTCTGCCACCAGATGTCCGAGGCATTGCCGCCGTAGTTGATGATCTGCACGCGGCCGCTGCGGTTGCAGGCCTTGCGGATGCGCGATTCGTCCGGCTGGCCCAGGTCGATCCACTGCACGATGTCGCCGGTGTAATCGTGTTCCCACAGGTCCGGCTCGTCATCGGTGCTCAGCCCGCGGCCGAACTCCAGCCGGTCGCCGGCATTCAGGGCGAAGGCGAGCAGGCGGACCATCAGCCGCTCGTCGGTTTCGGACGGGTGCTGGGCCAGGGTCAGGTTGTGGGTCGCGTAGTAGCCGCGGTCCATGTCGCTGATCTGCAGCTCGGCCTTGCGGATGGTGGCAGTAAGGGCCATGGGATTACCGGGGGCAAAGACCGACAATGATACGGCTTTGCCCCTGCCGGGACCCGAACGCGTGAGCACCGACGATCTGCCCAGTCATCTGCAATTGGCCCCCGGTCCGTGGGCGAGCCTGCTGGAGGGGTTGTGTGTGCGCTTTCCGGCGATCACGCGCGCGCAGTGGCTGGACCGGTTCGCGCGGGGGCGGGTCCAGGCCCTGGATGGCAGCGCGCTGGACCCGGGGCAGCCTTGGCAGGCCGGGCGTGAGATCCGCTACTTCCGCGAGGTGGCGCAGGAGCCGGTGGTGCCGTTCGATGCGGACATCCTGTACCAGGACGCGCATCTGCTGGTGGCCGACAAGCCGCATTTCCTGCCGGTGATGCCGGCCGGGCGGCATGTCCGGCAGACGCTGCTGGCGCGCCTGGTGGCCTGCACCGGCAACCCGGCACTGGTGCCGCTGCATCGGATTGACCGGGGCACGGCCGGGTTGGTGCTGTTTTCCTGCAACCCGGAGAGCCGCGCGTCGTACCAGCGCCTGTTCGCCGAGCGGAAGATCGAAAAGCACTACGAGGCGCTGGCGCCGGCCTTGCCAGGCTGGGTGTTCCCCGTGCAGTGGCATAGCCGGCTGGAGCGCGGCGAGCCGTTCCATGTCATGCGCGAGGGCATTGGCGCGCCCAATGCGCTGAGCCGGATCGATGTGATCGAGCGGTGCGGGGAGGTCTGGCGTTACGCCCTGGAGCCGGTGAGCGGGCGCAAGCACCAGTTGCGCGTGCACATGGCCGCGCTGGGCGCGCCGATCCTGGGGGACGATTGCTATCCGCGCTTGCTGCAGCGCGCGCCGGAGGATTTCAGTACCCCGTTGCAGTTGCTGGCCCGACGCCTGGCCTTCATCGATCCGTTGAATGGCGAACCGCGCCAGTTCACCAGCTCGCGTCGGCTGGGGTGATGTCCCGGCCAAGCGTTAGGCCGATGCATTGCCGTGGTGCAGGGAGTGCGGCCCGGCTGCCGGTGACGGCCCTGCGACTGCAAGGTGGTGGACCCCCAGGCCGGCAGCCCCGCATGCCTAGGCGACTGGCCGTGGGCGCTGGGCGAGCCAGCGGTCCAGCTGCGCGGCGAAGGCCTGGCGGTCGCGTGGGTGCAGGGCGGCCGGACCACCGGTCTGGATGCCGGCGCCGCGCAACTCCTCCATGAAGTTCCGTACCGACAGTCGCTCTGCGATGCTGTTGGCGGTGTAGACCTCTCCCCGCGGGTTCAGCGCCGCGGCCTGCCTGTCCAGCACGCGGGCGGCCAGCGGGATGTCCTGGGTCACGACCAGGTCGCCGGCGGCGACCCGCTCGACGATGGCGTCGTCGGCCACGTCCGGGCCACCGGGCACCTGCAGCGCGCGGATGAACCGTGAGGCCGGGGTGCGGATCCATTGGTTGGCCACCAGTACCGTTTCGATGCCGGTGCGCTCGGCGGCGCGGAACAGGATGTCCTTGATGACGACCGGGCAGGCGTCGGCGTCAACCCAGATGCGGGGGGCGGGCGGGGAATCGGGGGCTGTCATGGGGCGCAGTGTAGCGGTGCCCCCGTGGGACGCCGACCGGCGTTGCCCAGCCAAGTCCATGAATCCGGACGACATTGGCGCGGTGCTGAACCGCTCAGCTTTGATGAATACGGTATTTATCGCTTTTTAACCAAAAGCCGCGTATCGTTCGCCCCACTGTGCTTGCAAGGGTCACCGTGAATCGTGGCCTGATGCAGTTGATCTCACCGATCCGCTCATCGTTCCGCTTTACCAACGCCTGCAACTCAGTCTCGGCCCCGAATATCCGGTGGCTGCGATTTTTCTCATCAATGTTTCAGGAGTTTGTAATGTCTGATCGTCAGACCGGCACTGTGAAGTGGTTCAACGATGCCAAGGGCTTTGGCTTCATCACCCCGGAAAGCGGCCCGGACCTGTTCGTGCACTTCCGCGCCATCCAGGGCACCGGCTTCAAGTCGCTGCAGGAAGGCCAGAAGGTGACCTTCGTCGCCGTGCAGGGCCAGAAGGGCATGCAGGCTGACCAGGTGCAGGCGGTCTAATCGACCCCTGCCACCGAAAGGTAGCTTGGAACGCCGGAAGCGAAAGCTTCCGGCGTTTTCTTTTGTGCCGCCCCGTGGCCGACCGTGCGCGCCATAACCGGTAGGATCCGGGTGTACGGCAGTGACGAGCAGGCGATGCACAACAACGACCCTCATTTCGACAACCGACTCGTGCAGGCGCTGCCCGGCGATCCCGAGCGTGGCCCCGGCCGCCGCGAAGTGCGCGGTGCGCTCTGGTCGGCAGTCAATCCCACGCCGGTGGCCGCTCCCCGCCTGCTGGCGTACTCGCCCGAGGTGGTGGCACTGCTGGGTTTCAACGAATCCGTCGTGCAGGGCGAAGGCTTCGCGCAGGTGTTCGGCGGCAACGCGCTGTATGCCGGGATGCAGCCGTGGGCGGCCAACTATGGCGGGCACCAGTTCGGCCAATGGGCCGGGCAGCTCGGCGATGGCCGCGCGATCTCGTTGGGCGAACTGCTGGCCGGCGGCCAGCGCTGGGAGCTGCAGCTGAAAGGGGCGGGGCCGACCCCGTACTCGCGCGGCGCCGACGGCCGGGCGGTGCTGCGCTCCTCGGTACGCGAGTTCCTGTGCTCGGAGGCGATGCATCACCTGGGGGTGCCGACCACCCGCGCCCTGAGCCTGGTGGCTACCGGTGAAACGGTGGTGCGCGACATGTTCTACGACGGCAACCCGCAGGGCGAACCCGGCGCGGTGGTGTGCCGGGTGGCGCCGTCGTTCCTCCGTTTCGGCAGCTTCGAGCTGCCTGCCTCGCGCGGGGACATCGCGCTGCTGACCCAACTGGTGGCGTTCTGCATCGACCGCGACTACCCCGAACTGGCCGACGCCGGCGCGCAGCGCCATGCGCGCTGGTTCGAGCAGGTCTGCACGCGCACCGCGGTGATGGTGGCGCACTGGATGCGGGTGGGCTTCGTGCATGGCGTGATGAACACCGACAACATGTCCATCCTCGGGCTGACCATCGATTACGGCCCGTATGGTTGGGTGGAGGACTACGACCCGAAATGGACGCCCAACACCACCGACGCGCAGGGCCGGCGCTATCGCTTCGGCACGCAGATGCAGGTGGCGTACTGGAACCTGGTGCGGCTGGCGCAGGCCGTGTCGCCGCTGTTCGAGGATGCCGCGCCGCTGCAGGCCGGGCTGGATGCGTTCCGGACGCGGTTCGAGCAGGAGCAGCGCCATCATCTGGTGGCCAAGCTGGGCCTGGGCCGTTTCGTCGAGGGGGACGACACCTTGATGGCGCAGTTCCTGCAATTGCTGCACGAGGGCGAAATGGACATGACGCTGGCGTTCCGTGCCTTGGCCGAGGTGGACCCCGCGGCGCCGGATGTGGCGGTGCTGGAGGCGGCGTTCTACGCGCCGGACAAGCGCGGGCAGGTGCTGCCGAAGCTGCAGGACTGGCTGCAGCGGCATGGCCAGCGCGTGCTGGCCGACGGGCAGGCGCCGGAGGTGCGTCGCGCCACGATGAACGTCGCCAACCCGAAGTACGTGCTGCGCAACTGGTTGGCGCAGGAGGCCATCGACCGTGCCGAACAAGGCGATTCGGCCGGTATCACGGACTTGCTGGACGTCCTGCGGCATCCTTATGACGACCAGCCGGGCCGCGAGGCGTTCGCCCGGCGCCGCCCGGAATGGGCGCGCGAACGGGCCGGCTGCTCGATGCTGTCGTGCAGCTCCTGACTCCTGTTTTCCTGATTCGATGATTGAAATGACTCCTGTTTATCCCGAGTGGTCGCGCACGATCCGCGACGTGGCCGACTTCCCCAAGCCCGGCATCCTGTTCAAGGACATCACCCCGCTGCTGGCGGACGCCAAGGCGTTCGATGCGGCCGTCAAGGCCATGGCCGCGCCCTGGCGCGCGGCCGGCGTGCAGGCGGTACTGGGTGTGGAGGCACGTGGCTTCATCCTCGGCGCAGCGTTGGCGCTGGAGCTGGGGGCCGGCTTCGTGCCGGTGCGCAAGCCCGGCAAGTTGCCCGGTGCCACCCTGCAGCAGGAGTACACGTTGGAGTACCGCAGCGACCGCATCGAGGTGTGCGCCGATGCCATCGCGCCGGGTACCCGGGTGGTGCTGGTCGACGACGTGCTGGCCACCGGCGGCACGCTGGCCGCAGCCCTGCTGCTGGCCGGGCAACTGGAGGCGCAGGTGCTCGGCGCGGCGGTGCTGGTCGAGCTCGACGGGCTCGGCGGCCGTGCGCGCCTGCCTGCCGGCGTGCCCTTGCAGGCCACGCTGGTCTACTGACTTTCCATTGCAGGACGCCCCATGCCGAACCTGAGTGAACTGCTGTCCTCCTTCGACGCGCGCAAGGGCGTGCTGCTGCCCGACAGCTGGCGCCAGGGGCGCACCGCGTACGGTGGCATCGTCACCGCGCTGGGCATCAGCGCCGCGCTCCAGTCGCATGCGACGCCGCTGCCGCCGCTGCGCGCGATGCAGGTCAACTTCATTGGCCCGGCCGTGGGCCAGTTGACCTTCGCGCCGCAGGTGCTGCGCGAAGGCAAATCGGTGGTGAGCCTTGGGGTGGACGTCTTCGCCGAGGGCGCGCTGGCGGCGCGCCTGATGGGGGTGTTCGGACGCGCCCGCGAGAGCGGCATCGTCCATGATTTCGGCGACTTCCCGGACGTGCCCGGCGTGGACGATTGCCGTGAGTTGAATGCGGCGGCCGCGCCGTTCGTGCCGGCGTTCCTGCAGAACTTCCAGCTCAAGCCGGCCGGTGGTGCGATGCCGGTGTCCGCGGCGGCGTTCCCGGAGCAGTTGGCCTGGGTACGTCACCGCGACGCGCAGGGGGTGGATCCGGCCATTGCATTGGCGGCGATGGGGGATGCCATGCCACCGGCGGCCTTCACCGCATACCGCGCGCCTGCGCCGGTCAGCTCGATCAACTGGAGCTTCGAACTGCTGGACCCGGCGCCGGCCGGGGAGTGGTTCCTGCTGCGCTCCTTCAGCCAGCACGCACGCGACGGCTACTCCTCGCAGGACATGCAGGTCTGGAACGCGCAGCGGCAGCTGGTGATGCGCGGCCGTCAGAGCGTGGCGATCTTCAGCTGACAGCCCGAGCGGGCCGAGGCTGCTCCTGCCCGACGTGGCGATGCCATGATGGCCGCAGGTTCATTCGGGGCAGGGCATGCGCATTCTGGGTTGGCTGGTACTGCTGTTGGCGATGCTGGGCTGGACCGCCTGGTTCGTGGTCTGCAATGTCTACGAGTTCGCGCCACGGCTGGATCCGTGGGCGTTTGCCTATGGCTGGCTGCTGGCCGTGCTCGCTGGCGCGTTCGCCCGGCGCAATGGCTGGAGCCTGTGCGCGCTGGCTGGAAGCGTTGGCCTGTACCTGTTGTTGATCCACCGCGGCATGGGGGATGGCAGTGCACGTGGACTGTTGTTGCTCACCTCCGCCGCCATCGTTGGCGTGACGTGGTGGATCCGTCGGGCCAAGCGCTAGCGCGCATTCACTGCGGAATGACAAGTGCCCGGCGCAGGAAGGCCAGCACGGCGGGGGCGCTTTCCCGGTCGGCGCGGGCATGGCCGGCCGGCGTGCCGCCAACCCGGAGATGCGGGCCGCTGGCGTGACGGAAGGTGGTGGGCTGGTGCATCTGCCCGATCAGGTGACCGGCATCGGAGTAGTACAGCAGCGCATCGGCCTGCGGGACGCTGCGGCGCTGCAGGCGTCGCATGGCGACGGCCGCCATTTCACCGGATGCGCCCAGTTGGTCGTCGCCGCCGGCGACCAGCAGCACGGGGCCGTTGATGCGTTCGATCGGCAAGGTGGCGTTCTCCAGTGCGGCGGCATGGTCGCCCGGCTGGTTCCAGTTGATGTCCTCCAGATAGGGGAGGAACGGCAGGTCGCGGCCCTGATGGCTCAGGGCCGGGAGATCGACCGCGCGGAAGTCCGCCGGCGGCACGTCGCGGCGGATGCCGCGAAACGGAGCAGGGCTGCCCACCCACGACACGACCGCCTTCAGGCGTGGGTCGTGGGCGGCCGATGCCATGGCCACGGTGGCCCCCCAGGAACCGCCCATCACCCCCACCTGGCCAGTGAACGGTTGTGCCTGCAGCCAGTCGATGGCGCGGCTGACCGGGTCGATCGGAACGCGGATCAGGTCTTGGGGCAGGCCTGGCATGCGGTAGTAGGCAAGTGCCACGGCCGCGAAGCCATTGGAGGCCAGCCAGGCCGCGTAGTAGTTGGCGGTGTCGATGCCGCCTTCCGCGCCACCGAGGGTGATCACCACCGGCAGGCGCTGGCCGTCCCGTGCCGCATCCGCAGGCAGGTAGAGGTTGCCGACAAGGCCATCGACGCCCAGTGGGCGGGCACGCACGCCGGGATGGTTGATGCGGCGTAGCAGTTGCTGCTCACCAACCAGCACGCCGTCGATCCAGGCCTGCAGCGTGAACGGTACGGGTTTGAACAGCAGCCCCCCAATATCAGGCCGTATCGGCAGCGGGGAGGGCGGCCCGTCACCGGACACCGGCTGCATCGACCAGAACAGCCCCATGGCGTCCACGCCGCTGTAGGTGCCGGCCTCGGCGCCGGTCCGGCGCGTGTCCACGCGGCCATCGACGTCGGCGCGGAAGGTCGCCTGCGATACCCACTCGACACCGCGGGAATCCTGCAGGGACAGCCGCAGTTGCACCGCCTGCGTCGGCAGCAGTCCTTCCACCTGCATCTGCACGGGCTGGTCGGCGGGCCCATCGGTGGGGGTCACCACGAGGCGGGCGGCATTGGAGGCAAAGCAGGTGCCCAGCAGCAGGGCGGCGAACAGATGACGGTGCATGTGAGGGGAGGACGGTGGACCAACCGCAATGGTGGCGGTGGTGCATGCCGTGGTGTAGCCCCGGGCAGCCCGGATGGCACGGGCCGGGTACAGACTGGCACGAACGGTGCGAACCGGCTCAGCCGCGCCGTGCGATGGCCTGATCGAATGCGTCGCGGTGCGACCGGCTCAGCGGCAGCGCGGTGCCATCAAGCAGTAGCAGGGTTGCATCGCCATTGCGGCGGTGCTGGAGCGAACGCACCCGGGCCAGGTTGACGATCACCGCCCGTTGGACCTGCAGGAAGCCGGCGGGGGCCAGCTGCTGGGCCAGACGCCCGATGCTTTCGCGCAGCAGGTGTACCTGCCGGCCCACATGGACGCAGGCGTAGTGGCCGGCATTGTCGATGTAGTCGATGTCGCCGACGGGGATGTACTCAATGCCGGCGCCGTTGCGGATGCAGAGCGGCTGCGGCGTTGAAGGCGGCGGCTGGACCAATTGCCGACGCACGCGTTGCAACGCGAGCGCCAGGCGCATGCCGTCCAATGGCTTGAGCAGGTAGTCCACGGCACCCAACGCATAGGAATCGACGGCGTGCCGCGCGTGCGCGGTGGTGAAGATCACAAGCGGCGCTGGGGCGGGTAGCCGTTGGGCCAGCTGCATGCCGTCCTGGCCGGGCATCTGGATGTCGAGCAGCAGCAGGTCCACTGTCTGGTGCTGCAGCAGATGGCGTGCCTGTTCGACGTCGGCGGCTTCGCCACGGATGTCGATATCGGCGTGCACGGCCAGCAGGCGGCGCAGCTTGTCGCGGGCCAGTGGAACGTCGTCGACGATGAGCGTGCGGATCATGCCACCTCCATCCTCGCCGGCATCGGCAGTCGGATGCGGGTGTGGCAATGGCCGGCAGCGCGGTTGACGTCCACCGAGGCGCGGCTGCCATGCAGCGCGTGCAGGCGTTGCCGGCTGGCGTCCACGCCGATGCCCCGTCCGGGAGGCGCGCTGCCGCAGGGGTTGCCGATCACGATCTGCAGGATGCCGTCATCGACAGGGTGATCGCGGCATCCGGCACGGTGGAAGCCTGGGCAAACCGCAGGGCGTTCTCGATGAAGGGCTGCAGCAGCAGGCTGGGCACCATCGCCTGCCAGGCATCGGGGTCAGCCTGGAGCTGCAGCGCGATGGGGCGGTCCTGCAGCAACTGCTGGAGCTCGACGAAGGCCACGGCATTGGACACCTCCTCGCGCAGGGGCACGATGGCGGCGTTGTCCAGCAGGGTGCGCAGCAGCTCACCGAGCTGTGCCAGCGCGGCATCGGCGCGGGCCGCATCCCGGTAACCCAGGCTGCCGATGGCATTGAGGGCATTGAACAGGAAGTGGTGGTTCAGGCGTGATGCCAACGCCTGCTCGCGGGCCTGGGCGAGCAGCTCCCCGCGGCGCCGGTAGCGCTGGATGTAGGCAAGGGTCTGCCCGATCCCGATCACGGCAAAATAGGTGGGCAGCGCAAACAGGCTCGTGGCCAGCACCGCACGTGGCCAATGGGCCGGCAATGGCAACGCGGCCGGCAGGTGCGACAGCCCATGGCCCAGTACCCAGCCGGCCAGTGACAACGTGGGAATGAGTGGCAAGCCCACCAACAGCAGCTGGCCGATGACGCGGGTATCGCTGTCCATTCCCAGTGGCCAGCGCCGGCACAATCGCCACAGCCCCGGCGTCGCCAGCACCCACGGCAGCTGGATGCCGAGCAGGAAGACGAAGTTCCTGCCCAGCGATGACCAGAAGGGCGTGGTGCCGGCGTCGCTGGTGAGCTGCACCGCTGGAAGCGTGACCAATGCGAGCAGCAGCCAGCCAGCAGCAATCTGCTGCCAGCCGGGGCGGTTGTCCTTGCTCGCTGCCGTCATGGCGCGCGGGAAAATCAGATGATGCGGACGCGGAAACGCTTGCCCTTGATCTTGCCGGCTTCCAGGCGGGCGACGGCCTTGCCGGCCTGTTCGTGGCTGATGGCCACGTAGGAGCGGGTCGGGAAGATGTCGATCTTGCCGATCGCCTTGGCCGACAGTCCCGCATCGCCGGTCAGCGCGCCGAGGATGTCGCCGGCGCGCAGCTTGTCGGTCTTGCCGCCGTCGATGCGCAGGGTGCTCATCGCCGCCTGCGGCAGCTGCGCCGGACGCGCGGTGGCCAGCGGCGTCTTCTGCCAGTTGAGCGGGTTGCCCTGCTGGGCCTCCAGCGCATCGGCGCGGTTGCGCTCGCGGCCGGCCACCAGGCTCATCGCCAGGCCGCTGCGGCCGGCACGGCCGGTACGGCCGACCCGGTGCTGGAAGGTGTCGATGTCGGTGGGCAGCTCGTAGTTCACGACGGCGGCCAGGTCTTCCACGTCCAGGCCACGCGCGGCCACGTCGCTGGCGACCAGCACGTTGCAGCTGCGGTTGGCGAACTGCAGCAGTACCTCGTCGCGGTCACGCTGCTCCATGTCGCCATGCAGGGCCAGCGCGGAGAAACCGAACTGGCGCAGCGAGTTGGCAACCTCGTCCACATCCTTGCGGGTGTTGCAGAACACCACCGCCGATTCCGGCGTGTACTTCAGCAACAGGCCGCCCAAGGCCTTCTGGCGGTGGGCCGGTTCCACTTCGAAGAACAACTGCTGGATCGCCGGGGCCTCGGCCTGGCCGTCGATGGTGACTTCGGCCGGGTCGTTGAGCAGGGCGCGGGCAAGCTCGCGGATCGCCTCGGGGAAGGTGGCCGAGAACAACAGGCTCTGGCGCTCCTTGTGGGTGCGCCCGGCGATCTCGCGGATAGGTTCCTCGAAACCCATATCGAGCATGCGGTCGGCTTCATCGAGGACGAAGCCGCGTACCTGGCCAAGGTTGAGCGCGCGCTTGCGCGCCAGTTCCTGGATGCGGCCGGGGGTGCCGACCACGACGTGCGGGTCCTGCGCTTCCAGCGAGGCCAGCTGCGGGCCCAGCGGCATGCCGCCGGTGAGGATCAGCAGCTTGAGGTTAGGGATGCCGGTGGCCAGCTTGCGCAGCTGCTTGCCGACCTGGTCGGCCAGTTCGCGGGTGGGGCACAGCACCAGCGCCTGGGTGCGGCCGGTGGCCGGGTCCAGGCGGTTGAGCAGGCCCAGGCCGAAGGCGGCGGTCTTGCCGCTGCCGGTGGGGGCCTGGACGATCACGTCGCGGCCTTCCAGGATCGGCGGCAGGCTCGATGCCTGCACCGGCGTCATCGTGGTGTAGCCCAGGGCGTTGATGCCGGGCGCGAGCGCCGGCGACAGGGGCAGGGTAGAGAAGTCAGTCATGCGGCATTTTCGCAGAAAAGCGAGGGCGTTACGCTGACAGAGGCAAAGCCCCCGAAGGTAGGGCAGGTCGAAGCAATGCGAACCGAAGCAAAGCCCCTCTCCCACACGTGGGAGAGGGGTTGGGGTGAGGGCAGCCTCCAGCCGCAGGCGCAAAGCGCCCCCATCCGCCCTTCGGGCACCTTCCCCCGCAGGCGGGGGAAGGGTGCATCACGGCACTCCCGCCGCTGATCGAAGTAAAGCCCCTCTCCCGCTCAGCGGGAGAGGGGTTGGGGTGAGGGCAGCTTCCAGCCGTAGGCGCAAAGCGCCCCCATCCGCCCTTCGGGCACCTTCCCCCGCAGGCGGGGGAAGGGAGCATCGCGGCACTCCCGCCGCTGATCGAAGCAAAGCCCCTCTCCCGCTTAACGGGAGAGGGGGTTGGGGTGAGGGCGAGGTTGTGACGCGTGAGGCTACGAGTGCAAAGCGCCCCCTTCCGTCCTTCGGGCACCTTCCCCCGCCTGCGGGGGAAGGGAGCATCGCGGCACTCCCGCCGTTGATCGAAGTAAAGCCCCTCTCCCGCTTGGCGGGAGAGGGGTTGGGGTGAGGGCAAGGTTGTGACGCGTGAGGCTACGAGTGCAAAGCGCCCCCCATCCGCCCTTCGGGCACCTTCCCCGCAGGCGGGGGAAGGGAGCATCACCGCTTCAGAGCATCGCCCTGACGCCCAGATTGATCAGCATGCCGCCTGCCAGCAGCCAGCCAAACAGCAGTACCGCCAACAGCATGGGCTTGGTGCCGGCCTGGCGCAGGGCCGAGACGTGGGTGGTCAGGCCGAGTGCGGCCATCGCCATCGCCAGCAGGGCGGTATCCAGATCCACCAGGGCGCTGACCACGCCGGCCGGGAGCAGGTGCAGCGAGTTGAACGCCACCATGGCGATGAAGCCGAACGCGAACCACGGCACGGTGATCTTCGCGCGCTGGCCGTCGCCGGCCGCTTGCCCGCGGGCCAGCAGCGCCGACAGGCCGACCAGGAACGGAGCCAGCATCATCACCCGCACCATCTTGGTGATGACCGCGGCGTCGGCGGCCGGCTCGCTGATCGCCCGACCGGCGGCGACCACCTGGGCCACCTCATGCACAGTGGAGCCGGTGAACACGCCGAAGGCGGTTTCATCCAGCGGCATCCAGCCGGCATTGATGCCCCACTGGTACAGCAGCGGGTACAGGAACATCGCCAGCGTGCCGAAGATCACCACCGTGGCCACGGCCACGGCGACCTGCTCGGCGCGGCCCTTGACCACCGGTTCGGCCGCCATCACCGCCGCCGCGCCGCAGATCGAGCTGCCGGCACCGATCAACAGGGCCGAATTGCGGTCCAGCCCCAGCACCCGGGTGCCCAGCCACCAGGACAGGGCGAAGGTCGAGCACAGCACCAGGGCGTCGATGACCACGCCTGCGGTGCCGACCTGGCCGATGTCCTGCAGGGTCAGGCGCATGCCATAGAGGATGATGCCGGCGCGCAACAGGGTGGCCTTGGAGAAGCCAACGCCTGGGGCCGCCCGGGGAGCCAGCGCCGGGTAAGCGGTGTTGCCGATCACGATGCCGATCACGATGGCCAACGTCAGGGCGCTGATGCCATGGGCCTGCAGCCAGGGCAGGGTGCCCAGCCAGATCGACAGGCCGGCGATCAGGGCGGTCAGCAGCAGGCCGGGGAGGCGGTTCGGGGTGGGCTGGGCCAGCCCTTGCGTAGCGGTGTTCATAACGATGGGTTATCAGGAGATGCCCCATGCTGCTCCCGGCCGCATCAGCTGTAAAACAGATACTATTCGTATATTCAACCTGTTTTATGGGTAGGTCGTGCATCTCTCGCTGCGCCAGCTGCAGATCTTCTCCGCCATTGCCGAGGCCGGGACCACCACCGCCGCCGGCGAAGCCATCGGCCTGTCGCAATCGGCGGTGAGTGCGGCATTGAATGAACTGGAAAGCCTGCTCGGGTTGGCCCTGTTCGACCGCATCGGGCGGCGGCTGGTGCTGAACGGGCACGGTCGCGCGTTGCTGCCGGAGGCCCGGGCGTTGCTGGCGGGCATGGCGGACCTCGAGCGGCGCTTCCGCAGCGGGCAGGCGGGGGGCACCCCGGTGCGCTGGCGGGTGGGGGCGAGCACCACGATCGGCAACTACCTGATGCCTTCACGCATAGCGGACCTGCTGGAGAGCAACGGCCAGGCCCATGTCGACCTGGTGATCGGCAATACCCGCGAGATCACCAGCGCGGTGCAGCGCATGGAGGTGGATGTCGGCCTGATCGAAGGGCCGAACCACGAGCCCGGGCTGGACGTGGCCGAATGGATGGACGACGAGTTGGTCATCGTCTTCGGCGAGCGCCATCCCCGGGCGGCGGCGCTGCGTGCCGGCGCGGGCCTGGAGGCGCTGCGGCAGGCCTGCTGGCTGCTGCGCGAGCCGGGTTCCGGTACCCGCGAGGCGGCCGAACACGCCTTGTTGCCGCACCTGCATGGGTTTGCCGAAGTACTGCAACTGGGCGGTACCGAGGCCATCAAGCAGGGGGCGGTGGCCGGCCTGGGCCTGGCCTGCCTGTCGCGGCATGCGGTGGCCGACCTGGTCGCGCTGGGCAAGCTGCAGGTGCTGGACAGCCCGTTGCCGCCCCTGCGGCGACGCCTGTGGCTGGTCCGTCACCCCGGCAAACGCGTGCCGACCAGCCTGCGCCAGCTGCTGGGGTTGCCGGCCGACGTCTTCGCCGACGGCTGACTCCCGTACAATGTGCGGATGCCTTTGATTACTCTGCAGAACGTCGACTACAGCGTCGGCGGCCCGTTGTTGCTGGAAAAAGCCGAACTGTCGATCGAGCCGGGTGAGCGCATCGCCCTGATCGGTCGCAACGGCGCCGGCAAATCCACCCTGATGAAGCTGATGGCCGGCGAACTGAAGCCGGACGATGGCGAAGTGCGCGTCCAGCAGGGCGTGCGCGTCACCCGCCTGGAGCAGGAAGTGCCGCACGGCGCGGCCGGCAGCGTGTTCGACGTGGTCGCCGATGGGCTCGGCGAGCTGGGCCACTGGCTGGCCGAGTTCCACCGCCTGAGCCACGCCGAGGTGTTCGACGGTGATGCAATGGGCAAGGTGCAGGCCAAGATCGACGGTGCCGACGGCTGGGCCCTGGATCAGCGCGTGGCCGAGACCCTGACCAAGCTGGAGCTGGACGGCGAGGCCGAGTTCGGGCGCCTGTCCGGCGGCATGAAGCGCCGCGTGCTGCTGGCGCGCGCGCTGGTGGCCGGTCCGGACGTGCTGCTGCTGGACGAGCCGACCAACCACCTGGACATCGAGGCGATCGACTGGCTGGAAGGCTTCCTCAAGGGCTGGAACGGCTGCGTGGTGTTCGTCACCCACGACCGCCGCTTCCTGCGTGCGTTGGCCACCCGCATCGTCGAGATCGACCGCGGGCAGGTCACCAGCTGGCCGGGCGATTGGGAGAACTACGAGCGCCGCCGCGAGGAACGCCTCAACGCGCAGGCCCAGGAGAACGCCCGCTTCGACAAGCTGTTGGCGCAGGAAGAGGTCTGGATCCGGCAGGGCATCAAGGCCCGTCGTACCCGCGACGAAGGCCGCGTGCGCCGGCTCAAGGCCATGCGCAACGAGCGCAGCCAGCGCCGCGAGCTGGGGGGCAACGTCAAGCTCGAAGCCGCGGGTGCGGAGAACTCCGGCAAGAAGGTCATCGACATCAAGGACGTGAACTTCGCGTTCGGTGAGCGGGTGATGATCAAGGACTTCTCGACCACCATCCTGCGCGGTGACCGCATCGGCCTGATCGGCCCCAACGGCAGCGGCAAGACCACCTTGCTCAAACTGCTGCTGGGCGAGCTGCAGCCGGACAGCGGCGAAGTGCGCCAGGGCACCAACCTGCAGATCGCCTACTTCGACCAGTACCGCGCCACCCTGCGCGAGGACTGGAGCGCGATCGAGAACGTGGCCGAAGGCGCGGACTTCATCGACCTCAACGGCAAGCGCAAGCACGTGCATGCCTACCTGCAGGACTTCCTGTTCACCCCCGAGCGTGCGCGCGCGCCGATCACCCGCCTGTCCGGCGGCGAGCGCAACCGCCTGCTGCTGGCCAAGCTGTTCGCGCAGCCGTCCAACCTGCTGGTGATGGACGAACCGACCAACGACCTGGACGTGGAAACCCTGGAGCTGCTGGAAGAGCTGCTGGGTGATTACACCGGCACCCTGCTGCTGGTCAGCCATGACCGCGACTTCCTGGACAACGTGGTCACCTCCACGCTGGTGCTGGAAGGCGAGGGCAAGGTGGGCGACTACATCGGTGGCTACACCGACTCGCTGCGCCAGCGCCCGGCGCCTGCCATGAGTGGCATGGCGGTGGCCAAGGCCTCGGCGACCGCGCCGGCGGCCAAGCCGGCTGTCCCGGCGGCCGAGGCGGCACCGGCCAAGCGCAAGCTCAGCTTCAAGGACGCGCGTGAGCTGGAACAGCTGCCGGCGAAGATCGAGCAGTTGGAACTGGACGTGGAAGGCCTGACCAGCGCGATGAACGACCCGGCGTTCTATACCCGTTCCAGCGCCGAGGTCACCGCGCACACGCAGAAGCTGGGCAAGGTGCAGGCCGAGCTGGATGCGGCCTACGCACGCTGGGAAGAGCTGGACGCGTGACCTGAGCGCCAGGGGGTTTGGCGACCGAGGTCGCTCCTGCACTGTGCAGGAGCTGCCTTGGCGGCGAAGCCGGGGCTCATTCGTCCGCAGGGACGCCGGCGTCGGGCAGCTCGAAGAATGCCCAGAACGGCACGTTCTGCTCTGCCCAGCTGATCGCCGTTTCCGAGAGCACATCCAGCAACGTGTTGAAGTCCTCGGGGCTGTCCCGGCGCAGGTCGGTGGCCTCGCTGAACAGCACCGCGTAGCCGTTGGCGGGCAGCCAGGACAAGTCGCGCAGCGCGTCGGACAGGGCATCCCAGTTGCGGCTCCAGCCGGGCGGGAAGTCCAGCTGGGTACCCAGCCGCATCAGCAGGGTGCGCTTGTCGCTGCAGCCTTCCAGGTCCACCCGCAGTACTTTCAGCCCGGCATCGCGGGCCGCCGCGGCCAGGCCACCGAGGTCGCCGTCGCCGACGCCGTAGACGCCGGCCTGGCTGACGTCTTCCAGCCCCATGTCAAAACCGCTGTCGCTCATGGCCGTACTCCGGTGGCGGGGACGCTGAAGCTGCGGAAGCTTTCGTAATGGTCTTCGGTGTAGTACCAGACCTCCGGCGGCGTGCCGCCGGTGACGATGCGCCGGGCGCCACGGTGGTCCAGTCCCGGCGTATCGACGGTGTACTCGCGGTAGTAACCGCGCGGCCGCTGCGGCAGCTGGCGTTCGCGGTTGCCGAACACGCTGCCGTCCTGCCGGTGCGGATACGGGCCGCCGCGCTGGATCAGCGCGATGGTGGCGCGTGCTTCGGCCGGCAGGAAGGCCGGCAATGGGTCCGCCGCTGCGCTGGTCCGCTGGACAGGCGATGCGGTAGCGGGCGGGTCGGCTACCTCCTGGGTCAGCGAGGGCGCGAACTGCGGCGGTGCGGGTTGCTGCACCACGCGCATTCCCCACAGCCCTGCGATCAGAAGGACGATGGCTACAACCAGCAGTAACGGCTTGCGCATGGGCGAAGAGGACGTTGGCGGAACAGGCGACGATTATCACGCCAGCGTGCCGTGTTTGTTGAACGGGAGGTTCAGTCGGTCCACTTCACGCCGGGGTAACAATGGCGACGCATGTTGCTTGCAGGTGATCCATGACCCAAGGGCGGGACAAAGTTTCCTTTACACCGGCCTTGGTAAGTTGACCGTTCGTCCCTACCATTCATACCGCACTGTCCGGTTTTTCGGCCGGACGCAAAAACCGGTATCTAAAGGAGATCCCTCATGGCCTACACCCTGCCCAAGCTGCCCTACGCCTACGACGCCCTCGAACCGCATATCGACGCGGCCACGATGGAGATCCACCACAGCAAGCACCACCAGACCTACATCAACAACGTCAACGCCGCGCTGGAAGGCACCGAGTACGCCGACCTGCCGGTCGAGGAACTGGTCAAGAAGACCAAGTCGCTGCCGGAGAACCTGCAGGGCCCGGTCCGCAACAACGGTGGTGGCCATGCCAACCACTCGCTGTTCTGGACCGTGATGTCGCCCAACGGGGGCGGCCAGCCGGTCGGTGACGTGGCCAAGGCCATCGATGCCCAGTTGGGCGGTTTCGAGAAGTTCAAGGAAGCCTTCACCAAGGCAGCGCTGACCCGCTTCGGCAGCGGCTGGGCTTGGCTGAGCGTGACCCCGGACAAGAAGGTGGTCGTGGAGTCCTCGGCCAACCAGGACAGCCCGCTGATGGACGGCAACACCCCGATCCTGGCGCTGGACGTGTGGGAACACGCCTACTACCTGAAGTACCAGAACCGTCGCCCGGAATACATCGGCGCGTTCTTCAACGTGGTCGACTGGAACGAAGTCGAGCGTCGTTACCAGGAAGCCATCGCCTGACGCCGGGCGCCGGTGTTGCCCTCGGGGCGCACCGGCACGGTCAGTATCCAGCGGAAGCCGGGCCGGAAGGTCCGGCTTTCGTCGTTTCAGGGGGTATCGACGGCGGCGTCGTCGAACGGGCGGGTGATGCGCAGGGTGGCCATCATACCCATCGGCATGGCGGCGCCGGCCTCGCCGGGGGGCAGCACGATGGTCTGCTGCTTGATGTCGGCGAAGCTGCGCACCTGGTAGAGCACGTCCATGCCGTGTTCGTTGTTCTCGCTGGGGCGGGCTTCGCTGCGGCGCGCCGAGGGGTTGCGGCGGGCCGGCTGGAAGCCCGGCAACTGCCGTACCAGCTCATCGGTGGGCGCGCTGAAGTCGCCCACCACCAGCGACGGCAGGCCCTCGCCGGTGGCGTCCATCCAGGTGCGCAGGTCGGCGGCCTGGTGGCCGCGCGCGATGGGCGTGTCCTCGGCCGGGCGCATCCGCGCGGTGTAGATGTTCAGCCGAGCGCGCTGCAACTGCAGGCGCTGCATGCCGGCGATGGCCGGGGTGCCATCGCCATGCAGCAGGGTGATCCCGTCCTCCAGCGTGGCCAGCCGGGTCAATACCGCATTGCCGCGGCGCTGGGCCTGGCTGGGGCGGTCGGCGGAGATGAAGTCACAGCTGTAGCGGAGCTTGCCGCCCAGCCAGCAGGCCGGGTTGCTGGTCTCGCTGTTCTGCTGCACGTCCTGGACCACGATCACGTCCGGATGCAGCTCGGCCAGCAGGCTGGCGATGCGCTCGCGCTCGCCCATCCAGCCTTCGCTGACCGGGGGCAGCCGTACGCTGGCAACCTTGATGACCGGCGCCACTGGCTGGGCCAGCGCCGAGAACGAGAGAACCAACAGCCCGAAACAGCCCCAACGCAGCATTGCCACGGCTCGAATGGATGAGCCGCCATCGTATTCCCAATGCCGTCTAGGGTTCGTGCATATCCGTAGTTCCAGACCCTTCTGCATGCGGTATCAAGCGGTCTGCCGGTACACATGGCAGGTCACGATGCCAGCACGATGCGTTACGCTTGCAACCTTTGTATCAACGGATCGCCTCCAGATGACGACCAGCCACCCCGCCGCCGCAACGCCCAAGGGGCGCATGCCCCGCCAGATCCCCTACATCATCGGCAATGAGGGCTGCGAGCGGTTCAGTTTCTATGGGATGCGCAACATCCTGGTCCAGTTCCTGATCACCTCCACGCTGCTGCAGCACATCCTGGACGCGGATGCGCGCGCGCTGGAAGCCAAGGACCTGATGCACACCTTCATGATCGGCGTGTATTTCTTCCCGCTGCTGGGTGGCTGGGTCGCCGACCGCTTCTTCGGCAAGTACAACACCATCCTGTCCTTCAGCCTGATCTACTGCCTGGGCCATGCGTTCCTGGCAGTGTTCGAGGACAGCCGCATGGGCTTCTTCGCCGGCCTGGGCCTGATCGCCTTCGGCGCGGGCGGCATCAAGCCGCTGGTGGCCTCGTTCGTCGGCGACCAGTTCGACCAGAGCAACAAGCACCTGGCCAAGAAGGTGTTCGACGCCTTCTACTGGATCATCAACTTCGGCTCGCTGTTCGCCTCGCTCAGCATGCCGCTGTTCCTGAAGAACTTCGGGCCGTCGGTGGCCTTCGGTATCCCGGGCCTGCTGATGTTCATCGCCACCTTCGTGTTCTGGCTGGGCCGCAAGCGCTACGTGCTGGTCAAGCCGGACATGGCCGATGACCCGAACTCCTTCGGCAAGGTGATCCGCACCGCGTTGTTCGCGCGCAAGGCCGGCCACGGCCGGCCGGGCCTGGTGCTGGCCGGGCTGGGCCTGGTCGCCGCGGTGGTCTCGCTGGCGATGACCCCGGTGCTGGGCTTCGTGATCGCCGCCTGCATCGCGCTGGTGCTGGTGATCGCCGGTGTCGGCGGCGGCGCCTGGCTGCAGCTGGACCGTGCCCGTGGCATCCATCCGGACGAGGCGGTCAATGGCGTGCGCAACGTGCTGCGGGTGCTGGTGATCTTCGCGCTGGTCACCCCGTTCCATTCGCTGTTCGACCAGAAGGCCTCGACCTGGGTGATCCAGGGCGAGGAAATGACCAAGCCGGCCTGGTTCGTCGCCTCGCAGATGCAGGCGTTGAACCCGGCGCTGGTGATGATCCTGATCCCGTTCAACAACCTGGTGCTGTACCCGCTGCTGGCCAAGCTGGGCTGGGAGCCGACCGCGCTGCGCCGCATGACCGCCGGCATCGCCTTCAGCGGCCTGGCCTGGATCGTGATCGGTGGCATCCAGGTGGTGATGGACGGCGGCGAGCCGATGTCCATCGTCTGGCAGATCCTGCCGTACGCGCTGCTGACCTTCGGCGAGGTGCTGGTCTCGGCGACCGGCCTGGAGTTCGCCTACAGCCAGGCCCCGCAATCGATGAAGGGCGTGGTGATGAGTTTCTGGAACCTGACCACCACGGTCGGTAACCTGTGGGTGCTGCTGGCCAACTTCGCGGTGCGCAATGATGCGGTGACCACCAACATCGCCACCACCGGTCTGAGCGTGACCGCCTTCCAGATGTTCTTCTTCGCCGGATTCGCCCTGCTGGCAGCGTTGGCCTTTGGCTGGTACGCGCGCCGGTACAAGGTCGTCGACAACTACCGCGCAGCCTGAGCCGAGCCTGACCGCCCATGAACTATCCCGTCACCTTGTTCCTGATCGCCGTCACCGTGCTGGTGTCCTGGATGGCGTTCAACAACCGCAAGCTTGCGGACCGGCTGATCCTGTGGCCGCCGGCCATCGACCGGCACAAGCAGTACGACCGGTTGCTGACCTACGGCTTCATCCATGCCGATTTCACCCACCTGCTGTTCAACATGATCACGCTGTTCTTCTTCGGTCGCGCGATCGAGGGGCTGATGCTGCGGTTGAGCGGGCAGTGGTGGGTGTTCCCGCTGTTCTACCTGTCGGCGTTGCTGGTATCGATCCTGCCCAGCTACCTGAAGAACCAGAAGAACCCGAACTACCTGAGCCTGGGGGCCTCCGGCGCGGTGTCGGCGGTGCTGTTCGCCTTCGTGCTGGTGTCGCCGTGGTCGCTGATCTTCGTGTTCTTCATCCCGGCCCCGGCCGTGCTGTATGCCGTGTTCTACGTGGGCTACAGCATCTGGATGGACAAGAAGGGCGGGGACAACGTCAACCACAGCGCCCACCTGGCCGGTGCGGCCTATGGCGTGATGTTCATGCTGTTGATGTCGCCGGACCTGCTGCAGCACTTCCTGCAGGCGCTGATGAATCCCAGCTTCGGCCGTTGAGGCAGGGAAGGGGGCTCCGGGTGCCGGGGCCTTGCCCCGGGGACCTGCGGCCTGGCGGAAGGAACACGCCAGGCACGGCTGCGGCGGTAGCTCGTGCGGGCTGACAGGCGTCAGCCCCGGGGGCTTCAGGCTTCGTAGGTCGCCAGCAGGCGGGTGTAGACCTCGTTGTCGATCTTCTCGAACTCCCAGGTGTGGGTGTCGCCGGTCACCGTGAGCTGGAACAGGCCTTCCAGCAGGGTGGCATCGTGGTCGTTGCTCGGGATGGCGCGTTCGTTGTCGTACATGGGGCTGTCCTGGTGCTGTTCTGTCCGTTGTCCAGGTACAGAGCAAGAGTCATGCCAGCATTTCTGGCAGGATTGAGCCGCCCCCGGGCTCGCGCCGGGGGCGGGAATGTCGGAAAGTGACGCAATGCGGCGGACGCGGGAGGCCTTTGCGTCATCACGCTGCGTTGACTTTGCGACCCGGTACCTGGAAAAAGGAGCAGGCACATGGCAGCAACGGGGAATGACGGCGCTTCGATCCGGCACGACGCGCACGCGCGTCGCTTCGAAACCCGGGTGGACGGCCATCTGGCCGAGCTGGACTACGTGATGGAAGGCAACACCATGGTCATCACCCATACCGGGGTGCCGGAGGCCATCGGTGGACGTGGCATCGCCGCCGCGCTGACCCGGCATGCGCTGGACCATGCACGCGCCGAAGGCTGGAGGGTGGTGCCGGCCTGCGCCTATGCCGCCGCTTTCATGCAACGTCATGGCGAATACACGGACCTGCTGGGATAATTGGCCCTGCGCGGCCAGGCCCGATCGGGCGGCCATCTCTTCGAGGAAGCACAGGGCATGAACAGGTTTGCACAGGGATCGTATGCAGCAGCGGTGCTGCTGTTGGCATTGGCAGGATGCAAGCGTGAGGACGCGCCGCAGGCGCCGGTAGCGGCAACGCCGGAGACGCCGGCTGCGCCGGTCGAGCAGGGTGCGGCACCGGCCGACCTGCGCGACGTCATCGAGAACACGCCGAGCTATGTGATCGGCATCAGCTACCCGCCCGCCGCGGCCAAGTACCCGGGCCTGGCGCAGGAACTGACGCAGTACGCCGAGCATGCCAAGGCCGAACTGCTCAAGGCCGTGGGCGAACTGGGCAACGACAAGCCGACCGCGCCCTATGAGCTGTCGCTGGCCTTCGACATGTTGGCCGATACCAGCAAGGTCGTCGCGGTGTCCGCCGACGGCAGCAGCTACACCGGTGGGGCCCATGGCCAGCCGCTGGTGGCGCGTTTTGTCTGGTTGCCCGAGCGGCAGAAGCTGCTGCGCGCCGAGGACCTGATCGACGGCGACAAGGGCTGGAAAGCGATCAGCGACTACGCCGAGGACAAGCTGCTGGAGCAGGCGACCGTTCGTGCCCAGGGCGAGGACCTGTCGCCGGAGGAACAGCAGGCCCAGGTGCGCAACCTGGCCAAGATGATCGACGAGGGCACCGCCCCGGACGCGGCCAACTTCGCCCAGTTCCAGCCGGTGATGGACGCCTCCGGCCGCATCAGTGCGCTGCGCTTCGTGTTCGCGCCGTACCAGGTGGGGCCGTATTCCGATGGCACGCAGACGGTGGACGTGCCGGCTGCCGCCCTGCTGCCGTACGTGGCCGCCGATTACCGGGAGTTGTTCGCACAGCCGTAAACCGTGGAGGGCCAGCGATGGATGCAGGGTTGCAACGACGCGTCGAAGCACTGCTGCAGGAGGCGGACGTGGTCCCGGGTGGGACGCGTGCGCAGGATATCGACATCCTCGACCCGCGCTTCTACGCGCGGGTGTTGGCCGATGGCTCGCTCGGGCTGGGCGAGAGCTACATGGAAGGCTGGTGGCGCGCGCATTCGCTCGATGGCTTCCTGACCCACCTGCTGGAGGCGCGCCTGGACGAGCGCGTGCACGGCAGCGGCGAGGTCTGGGACGCGCTCAAGGCCAAGCTGTTCAACCTGCAGAGCGGGCAGGGCAGTTTCGAGGTTGGCAAGCGCCACTACGACCTGGGCAATGACCTGTACCGGGCGATGCTGGGCAAGCGTCTGGTCTACAGCTGCGGCTACTGGCGCCACGCCGATACGCTGGATGCGGCCCAGGAGGCCAAGCTGGACCTGATCTGCCGCAAGCTGCGGCTGCAACCGGGCATGCGCATCCTCGACATCGGCTGTGGCTGGGGCGAGGCGTTGAAGTTCGCGGCCGAGCGCTATGGCGTGCAGGGCGTCGGGGTGACCATCTCGCACGAACAGGCGGTGCTGGCCCGGGAGATCTGCGCCGGGCTGCCGGTCGAGATCCGCCTGCAGGACTACCGCGAGCTGGACGAGCCCTTCGACGCGATCCTGTCGGTGGGCATGTTCGAGCATGTCGGGGTCAAGAACTACCGCACCTACTTCGAGACCGCCCGGCGCTGCCTCGGCGAGCAGGGCCTGTTCCTGCTGCACAGCATCGGCACCAACATCAGCCGCGACCGCACCGATCCGTGGATCGCGCGCTACATCTTCCCCAACTCGATGCTGCCCTCGGCCGCGCAGATCACCGCGGCGATGGAAGGGCTGTTCGTGCTGGAGGACTGGC
This sequence comes from Stenotrophomonas sp. Steno-C18, assembly GCF_056393195.1. Lineage (NCBI taxonomy): Bacteria > Pseudomonadati > Pseudomonadota > Gammaproteobacteria > Lysobacterales > Lysobacteraceae > Stenotrophomonas > Stenotrophomonas sp. Steno-C18. The sequence goes on along the minus strand of NZ_JBWJOX010000001.1, from coordinate 111,674 downwards.
ACAACTTCGGCACCGACTACGACCTGACCCTGCAGGCCTGGCGCGACAACGTGGAAGCGGCCTGGGACGTGCTGGACCCGCGCTACGACGAGCGCTTCCGGCGGATGTGGCGGTTCTACCTGGCCGGTTCGATGTCCACCTTCCGCACCCGGCATTCGCAGTTGTGGCAACTGGTGCTGTCGCCGCGCGGCGTGCCCGGTGGCTACGTGGGTGTCCGCTAGGCGTGTGCTGGGGGCAGCCGGCCGCCGATGGCGGCGCCGGCGGGGGACGCGGTGAAGGGGCAAGGGATGGTGTCGGATCCCGGTTCATTCGTGTACATAAGCAGGAACTGCCGCTGCCGTTCGAGGTGATTCCTGGTCGGGGCTGGCTGTCCGGCGTGATATTTCATTCACTCATTGATATTTCATTTGTGTATTATATTCGCCAGTCCTGACTCCTTTCCTGGCGATGAGCAGCTTCGACCCCACCGAAATCCGCATCGATGCCACCTGCAACCGGTGGCCGGGTTTCCCGCGCGAACCGGCGGTGCTGGTCCGGCTGGTCAAGGGCATCTACAAGTCGGTCCATGACCACGCCAACGCGGTGCTGCGCGACTTCGACCTCTGCCACGCCGAGTACAACGTGCTGATGATGCTGTACGGCACGCCGGACCGCCCGGTCAGCCCGTCCGAGCTGGCCGGCGCGGCCACCGAGAAGTCGGCCAACATCACCCGCCTGACCGACCTGCTGTGCCGCAAGGGGCTGCTGGAGCGCATTCCGCACCCGGAGGACCGGCGCAAGCTGGACCTGCGCCTGACCCACGAAGGCGTGGCCTGCGTGGAGCGCATGCTGCCGGCCATGTCCGGCCTGCTGCTGCAGCAGGTGGAAGGGTTGAACGAAGCCGAGCAGCACCAGTTGGAAGCACTGCTGAAAAAGATGCTTGCCGGCATCGACGCCATCTGAGGTCGCAATGTCCGCCGTACCTTCCTCCGCCACGCCGAGTACCGGGGCCGCCCCGTGGTACGCGGGCCTGGGTGATTTCCTGAAAGGCGAAGCCGACGCCTGGCTGTTCGTGCTGCGCGTGGCGTTGTCGTTCTTCATCACCGGTTGGCTGGCCATGCGCATGGGCCTGCCGCAACCGGGGACGGCGATGATGACCACCATCATCGTCATGCACCGGCAGAGCGGCATGGTGCTGGCCAAGGGCTTCTACCGCGTGCTCGGCACGCTGGTCGGCGCCGCCGCCGCGTTGGCGATCGTGGCGCTGTTCCCCCAACAGCGCGAACCGTTCCTGCTGGTGATGGCGCTGTGGATCGGTGCCTGCGCCGCCGGTGCGACGCTGCACCGCAACTTCAAGTCATACGCCTTCGTGCTGGCCGGCTATACCGCGGCGATCATCGCCCTGCCGGTGATCTCCACCCATCCGGGGCAGGTGTTCGATTCGGCGGTGGCCCGGATCAGCGAGGTGATGCTGGGCCTGGTGGTCAGCGCGGTGATCAGCGACACCGTGCTGCCGGTGCGTCTGCGCGACACCCTGCGCGCGGCGGTCCGCGGGCAGTACGCCAACTTCCTGGAGTTCGTGCGCGAGGCGGTGCAGGGCGAGCTGCCGCGTGAGCGCATGGAACAGGCGCACCTGCGCGTGGTGCGCGATGCGGTGACGTTGGAAGACCTGCGCAGTTCGGTGATCTTCGAAGACCCGGAGGCGCGCGCGCGCAGCCTGCACATCCAGCAGTTCAACCAGCGCTTCATGGCGGCCTCGACCAGCTTCCAGTCCCTGCACCACCTGATCAACCGGCTGATGCGGATGGACAACACCGATGCGGCGCAGTCGTTGGTGGCCCTGTACCAGCCATTGGGCAACGCGCTGCAGTCGGCGGCTTCGCTGGCACCGGAGGCCTTGGCCACGCGCATCCACGCGGTGCACCAGGCCTTGCCCGAGCGCGCCGCACGGCTGCGCGAGGGGCTGGCTGACCGTGCCCAGGCCGAGGACTTCGAGGTGGGCACCGGCCTGCTGCTGCGCTTCACCCATGAGCTCGAAGCGTATGTGCAGGCCCGCGCGCAGCTGCTGGACCGGGTGGTGGCCTCCGGCGGCGTGGAGCAGGTGCACTTCGTGCGCGGCAATGACCATGCCGGCGCCGGGCTGGCCTTCATCCGCACCACGGTGACGATGCTGCTGCTGGGTGCGTTCTGGATCGCGACCGGCTGGCCGATGGGCGCCAACGCAATGCTGTTGGCGACGATCTTCTCCGGCTTGTTCGCCACGGTGCCCAACGCCGCACGGCTGACCGTCAGGATGTCCGGCGGCTACCTGCTGGGCCTGGTGGCCGGCTATGCCTGCGAGTTCGAGGTGCTGACCCGGCTCGATGGCTATGCGTTGCTGGTGGCGGGCATCCTGCCGTTCTTCATCGTCGGCCCGTACCTGACCACCCGCCCCAAGCTGGCCGCGCTCGGCCTGGGCTACGCGATGGGCTTCGTCAATATCCTGGCGTTGACCAACCCGATGGTGTTCGACCCGCAGCACTTCTTCAACGACAGCCTGTCGCAGCTGACCGCGCTGGCGGCGGCGCTGGTGAGCTTCATGCTGCTGCCCTCGGTGGCAGGTTCATCGTGGTTGCGGCGGCGACAGATGGCGGCATTGCGGGCGCAGGTGCGCCTGGCCGCGCAAGGGCCACTGCCGGGGCTGCGGCATCGGTTCGAGAGCATGAACAGTGACCTGGTGCACCAGATCGTGGTGCACACCACGCCCGGCAGCGAGGACTCGCGGCGGCTGCTGGCCTGGGCGCTGGCGGTCAACGAGACCGGTCGCGCGCTGATCCACCTGCGCCATGACGTCGCGCGCGAGCCCCTGTCCGGCCCGTTGCACCAGCAGGTTGATGCGGCGGTGGCGGCGCTGGCGGACTTCTTCCAGCAGCCGTCCCGTCATGCCTGGTGGCGCGCCGATCGGCAACTGCGCCAGGCCAGTGATGCCGCGCGTGAAGAAGCCGGCCAGCGTGGCGTGGCGCGGCAGGTGCTGCGGCACCTGCGGCTGGTGCGCCTGGCGATGGTCGATGACCACTCGGTGATGGCGACCTACATCGTTGCAACCGACCCCACCCTGGAGGAACTGCCCCGTGCCCATTGAAATCGCCTTCGGCGGCAGCCTGTTCCCCGGCCTGCTGGTGTTGTTCTGCGTGGTCTGCGCCCTGCTGTGGGTGCTGGATGCAGTGGCCGGGCGGCGCGGCTGGTATCGCTACGTGTGGCACCCCTCGTTGTTCCGCATCGCGGTGTTCACCTGCCTGTTTGGTGGCCTAGGCCTGTTGCTGTTCTGAGATTCCCCCAATGACTCCCAAGACCCAATCCCTGCTTCGTTTCTCCCTTACCACCGTGGTCGTCGTGATCGCGGCCCTGATCGCCATCGCGATGTGGCGTCATTACATGTACTCGCCGTGGACCCGCGAGGGCCGCCTGCGTGCGGAAGTGGTGCGCGTGGCAGCGGACGTCTCCGGGCCGGTGACCGGCGTGTCCGTGCAGGACAACCAGCAGGTCAAGCGCGGCGATGTGCTGTTCACCATCGACGAGGAACGCTACCGCAATGCGCTTGCACAGGCGCGCGGCAACCTGGCCGCGGCGCAGGCCGCCGCGCGTGCCGCCGGTGCCAGCATCCAGGCCGCTTCGGCCGGTGCCGCGCAGCAGAGCGCCAACGCGGCCCGCTACGAGCTGCAGTACCAGCGTCGTGAGCGCATTGCCGGCAGCCTGATCTCCGAGGAATCGCGCAGCGATGCACGCAGTGCCGCGCAGGCCGCCCGTGCCGGGGTCGCGCAGGCGCAGGCCAGCCGGCAGCAGGCCAGTGCGGCCCAGCAGCAGGCCCTGGCGGCGGTGGAGCAGGCCCAGGCCGCGCTGGCGACCGCCGAGCTGAACCTGGAGCGCACCCAGGTGCGTGCGCCGGTGGACGGCTACGTCACCAACCTGGAGGTCCGCCAGGGCGATTACGCCAGTGCCGGCGCCGCGCGCCTGGCGCTGATCGATACCGATTCGTTCTGGGTGTACGGGTACTTCGAGGAGACCAAGCTCTCGCAGCTGCATGTCGGCGACGGCGCGAAGATCGAGCTGATGAGCGGGCAGACCCTGCATGGCCACATCGAGAGCATCGCGCATGGCATCACCGATGCAGACAGTCCGACCGGCACCGACCTGCTGGCCAACGTCAACCCGACCTACAACTGGGTACGCCTGGCACAGCGCATCCCGGTGCGGATCCGGCTGGACGCGGGCACGGTGCATGATGGCATCGTGCTGGCCAACGGCATGACGGCGACGGTGGTGGTGGAGGCGAGGGGCTGAGGCGGCCGCGTTGCGCGCCGACGGCCCTCATCCGCCCTGCGGGCACCTTCTCCCGCGCACGAGAGAAGGCAGCTGCTCGACTCTCCGCAAGCCGTCACGGGTACGGGCGCCGCCAAGGATCGAAGCCGATGACTCTCCCTTCTCCCGCCTGCGGGAGAAGGTGCCCGCAGGGCGGATGAGGGCGCTTTGCTCCAGCACCAGATGAAGAAACGCCCGGCAGTGCCGGGCGTTTCGCTTTGCATGCGCGGTGAAGCTTACTTCGCGGTCGACCCCGAGGTCAGGCCACGCTTCTCCAGCAGCGGCTCGATCTGCGGCTCGTGGCCGGCGAAGTTGCGGAACAGCTCCATCGCATCCACGCTGCCACCCTTGGACAGCAGGGTTTGGCGGAAATGGTCGCCGTTGGCGCGCGACAGGCCGCCGTGCTCGCGGAACCACTTCTGGGTGTTGGCGTCCAGCACCTCGGACCAGATGTAGGCGTAGTAGCCGGCCGAGTAACCGCCCATGATGTGGCTGAAGTACGGGGTCTTGTAACGCGGCGGGACCGGCGCGTAGTAGATGCCGTCCTTGACCAGCGCTTCATGCTCGAACTTCATCACGTCCTGCGGTGCCGGCACGTCGCTGACGCCGATCTGGTGCCAGCGCTGGTCCAGCATCGCCGCGCCCAGGTACTCGGTGGTGGCAAAGCCCTGGTTGAACTTGGACGCGGCGATCACTTTGTCCAGCAGCGCCTGCGGCATCGCCGAACCGTTCTGGTAGTGCTTGGCGTAGTTGGCCAGGATGGTCGGCTCGTCGGCCCACATCTCGTTGACCTGCGACGGGAACTCGACGAAGTCACGCGGCACGGCGGTGCCCGAGAAGTACGGATACTTCACGTTGGAGAACATGCCGTGCAGGGCGTGGCCGAACTCGTGGAAGGTGGTGTTCACCTCGTCCCAGGTCAGCAGCGTCGGCTTGCCTGCCGGCGGCTTGGGGATGTTGAGGTGGTTGGCCACCACCGGCTTGTCGCCGGTCAGCGCCGACTGCGAGACGTAGGAGTTCATCCAGGCGCCACCGCGCTTGGACTCGCGCGCATACGGGTCGAAGATGAAGATCGCCAGCTGGCTGCCATCGGCGTCGAACACGTCGTAGACGGTGACGTCGTCGTGGTAGACCGGCAGGTCGGTACGCTGCTTGAAGGTCAGGCCGAATTCCTTGCCGGCGGCGAAGAACACGCCGTCTTCCAGCACGCTCCTGAGCTCGAAGAACGGCTTGAGCTGGGATTCGTCGAAGTCGTACTTGGCCTGGCGCACCTTCTCGCTGTAGAAGGCCCAGTCCCAGGGCTGCAGTTCGAAGGTCGGCTTGCCGGCGGCCTTCTGCTCGGCGTCGATCATGGCCTGCAGGTCGCCGGCCTCGCGCTTGGCATTGGCCACCGCGGCCGGGGCCAGCTGGCCGAGCATGGCATTGACCGCTTCCGGGGTCTTGGCGGTCTGGTTGCCCAGCGAGTAGGCGGCGAAGTTCGGGAAGCCCATCAGCGCGGCCTTCTCGGCGCGGATGGTCATGATGCGCGAGACCAGCGCGGTGTTGTCGTACTCGCCCCCCTTGCTGCCGCGCGACACCGAGGCTTCGTAGATGCGCTGGCGCAGCGCGCGGTTGGTCAGGTTGGTCAGCGCCGGCTGGCCGGTGGTGTTGAGCAGGGCGATGACGTACTTGCCGTCCAACTTGCGGGCCTTGGCGGCTTCGGCGGCGGCAGCGACCTGCTCGGCGGACAGGCCATCGAGCTGGGTGACGTCATCGACGACGATGTAGGACGCGTTGACCTCGGCCAGCACGTTCTGGCTGAAGCGGGTGCCCAGGTTGGCCAGCTCGGCGTTCATGTCCTTGAGCTTGGCCTTGTCGGCGTCGGACAGCTTGGCGCCGGCGCGGACGAAGTTGTCGTAGTACTTCTCGACCAGGCGCAGGCCCTCGGCATCCAGGCCCAGTTTGGCGCGGTCGTTGTAGAGGGTCTCGATGCGGCTGAACAGCTTGCCATTGAGGTTGATGGCATCGCTGTGGGCGGCGAACCGGGCCGAGTAGTCCGCCTGCAGCTTCTTGCGCGCGTCGTTGGTGTCCGCGCCGATCAGCGCGAAGAACACGGTGGTGGCGCGGTCCAGGATGGCGCCGCTGTTTTCCAGCGCGATCAGGGTGTTGTCGAAGGTCGGTGCGGCCGGGTTGTTGGCGATCGCCTCCACTTCCTTCAGCTGCTGGGCCATGCCTGCGTCGAATGCCGGGGCGAAGTCGCTGTCCTTGATCTTGTCGAACTGCGGGTAATGCAGCGGCAGCGTGCTTTCGGCGAAGAACGGGTTGGCCTGCTGGGCGGTCTGGGCGGTGGCGGCGTGGGCAGTCACGCTGTAGGCCGGCAGGGCAAGGCCCAGGGTCGCGGCAAGGGCAAGGGCAAGGCGGGTATTCAAGTCGGAAACTCCGGATAAGACTGATCGGAAAGGGTAACCCGGGGCGCAGGGCAGGGGGTGTGCCGAACGGCATGGGCGACGCCGTTGGCGCATGTTGGCCGCCGATGAGACCGCGATGACGTAGGCTTGCAGGCTCATTCCGGAGGTGCAGCCATGACCAGTGCATACGATTTCCAGACCACGGCGCTGGATGGGCAGCCGCTGGCGCTCGACGGATTCCGCGGCAAGGTGCTGCTGCTGGTCAACACCGCTTCCAAATGCGGATTCACGCCGCAGTACGAAGGGCTGGAGCGCCTGTGGCGTGAGCTGGGGCCGCAGGGCCTGGTGGTGATCGGCTTCCCCTGCGACCAGTTCGGCCACCAGGAGCCGGGCGAAGCCGGTGAGATCGCCAGCTTCTGTGCGCTCAATTACGGGGTGAGCTTCCCGATGTCGGGCAAGATCAAGGTCAACGGCCCGGAGGCCCATCCGCTCTGGCACTGGCTGCAACGGCAAAAGCGCGGGGCGCTGGGCATCGGTGCGATCAAGTGGAACTTCAGCAAGTTCCTGGTTGGCCGCGACGGGCAGGTACTTGCCCGCTACGCGCCGACCGCGCGCCCGGAATCGCTGGAAGCGGATATCCGCGCGGCACTGGGCTGAGCCGCCGGATACGACAACGGCTGGATCCCCGCAGGACCCAGCCGTTGCAAGTGGTCACGCCGGGTGCTTGCCTGGCTTACTTCTCGACGAAGGCACGCTCGAACACGTAGTGCCCCGGCGTGCCGATGCGGGTGGAGACTTCAAAGCCGCGTGCGTCGAGCACGCTGCGCAGGTCGGCCAGCATCTGCGGGCTGCCGCAGATCATGAAGCGGTCGTTGGCCGGGTCCAGCGTCGGCAGGCCCAGGCGTTGCTGCATCTGCCCGGTTTCCATCAGCGTGGTCAACCGGCCCTGGTTGGGGAACGGCTCGCGGGTGACCGCCGGGTAGTACAGCAGCTTGTCGCGGACGATGTCGCCCAGGATCTCGTCCTGCGGCAGTTCCTTCTCGAAGTAGTCGCGGTAGGCCAGGTCTTTCTCGAAGCGCACGCCGTGGCAGACGATGACCTTCTCGAAGCGCTCGTAGGTTTCCGGGTCCTTGACGATGCTCAGCCAGGGCGCCAGGCCGGTACCGGTGCCCAGCAGGTACAGGTGCTTGCCCGGGTGCAGGTCGCTGATCAGCAGGGTGCCGGTGGGCTTCTTGCCGACCAGGACCTTGTCGCCCACCTTCAGGTGCTGCAGGCGCGAGGTCAGCGGGCCGTCCTGCACCTTGATGCTGAAGAAGTGCAGCTGCTCTTCCCAGTTGGCGCTGGCGATGGAATAGGCGCGCATCAGCGGGCGGGCGCCTTCGTTTTCCAGGCCGATCATCACGAACTGGCCGTTGTCGAAGCGGAAGCCGCTGTCGCGGGTGGTGGAGAAACTGAAGTAGGCGTCCGTCCAGTGACGGACCTCGAGCACCGTTTCGGCGCCAAAAGCGGAAGACATTGCTGTGGTTCGGATTTGGAGTGTCGCGGCTATTCTAGCCGAATTGACCCAAATGGGAATGAATCGCATTTGAGGGAGATTCGCCCGGTCCCATCGCCGGAGAAGCGGTTCGGCGCCCTCCCTTTTCCGCAGGCAAGGGACGGGTCGGGGAGGGGGCATGGCTCGGCACCCTCCGCTGGCTTCCCGGCTCAGCGGTAACCCGCCGCCTGCAGCTCGAACAGCTCGGCGTAGCGGCCACCTTCGGTCATCAACTGCGCGTGGGTGCCGCTGGCCTCGATGCGGCCGTCGGCCAGCACCAGGATGCGGTCGGCCATGCGAACCGAGGAGAAGCGGTGCGAGATCAGCACGGCGGTGCGGTTGTCCGACAATTCCTTGAAGCGCTGGAACACCTCGAACTCGGCGCGTGCGTCCAACGCGGCGGTGGGCTCGTCGAGGATCATCACCTGCGCATCGCGCATGTAGGCGCGGGCGATGGCGATCTTCTGCCACTGGCCGCCGGACAAGTCCACGCCGGTCTTGAAGCGGCGGCCGATCAACTGTGCGTAGCCATTGGGCAGGCCTTCGATCACCTCGTCGGCCAACGCGCGATGGGCCGCATCGCGGATGCGGGCCTGGTCGTCCATGGCTTCGACCAGCCCGACGCCGATGTTCTCCCCGGCCGACAGGTGGTAGCGCACGAAGTCCTGGAAGATCACGCCCATGTTGGCGCGCAGGTCGTCCAGGTCGTAGTCGCGCAGGTCGCGGCCATCGAGCAGGATGCGGCCTTCGTCCGGGTCGTACAGCCGTGCCAGCAGCTTGACCAGCGTGGTCTTGCCGGCGCCGTTCTCGCCGACCAGCGCGATCACTTCGCCCGCACGCAACTGGAAGTCGAGGTGACGCACCGCCCAGCGTTCGGCATCGGGGTAGCGGAAGCCGACGTTCTCGAACACGAAGCCCTCGCGGATGGGACGCGGGATGGCGATGGCATCCGGGGTGGAATGGATCTCGGGCTTGATCGCGAAGAACGAGAACAGGTCGTCCAGGTACAAGGCCTGGCTGGCCACCTGCGAGAAGCCGCTGAGCAGGCCTTCGAGCAGTTGGCGCAGGCGCATGAAGCTGCCCGACAGGAAGGTCAGGTCGCCGATGCTGAACTCGCCACGGATGGTGCGCCAGGCGATGTAGGCATAGGCGGCGTAGTAGCCCAGCGTGCCGAGCGCGGCCAACAGCGTGCCCCACACCGCACGCTTGCGTGCCAAGGCGCGGTTGGCGCGGTAGAAGCGTTCGGCCAGCAGCTTGTAGCGGTCGATCAGGAAGCGGTGGAGGTTGAATATTTTCACCTCCTTGGCGGTCTCGACGCTGGCGCCGACCTGGCGCAGGTAGTCAAGCTGGCGCCGCTCCGGCGTCCAGCTGAAATTGAGCGAATAGCCCAGCGTGTTGAAGTGCGATTCGCCGATGAAGGCCGGCACCAGCGCCACCGCCAGCAGCAGCATCAGCCACGGCGCGTACATCACCAGCCCGGCGGCGAAGCTGATCACGGTGATCATGTCCTGCGCCTGCCCGAACAGCTGCGCCATCAGGCTCATCCGGCCCATGGTCTGGCGCCGGGCGCGGTCGAGCTTGTCCTGCAGGTCCGGGTCCTCGAAGTCCTCCAGGTCCAGCTCGGCGGCATGCTCCATCAGGCGCACGCTGGTCGCGTTGGTGAACAGCTCCGACAGCAATGAATCGGCGTAATTGACCAGCCGGCCGAGCAGGTCCGAGCCGATGGCGATGCCCAGTTCGAGCAGCAGCAGTTCCAGCAGGGTGTTGAGGTGGCCGCTGGCCAGCGCCTCGCCCAGCGGTGGCATCGCGCCGGCACCGGCCAGGCGCACGGCCTCGTCGATGATCAGCTTGCCCACGTACAGCATCGCCACCGGCATCAGCGCGCGGATCAGGCGCAGGCCCAGGCTGGTGAGGGTCAACCAGCGGCTGGTCTGCCAGACCTGCCGCAGGAACGGCGGCAGGTTGCGCATGGCGTCCATGCGCTCACGGAAACTGGGTTGCTTGCCCGAGGCGTTGTTCGGTGCGGAAGCGGGATGCGGCATGGCGGCTCAGGCGGACGGGGGCCGCTTCAGGTTACCGCGTACCGCTGCGTTCAGCCGTCCTTGCCGAGGTCGATGTCGCCCATCTGTGCGTCGTCGCGGCCATCGGGGTTGTCGCGCACGGCCTGGCCGCGCTCACCGAACGAGCGGGTGCCGGTGTCGACATTGAGGTGGTTGTGCACGCCGCGCACGCCATCAATGCCAGCCACCAGCTGTTCGACCTGCTGTCTGGCGGCGGTGCTGGGGACGTCACCGGACAGCGTGACCTGCCCATCCTTGACCTGCACCAGGACCTGCGAGGACTGGCCCTGCTGGCCGAGGCTGCGGACCACGTCATCGCCAATCAGGGTGTCGGAACGTTGTGCTGCCATGGTCGTCTCCTGCAAAAGAAGCCCCAACATGGCGCAAGCGGCGTGAGCATGTCGTTACTTCCCCCTCGGCAGGCTCAGCGGCGCGGGCCTTCCGGCGGCGGCGGATCGGAGGACTGCAGCGCCACCGGCAGGTGCCAGCCGAAATGCATGGCCATCATGCGCAGCCCGAAGCACAGCGCGGCGCCGGCTAGTGCGCAGGGCAGGGGCGGCAGGCCCAGCCAGTAGCCCACGGCCACCACCGCCGCGCCGGCCAACGCGGCCACCGCGTACAGCTCGGCCTGCAGCACCAGCGGCACCTGCGCCAGCAGTACGTCGCGGGCGATGCCGCCGCCGATGCCGGTCAACATGCCCAACGCGGCGGCCATCGGCGGAGCGATGCCGAACGCCAGCGCCTTCTGCGTGCCGGCCACCGCGAACAGGGCCAGGCCCATCGCATCGAACATGCGCACCGGGTACTGCAGGCGCTCGATCAGCGGTGCCCAGAAGAACGTCACCACGCCTGCGGCCAAGGTGATGGCCGGGTAGCGCCAGTCACTGATCGCCGCCACCGGAGTGGCGCCGATCAGCAGGTCACGGGTGATGCCGCCGGCCAGTGCGGCGGCGAAGGACAGCACCAGTACGCCGAAGATATCCAGCCGCCGGCGCACCCCCATCGTCGCCCCGGACAGGGCGAAGACGAAGGTGCCGATGAGGTCGAGGATCAGGACGAGGGTTCCCATGCCGCGTATTGTGCGGTCTGGCACGGGAACCGGCCATCGGACCAGGCGACGCTGGCCGGGTGCTTGCCTGGCGCTTTCTCAGGGCAGCGGTGGCAGCAGGCCCGCGCCCAGCCGGTTCCAGGCGTTGATCACCGCCACGCCCATGCTCAGGTCGCTGATGCCCTTGTCATCGAAGTGTGGTGCCAGGGCGTCGAAGGCAGCCTGCGACGGGGCGCCGTCGGGCAGGCGGGTCAGGGCTTCGGCCCAGCCCAGTGCGGCGCGCTCGCGGGCATCGAAGAAGCGGCTTTCATGCCAGGCCGGCAGGGTGTCGAGCTTGCGCGGCGCGATGCCGGCCTTGCGCAGCGTGGTCGCATGCATGTCCATGCAGTAGCCGCAGCCATTGATCTGCGACACCCGCAGGAACACCAGTTCAAGCAGGTCCGAGTCGATGGAGCTGTCGTGCACGGCCTTGCTGGTGGCGAGCAGGCCCTTGAACGCCTCGGCAGCCAGGCGGGTATAGGGGACGCGGGGGGAATTGGACGAAGACATCATGGGCTCCATGACGGCCACGGTGGCCGTCTTTCACTGCAAGGACGCGCCAGCGTCGCCGGCTGTGACAAGGTTGGGCAGCTTGTTCGGATTGAGCACGCTGTAGATGGTGGCGATGCGGCCATCGACCACCTCGATGGTGGTGACCGAGTGCAGCTGGCCGGCGTGGAAACGCAGGATGGCCGGCTGCCCGTTGACGCTGCCCAGCCGGGCCGGTTGGGCGCCACCACGCCGCGCGATGGCCCAGAACAGGCGGCCGATGCGCTCGGCACCGAGCAACGGACGGATCGCCGCCGTCACCACGCCGCCGCCGTCGGAAAGCAGGCGCGCATTGGTGTGCAGCAAGGCCTGGATGGCATCGCTGTCGCCGTCCTGGCAGGCGTCCATGAAGCGCGCCAACAGCTGGCGATGCTGGGTGCCATCGGCTTCGAAGCGCGGCCGGCCGGCCCGCAGGCGCTGGCGGGCGCGGTGGACCAACTGGCGGCAGTTGGCTTCGCCGTGGCCGAGCAGGCGGGCGATCTGCGGATAGTCGTGGTCGAACACCTCCTTGAGCAGGAAGGCGGCACGTTCGTCGGGGCTGAGCTGTTCGAGCAGGGTCAGAAAGGCCAGCGACAGGTCCTGGGCCAGGGCGTGGACCTGGTCCGGGGCGGGTGGGGCGGGCAGGTCCAGCGAGACCTGCAGCGGCTCCGGCAGCCAGGGGCCGATGTAGTCCACGCGCTGCCGGGAGGCGGCGCGCAGGCGGTCCAGCCCCAGCCGGGTGGTGACGGTGACCAGCCAGGCTTCCGGGTCGGCGATGCTGCCCGGGGCCGCCTCGGCCCAGCGCAGCCAGGCGTCCTGGACGACGTCCTCGGCATCGGCACGGCTGCCGAGCAGGCGGTAAGCGAGCGCCATCAGGCGCGGGCGGTGGGTCTGGAAGGGGGTTTCGGCGTTCATGCGACAAGGACGCGGCAGCGCGGACCGGCGTGACAGTGTAGGAGCGCCGCCGGGCGCGATGCACGGGAGCACGGGTTGGAGGGATGTCCGTGTCGGTTGGAACCCCGGCTTCGCCGCCGGGGCCGTTCCAGCCGGGGCGCACGGGTTGGCGGCAGGGCGTAAAATGCCCGGCTGAACCCCCGCCAGCCTTCAGCAAGCGAGCAAGCCGTGACATCGATCAAGCAGGAAGACCTCATCCAGTCCGTCGCCGACGCGCTGCAGTACATCTCGTACTACCACCCGGTCGACTACATCAAGAACCTCGCCGCCGCCTACGAGCGCGAGGAATCGCCGGCCGCCAAGGAGGCGATCGCGCAGATCCTGATCAACTCGCGCATGTGCGCCGAGGGCCACCGCCCGATCTGCCAGGACACCGGCATCGTCACCGTGTTCCTGGAAATCGGCATGAACGTGCGCTGGGACGACGCCACCATGGGCGTCGAGGACATGGCCAACGAGGGCATTCGCCGCGCCTACGCCTACCCGGACAACAAGCTGCGCGCCTCGGTGCTGGCCGACCCGGCCGGCAAGCGTACCAACACCAAGGACAACACCCCGGGCGTGGTCAACATCAAGGTGGTGCCAGGTGACACGGTCGACGTGATCGTCGCCGCCAAGGGCGGTGGCTCGGAGGCCAAGAGCAAGTTCGCCATGCTCAACCCGTCCGACTCCATCGTTGACTGGGTGCTCAAGACCGTGCCGACCATGGGCGCCGGCTGGTGTCCGCCGGGCATGCTCGGCATCGGCATCGGCGGCACCGCCGAGAAGGCGATGCTGCTGGCCAAGGAATCGCTGATGGAGCCGATCGACATCACCGACCTGCAGGCCCGTGGCGCGTCCAACCGCGCCGAAGAGCTGCGCCTGGAGCTGTACGAGAAGGTCAACGCGCTGGGCATTGGCGCACAGGGCCTGGGCGGCCTGACCACGGTGCTCGACATCAAGGTCAAGGACTTCCCGACCCACGCCGCCAACCTGCCGGTGGCGATGATCCCGAATTGCGCCGCCACCCGCCATGCGCACTTCACCCTGGACGGCAGCGGCCCGGTGATGCTGGACCCGCCGTCGCTGGAAGACTGGCCGCAGATCACCTACGACGCCTCCAAGGGCACCCGCGTCGACCTGGACACCGTCACCCCGGAAGAAGTGGCCAGCTGGAAGCCGGGCCAGACCCTGCTGCTCAACGGCAAGCTGCTGACCGGCCGCGACGCCGCGCACAAGCGCATGGTCGACATGCTCAACAAGGGTGAAGAACTGCCGGTCGACTTGAAGGGCCGTTTCATCTACTACGTGGGCCCGGTCGATCCGGTGCGCGACGAAGTGGTGGGCCCGGCCGGCCCGACCACCGCCACCCGCATGGACAAGTTCACCCGCCAGATCCTGGAACAGACCGGCCTGCTGGGCATGGTCGGCAAGGCCGAGCGTGGCCCGGCCGCGATCGAGGCCATTCGTGACAACAAGTCGGCCTACCTGATGGCGGTCGGCGGTTCGGCCTACCTGGTGTCCAAGGCGATCAAGGCCTCCAGGGTGGTTGGCTTCGCCGACCTGGGCATGGAAGCGATCTACGAGTTCACCGTGCAGGACATGCCGGTGACCGTGGCAGTGGATTCCACCGGCGAATCGGTGCACAAGACTGGCCCGCGCGAATGGCAGGCCCGCATCGGCAAGATTCCGGTGATCGTGGAGTAAGTCTCGCCATTGTCACTGGAGATATCGCGATGGCCCGGGCTATGCTCGGGCCATCGTCGTTTTCGGGCACGTTGACTGCCGGTATGACTTGGTCAGGGAGGATGCATGTCGCGAGATCATGGTTGGCGCCATCGTTGGATGTGGTTTGTGGTAGTGGCGTCTGCCGTGGTGGTCACCGGCTGCCGATCCTATGAGGTGGTCATGCCGGAGACAGCCGCAGGGCGGATCTGTGTAGATCAATGTTCGAGCCGCAAGACGCTGTGCATCAGCGATGCCGAAATGCTCGCCCAAAACGAGGCATCCTTGTGTGAGAGCAGGGCTGAGAGGGTCGAACACAAGTGTGAGCGGATCTATGTGCAGGACAAGGATGTCGAGCGTTGCGAGGTCGTCAATGGCGCGGGCTCATTCTGTCCAGGCGTGGTGGCCAGCACCGGGCCATGCGAGGCGTCTTGGCGTAGTTGTGTGGTTGAGTGCGGCGGTCGGGTGATCGAGCGCTGACTGCGGTCACCATTGTCAGGAAGGGAAAATTCATGCGAGCTTCCATCGTGCTGTCAGGGGTTCTGGCCGCTTTGCTGCTGGGGTGTGGTAGCTACCGGGAGGTGGCACCGAAGGGAGATCCGGCGGCCTGCGTGACCTATTGCCAGAGCCGTTACCAGGCCTGCAATGCCAACCCGCGCAGTTACGGGGATTGCGGCGAGGCGGGCCGGAACAACCAGTGCGACAAGATCACCAACCCGGAGCTGCGTGGTGCCTGCCAGACCTCGCAGGCGTTCTGCCAGAACCGTTCGGCCGCGGCAGTGTGCGGCGAGCGCCTCAACAGCTGCATGGCCGGCTGCCAATAGACCGCAGGAGCGCCTTCGGGTGCGAGGCTGGGAAGGTTTGAATGTGTGCTGGCTTCGCGGCCGAGGCCGCTCCTGCCGAGGCTAGAATGCCGCATCACCCCTTTGGAAGCTGCCCATGTCCGTCGTGTTGTATGGCTCGCAAAGCACCGCCTCGCTGGTCGTGCACTGGCTGTTGCTCGAACTGGGCATCGAGCACGAACTGCACCAGCTGGACTTCGACCGCCGCGAGCAGAAGTCGGCCGACTACCTGGCACTGAATCCGGCCGGCCGCGTGCCCACGCTGGTTCTGGACGGGCAGGTGCTGACCGAATCGGCGGCCATCGCCATGCACCTGGCCGATCTGCACCCGCAGGCCGGACTGGCGCCGCTGCCGGGCAGTCCGGCGCGGGGCGACTACTACCGCTGGATCTGCTTCTGCGTGTACACGCTGATGCCGGCCTATCGCGCCTGGTTCTACCCGGATGAGCCGGCCGGTGAGGCCAACGTCGCCGAGGTGAAGCAACGCGCGCGCCTGCAGTTGGAAGCGGCCTGGCAGCAGATGGCCGACCACCTGCAGGCGCATGGTCCCTACGTGCTGGGTGAGCGGGCCAGCGTGGTCGATTTCCTGCTGACCATGCTGATGCGCTGGAGCCGCAACATGCCGCGCCCGACCGACCAGTGGCCGGTGCTGGCCGCGCATGCCGCACGCATGAAGGCGCGCCCGGCATTCGCCGAGGTCTACCGCCGCGAGGGCATCACCGACTGGAGGTGAGTTGGCGGCGCCCCAACGCCGCCTTCGCGCGACGGCAAGGCGCCAAGCCCGGCTTCAATCCACGAAGTCCTCGTACTTGCGCCCGCCCTGGAACGGCATGAGGTGCTGCTGGATGATCCCCTTCGGCACCGTCTCCAGCTTCATCACGCCGTACTCTTCCGGCCACTGTGCCTGGTCGCGCGGCAGCTTGAAGGTGCCCATCAGCATGTCCACCAACGGCAGGTGGATGGCGTAGTTCACGTCCACGTATTCCTTCTGCCGCGCGTGGTGCCAGTGGTGGTAACGCGGCAGCACCAGCAGGTACTCCAGCCAGCCGAAGCGGATGCCCAGGTTGGCGTGCGCCAGCACGGCCTGCAGGCCGACCAGGATCACGTAGGCGTTCACCGCCGGCGTGGAAAAGCCCAGGACCAGCAGCGGCAGCAGCACCGCGCTGCGCGTCATCACGATCTCGACGATGTGGATGCGCGAGCCGGCCAGCCAGTCCATGTGGCGGCTGGAGTGGTGCACCGCGTGGAAACGCCAGAGCCAGGGAATATTGTGGTACGCGCGATGCAACAGGGCCTGGGCCATGTCGGCCACGAACACGGCGATCAGGAACTGCGCCCAGACCGGCAGCGCCTGGATCAACGCTTTCAATGAGGGAAACGCTGCAAGCCCGGCGATGGTCGAGGTGGAGGCGGTCACCAGGATCAGGATGAACTGCACCAGCACGTGGCTCATGAAGAAGTAGCCCACGTCGGTGCGCCAACCGGGCCGCAGCGGCGACAGCACGCGCTTGCCCAGGTAGCGCTCCAGCGGCACGAACACCAGCGCCGAGAAGAACAGGGACAGCACGAACCAATCCAGGCCGAGCGAATACGGCGTCTGCCCGACCGGGTCGAACTGCACGTTGGTGCCGCCCAGCAGCACCGCGAGGGTGGCCGTGCCCACGCCCAGGGTGGCGATGCGCTTGTTGCGGTCACGCAGGATGGCGAAGGTGCCCATGATGAAGGCCGCCGCCAGCCCGACCAGCAGCAGGTGGCGGGCGAACTGCTCGTTGTAGACGGCGCGGAACTCGCGGCTGGTCAGCAGTTCGGGGAAGTGGAAGCAGGCGACCGCCATCAGGCTCAGCACCCCCAGCAGGGCAGAACCATAGGCGAAGAACGAACGATGCGGTCGGGTCATACACGGACTTCCTGTCGGGCTCGCAGGGATTCTGCCCGCCGTTCCCGGCATGGGAAAGAGGGGGGGGGCGGTTTCACGCGGGCTGCGCGGGTCCAGGCGTAGCGTGGCCGGCAGAGCACGCGCCCGGGGTGCCGGGCGATGGTGCGACGCCGTTGATTCCTGTCCGGAGTGAGCCGATGAGTGTGCTGAGTGTTCCGGTAAGTGCGCAGGACCATTACCAGGGGCGGCTGGATGCGCCCGTGGTGCTGGTCGAGTATGCCGATTACCAGTGCCCCTACTGCGGCGAGGCGTTCTCGCTGGTGAAGCGGCTGCAGCAGCGGTTCGGCGACGAGCTTTGCGTGGTGTTCCGCAACTTCCCGCTGGTCCAGTCGCACCCGCAGGCGCTGCCGGCGGCGATCACGGCCGAGTATGCCGCCGCGCAGGGGCAGTTCTGGCCGGCCCACGACGCCCTGTTCCGCAGCCAGCAGCAACTGGGTGAGGTGATCTACCGGGAGCTGATGCGCGAACTGGGCCTGCCGGAGGACGGGCTGGTTGCCGCGATGGAGGATGCCCGCTACATGCGGCGCATCCAGGATGACATCGATGGCGCCCTGCACAGTGGCGTCGGCGGCACGCCGACGTTCTTCATCAATGGCCGGCTGTTCCAGCCCAGCAAGAGCTTCGAGGAGCTGTACGACGCGATCGTCGCGGCGAAGGCTGCCGATCACTGAGCGGCGCGGAGACCGTGGCCGCCAGTGGACGGCCACGCCAGGCGGCTCAGTCGATCAGTTGCAGCACCGTCTCCGGCGGGCGGCACAGGGCGGTGCCCTTGGCGGTGCGCACGATCGGCCGGTTGATCAGGACGGGGTGGGCATGCATGGCCTGGACCAGCGCCGGCTCGTCGTCCAGCTTGTCGGCAAGGCCCAGCTCGGCATACGCCGTTTCCTTGCTGCGCAGCAGGTCGCGGGCAGGCATGCCCATTTCGGCAAGCAGCGTGCGCAGCTCGGCGATCGAAGGCGGTGTCTCCAGGTAGTTGATCACCTCCACGTCCACGCCGGCTTCCTGCAGCAGGGCCAGCGCGCCACGTGAATTGGAGCAGCGGTTGTTGTGCCAGAGGGTTGCCTTCATTGCCTCAGTACCACTCCAGCAGGGAGACGCCAACGCCGATGTAGGTGGCCCGGTGGTTGTAGTCGATCATGCTCTCGCCATAACCATCGAACACCTGCACGTGGCCGCGCAGCAGGTTGTTGATCGGGAAGCCGTAGTCCACCTGCAGCGAGCCATGCGAGCGGTCGCCGCTGCGCAGCGAGTGGCGGCCGGTGATGGCCAGTTCGTGGCCATTGCGGTTGTACACCAGGGTGGCATCGCCACGGCCGATGTAGTCCTCGATGTCCGGGTTGTTGTCGTCGCGGTCGCCTTCGGGGATGCGGTACCACGGGCGCAGCATCAGGGCCCAGTTCTCGCGGTCCAGGCCGAAGTTGAAGATCACCCGGTTCCAGCTGCGCGACAGCGGGTCGCTGCGGCCGTTGGACTGGTGGTTGAGGCTGATGCCGGTCATGCGGCCGTTCCAGCCCAGCAGCGAATAGCCGTTGCGGAAGGCCAGCATCACTTCCGGTTCGTAGTTGGTCTCGCGGAACGGGCGCGACAGTTCGCTGTTGTAGGCCTGCCAGCGCGAGCTCTGGGTGTAACCGACCCAGATGTCGCCGTTGTCGCCGAACAGGTTCTCGGCCACCTTGGTCTTGAAGCTGAGCTGGAACTTCAGCTCGGTGCTGTTCAGTGCTTCCGGCTCGGTGACCGTGTTGTTGGGGTTGGGCGAGTGCGGCATTTCGTTGGGCTTGCTGCTCCAGAACGCGGGCAGCAGGTACACCGGCTTGTAGGCGCGCAGCTGGAACAGGCCGAGCTTGGAGTCCTTGGCCAGCTCCCAGCGGCTGTCCAGCAGCGAGCCGCGGCCGGCGTTGGCGGCCATTGCCGCCAGCTCGTCGTGGGCGAACAGCTCGTTGCGGCGCGGGTCCTCCTCATCCAGGGCCTTGGCACTGACCTTGGCTTCCTTGCGAGCGGCCTGCGCGGCGTTGGCCGCGGCATCGGCGGCACGGGTGTCGGCCGGAGTGCGCCCCAGCGCGCTGTCGTAGCAGGCCAGGCGCGCGGCGTCGGAGTCCAGCGCGAAGCAGGCCTGTGGCGATGCGGGGGCGGTGAGGGATTCCTGGGCCAGGGCGGGGGCGCTGGCGCTGGCCAGGGCGGTCAGCAGGGCATAGCGAAGGGGCGTGTTCGGCATGGTGGGGTTCCGGTCATGGCAAAGGGCCGGGGACTTCCGCAGCAAAGCGGCATCCGTGCTCCGGCTGACATTGTCGGCGATTGCCCTGTGTAGGGGGAGTCTTGGCCGCGCGCTCAGTTGACGAACCACGCCACCGCGAACACCGCGACCATGGTCATGGCCAGGCCCAGCTTGAAGGCCACGCCCAGTACGATGCCCAGCCAGGTGCCGAGGCCGACCTTGGTGGCCTGGCCCAGCTTGCGCCCGTGCAGGTACTCGCCGCCCAGCGCGCCCAGGAAGGGGCCGACGAACAGGCCGATCGGCATGAAGAACAGGCCGGCCACCGTGCCGACCGCCGAGCCGACCAGCGCCAGGCGGCTGGCGCCCACCTTCTTTGCGCCGATCACCGTCGATATGACGTCGATGATGATGGAAATGACGGTCAAAACGCCAAGCACGACCAACGTGATCCAACCGACCCGTTCGAACCCTTCCGTCCAGGCGGCCACCAGCAGGCCCACGAACACCAGCGGGACCCCGGGCAGCGCGGGCAGGATGATGCCGGCGATGCCGGTCAATACGAGGAGGGCCGCAACCGTATAGAAGATGAATGAATAGTCCATATTGGTTCTGAAAGGGTCCATTGGGGGTTGACTTTAACGGCTTCACCGGGATTGCAATTTGATTTTTCCCGGGTTAAGTTGCAGCCGCTGAGCTTGGCAAGGTCACCGTGAATCGTGGCCTGATGGGTAGATCGCACGATTTGCTGCATCGTTGCACCTCGCTTCCTCCTTGCAATCAGCCGCCTTCCGGGGCGTTCCATCAAACGAGAGAGAGCAACAGGGAGTTAGTCGAGATGTCCGATCGCGAAACCGGTACCGTCAAGTGGTTCAACGATGCCAAGGGCTTTGGCTTCATCAGCCGTGAGAATGGTGAGGATGTGTTCGTGCACTTCCGCGCCATCCAGACCCAGGGCTTCAAGAGCCTGAAGGAAGGCCAGAAGGTCTCCTTCACCGTCGTCCAGGGCCAGAAGGGCCTGCAGGCCGACGCCGTGCAGCCGGTCTGATACAGACAGGCTGGCATGACAAAAGAAAGGCCCGCGCAAGCGGGCCTTTCCTTTTCCGGCGTGGCGGTTGCCTGGATCAGCGCAGTACCACGCGGCCATTGACCACGCGGACGTAGGCATTCTCTGCCACGCCGTTGAGGTTCTTCTGGTTGACCATGATCACGCGGCCGTCGTCCATGCGCACCTGGATGTCATAGGACTCGCCGGTGACGTTCTGCTGGATCTTGTTGCCTGCCAGCGCGCCGGCGGCGGCGCCGGCCACGGCGGCGATGTTCTGGTTGCCCTTGCTGCCGCCGGTGTGGTCGGAGATCTCATGGCCGGCCACGGCGCCGACGATGCCGCCCAGGATCGCGCCGGTCGCCGTCGGTGCGGTGCGGCCGGAGGACACGGCGTTGATGCGGGTGACGATGCCGCAATCGGCGCAGCGGTTCTGGTTGTAGTTGTTGCCACTCCCGTAGCCGCCACCATAGTTGTTGCCACCACCGTTGTAGCCGCCGCCGTAACCGGGCGACGTGGCGCAACCGGCCAGAGCCAGACTGGCAATGGCGCCTGCGGCGATCAACTGAATCTTCATGGTGCTTCTCCTTCGCCAGTGAACAAAAAGGTAAGTGCTTACCCGACGGCGTAGATCCTGTCGTTTCACATGTGAATGGAGGGCCAACCACATGTGAACACGATATTCACCGATGGATTACTTGAAGTCCTGGTGGCAGCTCTTGCAGTCGCTGCCGATCTTCTGGGACAGCGCCGCCAGGCTGGCACAGTCTGCCGCCGGCTTGGCCAGGGCGTCGTTGAGGGTGGCCCGGAAGCGGTTGGCATGCTGCTGGAACCGCTCGTCGTCACGCAGGCCGGGGAAGGCGACTTCCAGGTCGTTGGCCAGGGCGCGCAGGGTCTGCACGCGCGGGGCGGTGTCGTTGATGGTGCAGCGGTTCTGCTTCTGGCTTTCGCCCAGCAGTTGCACCTGCTTGGACATCACTGTCATCAGGCTGTCGGGGAAATGGTCCTGGCGGGCCTGGATGGCACGCATGCCCATCACCGTCGCCACCACGCCGATCAGCAGGCCGGCGATGAGGACATAGAGATAACGGGTAGCCTTGGACGGCTGGCGGACGGGTTCGGACATATGCGTTGGCTCCGGGCTACGTGGCATGGTCGTTGTAGGGGTACTGCCCGGCCATTATGCCGTCCCGGCTAAAATGGGCGGATGAAAGAACAACTGCGTGAGCGATTCGCCGGCATCGACCGGCTGTACGGTGCCGGGACCATCGAGCACCTGGCTGGCTGCCGGGTGGCCGTGGTCGGCATGGGCGGGGTGGGGTCCTGGGTGGTCGAGGCGCTGGCGCGCTCGGCGGTCGGGCACCTGAGCCTGATCGACGCCGACGACATCTGCGTGTCCAACACCAACCGGCAGCTGCCCGCGCTGGCGGGCCAGTACGGTCGCAACAAGGCGCTGGCCATGGCCGAGCGCTGCAAGGCGATCAATCCCGACATCGAGGTCGAGGCGGTGGAGTCGTTCCTGACCGGTTCGAACATGGCCGAACTGCTGGACCGCAACTTCGACCTGGTGATCGATGCCTGCGACAGCTTCCGGGTCAAGGTGGAGGCCATTGCCTGGTGCCGCCGCCGCAAGCTGCCGATGATCACCGTTGGCGCGGCCGGCGGACGCACCGACCCGACCCTGGTGCGGGTGCGCGACGTGTCGCGTACCGAGCACGACGCGATGATGGCGCTGATCCGCAAGAAGCTGCGCGCCGAGTTCAATTTCCCGAAGAACCCGCAGCGCTACTTCGGCGTGTCGGCGGTGTACTCGCTGGAGAACGTGAAATACCCGCAGGCCGACGGCAGCGTGTGCGGCCTGCGCCCGAACCTGGGCCCGGACGAGGCGATGAAGCTGGACTGTGGCGCCGGACTGGGCGCGGCCACCCACATCACCGGGGCATTCGCCTTCGCCGCGGTCGGCAAGGCGCTGGAAGTCCTGCTGAAGAAGAAAGCCACGTAGGAGTCGCTTCGCGAACTTCGCGGCCCGGGCCGCCCCTACGGCAGTCCGAACAGGCGTTGCGCGTTGGCGGTGGTCTGCGCGGCGATTTCTTCCGGCGCCTGTCCGCGCAGCTCGGCGACGGTTTCCAGGATGCTGGCCAGCCGGGCAGGTTCGTTGCGCTGGCCACGGATGCCGGCGTCCGGCTGGTCCGGCGCATCGGTCTCCAGCAGCAGGAACTCCAGCGGCATCTGCGCCACCAGCGTGCGCAGGCGGTTGGCGCGGGGATAGGTGAGGGGGCCACCAAGGCCGATCAGGAACCCCAGTTGCCACAACTGGCGGGCCTGTTCCGGGCTGCCGGAAAAGCTGTGGACCACCCCCTGCAGCCCGCCGGTGCGGCGGATGCGCAGGATGACCTCGTCCACCGCGCGGCGGGCATGCACCACCAGCGGCAGCCGGTGGCGGTGGGCCAGGTCGAGCTGGCCCTGGAAATAGAACCGCTGTGCTTCGGGGTCCAGGTCTTCAACGAAGAAGTCCAGGCCGCATTCGCCGATGGCGCGCGGGGATTCGCGGGTGATCCATTCGTCCAGCTGCTGCAGGTGTTGCGGCCGGTGTTCGGCCAGGAACATCGGGTGCAGCCCGTAGGCCGGGAACAGGCCGGGGGCGAGCGTGCAGCTCTGGCGCAGCTTGGGCCAGCTGGCCGCGGTCACCGCCGGCACCACCTGCGCGATCACCCCGGCCGCCTGCGCGCGCGCGATCACCGCCGCGCGGTCGGCGTCAAACGCATCGGCATCGAGGTGACAGTGGCTGTCGACCAGTTGCACGGGTCAGGACTTGCGTGGCGGCAACACCTGCGGCGCGTCGGAGGGGTCCTTGCGTCGCTTCCAGTTGGCCAGCAGCAGCGTACCCAGCCCGAACAGGATCTCGTCCAGGAACGGGATCGGGTCCGGCAGCAGCAACGTGACGAGGAACAGGCCTGCCGTGATCTTGAACAGGGTCGGGTAGCGCAGCTTGCGCGCCCACTCCATAAACGGCGTCAGCATCAGGGACATGGCAAATCCTGTGGTTGGGGAGTACAACAACCGCGATATTGCGGCGTGCCGTGCTTTTTCGATAGGCCGATGCCATTCATGCGGGCCTCTGTTCAGCTTTGGCGTGCTGGAATCCACCCCATATCAAGACGCGGGCCATCCGCAGGGAGCTGAACCATGAAAAGCACGACCACTACTGTTCTGGTTGCCGCCGGCGCCCTGCTGGTGGGTGGCATCGCCACTGCCGCTTTCATGCAGGGGCGCGACAAGGCCACCACGCTGCCGGCCGCGCAGACGCCGAACCCGGTGCTGGACAACCAGCCGCTGGCCGATGACGCCGCTGCCAGTTCGCAGGTCGAGGCAGGCGGCAAGCTGGAATACGCCGACGTGTTGAAGGTGGCCCCGGTCACCGAGAAGGAGCGCGTGTACGGCACGGTGACCCGCACCGAGCCGATCAACGAGACCTCGACCACCAGCACCCCGCATGAGGTCTGCAACGACGTGGTGGTGCAGGAGCGGCTGCCCGAGCGCGACGGCAACGTCGGCGGCACCGTGGCGGGCGCGGTGATCGGTGGCCTGCTGGGCAACCAGATCGGCGGCGGCAACGGCAAGAAGGCCGCGACCGCTGCAGGCGCGGTGGCCGGCGGTGTGATCGGCAACCAGGTCGACAAGCGCCACGTGGGCGGCCGTGTGGTCCAGCGCACCGAGCGCCAGTGCCACACCGAGCAGCGCACCGCCGAAAGCAGCCGCGTGACCGGCTACAACGTGACCTACCGCAAGCCCGATGGCAGCACCGGCACGATGCGCATGGACAGCCGTCCGGGTGAGCGCGTGTCGCTGGGCAACAGCGACCGCACGGTCGGCTATGACGTGACCTACCGCTACGAGGGCCAGGAAAAGACCGTGCGGATGGACAACCGCCCGAGCAGCGACCGCCTGCCGGTGCTGGACGGCCAGGTGGTGACGCAGACCGCCGCGGTGGATGGGGGCAGCAGCCGCCAGTAAGCAGGCGTGCTGCACCGAGAGCATCTGGAAGGCCGGCATCTTGCCGGCCTTCCTTGTTTGGAGCCGGCCCGCATCGCGCAGGCGACCGATGTCCCGGGCAGGTGTTAGGGTTCGGACCAATCCCGGCAGGAGCCTTGATCCATGAGCATCTTCGATCTGCGTCTGGAAACCGAACGCCTGATCCTGCGCCCACCGGGCCGGCAGGACTTCGAGGCCTTTGCCGCGTTCTGCGCCGACCCGGTGGCCATGCAGCACCTGGGGGGCGTGCAGCCCAAGCCGGTGGCGTGGCGCAGCCTGGCCGGGCTGGTCGGCAGCTGGCAGTTGCTGGGCTACTCGATGTTCTCCGTCATCGAGAAGGACAGCGGGACCTGGATCGGCCGGGTCGGGCCCTGGCAGCCGTACGGCTGGCCCGGTACCGAGGTGGGCTGGAGCATCGTGTCGTCGCACTGGGGACGCGGCTACGCCCCGGAAGCCGCACGCGCGGCCATCGATTGGGCCTTTGATGCGCTGGGCTGGGAGGAAGTGATCCATACCATCGCGCCGGACAACAGCAACTCCCAGCACGTGGCGCGCAAGCTGGGTGCGCGGGTGCTGCGCAATGCCCGACTGCCGCCGCCGCATGAGGTGGACGTGGAGGTTTGGGGGCAGTCGCGGCAGGCTTGGTTGGCGGCACGCTGACCGCCTGCCGATTGCTGCGGTTGCAGCTACCAACCGGCGTCGATTCCGGTCATATTCAATTGCCGCACGCCATCGCGGTGCGGGGAGAATCGACGCTGTGAGTACTGCCGCTGCACTGACGGTTTACGGCATGTCCAGTTCGGGCAACTGCCACAAGGTTCGTTTGCTGCTGGAACAACTGGGCTCCCGCTACCAGTGGAAAGAGGTCGACAGCGCCGGCGGCGATACCCGCACGGCCGAGTTCCTGGCGCTGAACCCGAACGGCAAGGTGCCGGTGGTGCAGCGCAACGATGGCCGCGTGCTTGCCGAATCCAATGCCATCCTGTTCTGGTTGGCCGAAGGCACGCCGTTCCTGCCGACCGATGGCTGGCAACGTGCCCAGGCGCTGTCCTGGATGTTCTTCGAGCAGTACAGCCACGAGCCCTATATCGCCGTGGCGCGCTTCATCAGTGGCTGGACGCCGGATGACTCGCCGCGCCGTGCCGACCTGCCACGGCTGCGTGCGCGCGGCCACGAGGCGTTGGCGGTGATGGCCCACCACCTGGCCGACCACCGTTGGTTCACCGGCGGCGATTACGGCATCGCCGACATTGCCCTGTTCGCCTACACCGCCGTGGCCGAGGACGGCGGCATTTCGCTGTCTTCGTACCCGGCGGTCGAACGCTGGCTGGAGGACGTCCGCCGCCAGCCCGGCTTCGTCGCCATGCCGGTGCCGGACGCCGAGGTCCAGGCGCGCTTCGCCGCGTCGCGCTGATCCCCCATTTCCCCCGCAACACCGCCTTGTTTCGTGGAGCCTGTCTGCATGTTCGCTCGTGTACCGAATCCCATCCCGGCCCGGATGAAGGGCCTGAACCGCGCCGAGATCTGCGATACCAACTTCATCGAATTCGTGAACGGCCTCGGCCGTGGGCCGGACGCCGGCCCGCAGGACGCCGCGCCGGTGCTGCCGGGCAGCGCGCTGGATGCGGCCGGCTTCCGTGAGCTGTTCGAGTCACAACTGATCAGCCGCCACTTGGACCTGATGGCGCGCGTGCTGCGCGTGCAGAACAAGGTCTTCTACACGATTGGTTCATCCGGCCACGAGGGCAACGCGATGGTGGCGCGGGCGACGCGGCATACCGATCCGGCCTTCCTGCATTACCGCTCCGGTGGCTTCATGGCCGAGCGCTTCCGCAAGCTGCCGGGCATGGACCCGGTGATGGATTCGGCGTTGTCGTTCGCCGCCAGCAAGGACGACCCGGCCAGCGGCGGCCGCCACAAGGTATGGGGCAGCAAGCCGCTGTGGGTGTTGCCGCAGACCTCGACCATCGCCTCGCACCTGCCCAAGGCGTTGGGCACGGCAATGGCGATCGAGGCCGGCAAGCGGCTGGGCCATGCGCTGCCGATCCCCGATGACAGCATCACCGTGTGCTCGTTCGGCGATGCCTCGGCCAACCATGCCACCGCGCAGACCGCCTTCAACGCCGCGGCGTGGAGCAGCTTCCAGAAGCTGCCGGCCCCGGTGTTGTTCGTCTGCGAGGACAACGGCATCGGCATCTCGGTGAAGACGCCCGAAGGCTGGATCGGCGAGAGCTTCCGCCACCGGCCAGGGCTGGATTACTTCCAGGCCGACGGCCTGGACCTGGCCGGCGGCTACGCCGAGGTGCAGCGTGCGGTGGAGCATTGCCGCCGCACCCGCCGGCCGACCTTCCTGCACCTGCGCACCAACCGCCTGATGGGCCATGCCGGCACCGATTTCGAGATCGAATGGCGGGCCCTGGAGGAGCTGTGCGCGGTGGAGGCCGGTGACCCGCTGCTGCGTTCGGCGCAGATCGCGGTGGAATCCGGGTTGATGGACAAGGACGAAGTGCTGGCGCTGTACGAGCACACCCGGCGCCGCTGCTTCGAAGCGGCCGAAGCCGCCGACCAGCGGCCGCGGCTGAAGGCACTGGCTGAGGTGGTTGCACCGCTGGCGCCGTACTCGCCGGCGCGGGTGGTCAAGGAAGCCACCCGCGCCGACTACGCCGAGCGCCGGTTGCAGGTGTTCGGGAGCGAGGCCGCGCTGCCGGAGAACCAGCCGCCCAAGCACCTGGCCATCCAGATCAACCAGGCCCTGCACGACCTGTTCTGCAAGTACCCGGAAACGCTGCTGTTCGGCGAGGACGTGGCGCAGAAGGGGGGCGTCTACACGGTGACCAAGGGCCTGCAGAAGGCATTCGGCCCGCGCCGGGTGTTCAACACGCTGCTGGACGAGACGATGATCCTGGGCATGGCGCAGGGCTTCGCCAACGTGGGCATGCTGCCACTGCCGGAGATCCAGTACCTGGCCTACCTGCACAACGCCATCGACCAGGTGCGTGGCGAAGCCTGCTCGCTGCAGTTCTTCTCCAACGACCAGTACCGCAACCCGATGCTGATCCGCATCGCCGGGCTGGGCTACCAGAAGGGCTTCGGCGGCCACTTCCACAACGACAACTCGATCACCGCCATCCGCGATATCCCCGGGTTGGTGGTGGGCTGCCCGTCGCGCGGCGATGATGCGGCGGCGATGCTGCGCACGCTGGCGGCGCTGGCCAAGGTGGACGGGCGGGTCTGCATCTTCCTGGAGCCAATCGCGCTGTACATGACCAAGGACCTGTACGAGACCGGCGATGGGCAATGGCTGTTCCCGTATCCGGCGCCGGAGCAGGCCATCGCGCTGGGCGAGGGGCGCGCGTATGGCGAAGGCAATGACGACCTGGTGATCTTCACCTATGGCAACGGCGTGCCGATGAGCCTGCGCGCGGCCAGGGCCATCGAACAGGCGCAGGGCTGGAAGGTGCGGGTGCTCGACCTGCGCTGGCTGGTGCCGTTGAACGAAGGCTGGATCGCCGAACAGGCCAAGGGCGCCAAGCGGATCCTGGTGGTCGACGAGGGCCGGCACAGCGCCGGGGTGGGCGAGGGCGTGATCACCGCGTTGGTCGAGGCCGGCCACGGCCAGGTGCCGCTGCGGCGGGTGACCGGTGCCGATACCTACACGCCGTTGGCCGGTGCCGCCCTGCTGGTGCTGCCGGGCGAGGGCGATATCGTCGCCGCGGCCGCGCAACTGGCGTGAGGCACCTGCCATCGCGGTCCGGCTGACACGCCCGCGCATTGCGGCAAGCTCGCCCCTCCCGCGTCCACGGGAACGGGGCGTGGCGCGCGGCCTTCACCCGGTCCAACGCGGCGGGCGGCTAGCCTGCCTCCATCTTCCGGTTGGAGCCCGCCATGAGCCCGTACAAGATTGCCGTTTTCGTCGGTAGCCTGCGCAAGGATTCGATCAACCGCCGCTTGGCGCATGCGCTGGAGAAGCTGGCCGGGGACCGGGCCCGCTTCGAGTACATCCAGATCGGTGATATCCCGCTGTACAACCAGGACCACGACGGCCAGTTTCCGGCACAGGGCACGCGGATGAAGAACCAGGTGCGTGCCGCCGACGCGGTCCTGTTCGTCACCCCCGAGTACAACCGCTCCATCCCCGGCGTGCTGAAGAACGCCATCGACACCGCGTCGCGGCCGTACGGTGACAATGCCTTCGACGGCAAGCCGGCGGCGGTGACCGGTGCCTCCATCGGGGCCATCGGCAGTGCATTGGCCCAGCAGCACCTGCGCAACGTGCTGGTCTTCGTGAATCTGGCGGTGCTGGCGCAGCCGGAGGCCTTCCTGCACTTCAAGGAGGGTCTGATCGAGGCCGACGGCACGATCACCAACGAGGCCACGCGGACGTTCCTGCAGGGCTTCGTGGACCGCTTCCTGGCCTGGATCGGGACCCACCACGCCGGCTGAGCGGTCGGCACGGGCGCGGCGGCTTTGCGATAATCGGCACCCGGCGCCGCAACGGCGCCGGGTGCTTCTTTCTGTATGGCCGCCCACTCCGGAACGCCCCGCCAGGCCGCGGGGGCTGGAATTGTGGACAGGTTATCCACAGAGTTGTCCGTACCCCGGTGGCAGATGCCCACCTACCATGGCCGTAGTGCCTTAGCGCAGGAATCACGTTTTTCTTATGTCCGCTCGTACTGGTTTCCGTTCCGACCGCAACGACCGCGCTGAGCGCGGCGAACAGCGCATTGATGCCCTGCGCGTACCCCCGCATTCGGTGGAAGCCGAGCAGGCGGTGCTCGGTGGCCTGATGCTGGCGCCGGAGGCATTCGACCGGGTCAACGAGGCGCTGACCGAGAAGGACTTCTACCGCCGCGACCACCAGCTGATCTACCGCGCCATCCGCGAGCTGTCCGAGCGTGACCGCCCGTTCGACGCGGTGACCCTGGGGGAATGGTTCGAGTCGCAGGGCAAGCTGGAACAGGTGGGCGATGGTGCGTACCTGATCGAGCTGGCCAGCACCACGCCGTCGGCGGCCAACATCAGCGCCTACGCCGAGATCGTGCGTGACAAGGCGGTGCTGCGGCAGCTGATCCAGGTGGGCACCGACATCGTCAATGACGGCTTCCAGCCCGAAGGGCGCGACAGCACCGAACTGCTGGCCACCGCCGAGAAGTCGGTGTTCGCCATCGCCGAGCAGGGCGCGCGCGGGCGGACCGACTTCGTGGCCATGCCCGGCGCGCTGAAGGACGCCTTCGAGGAGCTGCGCAACCGCTTCGAGAACGGCGGCAACATCACCGGCCTGCCGACCGGCTACAACGACTTCGACGCGATGACCGCCGGCCTGCAGCCGACCGACCTGATCATCCTTGCCGCGCGTCCGGCGATGGGCAAGACCACCTTCGCGCTGAACATCGCCGAGTACGCCGCGATCAAGTCGAAGAAGGGTGTGGCGGTGTTCTCGATGGAAATGTCGGCCTCGCAGCTGGCGATGCGCCTGATCTCCTCCAATGGCCGCATCAACGCGCAGCGCCTGCGTACCGGCCAGCTCGAGGACGAGGACTGGAGCCGCGTCACCGGTGCCATCCGCATGCTGAAGGAAACCAAGATCTTCATCGACGACACGCCGGGCGTGTCGCCGGAAGTGCTGCGCTCCAAGTGCCGCCGCCTCAAGCGCGAGCACGACCTGGGCCTGGTGGTGATCGACTACCTGCAGCTGATGAGTGTGCCGGGCAACAGCGAGAACCGCGCCACCGAAATCTCCGAGATCTCGCGTTCGCTCAAGGGTTTGGCCAAGGAGCTGAACGTGCCGGTGATCGCGCTGTCCCAGCTCAACCGCTCGCTGGAAACGCGTACCGACAAGCGCCCGGTGATGGCCGACCTTCGCGAATCCGGCGCTATCGAGCAGGACGCGGACATGATCGTGTTCATCTACCGCGACGATTACTACAACAAGGAAAGTTCGCCGGACAAGGGCCTGGCCGAGATCATCATCGGCAAGCACCGTGGTGGCCCGACCGGCTCGTGCAAGCTGAAGTTCTTCGGCGAGTACACCCGTTTCGACAACCTCAGCCACGACTCGGTCGGCGCGTTCGAGTAAGCCCCTCCGCCATGTCCATCGCCCTCGTCTGGTTCCGGCGCGACCTGCGCCTGCGTGACAACCCGGCCCTGCAGGCCGCGATCGAGGCAGGGCATACGCCGCTGCCGGTCTACATCCATGCGCCGCACGAAGAGGGCGCATGGGCACCGGGCGCGGCCTCCGATGCATGGCTGCACCAGTCGCTGCAGCAGCTTGACGCCGACCTGCGTGCACGTGGCAGTGCGCTGGTGCTGCGGCGTGGCGACAGCCATGCCGAACTGCAGGCGCTGATCGCCGAGAGCGGCGCGCAGGCGGTGTACTGGAACCGCAAGTACGAGCCGGCCACCCAGCCACGCGACGCGGCGATCAAGCGCGGCCTGCGCGAGCAGGGCGTGCACGCCGAGAGCCACAACGGCTATCTGCTGTTTGAACCGTGGGAACTGGCGACCCAACAGGGCGGCCCGTACAAGGTGTTCACGCCGTTCTGGCGCAACGCGCTGGGCCGGTGGCGGCTGGCGGCCTTGACCGAGGCGCCGTCGCGGCTGCCCGGCCATGGCCTGCAGGGCCTGCCGCTGCAGGCGTTGCAGCTGGCACCGCGGTTGCACTGGGATGCGGGGTTCTGGGCGCACTGGCAACCGGGCGAGGCCGGTGCGCAGGAGGCATTGGACGTCTTCACCGATGGCGCGCTCAATGGCTACCGCGAGCAGCGCGACCTGCCGGACCGTACCGGCACCTCGTTGATGTCGCCGCACCTGCATTTCGGCGAGATCGCGCCGTGGCGCATCGTGCACGCGCTGGAGCGGCTGCGCAGTGCCGGTCGCGACGCCGACATCGAAGGTTACGTGCGGCAACTGGGCTGGCGCGAGTTCTCCTGGCACCTGCTGCATCACTTTCCGCAGACTTCCGACAGCAACCTCAATCCGCGCTTCGATACGTTCGCCTGGGCGCCGCCGCGCGCCGAGCTGCTGGGCGCCTGGCAGCAGGGCCGCACCGGCATCCCCATCATCGATGCCGGCATGCGCGAACTGTGGGTTACCGGCTACATGCACAACCGCGTGCGCATGCTGGTCGGCAGCTTCCTGTGCAAGCACCTGCGCATGCATTGGGAGGAAGGCGCGCGCTGGTTCTGGGACACGCTGGTGGATGCCGACCTGGCCAACAACAGCATGGGCTGGCAGTGGATCGCCGGCACCGGCGCTGACGCGGCGCCGTACTTCCGGGTGTTCAACCCGGTGACGCAGGCGCAGAAGTTCGACCCGCATGCGCGCTACATCACCCGCTGGGTGCCGGAACTGGCGGGGCTGCCGGTCAAGGCGCGGTTCGCGCCGTGGTTGTCACCGTCGCTGCTGGCCGAGCAGGCGCCCACGTATCCGGCACAGCCGCTGGTCGATCTGGCGCAGGGCAGGGAGGCCGCATTGGCCGCCTACCACCGGTGCCGCTGAGAGTTTGAACGCTTCAGACAGTTAGATGAATGGAACCCGCTTCCGGCGCGGTTCCATCATCCCCACGTCGCAGCCTGCTGTTTATCCTTGCCCGGCAAATCCACGCCGGCCTTCCTGCCGGCCCATGAAGGAGACTCTGATGAGCACCGTTACCGCTGTCCGCAATATTTCCCTTGGTCTGGTGGCAGCTGCCGTCCTCTCGGCCTGTGCCACCGGTGGCTCTTACGTGCAGCAGGACCCGTACGGCAACCAGACCCAGCAGCAGAACAAGACCGGCAAGGGCGCGCTGATCGGCACCGCCATCGGCGTGGCCGCGGGCCTGCTCAGCGGTGGCGATGCCACCGAGCGTCGCCAGCGTGCGATGGTCGGCGCCGGTATCGGTGCGTTGAGCGGCGCGGCGATCGGCAACTACCAGGACCGCCAGGAGCGGGCCCTGCGCGAGCGCACCGCCAACACCGGCATCGACGTGCAGCGCGAAGGTGACAACATCACCCTGAACCTGCCCGACGGCATCACCTTCGACTTCAACAAGACCACCCTCAAGCCGCAGTTCTACGGTGCGCTCAATGGCGTGGCCAGCACCCTGCGCGAGTACAACCAGACCATGATCGAAGTGGTTGGCCACACCGACAGCATCGGCACCGACGCGGTGAACAACCGCATCTCGAAGGAACGCGCCGACGCCGTGGCCGCCTACCTGACCGCGCAGGGCGTGCAGGGCGCGCGCATCGAGACGCTGGGTGCCGGCAAGGCCTACCCGATCGCCGACAACAGCACCGACGCCGGCCGTGCACAGAACCGCCGCGTGGAGATCCGCCTGATCCCGCTGAAGTCGTGATCGCAGCCGCAGCGTTGATGGTGTGAAGCAAGGGCCGCGCAAGCGGCCCTTGTCATGTCGGCACGGGGAGGCGATGCGCCTTGGCCTGCAACCGCGCCGCGGCAGGTCAGCCGGCGATGACCGCGCTGTTGCGTCCCTTGCGCTTGGCTTCGTACAGCGCCGCATCGGCGCGCGCGAACCAGTCCTGCCAGCGCTGTTCGCCGGCATACATCGCCCCGCCCAGGGAGATGGTGATGCGGCCGTCGGGGCCCCGCAGTGCCTCGTACACCGCCTTGCGGATCCGTTCGGTGAAGCATTCCAGGGCTTCGCGCGTACCGGTCTCGGCCAGGATCACGAATTCCTCGCCACCGAAGCGGAACACCTGGTCCCGGTCGCGCAGTTCAAAGCGCAGGATGGCGGCCAGGTCAGACAGGGCGGCATCGCCGGCGGCGTGACCGTGGCGGTCATTGACGTCCTTGAAGTGGTCGATGTCCAGCACCACCAGCGCGTGCCGGAAGCGGCTCTCGCGCTGGCCGATGATCTGCTGGCTGAGGGTACGTTCGAGCGCGCGCCGGTTGGGCACGCCGGTGAGGGCATCGAGCGAGGCCAGTTGCTCCAGGCGGCTGCGGTCGCCCTGCAGGCGCCGCGAGAAGCGATGGCCGAAACCGAAGGTCAGCACGATGACGGCAAGCGCCTGCGGCTGGATCGGCGCGAGCAGCAGCCCGGGCTGCAGCAACAGCCCGACGACCAATGCCAGGTTGACCGGTGCGGCGACCTCGTAGCGGACGATGAAGAAGTTGCTGATCAGGACCAGGAACGTCCATGCCAGCGCCGAATGCTGCAGCACCCACGCCGCCAACAGGCAGCCGCCTGCATTGGCGAGGGCGGCCAGCACCCCGGCGATGTCCAGCCTTCGACGCTGGGCCAGGACCGTGGCTGCCACGGCCACAGCGGTGAGCAGCAGGCTGATGGCCAGTTCCGGCAGGCGCCGGTCGGCAGCCAGCCAGGCACTGAAGAACACCAGCACCAGCGCCGAGGTCGGCGCGATCGTGCGCAGCGGTACGCTGCGCAGCGCCTGCGGCAGGTCGGGAACGTGCTGGACGGGAGGGCCGGGGGTGTGCATGGCGGCGGCAACATAGCAGCGGCCGTGGCGGATTTCCTTCACCCGGATACACATGGTCAGGCGTCGGATTGCTTTGTGCAGGAACGCCCCGGAAGGGCGTCATTTACTGACCAACCACGGCCGCGTTCATGTCCGATATGGACGCACGGCGGCGCTTTTCAAGGCGTGTTCGGCAGCGTCGCGTGAAGCCGGATTTCACCGTCCGGACGCCGCGCCGGCCCATTTGCGCAAACCCGATCAGGCCAGCGGCAGGCGGCTTTCGGCCCGGCTGTAGCGATCGTGCAGTGCTCGCACCTGCGCGGCGCGTGGATGGACGCGCACGGTATCACCGAACGTCCGCAGGTACTGGCAGGCGGCGAAGCCCGGCGATTGCCGCTCGTAATCGGCGATCCAGGCCAACCGGTCCGGGCGGTTGGCCTGCTCGGCTGACCACGCCGCGACGCGTGGCTGGATGCGGGCTTTCATCCCCATCCGCCATGGCTTGGGAGTAAGACGCGCGCGGAAGCAGTGCTGCAGGCGGCACATGCGGGCATACAGCGGATCGGCGTGGACCGCCTTGAAGAACTGGTGGACCGCCTTGTCCTGCGGATCGAACACCGCGTGCATCACCAGCACCCGCAAACCGGCCGGCGTGCGGTAGGTGCGCAGCGTCCAGTCCGGTTGTTGCCGTGAGAACTGCTCCAGCCTGGCCAGCGCGCGCCCTTGGGCGCCTCCATTGGCGTTGAAGCGCACGCGCCTGACCGCTACCACCAGCCAGTTGAGCAGGACCAGCGCGAGGGTGGCGGCTGCGGCGCCTATCCACCAGTTGTTCGCGTTGACGCCGACGATGGCCATCACCCCGAGCCAGCAGGCCGCCGACAGCAACAAGGGCAGTACACAGCCGGAGGGAGGCTCTTCCAGGTCGATGTCGGCGAACAGCACGTCCGGGGTGTTCAGGCACAGCGCGCCGTAGCTGTTGCGGGTGATGACATCTTCGCCCTCGCGTGCAACGACCTGTTCGCGGATGGGCACGCCTTCCACGCCATAGTGGGTGCGGCGCTCGCGGCGCGGCAGTGATTCGCCGGCAAGGATGGCGTCCATGGCCTGCTGCACGCGCGCCTCGGCATGCGCCTGGGCGGCCTCCAGGCTGAGCTCGGACCAGCCGAAGCGGCGGACGGTGACGCTGCGGCGGCGATGGCGGACCTGCCTGCGGGCCTCGGCCCAATACTCCGGAACAATCATCTGCCGTCCTGCGGTCATCCTGACGAAGTGGCCGGAGTCTGGCATAGGCCATGACGCCCGTCACCGGCCCCGCCGGCGCATGGCGGCGTACCGACGCGTCGTCGGGTAGGCTCAGAGGCAACGTTCAACAGGGGTGTCACGTGCTGAAGGGAAGCAACGCCTGCCTGGCGTCGATGCTGGCCATGGTGGGTACGGCTGCGGCCACCGACGACGTCGAGGCAGCGCAACCAAAGGCCACGTTTGTTTACGTGGACAAGTCCGAGCGGCAGTTGTTCGTCTTCAGTGGCCGCACGCTGTTGCTGCAGTACCCGATCGCGCTGGGGCGGGTGCCGGCCGGGCACAAGCAACAGGAGGGGGACAAACGCACGCCGGAAGGGGTGTACATGCTGGACTGGAAGAACCCGAACAGCCGCTACCACCGTTCGATCCATGTCTCCTACCCGAATGCCGCGGACCGTGCCGATGCGCAGCGGCGCGGCGTGTCCCCGGGAGGGGACATCATGATCCACGGCCAGCCGAATCAGTCGCCCCTGCCGGCCGCGGCCTTGCAGCAGCATGACTGGACCGATGGCTGCATCGCGCTGACCGATGCGCAGATGGATGCGCTGTGGGAGGTGGTGGATGTGCCGGTGCCGATCCGGATCGTGCCGTGAGCGGCGGGCACTGTCTGCAGGCGGCGGGGGAACGGCGGGGTTTGAATCGGCCACGGTGCCGGTTTCATCACGGTGCCTGCCGGTGAAGCGGGGTATACCGGCCAGGCGTGCCGGGCCGTGTCGCAATCGCGCCCGGTGCGGGTGCATGCTGTGCTCCCCATCCCAACTCCCGCCTGGAGGGATCCGATGATGGACGGTCTCGTCGAGCGCAACCGCGATGCAATCATCCTGGCCGCGCGCATCCTGTTGATGGTCTTGTTCATCATGTCAGGGCTTTCCAAGCTGACGAACTTCGCCGGAACGGTGGCCTACATGGCATCGCTGCATGCACCGCTTCCCACCTTGGCGGCAGCGGTGTCGGTGTTCATGGAGTTCTTCGTCGGCGCGGCCATCGTGGTGGGCCTGTGGGTGCGGCCGCTGGCACTGTTGTTCGTTCTTTTCACGCTGGGTACGGCCGTGATGGGCCATGGGTTCTGGTCGATGGAGGGGCAAGCGCGCGACCTCAATACGATCCAGTTCTTCAAGAACGTCGCCATCTGCGGTGGCCTGCTGCTGCTGGCCGTTACCGGCGGCGGGCGCTACGCACTGACGCGCAGCCACTGAGTGGCAGGAGCAGGCGCGCGCGGGCCTGCTCAGTCCTCCAGCTTGAGTGCGGCGTCGGCGGCCAGCAGGGCCTGCGCCGCCGCGCCCAACGGGGGCGATGCCACGTCCTGCACGCCCAGCACCTGCAGCACTTCCTCGCCGGTGACGAAGCGTCGGCCGCGCCGGTCGTACATGCCGGTGATCAGCAGGGCGCGGGTGGCTACCTTGTCGTCGTCGCCGACCAGCACGCGTTGCTCCATCAGGATGCGGCCGCCGACCCAGCCGACCATGCGCGTTTCCAGGGTGAAGCGCTGGAATGGCTTGAGTTCGCGCCGGAACTGGATGGTGCCGGCGCCGGCGATCGGCGCCCACTTGCGGCGCATCGCCACTTTGCCCAGGCCGGTGCGCAGCACCAGGTCCAGCCGGCCCAGGTCGAAGATCGTCCAGTAACGGCCGTTGGTCATGTGCAGGTTCAGGTCGATGTCGTTGGGCAGCACCCGGAACTGCAGCCGCGACACGCCGGTGGGGGCCTGCAGGCGCGGGCGGAACCAGGAACAGATCAGCAGGTGCAGCAGACGGAACCAGAGATTCATGGCGTGGGCAAACCTTTTATAACGACTGTCATAACGCGCGTACGCTAAGCTATGACACCCGTCATAGCAAGGACCTCGCGATGCGCCGCCGTCCCACCGATGCCCCGCAGCGCGTGATCAGCACCGCCGCCGACATGCTGGCGACCTATGGCCTCAATGCCACCAGCATCCGCGAGGTCACCAAGCGTGCCGAGGCGCCGTTTGGCTCGACCTATCACCATTTCCCCGGTGGCAAGCAGCAGGTGCTGGCCGAAGCGACCGCCCTGGCCGGCAGCCGCATCGACGCCATGCTCGACGAGGTCCTGCGCGAGGGCGTGGTCAGCGGCGTTTCGCGCTTCCTGGCGCTATGGCGCGAACGCCTGCTCAAGTCCGACTTCCACGTGGGCTGCCCGGTACTTGCCGCGGCGGTGGAAGAGCCCATCGACGGCGGCGCCGACGATGCCCGGGAAGCGGCCGGTGTTGCGTTCACGGCGTGGGAGCGACGCCTGGCCGAAGCGTTCATCGGCGAAGGCCATGCGCCGGTCCAGGCGCAGGCATTGGCGACGATGCTGATCGCCAGCGTCGAAGGCGCGGTGGCGATCAGCCGGGCCACGCGTGACATCGCCGCGTTCGACCGGGTGGTCGAGCGATTGGAAGCCTTGTTGCGCTGAGCTCGCCCGCGTCCTGGCCGGATGCGGATCAATCGCGGATCGGCAGGGTCACGTGGCTGTCGCCGTGCCACTGGATGACCAGCGGCTCGCCGGCGTCGGCCAGGGTCTCGTCGGCGGGTTCCTTGCCGCTGCCGAGGTTGAGCTGCACGTTGGGTTGCTTGAGCACGCCGACGGTGACCACGATGCGGCTGCCGGCGGGCAGGCGGCTGCCGAGCAGGCGGGTGTCATGGATCCGCACGTGGCTGCGTTGGCCGGGCTGCAGCAGGTGGCGTTGGCTGCGGTCATCGGCCTGGCTCAGGCGCTGCAGCGCATAGGCCAGGTCGAAGTACTGGCCTGCAGGCCCCTGCGCGTAGATGCCGATGCTGAGGTCGGCGTCGGCCTTGTTGAGGGTGAAGTACAGGTCGGCGCTGAACGGTCCAGCCAATTCCAGGTCGTGCGTGAGCACGTCGCTGCGGAATATCAACCCGGCGTGCGGGTCCAGCGTGGGGTTCAACACGTTCGGCGAAGGCTGCCAGTCGGCGTCGCTGCGGTCGCTGAAGTCCACGCGCTGGATCGCCGGTGGGCCGTTGGACGGTGCCGCATCGAGCCGGTGCGCGGCATTGGCGCCGGCGTGCAGATAGTAGCGCTGGCTGCGCGTGGCCATGGCTTCCAGCGTGTCGGCATGCCGCCAGGTGTCGGCGCCCATGACCTGCCAGTTGACGCGCCCGGCGAGCGGGGCGGGCGTGGGCGCGCCCTTGAAGACGTGGTCGAACCAGGCCAGCCGCATTGCCTGCAGGTCGATGCGGGCGCCGGGGTCGGGCGTGTAGCCCTGCACCACCGGCGGCAGCCCGGTCTGCATGGTGAAGTGTTCGTAGGGGCCGATCAGCAGGGTATGGTCGGCGTTCGGGCGGTGCTGCAGGTGGTTGCGGAAGTAGTGCAGGACGCCGATCTGCGCACCATCGAAGTAGCCGGTGGTAGCCAGGACCGGGATGTCGATGTCGGCGAACGCACTGCCCTGCGGAATCATCGCGCGCCACCAGGCGTCGTAGCGCGGGTGCTGCAGCCAGCGGCTGAACACCGGGTTGGCCGTGCCATCGATGGCGGGCCGGTCGCGGTAGCGGCCACCGCCGCGGTAGGCCTGCTGGTCGAGCCGCTGCCAACGGGCGCTGTCGCCGTAGCTGGCATCGTCCAGGCTGCGATTGCTGGCCGTATAGAACGGCCAGGCGTACATGAAGTTGAGGAAGACGCCGCCTTCCATCGGGACATCGATGCCGGGTGCGGTCGTGGCCGAGGTGGCGATGGCCTTCAGCGCGGCCGGGCGTTGCTTGAGCGCGGCCCATTGGGTGAAGCCGCTGTAGCTGCCGCCATACATGCCGACCCTGCCATCGCTCCAGCGTTGCGCGGCGATCCAGTCGATCACCGCCGCCGCGTCGCCGCCATCGTGCTCGAACGGCACGATCGCATCCGGGCTGCGGCCCTTGCCGCGGCTGTACGCCACGACCGACGCATAGCCGTGGGCGGCCATCTTGCGGGCGTCGTCCCAGGCCCAATCGTCGTTGGCGTAGACGGTGAAGGTGAGCAGTGCGGGCAGGGGAGTGGCGGCGTGGCGCGGCAGCACCAGCAGCGCGGACACGCGGGCGCCGTCCGGGGTGGCGATCAACAGGTCGCGCTCGACCTGGTAACGGCGTGCGTCGTCGGCGGCCTGTGCCGCGGCGAACAGGGGCTGGAAGGCGGCGTAGCTGTCGTGGACCTGCCAGGCACGCACCAGTTCGATGGCCTGGTCCAGGGGGAGGCTGCGTTTGCCACGTGCGTGTTCGATGCGCTGGTCCAGGTCCTGGCGCATGCGCGGCAGGTAACCGCCGAAGGCAACGCCGGCCTGCTGCGCGCTGCGGTCGTCGAGCTCGGCGAAGCGGGCGGCGAAGGCCTGTGGCCATGCCTGCGCGAACGCTTGCCGATACTCGGTCTGCGCCTGCCGCGCACGCGCATGGATCTCGTACTGCAGGAACAACGGCGGCTGGTTGGGTGGGTCGTTGCGCAGGCGGCGCAGCGCCTGGATGCTGGTGATGGCGTCGGCATACCTGCCGGCGGCCAACTGCAGGCGGAACACCGTGCCCAGCCGCTGCTGCGCATCGGGCGTGTCGTAGCGCGCCAATGCCTGCCGGGCCAGGGCCGGTACGGTCGTATCGAGGCGCTGCTCCCAGCCGGCCGGCAGCACAATGTCGTCGTTGGCCGCGTAGGCCGAAGCCGCGAACAGCATCAACAGCAACGTGAGCAGGCTGCGCATGGTGTTTACCCGACGAAGG
Source organism: Stenotrophomonas sp. Steno-C18 (assembly GCF_056393195.1). Lineage (NCBI taxonomy): Bacteria > Pseudomonadati > Pseudomonadota > Gammaproteobacteria > Lysobacterales > Lysobacteraceae > Stenotrophomonas > Stenotrophomonas sp. Steno-C18. The sequence continues at coordinate 71,621 of NZ_JBWJOX010000001.1, read as the reverse complement.
TGCTGCTTGATAGCACATCGACGGACGGCGCGCCCGAGCGGCGTTGCGCCCGAAAACAGATGCCCCCTCCCGTGGACGGGAGGGGGCATGGTTTCCATCGCTACGGAAGTGAAGGTGTGGCGATCAGCCGAGGATGCCCGGCAGGTCCAGGCCCTTCTCGCGGGCGCAGTCCAGCGCGATGTCGTAGCCGGCATCGGCATGGCGCATGACGCCGGTACCGGGGTCGTTCCACAGCACGCGGGCGATGCGCTGGTCAGCGGCCTCGCTGCCGTCACAGACGATGACCACGCCGGAGTGCTGCGAGTAGCCCATGCCCACGCCACCGCCGTGGTGCAGGCTCACCCAGGTGGCGCCGCCGGCGACGTTGAGCATGGCGTTGAGCAGCGGCCAATCCGAGACCGCATCCGAACCGTCCTTCATCGACTCGGTCTCGCGGTTGGGCGAGGCGACGCTGCCCGAATCCAGGTGATCGCGGCCGATCACTACCGGTGCCTTCAGCTCGCCATTGCGGACCATCTCGTTGAAGGCCAGGCCCAGCTTGTGACGCAGGCCCAGGCCGACCCAGCAGATGCGCGCCGGCAGGCCCTGGAAGCTGATGCGCTCGCGGGCCATGTCCAGCCAGCGGTGCAGGTGCGGGTCATCGGCGATGATCTCCTTCACCTTGGCATCGGTCTTGTAGATGTCCTCCGGGTCGCCGCTCAGTGCCACCCAGCGGAACGGGCCAACGCCACGGCAGAACAGCGGGCGCACGTAGGCCGGCACGAAGCCCGGGAAGTCGAACGCATTCTTCAAACCTTCATCGAAGGCCATCTGACGGATGTTGTTGCCGTAGTCGACGGTCGGGATGCCGGCTGCATGGAAGGCCAGCATCGCCTCCACGTGCACGCGCATGGCGGCCTTGGCGGCGTCGCGTACCTTCTCCGGGTTGGCCTGCTGCTCGGCCAGCCATTGCTCCACGCTCCAGCCGATCGGCAGGTAGCCGTGCACCGGGTCATGCGCGCTGGTCTGGTCGGTGACGCAATCCGGGCGCACGCCACGGCGCACCAGCTCCGGCAGGATCTCGGCGGCATTGCCGAGCAGGGCAATCGACTTGGCATCGCCGGCAGCCGTGTATTTGGCGATGCGCGCCAGCGCGTCGTCGATGTCGGTGGCCTGCTCGTCGACGTAACGGGTGCGCAGGCGGAAGTCGATGCTGCTCTGGCGGCATTCGATGGTCAGGCTGCTGGCGCCGGCCAGCGATGCGGCCAGCGGCTGCGCGCCGCCCATGCCGCCGAGGCCGGCGGTGAGGATCCACTTGCCGGCCAGGCTGCCACCGTAATGCTGGCGGCCCATCTCCACGAAGGTCTCGTAGGTACCCTGCACGATGCCCTGGCTGCCGATGTAGATCCAGCTGCCGGCGGTCATCTGGCCGTACATCATCAAGCCCTTCTTATCGAGCTCGTTGAAGTGCTCCCAGTTGGCCCAGTGCGGCACCAGGTTGGAGTTGGCGATCAGCACGCGCGGTGCATCCGGGTGCGTGGGGAATACGCCGACCGGCTTGCCCGACTGCACCAGCAGGGTCTGGTTGTCGTCCAGGCGCTGGAGCGTTTCCAGGATCTTGTCGTAGCTCTCCCAGTCGCGCGCGGCGCGGCCGATGCCGCCGTACACCACCAGCGAGGTCGGGTCTTCGGCCACTTCGGCGTCGAGGTTGTTCTGCAGCATGCGGAACGGGGCCTCGGTCTGCCAGGACTTGCAGTTGAGCGTGTTGCCGCGCGGCGCGCGCGGGCTGCGGGAAGGATCGTGACGGGTCATGCGTTTCTCCGGGAAGCAAAATCGAGGCAGGCGCGAAGGATCTGTTTCAGGGTGTCGCGTACCGGTGCGGCGTGGTCGGGGTCGTACGGGGTCGGCCAGCTGTGCTCATCGACATCGGCCGGCGCGGGCTCGTGCATGTAGCCACGGCAGCCCAGCTCCATCTGCAGGGTATGCACGCCGCCGGCGGTGTCGCTGTAGTGGCGGGTGATCCAGCCGCCCTTGAAGCGGCCGTTGCGGACGTGGCCCAGGCCGCTGATCGCGCACAGGTTCTCGACCACGTCGGTGAGCGCGTTGTCGCAGGACGTGTCCGGCGCACCGCTGGGGCCGGCGCTGCCGATGTTGAATTGCGGCAGTTCGCCGTCGAACAGGTGCGGGATCAGCGAGCGGATCGAGTGTGCGTCGTAGACGACCACGGTGCCGTGGATGGCGCGCAGTCGGGTGATCTCGGCGCGCAGCGCGGCGTGGTACGGGTCGAACCAGGTCTGGCGGCGGCGCTGGATCTCCGCCTCGTCCGGTGCATGGCCGTCGCGGTACAGCGGCTGGTTGTCGAAGGTGGTGGTCGGGCACAGGCCGGTGGTGTTCTGGCCCGGGTACAGCGAGGCGCCGGAGGGGTCGCGGTTGACGTCGATCACCGAGCGGGAGACCGCGGTGCGCACCGTGGTGGCGCCCAGCTCCCTGGCGAAGGCGTACAGCTCGTGCACCCACCAGTCGGCGTCGCGGCGGGCCAGCCATGGCGATACGAAGTGGCCGACCAGCGCGTCGGGCAGTTCGGTGCCGGTATGCGGGAAGCTGACGATCAACGGGGCATCGCCGCGGTGAATCTGCAGCCAGTCAGGCGAGTGGGTCATGGAGGACTCCAGAGGGCAGGGCAGAACGATGAAGCGTGTGGGAATGCGTTATCCCTTCTCCCGCGTGCGAGGAAAGAGGCCCGAAGGGCAGATGAGGGGAGCTTTTTGCAGTGAAGCTGAAAAGCGCCCTCATCCGGCGCTGCGCGCCACCTTCTCCCGCTTGCGGGAGAAGGGAAGGGTTTGCTGCGAGCGCTGGCCGCACGGCTATGTCATACACTGCGCGGAAAGCCGATGCCGTCTCTTCTCCCGCCTGCGGGAGAAGATGCCCGAAGGGCAGATGAGGGCAGCGCTTTGCACTGAAGCGAAAGCGCATAGAACCCCCCATGTGAACCCAATGCCGCATGACGTCAGGTCAGTTGCCAGCCACATCCACGCCCGGCAACTGCACGCCCAGGCCCGCCAGCAGCGCGCCGCTGCGCACCAACTCGGTGGCGGCGACCATGTCCGGGTGGAAGTAGCGGTCGTCCTGCAGCGTCGGCACCTGCGCACGCAGCACCGCACGCACGCCTTCCAGTGCATCGCTCGAACGCAGCGGCGCATGGAAGTCGCAACCCTGGCCGGCGGCCAGCAGCTCGATGCCGATCACGTTGGCGGCGTTCTCGGCCATCGCGATCAGGCGGCGTGCACCATGCGCGGCCATTGATACGTGGTCTTCCTGGTTGGCCGAGGTTGGAATCGAATCCACGCTGGCCGGGTAGGCGCGCTGCTTGTTCTCCGACACCAATGCCGCGGCAGTCACCTGCGGGATCATGAAGCCCGAGTTCAGGCCCGGCTTCGGGGTCAGGAACGCCGGCAGGCCACTCAACGCCGGGTCCACCAGCATCGCGGTGCGGCGCTCGCTGATCGAGCCGATCTCGCAGATCGCCATGGCCAGCATGTCGGCGGCAAAGGCCACCGGCTCGGCGTGGAAGTTGCCGCCGCTCAACGCCTCACCGGTATCGGTGAACACCAGCGGGTTGTCGGACACGCCATTGGCTTCGATTTCCAGCGTGGTCGCGGCCTGGCGGATCACGTCCAGTGCCGCGCCCATCACCTGCGGCTGGCAGCGCAGGCAGTACGGGTCCTGCACGCGCACGTCGTTGTCACGGTGCGATTCGCGGATGGCCGAGCCCTGCATCAGCTGGCCCAGCACAGCGGCGGTGGCGATCTGCCCGCGCTGGCCGCGGATGCGGTGGATGCGGGGGTCGAACGGGGTATCCGAACCCTTGGCCGCTTCCACCGACAGCGCACCGGTGACCAGCGCGCTCTGGAACACGACTTCGATCTCGAACAGGCCGGCCAGCGCATATGCGGTGGAGTACTGGGTGCCGTTGAGCAGGGCCAGGCCTTCCTTCGCGCCCAACACCAGCGGTGCCAGGCCGGCCTGCTGCAGCGCCTGTTCGGCCGGCATGCGCACGCCACCGACGAAGGCTTCGCCCACGCCGATCATCACGCTGGCCAGGTGCGACAGCGGTGCCAGGTCGCCCGAGGCACCGACCGAACCCTGGCTCGGCACCACCGGCACCACATCCTTCTGCAGCATGGCTTCCAGCAGCGCCAGCGTTTCCGGGCGGATGCCCGAGGCACCCTGCGCCAGGCTGGTCAGCTTGAGCGCCATCATCAGCCGCACCACGTTGACCGGCATCGGCTCACCCACGCCGGCGGCGTGCGAGAGCACGATGTTGCGCTGCAGGGTTTCCAGGTCCTCGCGCTCGATGCGCACGCTGGCCAGTTTGCCGAAACCGGTGTTGATGCCGTACACCGGCGCGCCCCTGGCGACGATGTCGGCCACGACCTGCGCGCTGCGCTGCACGGCGGCCTGCGCCGAGGCGTCCAGCTGCACGTTGGCGCCGCGGTAGATCTGCCGCCACTGCGCGAGCGGGACGTGGCCGGGAAGAAGGGTCAGGGTGGTGCTCATGAATGCTCCAAACGTGCGTTGTAGTGCGTGGTGTCAGGCGGCCTGCCCGCGCCAGATGCGGGCATGCAAGGGGTTGAAGCCGATGCGGTAGACCAGGTCGGCGGGTGCCTCGATGTCCCAGATGGCCAGGTCGCAGTCCATGCCGGCGACCAGCCTGCCGAGGCGATCGCTGCGGCCCAGCGCGCGGGCGGCTTCGCGGGTGAAGCCGGCGATGCATTCGTCCACGGTTAGGCGGAACAGGGTCGCGCCCATGTTCATGGTCAGCAGCGGGCTGGTCAGCGGCGAGGTGCCGGGGTTGCTGTCGGTGGCCAGGGCCAGCGGCACGCCGGCGTCGCGCAGTTTCTGGATCGGCGGCAGCACGGTTTCGCGGGTGAAGTAGAACGCGCCCGGCAACAGCACGGCGACGGTACCGGCCGTGCGCATGGCGGCGATGCCGGCATCGTCGAGGTGTTCGATATGGTCGGCGGACAGCGCACCGTGGCGGGCGGCCAGTTCGGCGCCATGCTGGTTGGACAGCTGCTCGGCGTGGATCTTGATCGCCAGCCCGTGCGCGCGTGCGGCCTCGAACACCTGCTGCGCCTGTGCCGTGGAGAAGGCGATGTTCTCGCAGAAGATGTCCACGGCCTCGGCCAGGCCTTCGGCGGCGATGGCCGGGATCATCACTGCACTGACGTCGTTGATGTAGGCCTGTGCCTCGTGGCCGGGCGGCACCGCATGCGCGCCGAGGAAGGTCGGCACCACTTCCACCTTGCGCAGCCTGCCCAGTTCGGCGGCCACGCGCAGTTGCTTGCGCTCGTCGGGCAGGCTCAAGCCGTAGCCGGACTTGATCTCGATCGTAGTCACGCCTTCGGCCAGCATCGCGTCCAGTCGGGGCAGGGAGGCGGCGATCAGCCCGGCATCGTCGGCGGCGCGGGTGGCGCGCACGGTGGAGACGATGCCGCCGCCGGCCCGGGCGATGTCGGCGTAGCTCACGCCCTGCAGGCGCTGCTCGAACTCGCCGGCGCGGTTGCCGGCGTAGACCAGGTGGGTGTGGCAGTCGATCAGCCCGGGGCTGATCCAGCGGCCGCCGCAATCGATGCGCTCGGCCGGTATGAATGCCGGGGCGGTGTTGGCCGGGCCGGCGTATACGATGCGACCTTCGGTGGCGGCGATCATGCCGTCACGGACCACGCCCAGGCCGCCGCTGGCATCGTCCAGGGTCATCAGGTTGGCGTTCTGCCAGAGCGTGTCGCAGCGCATGGGCACTCATCCCGGTGAATTTGTATATACAATAACGACCGAAAACGGAGAGTGTCCAGTGATCACCCCATCCTCATCGCAACCGGTTCATTTCCATGCCCAGCAGGCCTTGTTGGCCGATGGCTGGGCGCATGACGTGCGCATCGAAAGCCAGGCCGGGCGCATCACTTCCGTGACGGCAGGCGTGCCGGCGCAGGACGGGGACCGGCGGCTGGGCACGGTCGTGGCCGGGCTCGGCAACCTGCACAGCCATGCGTTCCAGCGCGCGATGGCCGGCCTGACCGAAGTGGGCGGGCGCTCGGGCGACAGCTTCTGGAGCTGGCGCGAGCTGATGTACCGCTTCCTCGACCGGCTCGACCCGGACGACTTCCAGGCCATCGCCGCGCAGGCTTACATGGAGATGCTGGAAAGCGGCTTCACCCGCGTCGGCGAGTTCCACTACCTGCACCACGCCCAGGATGGCAGCGGCTATGCCGATCCGGCGGAAATGTCCGCGCGCGTGGCCGCCGCCGCTGCCGAGACCGGGCTGGGCCTGACCCTGCTGCCGGTTTTCTATGCGCACAGCGATTTCGGCGGGGTGGCGCCGACGCCGGGCCAGCGTCGCTTCCTGCACGACGTGGATGGCTTCGCGCGCTTGCTGGAAGGCTGTCAGCGCGCCCTGTCCGGCACGCCCGATGCCGTACTCGGGCTGGCCCCGCACAGCCTGCGCGCCAGCACCCCGCAGGAACTGCAGGCATTGGCGGCGATGGGGCAGGGTCCGATCCACATCCATATCGCCGAGCAGACCCGCGAGGTCGACGCCTGCCTGGCATGGAGCGGCCAGCGCCCGGTGGAGTGGTTGTACGACCACGTCGCGGTCGATCCGCGCTGGTGCCTGGTGCATGCCACCCACGTCACCGCGCGGGAAGTGCAGCAGATCGCCGACAGCGGAGCGGTAGTGGGGCTGTGCCCGATCACCGAGGCCAACCTGGGCGACGGCCTGTTCCCGATGCGCGACTTCGTGCAGGCCGGCGGCCGGTTCGGGGTGGGCTCGGATTCGAACGTGTTGATCGATGCAGCCGAGGAACTGCGTCTGCTCGAGTACGGCCAGCGCCTGGCGTTGCGGGGGCGCAACGTGTTGTCGCCGGGCGTGTTCTCCACCGGGCGCTGGTTGTACCAGCAGGCCGGTGAGGGCGCGGCGCAGGTGCTGGGCGTGGCCAGCGGGTTGCAGGCGGGCGCGCCGGCCGACCTGCTCGAACTGGATCCGGAACACCCGGCACTGCAGGGTCGACAGGGGGATGCCTTGCTTGACAGTTGGCTGTTCGCCGCACGTAATGGCGCCCTCCGCAGCGTCTGGCGCAACGGTCGCGAGTTGGTACGGGCAGGACGCCATGTGAATCGCGACGCGATCACGCTGCGCTACCGCGCCGCCCTCGGCCGGATACTGGCCTGACGACACGGTGTTGCCCATTTCAGGAATCGCGAGTGAAGAGCAAGAAGGCTCCCACCCTCAACCAACGCATCCGCAGTGACATCGAAAGCCGCATCCTCAGCGGCGAGTGGGAGCCGGGCTACCGCATTCCCTTCGAACATGAGTTGATGGAGCAGTACGGGTGTTCCCGGATGACGGTGAACAAGGTGCTGACCACGTTGGCCGAGAGCGGCATGATCGAGCGCCGCCGCCGCGCCGGTTCGTTCGTGGCGCGCCAGCCGCCGCACCTGGAACACGTGGCGCTGGAGATCCCGGACATCGCGGTGTCGGTCATCCAGCGCGGTCATGCCTATGGCTTCCAGTTGCTGGAGCACGCCCATCGCAAGGCCCGCGCAGGACAGGTCGAGGAGTTGGCGCTGGTCGGTACCGGCAAGCTGCTGGCGATGCGCTGCCTGCACCTGGCCGACGGCAAGCCACTGGCGCTGGAGCGGCGCCTGATCAATCCCGAGGCCGTCCCCGAAACGCTGGAAGTGGACTTCTCGGTACAGCCGCCGGGCAGCTGGCTGCTGCAGAACGTGTCCTGGACGCGTGGTGAGCATCGCATCAGCGCGGTGGCCGCCACCGCCGAGGAAGCCGCCCTGCTGCAGGTGCCGGCCGGTACCGCCTGCCTGACCATCGACCGCCAGACCTGGCGCGGCGAACAGCCCATCACCTGGGTGCGACAGAAGTTCCTGGGCGATGCCTACGACCTGATCGCCCGCTTCGCGCCCGGCAACCGGTAGGGGCGGCTTCGGCCGCGGAACCGCGACGCTCAGCGCGCTGGCGAATGCCTGCCATCGCCGTTGATCCCGCTCGGGAGGGGTGTCCCCGCCGCGCGGCCAGGGCCGCGCCTACGGCTCAGAACGTGCGGCACTGCCGCCAGCGCACCGGCTCATCGACGCCGGGACGCGGGTTGAGCTGCACGCGGGTGGTACGCAGCGCCGGGAAACGTTCCAGCTCGGCGCAGATCAATGGCCAGATCGCCGCATCCTCGCCACTGCGTTCCACTGCAAGGGTGCTGCGTGTCTGCCAGATGCCGCTGACCACGCCCGGGGTGCGCGCCAATGCCTTGGACACCGACTGCTGGTAACGCAGCAGCGTCTGCGGGTCGGGATCGGCGACCAGGTCGCCGGGGTTGGCACTGGCCACCGGAGTGGCTGCGGCAGCGGGCGTTGCGGCATCCGGCGCCGCGGCTTCGGCACCGTTGCCGGTCGGCTTCGGGTGTCCTTCGCGTGCCGCCGCCGACGCTGCCGGTGCGCTGCGCGGCATGGCCGCCCCGCTGGCGCCTTCGTCGCGAAGTGTGAGGTAGCCCATGCTGACCAGCAGGCCCAGGGTGACGGCGGCGAGCCCGGCAATGCCGGTGTGGCGCACGGCCTCGCGGCGCGCGAAGCCGGTGACCGTTTCGCGAACTTCGTCCGGCACGTAGGGCTTGAGGAACTGCCACAGGTCGCGCCCGTCGATCACCTCGATGGATTGCCGCCCGGCCTCGGTCACGCCCTCGCGGTCCACCTGGCCTTCGGTCAGCAGCAGGCCGCCGACCGCACCGGTCAGGCGCATCGCCGCGCCCAGTTCGTGCACGGCCGAGGCATCAAACCGATACGCGCGTCCGTGCTTGCACGACACCAGCCAGCGCTCGCCGTCCCGCTGCAGCAGGAAGTCGCTGCTGGTGCCGCGTTCGCTGTCATCGCTGGCATTGAGGGCAACCAGGCCACGGCGCTCGGCCATCGCCGAACGGACGATCTGCGAGAACTCGCGCCAGCGCATGCCGGCCAGCGCGGCCAGGCCATGCTTCATCTCGGTTTCCCGGCGCTTGACCAACCACAGCCAGGCGGCCGCAAGGCTCCAGATCAACAGCGCGAGCACCAGGGCCAGGATCCAGGAAAACATCGATTTACCCGAGGGAACGGAAGACAGGGGGCCTCAGTCTAGCTTCCTTCATGACCGTAAGAAGGGCCAATTTCAGCTTTTGCGAAAGCCGTCAGGGCGCTGCCGGGGACGCTGCCCGCGCGCGTGCTCAACCCGGCCAGTAGCGGCTGTCCGGCACCGTTCTTGCGCCGAAGATGGCCTGCCCGACGCGGACCACCGTGGCGCCTTCCTCGATGGCGATCTCGAAGTCACCGGACATGCCCATCGACAGTTCGTCCAGCGTGATATCGGCAGGCGCTTGCTGGCGCAGGCGGTCGCGGAGCTGGCGCAGTTCGATGAAGCAGCGGCGTACCCGCTCGGCCTCGGCCGAGAACAGCGCCAGGGTCATCAGGCCACGCACGCGCAGGCTGCCAAATTGCGGCAGGGCCTGGAGGAAGGCCGGGACATCGGCCGGTGCCAGGCCGAACTTGCTGTCCTCGCCGGAGGTGTTGACCTGCACGTAGACATCCAGCGAACGGCCTTCCAGCTGCAGGCGACGGTCCAGGGTCTCGGCCAGGCGCAGGCTGTCCAAGGCCTGGAACTCGCTGGCGAAGCGCGCCACCAGCTTGGCCTTGTTGGTCTGCAGGTGGCCGATCACCGACCACTGCAGGTCGTGCAGGTCCTGCATCGCCTCCCACTTGTGGTGGGCTTCCTGCACCTTGTTCTCACCCAGCAGGCGGCAGCCGGCCTGGTAGGCCAGGCGGATGTGGGCCTCGTCGATGGTCTTGCTGACCGGCAACAGCCGCACGCTGCCGCGGTCGCGGCCGGCGCGCGCGCAGGCGGCATCGATCCGGGTCTGGATGGCCTCCAGGTTGTGGCGGAAGTCCTCTACGGTTTCGGCGCGCGGGTAGCGGCCATGCTGGTCGTGGCGGGTGGGGGTGTCGGACAGCGGGGTCTGCATGGCGGCTCTCATGGCGCGATCGGCCGGGCCGACCATTGTCGCCTTTACCGTCCCGCGGGGCATCTTTCCCGGAGCGCAGGCATGAAAAACCCGCCATCCGGAGCCGTGAGGGGAGGGAGACAAACGGCGCGGTACTGCTGGCGGGTCAATGGATTCTTGCGCAACTTTTGCTGCTATGCAACATCAATCTTCATGCGGAGGCGAAGCGGCGTGCGCGGCGCGCGATTCGGCCTTGGTCAGGCGCCGGTTGAGCGCGTCCAGGCGCTCGTTCAGCGCCTCGATGTCCGAGCGGCTGGGGATGTCCATCCGGCGCAGCACCCGGTGCACACGGTCCTCGAAGTTCTTCTCCACCCGGTCCCAGGTGCCGGCGGCGCGCTCGCGCGCCTGGCCCAGGGTGTTCTCCACGGTGTCGCGCAGGCTTTCGCCGCGCGTGGACTCCTCGCGGCTGCGCTCTTCGGCGGCCTCGCCTTCCTTGACCAGTGAATCGAACAGGCGGCTGCCTTCGTTCTGTGCCCGGGCCAATGCGCCCAGCCCGGCCAGCCAGACCTGCTGGGCCGATTCGGTCATCCTGCGGCCGATGCGCTCGGCCTGGTGCTGCAGGCCGGGGCTGCTGCCGCCGTCGTCACCGGGACGACGTTCATATGCGCTCATGACGGTGCTCCTGTAGGGACGAAACCTTGGGCAACACCGTAACGAGTGGGATGCGTGCTTGGCGTGATGGAGGCTCAGCCGAGCTTTTCGGCCAGCACGCGCTGGATTTCCGATTCCACCATGCCCTTCATCGCGGACAACAGGAAGCCCAGTTCAGCCTTGACCCGCACCGCGCCGGGCAGCAGTTCGATGCCGCCTTCCACGCCGGAACGGGCGAAGTGCAGCACCTGGCCTTCCCAGCGCGTGGTGACGTCGAAGCGCTCCTGCAGCTTCTGCGCCACTTCGGCGATGGCGGAGCGGGCGTTGTCTTCGGACAGGCTGTGGGCGTGGCGGATGTCGATGGTGGACATGAAGCGTTCCTGCGATACGGCGTCGGGTTGAAGGGAGGGCATTGTAGGACCTGCGTGGCCTGCTCCGGGCGTCGTGGCACCTTCTGCGCGGCAGGCCGACCTGCTAGTCTGCCGCGGTGCCTATCCTGCAAGTCCATTTCAGCAACCGCCAGCAGCCCGACCAGCCCTTGAGTCCGGGCGTCCAGCGCATCGTGCGCCATGCATCCGGGCAGGTCCGGCTGGGCGATGACAGCGTCGGTCCGATGTTGCTGGCGCAGTTCTGCGTGGACCAGCGCGGCGTCTGGCTGCAGGTCGCCAATGGCGTCCGCGGAATCCACGTCAACGGCCGCCCGGTGCGCCGGATGGCGCAGCTGCGCGCCGGTGATTCGGTCTACGCCGACGGGGCGGAGATGCTGCTGCGCGGCCAATGCGAGCCGGCCGGGCAGGTGCCCGAGGCCGTCGCCGAGCCGGGTGATGACCAGCGCGTGCTGCTGCGCGGCGTCGGTGGCCGCCACCATGGCCGCAGTTTCACCCTGGATCGGTCCCGTGGCATCGGCAGCGAAGCCACCAATGACATCGTCATCGACGACCCTACCTTCACCGCACGCCATGCCCGCTTCGAGCGCCACGACGACAAGGTGCTGCTGCGCGACCTCGGTTCGGCCGACGGGGCGCTGGTCAATGGTGTGGCGGTACGCAACTGCTGGCTGCAGGCCGGTGACCAGGTCGTGTTCGACGGCGGGCACCGCTTCGTGCTGGAAATGCCGCTGAACCCCGCAAGCCTGGCGGCGGTGCTTGCGGTCGAAGAGGAAGCGCCGGCCGAACCGGCCGAAGCGGCCGCCACCGCCGCGCCGCGGCGTCCGCGGCGCTGGCCCTGGTTGCTGCTCAGCGCCCTGTTGCTGGGCGCGGCGATCAGCGCCCTGCTGCTGTACGGCGCCCGCTGAGCCCACGCGCCGGCCGCGCCCTGGCCGGCTTGGCGGCGATCCAATTGGGTGCAGATGCAACTTTTTCTGCGTCCCCAAAGGCTGTTGCGCTGCGGCATACTAGGGGTTCTGCCCAACAGGTGTGTCATGACGCGCGCATTCAATTTCAGTGCCGGCCCTGCAACGCTGCCGGAGCAAGTCCTCCGCCAGGCGCAGGAGGAAATGTTGGAATGGAATGGCGTAGGCGCATCCATCGTCGAGATCAGCCACCGCAGCGCGGACTTCATGGCCGTGGCGGCGCAGGCCGAAGCCGACCTGCGCACGCTGGTCGGCATCCCCGATGACTATGCCGTGCTGTTCCTCGGCGGTGGCGCCACCACCCAGCAGGCGCTGTTGCCGCTGAACTTCGCCAGCCCGGGCCAGCGTGCCGACTACGTGGTCACCGGCCATTGGGGCAAGACCGCGGTCAAGCAGGCCAAGCCCTATGTCGATGCGCACGTGGCCGCCAGCGGCGAAGCCGGCGGCTTCCACGACATCCCGCCGGTGGCGCAGTGGCAGTTGTCGCCCGACGCGGCCTACGTGCACATCACCGCCAACGAAACCATCCATGGCGTCGAGTTCCGCGACGTGCCGGACGTGGGCGAGGTGCCGCTGATCGCCGATTTCAGTTCCTCGATCGCCTCCGAGCCGATCGACGTCTCGCGTTACGGCGTGATCTACGCCGGTGCGCAGAAGAACCTCGGCCCGGTCGGCATCGCGGTGGTGATCATCCGCCGCGACCTGCTCGAACGCGCCGGCCAGCCGCGCGCGGACATCTTCGACTACCGCTCGCACGTGGCGCGCGATTCCATGCTCAACACCCCGCCGACCTGGAACTGGTACCTGGCCGGGCTGATGTTCAAGTGGATGCTGGCCCAGGGCGGCGTGGAGGCCTTCGCCCGCCTCAGCCAGGCCAAGTCGGCCGCGATCTACGACGCCATCGACGGCTCCGGCGGCTTCTACCGCAACGAAGTGGTGCCGGCGGTGCGCTCGCGCATGAACATCCCGTTCTTCCTGCCCAGCGAAGAACTCGATGCGCGCTTCGTGAGCGAGTCCAAGGCCGCCGGCCTGCTGGCCCTGAAGGGCCACAAGGCGGTCGGTGGCATCCGCGCCTCGATCTACAACGCCATGCCGCTGGAGGGCGCGCAGGCGCTGGCCGCGTTCATGCGTGATTTCCAGCAGCGCAACGGCTGAGCCCCCAACAACGCCGTGCGCCGTGCGCCGGCCCGCAACAGGTAAATGATTGATGGCAAGCAAGCCGCCCAAGACCCCCGCCAAGGCCAAGCCGGCCATCGCGAAGAAGGCCGCCAAGCCGGCCGAGAAGAAGCCCGCCGCCGGTGCCATCGCCAAGCCGGTGCTGGCCGATGTGCGCGCCAAGATCGACCACATCGACCGCAGCATCCAGGCGTTGATCGCCGAGCGTGCCGAGTTCGCCCACCAGGTCGGCAAGGCCAAGGGCAAGCTCGCCGCCGCCGTGGACTACTACCGTCCCGAGCGCGAGGCGCAGGTGCTGCGCATGGTGGTGGACCGCAACGAAGGCCCGCTCAGCGATGAAGTGCTGGTGCACGTGTTCCGCGAGATCATGTCCGCCTGCCTGGCCCAGCAGGAGCCGCTGAAGATCGGCTACCTCGGCCCGGAAGGCACCTTCAGCCAGCAGGCCGTGCTCAAGCATTTCGGCCGCTCGGCGATGGGCCTGCCGATGGCCAGCATCGAGGAAGTGTTCCAGGAAGTGGAAGCCGGCAACGCCGACTTCGGCGTGGTGCCGGTGGAGAATTCCGGGCAGGGCACCATCCAGATCACGCTGGACATGTTCCTGACCTCCAACCTCAAGATCTGCGGTGAGGTGGAACTGCGCGTGCAGCAGTTCCTGATGTCGCGCAGCGGTCGGCTCGAGGACATCGAGCGCATCTACGCGCACCCGCAGTCGTTCATGCAGACCTCGTCCTGGCTGCGTGCCAACCTGCCCAAGGCCGAGAAGATCCCGGTATCGAGCAATGCCGAAGGCGCACGCCGCGCCCGCAATGCCGATGACGCGGCCGCCATTGGCGGCGAGAGCGCCGGCCACGTCTACGGCCTGAAGAAGGTGGTGACCAAGCCGATCCAGAATGACGCGGACAACACCACGCGCTTTTTGGTGATCGGTCGCCAGCTGTTCCCGTCCTCCGGCCATGACCGCACCTCGGTGCTGGTGTTCATCCACGACAAGCCCGGTGCGCTGTTCGACGTGCTCAGCCCGTTCGCGCGCCATGGCATCAGCATGAACCGCATCGAGTCGCGGCCGTCGCACCAGGCCAAGTGGGAGTACGGTTTCTTCATCGACCTGGCCGGTCACATCGAGGATGAATCGATGCAGGCCGCGCTGGCCGAACTCAAGGCCCATTCGGCGCAGATCAAGGTACTCGGTTCCTATCCGGTCGCCGTGCCCTGATCGCGTCCCGGACGCAGACCTGTCCCTTCCCCCAGGCGGGGGAAGGTGCCCGAAGGGCGGGTGGGGCAGTTCCAGCCCGTGACCGTTGATCCGCCTTCAGTCCCCCGCTTCCCGCATGGCGCCGGGAAGAAAAGAACGTTTAGAGAGCCCGCATGAGTTCCCAGCCTTACTGGATTGCACGCAAAGGATCGGCCCTGCAGGGCACCTTGATCATTCCCGGCGACAAGTCGGTCTCGCACCGCTCGGTGATGTTCGCCGCGCTGGCCGATGGCGTCTCGCACATCGACGGCTTCCTGGAAGGCGAGGACACCCGCGCCACGGCGGCCATCTTCGCCGAAATGGGCGTGCGCTTTGAAACCCCGTCACCGTCACAGCGCATCGTGCACGGCGTGGGCGTGGACGGCCTGAAGGCCCCGCAGCGTGAACTGGACTGCGGCAATGCCGGCACCGGCATGCGCCTGCTCGCCGGCCTGTTGGCCGCGCAGCCGTTCGACAGCACTCTGGTGGGCGACGAATCGCTGACCAAGCGCCCGATGCGCCGGGTGACCGTGCCGCTGGCGCAGATGGGCGCCCGCATCGACACCCAGGACGACGGCACCCCGCCGTTGCATATCCACGGTGGCCAGACGCTGCAGGGCATCCATTACGAACTGCCGGTGGCCAGTGCCCAGGTCAAGTCGGCGCTGCTGCTGGCTGGCCTGTACGCGCAGGGCGAAACCACTGTGGTCGAGCCGCACCCCACCCGCGACTACACCGAGCGCATGTTGCGTGCGTTCGGCGTGGAGATCGACTTCGAACCGGGCAAGGCACGCCTGCGTGGTGGCCAGCGCCTGCGCGCGACCGATATCGCGGTGCCGGCGGACTTCTCCTCGGCGGCGTTCTTCATCGTGGCGGCCAGCATCATCCCGGGTTCGGAAGTGCGCCTGCGTTCGGTGGGGTTGAACCCGCGCCGGACCGGCCTGTTGACCGCGTTGCGCCTGATGGGCGCGGACATCACCGAGGAAAACCACGCCGAGCACGGTGGCGAAGCCGTGGCGGATCTGGTCGTGCGTCATGCGCCGCTGAAGGGCGCGCAGATTCCCGAAGCCGTGGTGCCGGACATGATCGATGAGTTCCCGGCGCTGTTCGTCGCCGCGGCGGCGGCAGAAGGACAGACCGTGGTGACCGGCGCGGCCGAGCTGCGGGTCAAGGAATCCGACCGCCTGGCGGCGATGGCCACCGGCCTGCGCACCTTGGGCCTGCGCGTGGACGAAACCGATGACGGCGCGACCATCCACGGTGGCGTGCTGGGCAGTGGCACCATCGAAAGCCATGGCGACCATCGCATCTCGATGGCATTCGCCATCGCCGGTCAGCTGAGCACCGGCGAGGTGCGCATCAATGACGTGGCCAACGTGGCGACGTCGTTCCCGGGCTTCGACCAGTTGGCCAGCGGTGCTGGCTTCGGACTCAGCGCCCGGTCCTGAACTCCACCGGCACCTGCACGACGCTGGCGATGGCCTTGCCATCGCGCAGGGCAGGGTGGAAGCGCCATTGCAGCAGGGCTTCGATGGCGGCCTGGTCCAGCCGCACGTCCTGCTGGCCCTGGTGCGAAACGATGACGGCATCGGTCACCCGGCCGCTGCTGTCGATCTGCAGGCGTGCGATCACGTCGCCTTCGATGCCCGCGTCAAGCACGTCGGCCGGATAGCGCGGCATCGGGTTGCCGACGATCGGTTCGGCGTCCATGTCGATCACCGCCGGTGCGGGTTGCGGCTTGGCTGCCAGGGGCGGGCTGGCCGCCGGCATGGCCGGAGGCGTGGCTTCGGTCAATACGGCCGGATGCGTTGCCTGCCACCCCATCAGCAGCAGCAACGCCAGCATCCCGGCCGCCAGCAACGCCCACAGCCAACCGGCCACGGCATGGATGCCGCGGCCGGTGGTGTCTGCACTGGTTTGGTCATGCGGGATGCTGGACATCGACGGGGCGTCTCGGTAGTGACTCGACGCCGCCAGTCTGGTCCGCCGGCGGTGAGCCGGGCCTAAACCCATCGCCCTGGCGCGGGCGATGGTTCAGCTTACTGAGCCGGTTTGAAATCGAACGGGATATCCAGGCTGGCCTGCATCGGTTGGCCATTGCTCAGCGCCGGCTGGAATCGCCAGCCACGCACGGCATCCAGCGCCGCACGGTCGAGGTCACGCGAGCCACTGCGCTGGATGACGCGTGCATCCAGTGCGGTGCCATCCACGCCGACCACGACCTGCACCACCACCGTGCCGCTGTCGCCACGGCGCAGGGCGGCTGGCGGGTACTCGGGCGGACGCTGGCCGGGCAGGGGGCTGGGACGGTCGGTGGGGGTTGCCGCGACCGGCGCCGGCGCGTCACCGGCCGGGCTTTGCGTGGGCGCGGTTTCGGCGATTGGTTGCGGCGGCGGGGCGGGCGGTGCCTCGACCAGCTCGGGTTTCTCCTCGACCGGCGCCGGGCGGGCCTCGGGCATGTCGGCCGCACCCGCACCGGCGGGCAACGGGGCCGGCAGCGGGGCCAGTTCGGCCACGGCGGTCTGCGGCTGGGCCGGGTCGGCGCGGTAGAAGTCGTTGTTGCGACGCGCGTTGAGCCAGACCACGACAAACAGCAGCAGGCCCACGGCAAAGGCGATGCCAGCGATCTTCAGGCTGCTGCGTGGCAGATGGAAGGTGATGTTCTGGTCGGAGCGGGAAGAAGAGGCGGGCATGGGCTTGACCGGATTGAACGAGACGATTCTGGCACAGGATGGACAAAGCGCGGCAGACGGACGCCGTTCGCGCGATAATCCCCTTTCACATCCGTACACAGTGCCTCCCATGCTTGATCCAGCCCTTCTTCGCCAGCAACCCGCCGAACTTGCACAGCGCCTGCGCGATACGCGCGGCTACGCGTTGGACGTGAGTGCGTTCGAGGCCCTCGAGGCGGACCGCAAGCGCATCCAGGTCCGTACCCAGGAGCTGCAGAGCCTGCGCAACAGCCGTTCCAAGGCGATCGGCCAGGCCAAGGCGAAGGGCGAGGACGTGTCGGCGATCATGGCCGAGGTGGCCGGCTTCGCCGACGAGCTGAAGGCCTCCGAAGCCCAGCTCGACGTGCTGCGCGAGAAGATCGAGATGCTGTCGATGGGCATCCCCAACCTCCCGGCGGACGATGTGCCCGCCGGCAAGGACGAGAACGACAACGTCGAGCAGCTGCGCTGGGGTACGCCGCGCACGTTCGATTTCCCGGTCAAGGACCATGTCGAGCTGGGTGCCCGTGATGGCTGGCTGGACGCCGAAACCGCCGCCAAGCTGTCCGGCGCGCGCTTCACCGTGCTGCGTGGCCAACTGGCGCGCCTGCACCGTGCGCTGGGCCAGTTCATGCTCAACCTGCACAGCAACGAGCACGGCTACGAGGAAACCAACGTGCCGGTGCTGGTCAACGCCGACTCGTTGCGCGGCACCGGCCAGCTGCCGAAGTTCGAGGAAGACCTGTTCAAGACCGCGCTGGGCGAGTCCACGCGTTACCTGATCCCCACCTCGGAAGTGCCGCTGACCAACATCGTGCGCGACGAGATCATCGAGGCCGAACGCCTGCCGCTGCGCATGACCGCGCATTCGATGTGCTTCCGTTCCGAGGCCGGCAGCGGTGGCCGCGACGTGCGCGGCATGATCCGCCAGCACCAGTTCGAGAAGGTCGAGCTGGTCAGCGCGTGCCGGGCCGAGGAGAGCGAGGCCGAGCACCAGCGCATGACCCAGTGCGCCGAGACCGTGCTGCAGCAGCTGGGCCTGCCGTACCGCAAGGTGCTGCTGTGCACCGGTGACATGGGCTTCTCGGCGGTGAAGACCTACGACCTGGAAGTCTGGCTGCCGTCGCAGCAGACCTATCGCGAGATCTCCTCCTGCTCGAACTGTGGCGACTTCCAGGCCCGCCGCATGCAGGCGCGCTGGCGCAACCCCGCCACCGGCAAGCCGGAGCTGCTGCACACGCTCAATGGCTCGGGCGTGGCGGTGGGCCGGGCGATGATCGCGGTGATGGAGAACTACCAGAACGCCGATGGTTCCATCAGCATCCCCGCCGTGCTGCAGCCCTACATGGGTGGCGCGGAGCGCATCGGCTGACGGCGCGTTGCGCATCTGGCCGATTCCGGAACAGCCCGCCGCATGGCGGGCTTTTTCGTGGCCTGAACGGAACATATTGAACCGTAAGCATTTCTGGAACGCTGCGCGGCGGGATGGGGTTGCTTAAATAGGACTGTTTGGGGTCTGATTTGTAAAATCAGGACAAAGCTGTTTGAATTCGGTGATTCGTTCCAATTCTGGGATCAATTCATGCAGGACCTCAACGACCTCTATTACTTCGCAATGGTCGTGGACCACGGCGGTTTTGCGGCGGCCGAGCGCGCCCTGGGCATCCCCAAGTCACGCCTGAGCCGGCGCATCAGCCAGCTGGAAACCGACCTGGGCGTGCGCCTGCTGCAGCGTTCGACGCGACGTTTCGCGGTCACCGATGTCGGCATGAGCGTGCATCGGCATGCCCAGACGATGCTGACCGAGGCGCAGGCCGCCCGCGAGGTGGTGGACCGGCTCAGTGCCGAACCGCGCGGCCTGGTCCGTGCGAGCGTGCCGGTGTCGCTGGCACAGATGCAGCTGCCCA
Source organism: Stenotrophomonas sp. Steno-C18 (assembly GCF_056393195.1). Taxonomy (NCBI): domain Bacteria; kingdom Pseudomonadati; phylum Pseudomonadota; class Gammaproteobacteria; order Lysobacterales; family Lysobacteraceae; genus Stenotrophomonas; species Stenotrophomonas sp. Steno-C18. The sequence goes on along the minus strand of NZ_JBWJOX010000001.1, from coordinate 52,584 downwards.
GGCTGCTGCCGAAGTTCCTGGAGCAGTACCCCAAGGTGCGGCTGCAGCTGAACATCAGCAACCGCCGGGTGGACATCATCAACGAAGGCTACGACGTCGCCCTGCGGGTGCGCTCGCGCCTGGACGACGATGGCAGCCTGGTGATGCGCAGCTTCGGCCAGGTGCAGGAGTTGCTGGTGGCCAGCCCGGCCTACCTGGACAAAGCCGGCCGACCGACCGCGCCGGAAGACCTGGCCAACCACGTCACCATGAGCATCAGCGAGGACGAGGCGCGCCAGCGCTGGGAGCTGCACGGGCCCGGTGGCGAGGTGCGCCGCGTGGACCTGCAGCCGCGCGTGGCCGGCTTCGACTTCCCGCTGCTGCAGTCGATGGTCAAGGACGGCTACGGGATCACGATGCTGCCGGAGACCGTGTGCGCCGACGCGGTGCGCAACGGCGAGCTGGAAGTGGTGTTGCCGGACTGGTCGCTGCCGCAGGGCATCTGCCACGCCGTGTTCGCCTCCCGCCGCGGCCTGCTGCCGGCGGTGCGCGTGTTCATCGACTTCCTGGCCGAGCACCTGCCGCCGCAGCTGGAAGCCTCGCGGCTGGATTGCGGTGGTGCCTGCGAACGCGCCAAGGAAAAGATCCGTGCCTCCACCGCAGGCGCGCTGGCGATCGAGGCCGGTTGAGCAAAAAACGGGCGGGCATGCGAGAATGCGCGCCCCGAGCCGCATGCCGGAGCGCGGGACCTGATCAATGGACAGATGGCCGAGCGGTTTAAGGCACCGGTCTTGAAAACCGGCGAAGGGTCAAACCTTCCGTGGGTTCGAATCCCACTCTGTCCGCCAAGCTTCCCGAAAGCCGCTGCCTGCAGCGGCTTTTTGCTGTCCGTTGTATTTGCTGCCGCCGGGCGCCATCGCTGGCCTGGGTGGCACTCGTGCGGCGCGGGATTTTTGTCTGGCGATTGTCCTGGCCTGTCCTGCGTCTTGCAGCTGCACGTCAGCAAATGTCTATTCATGTGACGTGCGTGGCGATGCCGCATGTACTATTGCCGGTGGCGGCCATGTGCCGCCAGCCCTCTTTTCACCGGGAGGGCCTCTGCGCTGCGAGCCCAAACTCCAGTGCGCCGGCCGCCGTGGCCCAAAACATGGCGCGAGACGCCCGCAAGGCTCGTCGTGAACCGGCTCTTGGGTGCCGGCGCCTCCCGCGCGCCGCGGGTATCCCTCCAGGCCCGCCTGGAAAGGCGGCAGGCCGATGGCGGGGCTGACATCGCCCACAGGGAAGTGGATCGGTAGAATGCGCCGTTCCGGGCAGGGGGCTGCGCACCCGGGGATTCGAGCGAAAGCCGCGGCAACACCCGTCACACGTTCGCGTTGGATCTCATGGATTTACGAAAGCTCATCCTGGTGCTCACCTTCCTCGGAGCACTGGTGCCGTTCGCCAATACGTTCTATGCAAGCTATACGGTCCAGCGCCAGCAGCTGATGGACGCGACGCTGGACAGCAACTACGCGTATGCGAGCAAGCTGGCCAAGAGCACGGAGGATTTCCTCCAGGCCTCGCAGTTGCAGCTGGCGTACACCGCTCAACTGCTGGCAACGCAGATGGACGACGTGGGCCGCCTGGGTGGCGAGGCCACGCGGCTGCGGATGATGAGCAAGAGCTTCAACTCGATCACGATCTTCGATGCCACCGGCAAGGTGCTGGCCACGTCGCCAGAGGCGCTCGGGCTGCAGGGCAGGGTGTTGAACAGCGAAGCGGTGAAGGCGGCGCTGCGCGAGAAGCGGCCGCTGATCAGCGCACCGTACCAGTCGGCGACCGGCAACTTCATCGTCTTCATCAACCATCCGATCGTGTCCCCGGCCGGGCAGTACCTGGGCGCGGTGGGCGGCGCCATCTACCTGCAGAAGGAAAACATCCTGGACCGGCTGCTGGGTCAGCACTTCTACGTCGATGGTTCCTACCTGTTCGTGGTCGACCGGCAGAAACGCATCATCTATCACCCGGATCCGCAGCGGATCGGTGATTTCGTGGAGAACAATGCGGTGGTCGACCGCGTCGCCGCCGGCGAGTCCGGCAAGGGCGCTGCCGTCAACTCGCATGGCGTGAGCATGCTGGCCGGCTATGCGCCGGTGGCGTCGACCGGTTGGGGCATCGTCGCCCAGCGTCCGCAGGCGGCGACCCTGGCGCCGCTCACCGAGCTGATGCAGTCGACGCTGTACAAGGCGTTGCCGGCGATGCTGCTCACCCTGGCATTCCTGCTCTGGAGCGCGCGCCTGATCTCGCGGCCGTTGCGCCTGCTCGCCGATGGTGCCCGCAAGATGGACGACCCGGCCTCGGCCGGGGACATCCGTTCGGTGAAGTCCTGGTACTTCGAATCGCGGGAGCTGAAGAAGGCGATGCTGATGGGCATCGATGCCATCCAGAAGAGCTTCTCCAAGCTGCGCGAGGACACCGCGACCGATCCGCTGACCCAGCTGGGCAATCGCCGGCGCATGGACGATGCGCTGAGGACCTTCGAGAGCCAGGCGAACACCTTCTCGGTGATTTCCCTGGACATCGATCACTTCAAGGCCGTCAACGACACCTACGGCCATGACGCCGGCGACGAAGCCCTGCGCTGCCTGGCGCAACGCATGCGTGAAGCCTGCCGTGCCTACGACGTGCCGCTGCGCGTGGGGGGCGAGGAGTTCCTGATCCTGCTGCCGTCCACCACGCTGGCAACCGCCACGCAGGTGGCCGAGCGCCTGCGCCGGGCGGTGGAGGAAATGAAGATTCCCAAGGTCGGTAGCATCACCGTCTCCTTGGGCGTGGCGAACTGGCCGCAGAGCAGCTTCGACATCGAGGCGGTGCTGAAGACCGCCGACGAGATGCTGTACGCCTCCAAGCGCGGTGGCAGGAACCGGGTTTCCGTGCGCCCGTCGGGCAGCGATGCCGCGCCCATGCGCGGTGCCTGAGCAGGACGGCGCGGGTTCAGGCCCGGGATGGCTGCCCGTCGCGTGACAGGCGGTGACGCCTTATCCTCTGCACCCATCCCCTGCGCTGATGCCTTGCCTTGACCGTTGCCACGATGTCCCCGACCGATTCCTCCCGCGATGACGAACACTGGATGCGTCACGCATTGGCCCTGGCCGATCGTGCACAACGGGAGTTCGACGAGATCCCGGTGGGTGCGGTGCTGGTCGGTGCGGACGGCGAACTGCTGGGCGAGGGATGGAACCTCAACATCGCCAGCCATGACCCGAGCGCGCATGCCGAGATCGTGGCGATGCGCGCGGCGGGCAAGCGGCTGGGCAACCACCGGTTGATCGGCAGCACCCTGTACGTGACGCTGGAGCCCTGCGCGATGTGTGCGATGGCGCTGGTGCACGCGCGGATCGCGCGGTTGGTGTTCGCCGCCGCCGACCCCAAGACCGGCGCCTGCGGCAGCGTGTTCGACCTGGTGGGCGACCCGCGCCACAACCACCGCGTGCAGGTGCACGGCGGGGTGCTGGCAGCCGATGCCAGCCTGCGCCTGACCAATTACTTTCGGGCCAAGCGCGGCCGGCCATTGCTGGGGCCCGGCGAGCTTTGACGCGGCCGGCCGGTGGTGCCGGCGTATCATGTGCGCTTCGTATTCCGGCCAGCGCACCCGTCGCAGGCCCCCAGCAAGAGGCATGACATGGCGGATAACAGTGCAGGCAATGACCGGTTGATCTGGATCGACCTGGAGATGACCGGGCTCGACACGGACAACGATTCGATCATCGAGATCGCCACGGTGGTCACCGACGCACAGCTCAACGTGCTGGCCGAAGGGCCGGAGTTCGCCATCTCGCATCCGCTGGCCACGCTGGAGGCCATGGACGAGTGGAACCGCAACCAGCACCAGCGCTCGGGCCTGTGGCAGCGGGTGCTGGACAGCACCACCTCGCTCGGCCAGGCCGAGGCACAGACCATCGTGTTCCTGCAGGATTGGATCAAGGCCGGTGCATCGCCGATGTGCGGCAATTCGATCTGCCAGGACCGCCGCTTCCTGCATCGCCAGATGCCGCGCCTGGAGCGCTACTTCCACTACCGCAACCTGGACGTGTCCACCCTCAAGGAGCTGGCCAAGCGCTGGGCGCCGACCGTGGCCGGCGGCGTGACCAAGACCTCCAGCCATACCGCATTGAGCGACGTGCACGACTCCATCGCCGAACTGCGTCACTACCGCCAGTTCATGGGGGCCTTGGCCGGCCTGCCGACCGCGGACTGAGGGCATGAACGAGCTGGCGCTGCGCGTGCAGGACCATCCGCAGGACATGGCCGACCTGCAGCGCGCGGTGGCCCTGCTGGAGGCGCCGACCCTGACCGCGCGGATGGCCAACGTGGTCGGCGCGCCGCTGGAGTTCGCGGTGCGCAAACTGCCCAATGCAGTGTCCTCGCGCATCCAGAGCGTTACCGAGGCGGCCTTGTACAAGGCCGCGCAGGCCGCGCTGCTGACCATGGACCGCACGCAGCCAGGCAAGCGCGCCTCGCCACGGCTGCACAAGCTGGCGGCGGCCGCGTCCGGTGCCGTCGGAGGGGCGGGTGGCCTGATGACGCTGGCCATCGAGCTGCCGTTGTCGACGACCATCATCATGCGCGCGGTCGCCGACATCGCCCGCAGCGAAGGCTTCGACCTGAACGATTTCGCCACGCGCCAGGCATGCCTGGAGGTATTCGCGCTGGGCGGCAACAGTGGCAAGGACGATGCCAGCGAGACCGGCTACTACATGACCCGCGGCTTCACCACGGAGCTGATGCGGCATTTCTCGGCGGAGCTGGCCGGTAGCGCGGTCAAGGGTCACGGCCTGGGGTTGGGGATCGGGCCCAAGGAAGCCGGCAAGTGGCTGGCCAAGATCGTGGAGAAGGTCGCCGCACGGTTTGGCGTGGTGGTTTCGGAGAAGTTCGCCGCACAGGCCGTGCCGGTGATCGGCGCGGTGGCCGGCGCCACCTTGAACACCATGTTCGTGAGTTACTACCAGGACATGGCGCGCGGCCATTTCATCGTCAGGCGCCTGGAGAAGACCTACGGCTTCGAGCCGGTGCGCCTGGCATACCAGTCGCTGGCGGGGCACATGCAGGGGTGAGCGGTGCCGGCAGGGCCGGGAATGCGTGCTGGCCTGCGTGCCCTCTCTCCTGCAGGGCGAAGGGAGGTGGGGAAGGGGCTTCGCTTCTCTTCGCCCGTCCAAAACAAAACCCCGCCTTGGCGGGGTTTTGTTCATGCAACCAACCGCTGGATCAGCTGTTGGCCTTGAGCTTGGCCAGGCGTAGCCAGGTGTCGACCACGGTGTCCGGGTTCAGCGACACCGACTCGATGCCTTCCTGCATCAGCCATTCGGCCAGGTCCGGGTGGTCGGACGGGCCCTGGCCGCAGATGCCGACGTATTTGCCCTTGGCGCGCGCGGTCTTGATGGCCATCGACAGCAGCTTCTTGACCGCCGGGTTCCGCTCGTCGAACAGGTGCGCGACGATCGAGGAATCGCGGTCCAGGCCCAGGGTCAGCTGGGTAAGGTCGTTGGAGCCGATCGAGAAACCGTCGAAGATCTCCAGGAACTCGTCGGCCAGCAGCGCGTTGGACGGCACTTCGCACATCATGATGATCTTCAGGCCGTTCTCGCCCTGCTTCAGGCCATTGGCGGCAAGCACTTCCACCACCTTGCGGCCTTCTTCCAGGGTGCGCACGAACGGGATCATCACCCACAGGTTCTCCAGGCCCATCTCGTTGCGCACGCGCAGCACGGCCTGGCATTCCAGCGCGAACGCCTTGGAGAACGACGGGTCGACGTAACGGCTGGCGCCGCGGAAGCCGATCATCGGGTTCTCTTCGTGCGGCTCGTAGTTGCTGCCGCCGATCAGGTTGGCGTACTCGTTGGACTTGAAGTCCGACAGGCGCACGATCACCGGGTTCGGCGCAACCGACGCGGTCAGGGTGGCGATGCCTTCGGCCAGGCGGTTGACGTAGAAGCTCACCGGGTCGTTGTAGCCGGCGATCTTCTCGTCGATCTTCTTCCGGGTATCGGCGTCCTGGCGGTCGTACTCCAGCAGCGCGTTCGGGTGAACGCCGATGTGGCTGGCGATGATCATTTCCAGGCGGGCCAGGCCGATGCCGGCGTTCGGCAGCTGGCCGAAGTCGAAGGCACGTTCCGGGTTGGCCACGTTCATCATGATCTTGAGCGGTGCCGGCGGCATGTTCTCAAGGTCGGTGGTGGTGCGCTCGAAGGCCAGCTTGCCGTTGTAGATGAAGCCGGTATCGCCTTCGGCGCAGCTGACGGTCACTTCCTGGCCGTCCTGGATCAACTGGGTGGCGTTGCCGGAGCCGACCACGGCCGGCACGCCCAGCTCGCGCGCGATGATCGCGGCGTGGCAGGTGCGGCCACCACGGTTGGTGACGATGGCCGAGGCACGCTTCATCACCGGCTCCCAGTCGGGGTCGGTCATGTCGGCGATCAGCACGTCGCCGGGCTGCACGCGGGCCATGTCGTCCAGCGACTTCACCACGCGGGCGGTGCCGACGCCGATCTTGGCACCGACGGCACGGCCCTCGGCGATCACTTCACCCTTGCCCTGCAGCGCGTAGCGCTCCATCTGGGTGGCCTTGGCGCGCGACTTCACGGTCTCCGGGCGGGCCTGGACGATGAACAGCTTGCCGCTGACGCCGTCCTTGGCCCACTCGATGTCCATCGGGCGGCCGTAGTGCTTCTCGATGACCAGCGCCTGCTTGGACAGTTCCTGCACGTCCTCGTCGCTGATCGAGAAGGTGTTGCGCAGCGCGGCCGGGGTGTCCTCGATCTTGACGCGCTCGCCCGGGACGTCCGAATAGACCATGCGGATGGCCTTGGAGCCCAGCGAACGGCGCAGGATCGCCGGCTTGCCGGCCTGCAGGGTGGGCTTGTAGACGTAGAACTCGTCCGGGTTGACCGCGCCCTGCACGACCATCTCGCCCAGGCCGAAGGACGAGGTGACGAACACCACGTCGCGGAAGCCGGACTCGGTGTCCAGGGTGAACAGCACGCCGGAGGAACCCACGCCCGAGCGCACCATCAGCTGTACGCCGGCCGACAGGAACACGTCCTCGTGCTTGAAGCCGTGGTGGACGCGGTAGGCGATGGCGCGGTCGTTGTACAGCGAGGCGAACACTTCCTTGACCTTGTGCACGACGTCGTCGGCACCGGTCACGTTGAGGAAGGTTTCCTGCTGGCCGGCGAAGGAGGCGTCGGGCAGGTCTTCGGCGGTGGCCGAGGAGCGCACCGCCACGGCCACGTCGCCGCCGCCGTTGTCGGCGCTCAGCTTGGCGTAGGCATCGCGGATGTCGGTGTCCAAGGCCGGCTGCAGCGGGGCGTCGATCACCCAGGTGCGGATTTCCTTGCCGGCAGCGGTCAGCGCCGCGACGTCCTCCACGTCCAGCGTGGCCAGCTTGTCGAAGATGCGCTTGGACAGGTCGTTGTGGGCAATGAAGTCCTTGAAGGCTTCGGCGGTGGTGGCATAACCACCGGGGACGGACACCCCGAGACCGGCCAGATTGCCGATCATCTCGCCAAGCGAGGAATTCTTACCGCCTACGCGGGCCAGATCAGCCAGGCGCAGCTCATGCAACCACAGGATATTCTCGTTCAAGCGCGATGCTCCGTTAGGCCATCGCCCTAGCCGGGCTTGGATGGCCACGTCCGTAGGAAGAAGCCAATATGATGCAGTGCACACCGTACCCGCACAAGCTTGTGACAATACTTTGTCTTGTGCTTGTCTTTTCCGGGACAGGGGCCTGACCCCCACCCGGGGCAGGGTCGAAACTTACAGACGAAAGGAACGCGCATGTCGGCAATTCGGCCGGTTTTCTACGTTTCCGACGGTACCGGCATCACCGCCGAAACCGTGGGCCACAGCCTCCTCACCCAGTTCACCGGATTCAGCTTTGTCACGGACCGGATGTCCTTTGTCGACGATGCGGACAAAGCCCATGACGCCGCGGCCCGGATCCGGGCCGCGGGGGAGCGCTACCAGGTGCGCCCGATCGTGGTCAGCTCCTGCGTGGATTCCAGCCTGGGGCTGATCCTGGAGGAGAGCGGGGCGTTGGTGCTGGACGTGTTCAAGCCGTTCATCGGCCCCCTGGAGCAGGAGCTGAACGCGACCCGCCATTCCAAGGTCGGCCAGGCGCACGGCATGGTCGATTTCGACACCTACCACCGCCGCATCAACGCGATGAACTTCGCGCTCAGCCATGACGATGGCATCGCGGTGAACTACGACGAGGCCGACGTGGTGCTGGTGGCGGTCTCGCGTGCTGGCAAGACCCCGACCTGCATCTACCTGGCGATGCACTACGGCATCCGCGCGGCCAACTACCCGCTGACCGAGGAAGACCTGGAGCAGGACCGCCTGCCGGCACGGCTGCGCCCGTACCGCAACAAGCTGTTCGGCCTGACCATCGACCCGGAGCGCCTGCAGCAGATCCGCCAGGAGCGCCGCCCGAACTCGCGTTACGCCAGCGCCGAGGTCTGCAAGCGGGAAGTGTCCGCGGCCGAGACCATGTTCCGCATGGAGCGCATCCCGACCCTGAGCACCACGCATACCTCGATCGAGGAAATCTCCAGCAAGGTGTTGGCCACGCTGGGCCTGCAGCGCGAGATGTACTGACCGGCAGGCGCAGCCCCGGCCGCGAAGCCGGCGATGGACAGGGCAGTGCGAATGAAGCACCCCTCCCCAACCCTCCCCTTGGCTCGGCCAAAGGGAGGGGGCGAAGATAGAAATGCCCCCGTGCCGGACATGGCTCGGCACTACCCCAGCATGCGCGCCAGTGCGTCCGATCCACAAGACTGCCTCTGACACATCGCCGCGTGTACGATCAGTCCATGGCACAAGCACTTTCCCGTATTGATCGCATCCCCCGGCTGAGCCGTCTGAGCTGGCTGATGGGCCTGTACGCGGAAAACCATGACCATCTGGTGCGGCTGTTCGCGCCGCAGGACCTGGCCGCGGGCAGCTACGTGTCCTGCATCGGCGACGGGCTGGACCTGCGCCTGGATGTCATCGAATGCCACCGCTACACGGTGGAGCTGCGCATGACCTACGACATCTGCGACCCATTGACCGGCGAGCCGGATCCGTCGGCCTATGTCCGCCTGTACCAGGACGCACGCCAGGCCGAGGCCACCCATTGCTACGTGGGCCGGCGCTGGCAGGACGTGGTCGGCATGTATCCGCCGGCCGATGCACTGATCAGCCATCGCATGCGCATGAACACCTTCCTTGGCAAGTGGCTGGAATACCTGGCCGAGCGCGGCCACGGCGTGGCCACGTTGCGTCGCATCGAAGGTTCGCAGGCACCGCTGCGGGTTGCCGGCACGCGGGAGCACTGAGCCCGGCGGCGGGATCGGTCATACTTGGCGCTTTCCCGTTCCGGTTGTTGCTGATGCCGTACACCCCGATCATGGCCACGCTTGGCTACGTGTTGTCCGCCGACGGTAAGCAGGCGTTGATGATCCACCGCAATACCCGCCCCGGCGACATCCATCTGGGCAAGTACAACGGCCTGGGCGGAAAGATGGAGGCCGACGAGGACATCCTGGCCTGCATGCACCGCGAAATCCGCGAGGAGGCCGGCATCGAATGCGGTACCACGCGCCTGCGCGGGACCCTCAGCTGGCCGGGCTTCGGCAAGAATGGCGAGGACTGGTTCGCCTTCATCTTCGTCATCGATGACTACACCGGCACGCCGCTGGAATCCAACCCCGAAGGCACGCTGGAGTGGGTGCCGGTGGACCAGCTGGAATCGCTGCCGCTGTGGGAGGGCGACCGCCATTTCCTGCCGCTGGTGTTCGACGAGGACACGCGTCCGTTCCATGGCGTGATGCCATACCGCGATGGCCGGATGCAGTCCTGGAGCTTCACCCGCCTGTAAGCGTCAGCCGCGCCGGGCCAACAGCAGGTGGAACTGCTTGTCGATACGGCTCCCCGCATTGCTGGTACCGGTTTCGGCATGGGTCTGGTGCCTCCAGGTCGGGAAGCCACTGGCGCGCAGGGCGTGCTCGACCTGGGCCCGTTCGTACAGGTGGAAGCCGTGGGCAGTGAACGGCAGGGTGCGCATGAACGTGGCATCGCCGAAGGCCAGGCATAGCCGGCCCCCGGGGCGCAGCGCAGCGGCCAGTTGTGCCAGCACGCTGGGCAGGTCCGGCCAGAAGTACAGGGTGTTCACGGCCAGTGCGGCGTCGAAGCCGCCGTTACCCACGGCAAGCGCCTGCGCGTCACCGGTCTGCAGGCGCGCGCGGTCGGCCAGCCCCTGGTCGCGTAGGAGCCTGTTGCCGGCGTGGACCATCGCGCTGGACAGTTCGACGCCCAGATAGCGACTGCCGGGTGCGCTGAGCAGCAGTGGGGCGAAGGCTGCGTTGCCGGGGCCGATTTCCAGCACGTGTTCGTTGGCCTGGACCGCCAGCAATGCGATCGCGGTGCGGTTGAGCGCGCCGTTGCTGCGGTTCATCGACTCGGCCACGGCCAGCGCAGGCGCGCCATGGGGATGCCGCAACTGGGCGGCCAGGGTGGGGGTGTCCAGCATCGTCGTCGTCCGTTCAGGCTTGGGCGGACGTGGCGGCGGCGGGTCCAGTGCCGATGATGGCGATCGCCGCTGCGTAAACGCAAGGTGGGTGGCCCGAGCCACGGCGCTGTCGCGGCCGTGGGTGCTCGCGGTAACCTGTCCGGGTCCATGTCCCGTGAGTCCCCATGAAACGTCACTTTTCGATGCTCCGCGAGTTCCAGTTGGCGGACTGGTTCACGCTTGGCAATGCCTTCTGCGGTACCGGCGCGGTGTTCGCCGCGATGCGTTTCCTGCAGGACGGCGAGCGTGGCTTCCTGATGTTCGGCATGGCGTTGATCCCGCTGGCGTTCATCTTCGATGCGCTGGATGGCCGGGTGGCGCGCTGGCGCCAGTCCTCGTCCACGCTGGGGCGGGAGCTGGATTCGTTGGCCGACGTGATCTCCTTCGGCGTGGCCCCGGCGGCGCTGGCCTATGCCTGCGGCATGCAGGGGGGCTGGGACTGGCTGGTGCTGAGTTACTTCGTCTGTTGCGGCGTCAGTCGCCTGGCCCGCTACAACGTGACGGCCGAAGAGATTGCCGGCGATGCCGACAAGGTGCCGTACTTCGAGGGCACCCCGATTCCGACCAGCCTGGCGCTGGTGATCGTGCTGGCGCTGGCGGCGCACTTCAATGCCATCGGCCCGGCGCTGTGGGGTGGCAGTTGGCAGTTGGGCCCGTGGCAGCTGCACCCGCTGGTGCTGCTGTTCGGCTTGTCCGGCTCGTTGATGATCAGCAAGACGCTGCGCATTCCCAAGCCCTGACATGGCGTGGTGCGGGCATTGATATCATCGCAGCGCAATCCGGGAACACGAGCATGAGCGCGTCAGGCAACAACGATGAGGGTGATTTCGAGGCGGGCATGCGCCGTTATTGGGAGGCATGGGCGCAGGGCATGAAGGGGGCCGCCGAAGGCAGTGCCGCCGAATTTCCGTGGCGCGAGAGCATCGAGCAATGGACCCGGCTGGTCACCACCGATACCCCGCCCGAAGTGCAGGAACTGGGCGGGCGTTTCCAGCACCAGGCCGGCGACTGGTTCGGCACCATGCAGCAGATCGCGGCGCGGTTCGCCGGGCGCGACACCAGTGCGGCCGAGGTCGCCGGCGCCTGGCGCGAGGCCGTGCAAGGGCAGGGAGATGCGCTGTTGCAATGGATGCTGGGCGCGGCCCGTGGTGGCAACGCGCTCAACGACCAGCCCTGGGTGCGTGACTTCGCACGTGCCGCGCAGGGTGGGCTGGGGGATGAATGGCTGGAGGCACCGGCGTTCGGCCCAGCACGCGAGCACCAGGCGCGCTGGCAGGCATTGCTGAAGAAGCAGCGCGAGTACCAGGCCCATGCCGAAAACTATGTCGATGCGATCCGCGCAGTGCTGGACGACGCCTTCAACCGCTTCGAGCAGAAGCTGGCCGAGCACGAGTCGCCCGGGGCGCAGCTGACCAGTGCGCGTGCCATGTTCGACCTGTGGATCGACGCGGCAGAGGAAGCCTACGGCAAGATGGCGTTGTCCGAGGAGTTCCAGCGCATCTACGCCGACCTGGCCAATGCACAGATGCGCCTGCGTGCTGCCTCACAGAGTGAGCTGGAGCGCGCCTGCGAACTGATGGGCGTCCCGACCCGCACCGAGATGGATGCCGCACACCGGCGCATCGCCGAGCTCGAGCGCCAGGTGCGACGCCTGCTCAATGCGGCGGCCAGGCCTGTTCCGGACGCCGCGCCAAAGGCAGCGCCGCGACCTGCACCGAAGAAACCGGCGAAGACCACCGTAGCGCCGGTCGCAGCGAAGACGGCGGTCAAGCCTGCCGCGAAGAAAGCCGCTGCCAAGAAGGCTGCCGCCACCGGCAAGTCCGCGGGCAAGCCGGCCGCGCGCCGCGGGAGGGCGCCATGAAGGGGCCGCTGGGCTTCGGCAGCGATGACCTGCTGCAGGAAACGCTGCAATGGCAGCGCAAGCTGGTCGATGGCCTGAAGCTGCTGCCGGGCGTGGACGATGTCGATTACGGCGTGACCGCGCGCGAGGAAGTATGGAGCGACGGCAAGGTCAGGCTGTACCGCTTCGTCGGCGACACGCCGGCGCCCGCCGGGCAGCCCCCGCTGCTGATCGTCTATGCGCTGGTCAACCGCCCTTACATGGTGGACCTGCAGGACGGCCGCTCGCTGGTGCAGAAGCTGCTGGCATTGGGCCAGGACGTCTACGTGCTGGACTGGGGCTACCCGGACCGCTCCGAGCGCTACCTGACCCTGGAGGACTATCTGCTGCGCTACATCGACGGCGCGGTGGACCACCTGCGCGCGCAGCAGCACGGCGCACCGGTCAACCTGCTGGGCATCTGCCAGGGCGGCGTGTTCTCGCTGTGTTACGGCGCGCTGCGCCCGCACAAGGTGCGCAACCTGATCACGATGGTGACGCCGGTCGACTTCCAGACGCCGGATAACATGCTCTCGCACTGGGCGCGCCACGTGGACGTGGACCTGTTCGTCGACACGCTGGGCAACATCCCGGCCGACCTGATGAATGCCAGCTACCTGATGCTCAAGCCGTTCCGCCTCAACGTGCAGAAGTACGTGGGGTTGATGGACATCCTGGACGACAAGCAGGCGCTGGAGGATTTCCTGCGCATGGAAAAGTGGATCTTCGATTCGCCCGACCTGGCCGGCGAGGCATTCCGCCAGTTCGTCAAGCAGTTCTACCAGGGCAACGGGCTGATGCACGACGCCATCACCATCGGTGACGAACCGGTGCACCTGGCAGCATTGCGCATGCCGGTGTTGAACATCTATGCCGAACAGGACCATCTGGTGCCGCCAGCGGCATCCCGGGCCATGCGCGGGAAGGTGGGCAGCGACGACTACACCGAGGTCGGGTTCCGCGGTGGTCATATCGGTATCTACGTGTCCGGCCGCGCGCAACGCGAGGTGCCGGGCGCCATCCACGATTGGTTGAGCAAACGCTGATGAAGCATCGCATCGTTCTTCTGGCCGGCCTGGCCTTGGCCGCGCTTTCGTCCGTGGCCACCGCCGCGCCCAGTGCCGCCGCACAGCGCGAGATCAGCGGCCTGATGCAGGCGCTGGAGCGTTCGGGTTGCCGTTTCCAGCGCAATGGCAGCTGGCACGACGCGGCCGAGGCGAAGTCCCACCTGCAACGCAAGTACGACTACCTGCTCAAGCGCAACCTGGCCGATACGCCCGAGCAGTTCATCGAGCGTGCGGCCAGCCGCAGCAGCATCAGCGGCCGTGCCTATCGGGTGGCCTGCCCGGGGGCGGCCGAACAGGATGCCTCGGCCTGGTTCCAGCAGCAGTTGCGCGGCCTGCGCGCGGCGGGCAGATAGCCGCGCCGATGGCCAGGCAGGTGCCCGGGCAGTTCCGTCCGGCCCCGTCATGGGGCGTGACCGCACTGCAGGTGCTGGGAGCGATCTGGACCTCGCCCAACACGCTGATCGGGCTGCTGGCGGGAATGGCCGGCATGGCGGCAGGCGCGCGCGGGCGTTGGAGCGGTCGCGAACGTGCGCTGGTGTTCCGGCACTGGCCATGGGGGCCGGGTGGCGCGATCACGCTGGGCATGGTGATCCTGCATACCGGCCCCGACCTGGATGGTCTGTGCCTGACCTACGAGCATCGAGCGGGGCGTTGTGAACACCCGCGCGTGCGCCTGGGTGATCATGAACGCGCCCATGTCTACCAGTACATGGTGCTGGGTCCGTTATTCCTGCCGGTGTACCTCGCCTGTGGCGGGGTGAGCGTGCGCAATCCCTTCGAGCGTGCGGCTGACCGCTATGCGTTGCAGGGCCGCGGATGGTGGCCCTGACTGCGCGCTGTCTTCGTGTCGCAACGCAACAGTCATGCACCGCGAACCTTTTGTGTACATCCTTCTAACGCCCACCCGCGTACCGTGGCGTCGTTGCAGAATTACGAGGAGTACCAACCACCATGGCAGTTGTTCTTTATATCGGTGGCAGCAAGGACGGTGACAAGGGCGTGCTGCCCTATGGTTTCAGCAAGACCCGCGCGGACACGGAGAACGGCCCGGAGGTCTACGTGGAGCGGATGTTGGATGTGACCGGCCGGGGCCGGATGCGGGTCATGGTGCTGGAGGACCTGCGCGATGACATTGCCAGCCAGCGGCTGAACCAGCACCTGGCCTGAGCTTTCCGAACGACGCGCCGGGCTGCATGCCCGGCGCTTGCTGTCAACCGCTTCCGCAGGCGGCGTTGCGTTGCCAGAATGCCGGTTCCCCTTGAACGTGGCGCTCACACAGGCAATGCAGGATTCCAAGCTCGCGCAGCAGATCGCGCAGACCATCGCCACCGAGATCGGTGCGCAGACCGCACAGGCCAAGGCCGCCATCGCCCTGCTGGACGAAGGTGCCAGCGTCCCGTTCATTGCCCGCTACCGCAAGGAAGTCACCGGTGGGCTGGATGACACCCAGTTGCGCAATCTCGAAGTGCGGCTGACCTACCTGCGTGAGCTGGAAGACCGCCGCGCTGCGGTGCTGGCCAGCATCGGCGAGCAGGGCAAGCTGAGCGAGGAATTGCGCAACGACATCCTCGCCGCCGATACCAAGAGCCGGCTGGAAGACCTGTACCTGCCGTACAAGCCCAAGCGCAGGACCAAGGCGCAGATCGCCCGCGAAGCGGGGCTGGACCCGTTGGCCGACGGCCTGCTCGGCGACCCGTCGCGGGACCCGCAGGCGTTTGCTGCAGGATTCATCGACGCCGACAAGGGCGTGGCCGATGCGAAGGCGGCGCTGGAAGGTGCCCGCGCGATCCTGATGGAGCGCTGGGGCGAGGACGCTGCGCTGGTCGGCGAGCTGCGCCAGTGGCTGGGCGAGAACGGCGTGATCCGCGCACGGGTGGCCGAAGGCAAGGAGAACGAAGGCGCCAAGTACCGCGACTACTTCGATCATGCCGAATCGCTGGCGAAGATCCCTTCGCATCGCCTGCTGGCGTTGTTCCGCGCCCGCCGCGAGGAAATCCTGTACCTGGAGCTGGACCCCGGCAGCGAGGCCGAGGCTGGCCACCAGTACGCCGAAGGGCGCGTGGCGCGCAAGGCCGGCATCGCCGACAAGGGCCGCCCGGCGGACCGCTGGTTGCTCGATGCCTGCCGCCTGGCCTGGCGCGCCAAACTGCACATGCACCTGTTGCTGGACCTGTTCAACCAGGCCCGCGAGAAGGCCGAGGCCGAGGCGATCGCCGTGTTCGGTGACAACCTCAAGGACTTGCTGCTGGCCGCGCCGGCAGGGCCGAAGACGGTGCTGGGGCTGGACCCGGGCATCCGCACCGGCTGCAAGGTCGCGGTGGTCGACGCCACCGGCAAGCTGGTGGCCACCGACACCATCTACCCGCACGAGCCACGTCGCCAGTGGGAACAGTCGCTGCAGGCGCTCAAGCAGCTGTGCAGCAAGTACAACGTCGAGCTGATCGCCATCGGCAACGGCACCGCCAGCCGCGAAACCGACAAGCTGGCCGGCGAGGTGATCAAGGCCTGCAACAATCCGAAGCTGCAGAAGGTCGTGGTCAGCGAGGCAGGTGCCTCGGTGTACTCGGCCTCGGAGTTCGCGGCCAGGGAGTTCCCGAACCTGGACGTCTCGCTGCGCGGCGCGGTGTCCATCGCGCGTCGCCTGCAGGACCCGCTGGCCGAGCTGGTAAAGATCGAGCCCAAGGCGATCGGCGTGGGCCAGTACCAGCATGACGTGGACCAGTTCCGCCTGGCCAAGGCGCTCGATGCGCGCGTGGAGGACTGCGTGAATGCCGTCGGTGTGTTCGTCAATACTGCCTCGGCGGCACTGCTGTCGCGCGTGTCGGGCCTGTCCTCGACGGTGGCGGAGAACATCGTGCGCCACCGCGACGAGAACGGCCCGTTCAAGCGCCGCAAGGAGCTGCTGAAGGTGCCGCGGCTGGGTGACAAGACGTTCGAGCAGTGTGCGGGCTTCCTGCGCATCGCCGACGGTGACGAGCCGTTGGATGCCTCGGCCGTGCACCCGGAGGCCTATCCGGTGGTCGAGCGCATCGTGGCCGCGGCCGATCGCCCGATCAAGGCGCTTCTGGGCGACGGCAGCTACCTGCGTGGGCTCAAGGCCGAGCAGTTCACCGATGAAAAGTTCGGCGTGCCGACCGTGCGCGACATCCTCAAGGAAATGGAAAAGCCCGGCCGCGACCCGCGCCCCGAGTTCAAGGCGGCGCGCTTTGCCGAAGGCGTGGAGGACATCAAGGACCTGCGCGAAGGCATGGTCCTGGAGGGCGTGGTCAGCAACGTGGCCGCCTTCGGAGCGTTCGTCGACATCGGCGTGCACCAGGATGGCCTGATCCACATCTCCGCCTTGTCGGATACCTTCGTCAAGGACCCGCGCGACGTGGTCAAGGCCGGTGACATCGTCAAGGTCAAGGTGCTGGAGGTGGACGTGCCGCGCAAGCGCATCGCCCTGACCCGTCGCCTGGACGACGCACCGGCGCCGAAGAAGTCCGAGCGCGAGCAGCGCGGCGCAGGGCAGGGCATGGCGCCGCATCGTGACGGCGGCAATGGCGGCCGCGGCGCACGTCCGGGAGGCAATGGCAACCCGCGCCCGGCGCAATCGGCGCCGCCGATCAACAACGCCCTGGCCGAGGCCTTTGCCAAGGCCCGCAAGGGCTGAAGCGAGGCGGAGCATGCCTTCTCCCGGTAACGGGAGGAGGCGGGCGAGCGGAAGGAGTCCGGGCGTCGTCAGCGCCTGCGGCGGCTCAGGCCGGCGCCAGCGCCCTGCGCAATGCGGCGCCGAGGTCCGCGCCGGTATAGGGTTTGCGCAGCTTGATTCCCGCGTTGAACACGGCCGGCAACTGGCTGATATCCATGCCCGTCGCGACCAGGAAGGGCGTGCCCAGCGCCACCAGCCGTTCGGCCACCGGGGTGCTGTTCTCGTTGCGGGCCAGCCAGTAGTCGAGGAACACGACCTGCGGCTGCAGCTCCTCGACAAGGCGCAGGGCATCGGCCACGGACGGGGCCACGCCGGCCACGTGCATGCCTTCACCTTCCAGCTGCAGCTGCAGCAGCATGGCATTCAGCTCGTCGTTCTCGACGACGAGCACCTGCACGTCCTGAAGCGAGGTCATCGCTTGCCTGTACCCTTGATCAGTCAGTCGAAACAAGTATAGCCAGTCGGCGAAACTCCCATTACACAAAAATTGTGCCGCAGAGGCTGCCCAATCGCCGATGCGTCCGCTATACTCCCGCTCCGGCCAGCCGAAGTGGCGGAATCGGTAGACGCAGCGGATTCAAAATCCGCCGCCCTTAAAAGCGTGTGGGTTCGAGTCCCACCTTCGGCACCATTTGAAAACAGGCACTTAGGTGCCTTTTTCTTTGCCTGCGATTTGGGTCGGCTGCTTCGCAATATCGAAGCCGCTCCGCAATCTCATTTGGTTGGAGTCACCTTGTCGCCCTTGCGCTTCCGGGTGTGGTGCTCGGTCATTGACGCTGTGGTGTGCCCGAACTGCCTCTGAGTCTGCCGGATATGGCCGTATCGCCGGCCGCGGTGATCCTTGCGGGCATCAAGGTCGCTTACGGCCGACGTGCGGCGCAGCACTTCGGGATCGGCGCAGAGCCGGCCGTAGAGCCCGAGGGGCCGACGTCGCCGTGACGCAGAGCGATGCTTGGTTCAGCGGAGGAGGCCGCTATCGGCCAGAAGCAGACGTTCGAATTCTCAAAACCAGCCGCGCTGCGCCGCGGCTTTAAGTTACTTGGTCGGACCCTGCCCCAAGATGGTCAGCAAGTCCTTGTCTTCGTGTTGGTGTTCCCAAGTGGAGAGCAAGCAGAAGCTCACGCCGCTACGCATAGCAACCGCTTGGAATTCAGCGAGCTCTTCCTTTGTGACCGGGTACTCGACTGGATCAAAATGCAAAAGCGCCCATGGCTTGACGAGCGAGAAGCCGGACTTGAGTTCTGAGAATATTTCTTTGAGCTGAGACCGGATGGTTGAGAAGTTCCTGATTGGACCCGCACGATTGCCAAGAGCGTGGCACTGGCGGCGAATTGTCCTGTCTCCACCGACGGCACGAGCAATGAAGTGGTCTTGGTGAACTTGAACGTACATCAACTGACGGCGAAAGATCTTCATCTCCTACCCTGAATTTTTCACCCGCGAAGCGAGTTCGGCTTGGATGTATGGCGCGGCCGCACCCTCGTGCTCCCAGCGACGGTAAACAACGTATCGCAGGGGAGATAAAACGCGAGGCAACGGCGCAGCCACGTGTTGTTCATCGAGACCCCATGGCGCCGGAAAATCTCCGATGACTTCTCCAGCCGCACAGGAGCAGCTCTCTTGAGCAGGCCCATGGGCATCTCCGTCGTACTCAAATCGGACGCGAACGATATGCGCGTCTCCGTCGGTCTCGATTGAGGCTTGACGCAACTCAGGGTGAACCTCGCCCAAAAGACCCCGGAGCAACGAAAGTATGAGCGACTGACGCGACGTACTATCCATGCGGCCTAACTCTGGAATTGAGCCGACCCGCGAAGCGGGTTCGGCTTGAATGAATTGTTAGGTTCCCCGCCGGGACACCCGAATGATCGAGCAAGAACTGACTGACATCTCGCCGAAGATCTAGGTCGCCGGTGCGCATGGCGCGCTCATTTGCTTGAAAGGCGTAATCATAGGCCACTGATACCTCGCCAAGATTTGAGTGCCGCTCGGCTAGGGCGAAGAGAATCGAAGCTTCGTACTCCGAAGCACCCGAAGCTATGGCTAGTGCGAAGGCGCGGGCGTAGATGTCAATCGCGGTGCGATCATCGACTGTGGAGTCAGCCAAGGTCTCCCAGAGGAACGGGTGATCTCGCCCCGTAATCGCTACGGACTCACAGTAATCGCGTAACTCTCCATAGATACGCCATCTGGCTCTTCTATAGTCCGGCTCCCAGGTGTTGAGAATGTCGGTAGTAAGGCCAAGAACTCGCTCGTGGATGTCATCTGGAACTCTCACGGCACCTAACTACCTAATAGACTGACCCGTGGGTCCGGTTGTACGACTTAACCACAAAGCACCGCATGGTGGGCTATACCCTTGATACGGCTTGATCTTAGGGCTGCTCGGTCCGGCTAACAAGCCGACGTATAACCGGACCCAACGAGATACGCTCGGCGATTACTGCAGGCTCGCACCGGCAGAAGCACAGATGTCCGTTTGGGGTCGCACAGGGTAGAAGCCAAAGTTGGCCGCTCACGGCACTTTGGCTTTCGCCTGGCGGCGTCGGCTGGCCTCCTGGGCGCGCACTCAACTACGGTCAACGATTTTTGTGATTTGTCCGTTGCCGAATGAGAATTCCGATTTTCCCTGAAGGTCAAGAACAGTACCGGCGAGCGGGCCGTTAGGAATGTCTGCGGCCAGCGTTCCACGGTACGCAATGGTTGCGATGGCGGAGTCATGGCCGAACTCCAAGTCCGTTATGCGTTGCTCGCGCTCAGAGAACAATAACTTGGACTGCTCCGCGAGCTGTCTGAACTCAGCAGCTCCGGTTGTTGCCGCCGTGAGTTGGTCGCCCGAGTAGTTCTCGAAGCGAACATCCTGGGAAAGAAGCGACAGCATTCCATCAACGTCGAACGCGTTGTAGGAAGCCAGGTAGCGGGCAATGAGGTGCTTCATGCTTTGAGGGTTCATGATCTCTCCATGCAGGCCTAGCTGCCAAATAGATGAACTCAGAGGGCCGGGTACACGACTATCCGAGAGGCACCGCATGACGCGCGCTTCCCTGAGAACAACTTGATCTTAGGGCCGGCGAGCTCAGCCAACAAGCGAGCGCATGACGCAAGCTGGCGGCAAACGTTGTCCTCGCTCCAAACTCGCGCCGATAGACATGCTCCGGAATGCTGGCCGCGCACAGAAACCAGGACCATTCAGAACGCCGTCCACACCGAAATCTGCCCACGCTCGCATGAGGTCGCTACCTGACGCCAAGGTCGTTTTCGGCAGGCGGGCGGCGCAGTACATCGGGATCGGCGTGGAGCCGGGGCTTATCCCCGAGCCCAAACCGGAACCTGCTCCCGAACGGGCGCACTCAGGCCTCGCAATGAAATGAGTGTCTGCAGATGTGCGCTCCTCGGTCAGGCAATTGAGGGCGTTCGCCAGCTGGCCTACCATCTCACGAGTACCCAGGGTGGTGCCGGAATGAGTGTGTGGATTTCTGGAGGCGTCTGTGACGAAGTTGAAAGCAACGAAGCAGCCTCAGCTGCTGCTCGATACGGGCGACGTCATCAAAACGCACCCGCGTGATGGATATTGGGGGGCGGCGGTCGTACTGCAGGTGTCCGCAGAGGACGGGATGTTCGCCATGTCGTGCCATATCGGCATAACCCCCATCGTGTTCCGGCACGATTATGCGTTCGCGGAGTTGGATGCATCCAATCTATCGATACTTGAATTTCATCGGGGCATCCGCGGCGAGCCCTTCGAGTATGGACAGCGTCGTGAAGTCTGCATTGGCATCTACAAGCGCAAGGTCACAACCGATCTGTCCGTGCTTGGACGTATGGACAGTGCGTGTATCAAAACGCCACCGCTGTCGTTCCAGATCGGGAACGGCTCCGATGGGGGATGGCCTCTATGCAGGCTGGGAGGCAACTTCGGGAGCGAGGCCATTGATGAATGGCGTCGCGTTCATGACCGCGTGAGGTATCTTGACGAAGGGGAGAAGGCCGCTCTTTCGCATGAAGCCATGCTTCAGAACTTTCCCAAGAATCAGGCATAGACCGCTCGTTTCGATGGTCAAGAAGAGCGATGGCGCCCAGCTCAGGATGGACGACCATCAGGCGCTGCGCGCACGGGTGCAGACCGGTTGCAACCGTCAGTCAGGTGTTGCCGGCGTACGTCAGGCAGTGGACGGTGACATGGAACTTCTCGTTGCCTGGCATCCGTCCGTTGGCGATGCCTGATTCCATGAATCCCACGGATTTGTAGAATGCCAATGCGGCCTCATTCCCGGACAGGACCTCGATGGAAAGTCCGTTCGGTCGTTCCAGCAGCGTCGCCTTCGTCAAAAGTTTTCCGACGCCGGAGCGGTAGGACCCCGGGTCTACGTACAGCCATGCGAGTTCGTCCTCACTGAAGGCGACGAAGCCCAGAACAGTGCCGTTCCTCTCGGCGACAAGGATGTCATAGTCAAAGAGACCTTCTTTCTCGGCGGCGATCTCCAGGGGAATGAATGCATCCTGCAGGCCAGCTTCGCGCAACTCATCCATGCGGGCCAGGTCATGAATCGCGCAGAGGCGGGGCCAATCGGCATTCTGGTAGGGACGAATGTTCATGCGATGCCTGCGTCTGGTTGCCAGCTCGTTGTGCTGGGCTGCATGCGGATTGTAGCCATGGTGGTTGGTGGGCTGAGGGCTGGGGCCCCGGTCTGGTTGAACCCTGGTCCCCGGCAATCTCCACGTGTTCCACGACATCCTTGATGGCACGCGGCCCCGTTCTACGAGTACGAAGTTGCTGCGTGATGGCCCGACTTTCTCTGATTGCGATGGTGCCACCTGCGCGGGCGATTTGCGGGTGCATCTGGGCATCATCTAGCTTCGATTGACGTCGTGCCCACGCTCAAGCAGGCCGGTGGGCGCAAATGTGCGCCGCGAAACAGAATGGTCGTTACATCGCGTCCTATGCTCTGTCTGCCTGAACGATCAGGCCTACAAGGAGAGTGGCATGAAGAAGTGGATCAAGCGCGTCGTCGCCTGTGGCTTCCTGTCGATGGCCGTTTTCGGGGGAGTGGCCTCCGCGTCCTGGTGTGGCACGGGCTGTCTCAACAGCTATAACGCCTGCATTGCCCGTGGCACCGCGCAGGACAAGTGCGAGGCCATCTATGAAAGCTGCCTGGAACTGATGTGCCCGAACGGTTGATGCGGTCCCAAGGCATTGCTTGAAGACGCCGCCGGCTTACGTGCCGGCGGCGCTCTTGCGAGGGGTTCTGCTTCGAGGCGAAGGGAGGAGCGCCGTCAGTGCGAGCGCTGCTTGATCCGGGTGAGCGATTGGACCATGCCTTCCTTGGTGACCATGCACAGGAAGCGACCATCGGGATAGTCCACGATGAGCTCGTCCAAGGTGTCGTTGACCGGGACACGGGTGACCAGGGCGCCGTCGGCGTTCGCTCGCATGTTGCAGGCGCCCAGCTGGACGCCGCCATTCGCGCTGGCGTGGTGCGGCGCGTGGCCCTCGGAAGAACTGTTGCGGAACACGGCACGGCAGCCGTCCTTGACCCAGATCGAGTGGCGGTTGAGGCCCCAGCTTTGGCCTTCGACGCAGGCGCTGTGGCTCAGTTGGCGTACCAGCTCCACGTTGCCGCGGGTATCCATGTCGCATTCCTGCTGCTCGCTGCCGCGTGATTCGCAGGTGACTTCCGCGGGCAGTCCGCTGGACGTGGCGGGCCCGCTTGCTGCGGGGGCGGGCCCGGTTCCGGCGACGATCTGCCTTGCGACGACGCAAACGCCATTTGCACCCCCGCGCCCCGTGTAGGAGAGGTCCACGCCGCCGTCCGGCTTGCGGCTGAGTGACAGGGTCACGCCGCTCTGGCTGTCGAAGGCCTCGTAATAGTTCTCGTTGAATTGCTTGAGCTTGGTCTCACGACCGTTCACGTAGATTGGGCCACCTTCGTCCGCGTGGACTTCAAGGTCACCCGGGCAGAGGGCGTTGGTCAGCGGAATAGCCGCCTGGACAGCTGCGGCGTGGCCCAGCAGTCCGGCAAGCGCTAAGGTCGGGAGAGCGAGTGAGCGCAGCATGGGCGGAGTTCCTGCAGGTGGTTTGTGCGGAAATCCTATAGCAGGTTGGGGCGAGTGTCTTTACAGGGCGATACCTGTGCAACCCATATCTGGAAGGCGTCTTACGACAGGGGGCAGCCGCCCGACAACCGCCATCACCGTGGATCAGCCGGGGCTCATTCCTGATGGGCAAACCGGGGTTGCAGCACGCCGCCCACCTCGACCTGTTCGACGAACATGGCGTAAGGCCGTGCCCAGATGCCGAGATCTCCATACAGCGGCTTGTAGAGGACCAGCGGCTCCAGCGTCTCGCTGCTCCTGGCAAGGCCGATCACCTCGTATTCGCCTCCTTTGAAATGCCGGTAGCGACCGAGCGGAAGGGGCGGGAGGGGTGGCAGGTCGGTCATGGCGCGTCTTCCGTGCGTGGAGGGAGCGGATCGTAGCATCCGTGGAAGCGATGGCATCCGAACTTGAGGAAAGGGGGGGAGGCTGTTCGCGGGAGGCCATGCCGTACCTTTCTCAGGTCCCCGGATGCACGCGTGATTGGTGAGGAAAGCAGCGTGCGTCGATCACAAATGCGGCATTGTCGAGAGTACCAATGCATCGCGTCCCGGGAGGGCGGCCGGGTATCGGTCTTCTGCCTTCGCGACGAATCCGTGAGGGATACGCAGGCCTGTGAGCAGGACATCGGCAGGTGACGCGCGTGTGCAGGGCGGAACAAGAACGAGGCGAGTGAGTCGCAGGGTGCGTGTCTTCACTCCAGTGATGAGGCAACGGCGTACCACCGTTGCCTCATACGGGAGCTTTCAACCCAACTCCCTCTGTGCTTCAACGAGCGGCTGTCGCTTGATTGAAGCATTGCGCTCATCCGCTACGGCATCGCAGCGGCCAAGGATGGCGGCTCGGGATGGCTGGAGAGTCGTGCCTAGCTGGAAAAAGAGAACTTTCGCGCTGCGTCGGTCAGGCCACGTGGCAGTGCGTCCAGACCCGCAGCATCGCTTTGCCCTCCCATGAACGGATGCTCGCTTGCCTTGACGGTGAACTCGCCCGGGCAACTGAACGTGATGTCGCCGCCCTCCAGCGTGATCGCACTGCTGCCGGCCTGCAGCACCACCTTGCTCTGGGCGAGCACGTCGATGCGCTTGTCGGTGGCGGTCACCGTGAGTGCCTGCTCGGCGAGCAGTTCCAGTTCACCGTCATTGGCCTGCAGGCTGACCGGCCCCTGCGCGGCGATGACCCGCAACGGGCCGGCCTGCGAGAACAGGGAAACACTGCCGCCGGACACCGAGGCCAGTGTTTCGCCGGCGTTGGCATGCAGGTCCTGTTGTACGGTCAGTTCCAGGTTCTGGCCGGCGAAGGCCACGGCGCTGGCCGGGGTGGTCCATGCAACGTGATGCGGTGCTTCGGCCAGCAGGAGCGGCTTGCCGAAGCGTTCGACCGGCGTGTCGCCGGGGGTGCGGCCGTCGTCAGGCTTGAATGCGGATTGCCCGTTGACCTCACCTTGGTAACGGCCCTGTTGCTCGGGGTCGATCAGCTCGCGCAGTTTGCCGGTCTGCTGCCAGGCACTGAGGCCGGGCACCTGCTGCTGGCCGAGCGTCTGCTGCATGGCGTCCAGGCTGCGCTCGGCGCCCTTGAGCTGGGAAACGACGCTGGCATTCTCCATCACGGTGTTGGCAGCACGCTCCTGCGCGCTTGCCGACAGCAGCATGCCTTCGGCGGCATGCACATTGCCCCAGCCCGTGGTGGCCAGTTCGAACCCTTCACCGCGCAGGTTTCCGCGCGAGGTGTTCTGGTGTTCGATCAGGTAGCCCAGTTCCAGGCGGCTGTCGGCCAAGGAGCTGTGCAAGCGGGTGCGCAGCTGCCCGGGCGTATCGTCGATCACCCATTGCTGGCTGCCGCCGCCATCATGCGAGGTGGTGTGCAGGCCGCTCAGCACGCCAGGGTGCTTGGCGTCTTCGTCCACGCCGCCACCGAAGGGCGGCGCAACTTCCCCGTTGTACAGCTGGCCGGTCACGCGTGGCTGGTCGATGTCGCCGTGAAGGAATTCAACGAGCACCTCGCTGCCAATGCGCGGCAGGAATGCCGTGCCCCAGTTGGGGCCGGCCACCCATTCGGCAACGGGAACCCAGCTGCCGGTGGTCTGGTCACCGGGGGCATGGCCGTCCTGGGTACTGCCGGTATCGCTCAGGCCGCCGCTGTTGGGCTGCGCGCCGCGCTGCCAATTGAACTGCACGCGGACCTGGTGCTCGCGATTGGGGCTGAGTGCGGCGTCAGCGACGCCAACTACGCGCGCGGATTGTGGGCCGTGCAGGGTGGGGCGGTCCTGCGGCAAGGCGCGGATGGCTACCTGTGCGTCGGTGGCGAGGAACTGGTTGCGGTAGCTGCCACGCTCCAGTTCCGCGCTGCCGAGCAGTTCGGCGATGCCATGTTCCAGATTGTTGACCGCGACGTGCTGGACCGACAGCAGGTGAAGGGACTGCCCTTCATGCTGGGGGTGCTGGGCCAGGGCGAAGCGGCTGCCCGCGGCAAGGCGACGTTCGCTGCCGCCGCCGCTGAACAACTGCTGCGGCACGCGCAGGGCGTCCAGTCGTGCCTGCGCCTCGTCTTCGGCCCATTGCGCCTCGTTGAAGCGGCCGGCGCGCGGCTGCACGTAGACCTCCAGCGGGGGCAGGTTGCCGGCATCGGCTTCCAGTTGCGCAGCGACGGCGACAAGCTTCTCGCTATGCCAGCTGGAGGTCGTGCTGATGTTGGGAACCAGTTGCCGTCGCTCCGAAAACTGCGTGATGCCATCGCTGCTCTCGGTGGCATGGGCGCGATGGAAGCGGATCGTGCCAAGGTCGGCCAGCTCGCTGGCGGGCTCGTAGATCACCAGCTGGTGCTTGCCATCACCGTCCTGGTTCTGCTCGATCCGCCAGGCCAGGCCAGCTTCGGCGAGCAGGCGGTTGATGAACTCGCCGTCGGTCTCGCGGTACTGCGTGGTGACGGCGCGGCGGGGGAGGCTGGCCTTCACGTCAAAGCGATAGTCCGCCTGCGGGTAGTCGGCGAAGATGGCCTCGCAGATGGCACGCGTATCGATGTCCTGGAAGATCACGGCGTTGCGGCGCAGGCCGAGCAACGCGGTCCATGGCTCCATCACCAGCCGGTAGCGCGCCAGGCCGCCGTCGCTGCCCAGTAGCGCGGTGGCCGTGCACAGGCCGTGCCACTGACGCGTGCTGCCATCGGCCTGGCTGAGCTGCAGGGTGAGCGGCTGTTCCAGCCAGGCCTCGGTATCGAGGGAGGCATCGGTGGCCAGGCAGTCGATCTGGAAGCGGGTGTCGCCGCAGACGCTTTCCTCGCCCTCGAAGCGCTCCACCACCAGTGCATCCGAAATGCCCTGCAGGCGGATCAGGCGATCACGATGCGAAAGCTTGGAGAGGGAGGCGAGCAGGGTGGAGCTTGGGATATCCATATCGGCAGGCTCATGGCAGGGTGATCGTGATGTGGGCCGTGCGTTCCGGCATCTGCACCACATCGTTGTAGGCGGCCAGCTGCTTCTGGGTTTCATGGCCCATGTAGAACCGCAGGCCGAAGAAGGCCAGCACGCCGAAGCAGCCGACCAGCACCGCCGGCAGCCACATCGGGATCACGCGGCGCAGCTGGTGGCGCACGCTGTCCGGCGGCAGGGCGTGCGGTGCGAAGCCGTGGCGCTTGCCCTTGAGGTACACGATTTCGTCGCCGAGCCGCGCGGTGAGGTAGCCAAGCTTCTCAGTGCCTTCCAGGCGGTACTTGCCTTCGAAGCCCATCAGCAGGCAGTAGTGGTAGACCTCGAGCGACGGCAGCCGGGGAGCGCCCTGGCGCCGCAGTTCCTCCAGCCGGTCGAAGAAGTGCTCGCCGGCCAGGTGCTCGCCAAACAGCCGCAGCTGCAGCGGGTTGCGTTCCCAGACCTCATGCAGTGCCGAGGGCTGTGACAGGATCGCCTCGTCCACGGCCGCGCAGAACGCGTACTTGGACGCATAGACGTCCTCGGACGAGATCCCCAGGCGCATGGCGTTGCGTTCCACGCCATCCAGGAATTTCTGCACGGTCTGTACGAACGACTCGGCGTCGTTCGGCAACTGGCCGCGCTTGAGCAGCAGCAGCAGGTAGAAGCCATCGGACATCAGGTCCAGCAGGCTTTGCGGCGCGGCGGCATTGGGCGTGGCATTGGCCATCGTCGCGTTGGAGGTCAGCGACGGCATCGGCCCGGGGGTCGGGGGAAGCTGGGAGTTCATCATGAGGTCACCGCGACAAGTTCCATCTTCAGGTCGGTAATGCCGGCCGGCACGTAGATCATCAGCGACTGCGCCTTGAGCATGCGCTCATACAGCGCGCCGCGCGCATCCAGTTCGAAGTAATGGCTGCCCGGGCGTACCGGGATGGCGGCAGGCACCTGGGCGGCGTGCGCGAGCTTGACGCCGGGCAGCGCGGACAGCACGCACTTCTCCACGTCGTCCGGTGCGCCGACCTTGAACCGGACCGGGACGGTCTGGATGAGTTCCTGGGCGGGCAGGGCCGCCGACACGGACAGGTAGAACGAGGCGTTTCCATCGATGCGCTGCGAGTCCAGCCGGCCCAGGTGATAGGACGGCTTCACCTCGCTCAGCGCGATCTTGAAGTAACGCGTGGAGATCACCGTATCCAGCAGTGCGCGCACGATGTCCAGCAACCTGCGGAACGACTCTTCCGGTTGGTCGTGGCGGTACACCGGCAGGTCGCTCAGTGCATAGGCGTTGGAGAAGGTGAGCAATGCGCCGGCCATGCGCAGCAACTCCTGGTGCAGGCGCTCGGGATGCAGCTGCGGATGGTGCAGCAGGTGCGCCAACGCACTGAAGGAGGTGTTGATGGTGTGCAGCAGCCAGAACGAGGCAATGTCGCCGGAGCGGAACTCGATGATGTTCTGCGAGGTCTGCCGGTGCAGGCCGTACAGCGCGTCGACCTTGGCCTGCAGGGCGTCGAGCACCGAGCGCAGTTCGCGATGGAGGTAGGGCGAGGCCTGCAACTGCGCGCACGGCGGGATGAATTCGTCGTCCAGCTCGAAGCCGCCGCTGGACGTGCGGCGGATACGGGCGATCGGCACGGTGGCGTAGGCGTCGCGCGGCTGGTCATCGGTGAGCAGCTTCACCGCTTTGCTCAGGTAGGCCAGCTCGGCTTCGGCGGCATCGGTGAACAGATCGCCGGTGACCTGGTTGGCCTGCCGGTAGCGCGCGAGCTGGGTACCTTCGGCATCGCCGCAGTTGTTGCCGTCGTCACGCAGCAGCGGCAACGCCAGGTGGATCACCGTGGATTGCACGCCCTGTGGCAGGCCCTGCAGCGAAACGGCATCGGGGAGGCTGTCGTGCGCGGGCGCGTCGTAGGTCTCGCCATCGGGGAACACCGCAGACAGGTCCAGTGGACGCAGCGCACCGCCGTTGAGCGCGTGCGGATCGAAGCGGACGCGGCGTGCGCCCCAGCCGTAGGGGTGAAGTGTGTGCGAAAGATCCTGCAGGCGTGCCTCGTAGTAGGCGTCCTGCCGCTGGAAATGCTGGGGGCGCAGGAACAGGCCTTCACCCCAGAGAACTTTGGACATCCTGCTTACGTAAGCCACATTTCAATCCTTGGAAATCCCGTTGAATCGACGGCCCCTATCCGTCGAGCGTCGCATGCGAATCCTTATGCTTTCCTGTTCACCGACATCGTGTTGACTGTTGTTCCAATGCCATCACAGCGGTGCAAATCCCCTGCCGCCATGTCGGTTAAAGACGCAAAGATACTAGCGCAAGCGTTAAATCCGTGCCGCCTTGCTTCGTTGCTGAACAGACTGAACGATAGAAAGGTCGGCGTTCATTATGAAGACTGCGTCTCTTAATCAGCGTGACGAAGCGCACCTGATGGAGGCCAGGCTGTTGGGATCGCCCGAGATCCTGGTCAGCAGGGCGGCACTGTCACTGGTCAGGGCGCACGCGTGCACGCCGATGGTCACGCCGGTGGCCGGGAGGTCCTTGGATTTGGCATCAAAGGTGAGCCGCCAGCGGTTCTCGGCAGGTGCGCGGAACAGCGCCACCACGCCAAGCACCATGGTTCCATCACTCAGTTGTTCGGACAATTCCTGGCGCACGCCCGGTGTCAGCACCACTTCGTTGGCGGACAGCAGGTCCGCACCCAGGGCTGCCTGCTCGCCGGCCTGATCGAGGAATGCGTTGAAAGGCGCCTGCTCGAAGCGTTGGCTGCTGCGCAGGTGGTAGATCTTCACGACGGCCGCGGTGGCGCGTTTGTCATTGGCTGCATTGAGATTGCTGCCGGCGTACAGCCGCAGCGGAATCACTGGGGGTTCGGCAGGTTTCTTCTCGCGCAGACCCACGGCCTGCAAGGTGCTGTCTACCGCTTTACCGATCTTTCCGTTGCTCGCGCAGCCGGGCGTTGTCAGTAGAACTATCCCCATGACAGTTGTAACTGAAACCACGCGTAGGAAATCTCTCATAGGCGTATTCATTATTGTGGTGACAGTGGATTTGTGTGAGCTACGACACGGAGTGACGTGTGCACTGCAGCAGGTGTGCAATCTTCAACATGTGAAGAGTGTGTGTAGATCAGTGATTTCTGACTTGTTGAAAATCACTATACCGACGCGTGTTGGCGAATGTACACTCGCGCCGCAGGGACTGGATTCCCGTGTGTTGTATCGGCGGTTGTCTGGTTCCCTTTAGAGGAACTTTCTCAACGAGGGATCACGATGGATGTGAAGGCAATAAGCGCGGTCGCCTATCGGCCGATGATGGCATTGGTTCTGTTGTCCGGTCTTGCTGCGTGTGCGTCCGCACCGAAGAAGCCGGTAGCAGTGCCATTCGAAACGACCATGGCGAATGCCGAGGCACAGGTCGCAACGGTCGGCGCGGATGCATCGATCAAGGCATTCGAAGATGCGGCGAAGTCGGATCCAACGCGCAAGGAGCCTTGGGTGCGTATCGCGCAGTTGCAGTTCGACCAGGGGAATTACGCGCGTGCGATCGTTGCGGCCGAGGAAGTGCTGCAGCGTGATCCGGATGACCTGGTGGCCGATGGCGTGCTCACCGTAGCCGGCTTCCGCGTGGCGAACCAATCGCTGCAGCGACTGCAGGGGCGTGGCGTGCTTGCCTCCGAGACCGCGCGCCGGGAGGCACA
Organism: Stenotrophomonas sp. Steno-C18; assembly: GCF_056393195.1. NCBI lineage: Bacteria > Pseudomonadati > Pseudomonadota > Gammaproteobacteria > Lysobacterales > Lysobacteraceae > Stenotrophomonas > Stenotrophomonas sp. Steno-C18. The sequence continues at coordinate 22,189 of NZ_JBWJOX010000001.1, read as the reverse complement.
GACGCTTGCCGATACGCTGCGCGCGACGATGGGCGATGCGGTGCTGGTGGCTGAAAAGCCCAAGCCGCGCCCGCGCACGCCGGCCCGGTCGACCGGGCGTCGCGCCGCGACGGCAGCACCGGCCTCGGCCTCGGCCCCGGCCGCGGCGCCGGAACGGCCGCAAACACGCAGCGATAACTCCGATCCCTTTCAGAATATCGGCAACTGAGCCAACGAGCTCACAGTCAGGAGACACGTATGGCCAAGAAGGACAGTGTTCAGAAGCGGCTGCAGAAGATCCGGCCGCCGCGCGTCCAGCTCACGTATGACGTTGAGAAGGGTGACGCCATCGAGCAGAAGGAGCTGCCATTCGTGGTCGGCGTGCTGGGTGACTTCAGCGGCAATCCGGAACAGCCGCTGGCGAAGGTGAAGGACCGCAAGTTCGTCAGCGTCGACCTGGACAACTTCGACGAAGTGATGGAAGGCGCCGCGCCACGCGCGGTGTTCCGTGTTCCCAACAAGATCAGTGATTCGGGCGGTGAGTTCGGTGTCGAGCTGAAGTTCAATTCGATCGACGACTTCCGCCCGGAAGCCGTGGTCGAGCAGATCGAGCCGTTGCGCCGTCTGCTGGAGTCGCGCACCAAGCTGGCCGACCTGCGCAACAAGCTAGCGGGCAACGAGAAGCTGGAGGACCTGTTGACGGACGTACTCAACAACACCGAGCAGCTCAAGCAGCTCGGCGCGGGCAAGGGGGAGTGATCTATGTCGGTTGAAGCCAGCCAGTTGGGCGCAGCAGCAGCGGTCACCGAAGAGGTCGGCCTGCTCGACCAGATCGTCGAGAAGAGCAAGGTCGCCAAGTCGCAGACCGAACACGAGCGCGCCAAGGACATCATTTCCGCGTTGGCGCAGGAGGTGCTGGATGGCACGGTGGTGGTGTCGGACAACCTCAACCTCACCCTCGATGCACGCATCGCCGAGATCGACCGGATCATCTCCGAGCAGCTCAGCGCGGTGATGCATGCCAAGGAGTTCCAGCAGCTGGAAAGCAGCTGGCGCGGCCTGCACTACCTGTGCTCGCAGACCTCCACCGGCCCGAACATGAAGATCAAGGTCTTCAACGCGCCGAAGAAGGACCTGGTCAAGGACTTCAAGTCCGCGATCGACTTCGACCAGAGCGCGCTGTTCAAGAAGGTCTACGAGGAAGAGTTCGGCACCTTCGGTGGTGCGCCGTTCGGCGCGCTGATCGGCGACTACTTCCTTGGCCGCCAGCCGGAGGACATGTACTTCATCGAGCAGATGTCGCACGTGGCCGCGGCGGCGCATGCGCCGTTCATTTCCGCGGCGGGCGAGGGCATGTTCGGCCTGGAGTCGTTCACCGACCTGGGCAAGCCGCGTGACCTGGCCAAGGTGTTCGACACCGTCGAGTACGCCAAGTGGAAGTCGTTCCGCGAGAGCGAGGACAGCCGTTACGTCGGCCTGACCATGCCGCGTTTCCTCGGCCGCCTGCCGTACAACCCGAAGGACGGCACCACCGTGGAGGGCTTCAATTTCGTCGAGGAAGTCGAGGCCGCCGACCACAGCAAGTTCCTGTGGTGCAACACCGCCTATGCCATGGGCGCGCGCCTGACCCAGGCGTTCGAGAACTATGGCTGGTGCGCCGCGATCCGTGGCGTGGAAGGCGGTGGCCTGGTCGAGGACCTGCCCACCCACACCTTCCGTACCGACGATGGCGAAGTGGCATTGAAGTGCCCGACCGAAGTGGCCATCACCGACCGCCGCGAGAAGGAGCTGAGCGACCTGGGCTTCATGCCGCTGGTGCATTGCAAGAACACCGACTACGCCGCGTTCTTCGGTGCGCAGTCGGCGCAGAAGGCCAAGAAGTACAACACCGACTCGGCCAATGCCAACGCGATCCTGTCGGCGCAGCTGCAGTACATCTTCGCCGTCTCGCGCATCGCCCACTACCTCAAGGCGATGATGCGCGAGAAGATCGGCAGCTTTGCCTCGGCCGGCAACGTCGAGGAGTTCCTCAACCGGTGGATCGCCCAGTACGTGTTGCTGGACGACAACGCCAACCAGGAAGCCAAGGCGCAGTTCCCGCTGCGTGAGGCTTCCGTGCAGGTTTCGGAAGTGCCGGGCAAGCCCGGTGTCTACCGCGCGGTGGCCTTCATCAGGCCGCATTTCCAGCTCGATGAGCTGTCTGTTTCGTTGCGTCTGGTGGCCGAACTGCCGGCTTCCGCGAAAAAGGCGTAACGGTTTTGCTGTTGCTGTAGCGTCGGGGGGACCCCTGTCCCTGTACGCAGCGACGCGATTAGAGGGCATAGCCCCCTGAACCGCCGGGCCCCCCCGCCCGGCAACCCAAATCTCACGGAAGAACGGAACTTAGGAGACCAGATATGCAGCACGCTTTTCTCTCGATTGACACCATCAAGGGCGAGTCGCACGACGACAAGCACAAGGACTGGATCGAGATCCAGTCGTTCTCGCAGGACCTGTTGCAGCCGCGTTCGGCCACCGCGTCGACCTCCGGCGGTACCACGGCAGCCCGCGTGAACCTGTCACCGATCGAAATCACCAAATCGATCGACCTCGCCTCCACGGCCCTCAACCAGGCCGCCGCCAACGGCACCACCTTCCCGAAGGCCCGCGTGGAGTTCATGCGCGCCGACAAGGACGGCAACGCGATCAATTACTACCTGGTCGAGTTGATGAATGTGCTGGTCCACCGCGTCACCACTACGGTGGACAAGGAGGGCATGCCCCAGGAGGTTGTTCAGTTGAGCTTCGGTGCCATCAAGTGGACTTACCAGCAGCAGAAGCCGGAAGGCGGTGTTGGTGGCAAGACCGTGGCGCAGTGGAGCGCAACCAAGAACATCCCGAACTACACCGTGTGATGTTGTGTCGCTGCGATGGCGCCTCGTGCGCCATCGCAGTCTGATCCCGGCGGGGCCAGGAGCGGCCTTGCCTCGCTGCACCGCTGCCGCATGCACGGATGCCGAAACCTGAGTGGATGGACCAATGAAGGGACTCGAACCCAGTCTGCTGGAAAAACTGTTCGACGATACCCCCAAGCAGCCGGGTGCCGGGCCGGTATTCAAGTCCGTCTCGCTCGAGCAGTACAAGGAATCCATCGCACGCGACCTGGAAGGGCTGCTGAACTCCCGCGCCGCGTTCCAGGAGAGCGACATGCAGGAGTTCCCGAACTGCCGCCAGTCGCTGCTGACCTACGGGCTGGCCGATTTCTCGGCGATGAGCCTGGCCAATGCCTACGACCGCTCGGCGATCTGCCGTTCGCTGGAACAGGCCGTGGCGCGCCACGAGCGCCGCCTGAAGAACATCAACGTGCACCTGGACGCCGGCAACCAGTTCGCCGGCGGCCTGCACTTCACCATCCATGCGCTGCTCGACCTTGAGCCGGCGCGTGAGCCCGTCAGTTTCGATGCGATGTTGCAGCCCTCGACATTGCAGTACCAGGTGACGCGCGCGCGTCGCACGCAGGCCGGCTGATGCAGGACCTGCTGCCCTACTACGAGCGCGAACTGGCTTACCTGCGCCGCTATGGTCGCGAGTTCGCCGAGCGCTATCCCAAGATCGCCGGGCGCCTGCAGCTGTCGCCGGAAGGCAGCCAGGACCCGCATGTCGAACGCTTGATCGAGGCCTTCGCGCTGCTCAGTGCGCGCGTGTCCAAGCGCATCGAGGATGACTACCCGGAGTTCACCGACGCGCTGCTGGACGTGCTGTACCCGCATTACCTGCGTCCGTTCCCGTCGTGCTCGATCGCGCACTTCGACATGGACGGCGTGGCATCCAAACTCAGCGCGCCGGTCCGCATCCCGCGTGGCACCGCCCTGCAGAGCCGGCCGGTGCGTGGCGTGCCCTGCGACTTCCGCAGTGCCTATGACGTGGTGTTGGCGCCCATCGGCGTGCAGCAGGTGGTGTACCGCGGGGTAGCCGAGGCCCCGATGGCAACGACCCTGCCGGCCGGCGTGGGCGGGCAGATCTCGCTGGGCTTCCAGCTGCTGTCCGACCAGTTGGGGTTCTCCCAGCTCGGCACCGAGAAGCTGCGGTTGTTTCTGGACGGCGAACCGTCGGTACGCGCGGCGTTGCGTGATGCGCTGATGTACGGGGTCAAGGCCGCCTATGTCGAATCGGACGGCGACGGCCGCTGGCGACGCCTGGAGCAGGTGCCTCTGGAAGCGGTGGGGTTTGCCGACAACGAGGCGTTGATCGATTTCCCCGCGCGCTCGCATCCGGCCTATCGGCTGCTGACCGAGCTGTTCGCCTACCCGGAGAAGTTCGGCTTCGTCGACCTTCACCTGCCGACGGTGACCGCCGGCGCCAGCCGTCGCTTCACCCTGCACCTGGTGCTGCAGAGTGCCGGCAACGACCGCAGCAACACGATGGTCCTGGAGGAACTGGGCGTGCACAACGTGCGCCTGGGCTGCACGCCCATCGTCAACCTGTTCAAGACCAGCGGCGAGCCGATCCGGGTCACCCACCGTACGGTGAACTACCCGGTGTTGGCCGACGCGCGGCGCGCGTTCGCCTACGAGGTGCATTCGATCGATTCGGTGCACCGCATCCGGCAGACGCCGCAGGGCGAGGTGATCCAGGCATTCCGGCCGTTCTATTCGCTGCACCATGGCGAGGACCCGGAGCGGACCGGACAGTACTGGGTCGCGCGCCGCGATGAGGACGTCGCCCGGCAGAGCCCCGGCTTCGAGATGGAGATCAGCTTCGTCGACCTGTCCTTCAACCCGGTGTTGCCGCAGACCGATACGGTCAGCGTGGAATTGACCTGCAGCAACCGCGACCTGCCCAACCAGCTGCCTTACGGCGCGGCCGGCGGTGACCTGAGCATGGAAGGTGGCAGCCCGGCCCGCTCGATCGGCCTGCTGCGCAAGCCGACCAAGCCGCTGCGTTTCCGTCATGGGCGCAACGCGCAGTGGCGGCTGATCTCGCACCTGTCCTTGAACCAGCTGTCGCTGACCGGCAGTGGCCTGCCGGCGCTGAAGGAGATGCTGCGCCTGTATGACCTGTCCGGCTCCAATGTCTCGGCGCGCCAGATCGACGGCATTCTCGGCCTGGAGCAGCACCCGGCCACCACGTGGATGTCCGGCCGCCAGTTCGCCTCGGTGGTGCGTGGCCTGGAGATCCGCCTGACCATCAATGAAGCCCACTTCGTGGGCACCGGTGTGGCCGCCTTCGCCCAGGTGATGGACCACTTCTTCGCACTGTACGTGCACGCCAACAGTTTCACCCGACTGGTGCTGGTTTCCGGCGACAGCGGGGAGGAGATCGTCCGATGCCCAGCGCGCAGCGGCGAATCGATCCTGGCGTAGCGCAGCAGCTGCTCGCCGAACCCCACCGCTTCCAGTTCTTCCAGGCGGTGCGGTTGCTCGAGCAGGTGTTCCTGCGCCAGGGCGTCACGCCCGGGCAGGCGGTGCCCATGCGGGTGCGTTTCCGCAACACGCTCTCGCTGGGGTTCCCGGCGACCGAGCTGTCCTCCGAAGGCACGGTGGTGTCGCTGAAGGGCGAGACCCTGCAGGACGCGCAGGCCATCGAACAGGCGCTGCACGACGAGACGCTGGGCGAGGTGCACCTGACCCCGCAGTTCATGGGCCTGCTGGGCACGGCCGGTGCGCTGCCGCTGCATTACACCGAGACCCTGCAACTGCGTGAGCTGTACCAGCGCGACCGCACGGCGCGCGCGTTCCTGGACATCTTCTCCACGCGCGCGGTGTCGCTGCATTACGCCGCGTGGAAGAAGCACCGCCTGGCCCTGCAGTACGAGCTGGACCGGCGCGAGCGCTTCCTGCCGCTGGTGCTGTCGCTGCTCGGCATGGGCATGAGCGAGCTGCGCGACCGCCTGCACGAGGGCCAGGGCGAGATCTTCGACCAGGCCGTGGCGTACTACGCCGGCGCGGTGCGCCAACGGCCGGTGTCCGCTGCGTTGATGCAGCGTGTTCTGTCGGACTACTTCAAGGTGCCGGTGGAACTGGAGCAGTTCGTCGGCGCCTGGTATCGCGTGCCGTCCGGACAGGCATCGCGGCTGGGACAGGCCAATGCCGTGCTCGGCGCCAGCGCGCTGGCCGGCGACCGGGTCTGGCAGCGTGACCTGCGCATGCGCCTGCGCATCGGGCCGCTGCGACGCGACCAGTTTGACGACTTCCTGCCCGGCGGCAGCGCCGCCGAAGCGCTGGCCAAATGGTTGTCGCTGTTGACCGGGGGCACGCTGGAATACGAGGTAAGGCTGGTGCTGCGTGCTGACGACGTGCAGGGCAGCGCATTGGGCGAAGGCGGCGGTGCGCGCCTGGGCTGGGACAGCTACATGACCACGCGTCCGCAAACGGCATCGCGCGAAGACACGACCTATGGCATCCACACGTTGCAATGACCCCATGCCCCTGGCGCCGGCGCCGGGGGCACCCGAACTGATCCAGCATGGAGTGCGCGTTTCTGCATGAGCATCAACCTCAAGACCCTGATCAGCAAGTTGGACGACACCTGCCGGCAGGCCGCCGAGCGGGCGGCAAACCTGTGCATGTCGCGTGGCAACTACGAGGTGGACCTGGAGCACCTGTTCCTGGCCCTGCTGGAACAGCCGCAGTGTGACTTCGTGTTGATCGCCCGGCGCAGTGGCATCTCGCCCGAGTCGCTGGAGCGCGACCTCAACGACGAGATCAGCCAGTTCAAGACCGGCAACAGCCGCACGCCGGTGTTTTCGCAGCACATTCCCAAGCTGTTCGAGCATGCCTGGCTGATCGCGTCGCTGGACTCGGAGACCACCCGCATCCGCAGCGGCCACCTGCTGCTGGCGCTGCTGACCGAGCCGGACCTGGCGCAGCTGGCGTATCGCGGTTCCAAGCTGTTCGTGCGCTTCAAGCGCGACGAGCTCAAGCACGAATTCGCCAAGCTGACCGAGGGCTCGCAGGAGTCCGTGCAGACGGTGCGTTTCGCCGATGCCGCTGCGCCCGGCGCAGAAGGCGCGGACGGCGACGATGCGATGCCCGGCGAGGCCAAGGGTGGGCTGTCCAAGACGCCGGCGCTGGACCAGTTCACCACCAACCTCACCCAGCGTGCGCGCGAGGGAAAGATCGACCCGGTGATCGGCCGTGATACCGAGATCCGGCAGGTGATCGACATCCTGATGCGTCGCCGCCAGAACAACCCGATCCTCACCGGCGAGGCCGGCGTGGGCAAGACCGCGGTGGTCGAGGGCCTGGCCCGGCGCATCGCCGAAAAGGACGTGCCCGAGGTGCTGCAGGGTGTTGAACTGCACACGCTGGACATGGGCCTGCTGCAGGCCGGTGCCAGCGTCAAGGGCGAGTTCGAGAACCGCTTGAAGAACGTGATCGACGAGGTCAAGAAGAGCCCGCACCCGATCATCCTGTTCATTGACGAAGCCCACACCATGATCGGTGCCGGCGGCGCCGCCGGGCAGAACGACGCGGCCAACCTGCTCAAGCCGGCATTGGCGCGCGGCGAGCTGCGCACCATCGCCGCCACCACCTGGGGCGAGTACAAGAAGTACTTCGAGAAGGACGCCGCGCTGGCCCGTCGTTTCCAGGTCGTGAAGGTGGAGGAGCCCAGCGAGACGCTTGCCGCCGCGATGCTGCGTGGCATGGTCGGCTTGATGGAGTCGCACTTCGGCATCCGCGTGCTGGACGAGGCCGTGACCGAGGCCGTGCGCCTGTCGCATCGCTACATCAGCGGCCGGCAGCTGCCGGACAAGGCGGTCAGCGTGCTCGACACCGCCTGCGCCAAGGTCGCCCTGGGGCAAAGCGCGACGCCGGCCATCATCGAGGACACCCGCAAGCACCTGGACCGCCTGCAGGCCGAGATCGATGCGCTGCAGCGCGAGACTGCCGGTGGCAACGACCAGCACGGTGAACGACTGGCCGAGCTGCATGCGCAGCAGGCCGAAGCGCAGGCCGTGCTGGCCAACAACGAAGAGCGCCTGGGCCGCGAGCGTGAGCTGGCCGGGCGCATTGCCCAGTTGCGGCAGCAGTTGGAGCAGGCGCCGCCGCCGCAGGGCGAAGCCATCGAGGAAGGCGAGGGCGATGTCGCCGTCGCCAAGCCGGCCAGCAAGCGCAAGGCCGCCAAGCCGGCGCAGTCGCCGCAGCTTGCCGAACTGGCGACGCTGCAGGCCGAGCTGAAGCAGTTGCAGGGTGAAACCCCGATGGTACCGCTGCAGGTGGATGGCACCGTGGTGGCGGAGATCGTGTCGGCCTGGACCGGCGTGCCGCTGGGGCGCATGGTCAAGGACGAGATCCGCACCATCCGCTCGCTGGGCAACCTGCTGGTGGAGCGCGTCATTGGCCAGGACCACGCGCTCGATGCCATCGCGCAGCGCGTGCGTACCGCCACCGCCAAGCTGGAAGACCCGAACAAGCCGCGGGGCGTGTTCATGTTCGTGGGCCCGTCCGGCGTGGGCAAGACCGAAACCGCGCTGGCGCTGGCCGACATCCTGTATGGCGGTGAGCGCAAGCTGGTCACCATCAACATGAGCGAGTACCAGGAAGCGCATAGCGTGTCGGGCCTGAAGGGGTCGCCGCCGGGCTACGTGGGCTACGGCGAAGGTGGCGTGCTCACCGAGGCGGTGCGTCGCAACCCCTACAGCGTGGTGCTGCTGGACGAGGTGGAGAAGGCTCACCCGGACGTGCTGGAGATGTTCTTCCAGGTATTCGACAAGGGCGTGATGGACGATGCCGAAGGCCGCGAGATCGACTTCCGCAACACCCTGATCATCCTCACCTCCAACATCGGCTCCTCGCAGATCATGCAGGCCTGCCTCAACAAGCCGGCCGAGGAGATCCCGGCCGCCGATGCGCTGGCCGAGGCGCTGCGCCCGATCCTGATGCGCAGCTTCAAGCCCGCCTTCCTGGGCCGCCTGAAGGTGGTGCCGTACTACCCGATCAACGACGACGTGCTGGTGAAGATCATCACGTTGAAGCTGGGTCGCATCCGCGACCGTGTCGTGGCCAACCACAAGGCCACTTTCAGCTGGGACGACAGCCTGGTTGAAGCCGTGTTGGCGCGTTGCACCGAGGTGGATTCGGGCGCGCGCAATGTGGACCACATCCTCAACGGCACCCTGTTGCCGGAGATTGCTGAAAGTGTCCTGGCTGCGATGGCGGAAGGAAACCGCATCAACGCCATCAAGGTCACCGCCGGCAAGAAGGGTGATTTCAAGTACAAGGTTTCTTGATTACCAGCAAAGGAGAATGACGATGGAATTCTATGGATTTGACCGCGAAGCCGCCCTCAAGCATTGCGACAGCCTGGAGGTTGGCCTTGCACGTGACCTGGACCGCGTCCGCGCCTGGAACCGGGTGCGCCCGGAACACGTGATCGAACTGCTGGATACCGCTGCACCGGCCGCACGCTGGGAAGCGCGCAACGTGGCCGCGCAGATCAGCCGCGGCTCCTGGCGGGTGCACATGGACGCGGCGGTGGTCGGCAAGCCGCAGCTGGTCAGCAACGCGCGCGAGGTGCAGATCACGGCCGGTGGCCGCGACTATCGGCTGAAGATCAGCGAAGGCGTGCGCCTGCAGCTGGAAGAGATCGTCCAGGGCGTGTGACCACTCCCGTGCGCACTGGCCGGTACCGGCAATGCGCGGGGCAGGGGGCTGCACGAATGCAGCGGTAGCGTGAACGGAACGCATGCCTGAGGGGGCAGGCACGCGTACTGCAAGGCAGGGAATGACCATGGATCTGGCAAGCAACATACTGGCAGCGCTGGCGGGGCCGGCGCATGCGCAACGCTTCCTGCGGCTGCATACCGCGCTGGGAAGCGAGGTGCTGGTGGCTGAAACCCTCGATGGCGTCGAGCAGGTCGATGGCCCGGGCTTCCAATGGACCATCACCGCGTTGTCCACCGATGCCGGGTTGGAACTGGGGCCGCTGGTCGGCCAGGCCGCCCTGCTTCAACTGCAACAGGCCGACGGCAACCTGCGCCCGCTGCATGGCCGGATCACCGCTGCCGAGCGCATCGGCAGCAATGGCGGCCTTGCCCGCTACCGCCTGCGCCTGCAGCCATGGCTGGCGTTCCTGTCCCAGCGCGTGGACAGCTACGTGTTCCACGACAAGACCGTCGTGCAGATCGTGGAGGATGTGTTCGCCGACTACGGCGTGTTGGCACCGGCGTGGCGTTGGTCGTTGCGTGATGCCAACCAGTACGCGCGGCGCAGCCTGACCACGCAGTACCAGGAGAGCGACCTGGCCTTCGTGCAGCGCCTGCTCGCCGAAGAAGGCATCTATTACTGGTTCGAGCACGAGGGGCAACCTTCGGACGCGGACTTCGGCAAGCACACGCTGGTACTGGCCGACCACGGCCACGACGCCACCGATGCGGGCAGCGTGCGTTTCCATCGACGCGATGAAAGCGAGCGCAGCGACACCGTGCAGCGCTGGGACGTGGCGCGGCGGTGGCGCACCCACCGCGTGGAGCGCGCGACCTGGGACCACCGCACCCTCGAGCGCCGGCAGGCCAGCGCCGCGGCGGAGAGTGCCAGCGACTTCGGCATCGTCGACCGCGACACCGGCGGTCCTTACGGTTGGCAGGACAATGCGCGCGGGCAACGCCGCGCCCAGCAGCACCTGGATGCGCCGCGCGTCCAGACCCACCAGATCGAAGGCGCCGGCCAGTGGCGGGCGCTCGCACCCGGCACCCGGTTCGGCCTGCAGCAGCATCCGCAGGTGCAGGGCGATGCCCGCTTCTTCTGCCTGTCGGTGCAGCACCAGGCACGCAACAACCTGGACGCCGATGTGTTAGATGCACTGGAGCAGCTGCTTGGGCCTGCGGCCATCGCGGTACCGTCGCTGCCTGCCGCACTGGCCGGCACCGCCCAAGCCGATGCAAGCCGCAGCGTGGAGACCGCCTTCTACGACAACCACTTCGTCGCGGTGCCGGCCGAGGTGAGTTACCGGCCGCAGACCGACGATGGCCATGGCGGGCGCCTGCATCCGCGCCCCACCATCACCGGTACGCTCAGCGCCATCGTGGTCAGTGACGGCGAGCCACTGCTGTCCGACCGTGACCACCGCATCAAGGTGCAGTTCCCGTGGCAGCGTGGCGGCAACGGCAGCAGCGGCCGCGATCATCCCGGGGGTGACAATAACGCCAGTGCCGACGGCAACGCCTGGACCTGGGTGCGCGTGATGACGCCCTGGGCCGGCGACAACTGGGGCGGCGTGGTGTTGCCACGACGCGGACAGGAAGTGCTGGTGGCCTTCCTGGAAGGCGACATCGACCGGCCCGTGGTGGTCGGCAGCCTTTACAACGGCCGCGGCCAGCAGGATGCGCAGCACAACCAGATCAACGGCGGCGGCGCCAACGCCACCGGCAATGCGGCGGCCTGGTTCGAAGGCAACGACCACGCGGCGGTGTTCACCGGTTTCAAGAGCCAGGCGCTGGCCGAAAGCCAGTCCGGCACCGGCGGCTACCAGCAACTGCGCTTTGACGACACCCCCGGCCAAGGCCGCACCCAGCTGTCCACCACCCAGCACGAAAGTGCGCTCACCTTGGGGCATGTCAAAGCGGGGCAGGACAACGTGCGTGGCGCCGAGCGCGGCTTCGGCGCCGAGCTTTCCACCCGCGCCCAGGGCAGCCTGCGTGCCGGCAAGGGCCTGCTGCTGACCACCGAGCAGGGTGCACAGCAGCTCTCCGCGTCGCAGGCGCTGTCGCAGCTGATGGAAGGCCAGAACCTGTTGAAGTCATTGGCCGACTCGGCGAAGGAGCAGAAGGCGCAGCTGCCCAAGGACCAGGACGAACTACCTGCGGACAAAATGCTGAGCGAGTTGCAGGAGCAGCTCAAGGCGACGCAGGGCGGCAGCAGCGGTGGCGCCATCGCCGGTGGCGGCGGTGAGGCGCCGGGCTGGAGCGCACCGGCACTGCTGGGCAGCGGCGTGGCCGGCGTGCTCAGCCTGACGCCTGCCGACCAGGCCTGGGTGAGCGGCACGCACACCCTGCTGAGCGCGGGCGTGGCCCTGAACTGGATGACGCAGGGTGCGCTTACCCTGGCCGTCGCCAACGGCCTGGTCGTCTATACCGTTGGCCAGAAGGCACGGGGCGAGAGCCCCAACCAGGAGAGCGGCATCGCGTTGCACGCCGCGCAGGGCAAGGTCAGCGCCAGGGCGCACAAGAACCTGGCCAAGGTGGCCGCCAAGACCGACGTACGCATCGCCAGCACCGAAGCGGACGTGCAGTTGTCCGCACCCACCAAGCACCTGCTGGCCAATGCCGCCGGTGCATACATCCGGATCGAGGGCGACAACATCGAGCTGGGCGCGCCGGGGAAGATCGAGTTCAGGGCGAGCCAGAGGGAGTGGGTGGGGCCGGCGAGTACAAGCGGCTCTCAATCCATTCCGGAAGCCGAGCTGAAAGCATGCCCCACCAAGGATGATGCGGCAGCTGCATCTGGCGCCGCTTTTGTCTGAAGATGGATACAAACCAAAAAAAACAGTCCATTCAACGGTTTCTGGCTGAGCGTGCGGCTGGTTCGGAACACGGGCTTGTCGTGATGCTGGATCGCTTCCTGGATCGCGGCGCGGGTTTCCAGGAGTTCGTTGGCCGCGATTGCCATTCGGTTGATGTGTGTTTGAAGCACCCTGCATTCACGGATGTCTGCCGCACGCCGCGACTTGTTCATATCAGGCCAGAAGACTCCGACCTGATTGCGTGCGTCCTCGACCTGGCGTTGCGAGAGCAGGCCTTCCCTCTACAGGAAGCTGCTGCCGGATTGTCCGTGGCCGGATGGATGGAAACCGATGCTCCGCTGGAAGTCTTGGCCAGGCATTTCGCAGTAACAATGGAGCAGCGCCTTGGGACGACCGGCCAACTACGGGTGTTGCGGATCTCCGATCGACGCGTACTCGAGTTTGTCTGGGCTCTTCTGGATATCCCTCAGCGGCGCTCGTTGTTGGGCCCCATCACTCACTGGCATTTCATTGATCGACGCGACGATATACAGAGCCTTGCTCTTAAAGACGGCGATCAACGCCACGAAGTTTCCGGCCAGAGGCTGCGACTCGATCACGCACAGTGGCTGGAGTTGGAGCAATGTCAACAGGTCCAGGAGATGGCTCGTGGTTGGAAAGGCATGGTTGAGGTGCTTCCCAAAGATTACCTTCACCAGTTGCGTGCGGCGCTTGCCTCCGCAAAACGTCTTGGGTTGTCGGTAAATCACGATATTCAACTGTTGGCGGCCTACACATTGCAGATTCATCCACTGCTCGCCAGCCATCCCACGGTGGTTGCGTTGGTTGAGCGCTCAGTAGCCGAGCGGTCGCCGTTGATGGATGCTTTGGCTGAGATTCCCGATCCGGAGGGTTGGGACCAGATCAAGAGTGAATTGGGGCCGTTCAGGTTCCCCCACTTTGCCTTCGACACTGCGCAAACTTAAGGAACACAGGAATGTTCGACGGTAACCAGCCGATAATGACTTACGGCCCCAGGGCCATTCAAGCCGCGAGTGCAGCAAGCCGATGTGGCCAAGGCGGTTGTCCATCATGTGTGAAAACAGGATTGCCCGTGCTGGTGGTGAGGCCCGGGGTGGTCGCCAAGCCTTTCATGTCCGGTATCCAAGGGCATCTTTCGCCATTGCTGCGGGGGATTGGCCTGCCCAGGCTCAAGTACCTTGATTACGCGGCGCGCACGCTGCGCGAGGGGTACCTTTACGCTTTTTATGAAAAGGCCCATACGCCGGAGATCAAGGCACAAGGTGGCTGGCAGGTGAATCTGGTTGACGAAGGTGGCTACCTGACCCCGGTTCCGCTCTCGCCTATTCCATTGGTCGGGGTGGGTGAAGTGCCGCGGTTCTCATGTGAGCGCACGGCCGGCTATGCTGCTGCGATGTTGTTTGTCATTCCCGATGCGAAGAACACGGGAAGAGTATGGGTGGCTTTCAGTGAGAACCCCTGGGCTCCCAAGGTCTTGGAACGCTACGCAAAAGACGAGGGCTTGCGGAACAGGAGAATGACCTGCATCAACGCTCCAGCAGCGTCGTGCCCGGCGTCGCTCCCGTTCACTGCGGGCTCTGCAGAGCAACTCATCTACGACTACTCGTACACGACCGTGGCATTGGCGGGCGATGCTGGGCCATACCCGCGCTGGAGCCCGCGCATGGCTAGCGGACTCTCCATGGAGCTGAAAATTCCGGGAACGGCGCCCCCGCGGATGCGTTCTGAAGTCGCGCAGGATGTAGTGGTTGCTGCCAGGGAAATGCTATCGCGGGGGCGCAACCAGTATTCCGAATCTGATCTGCGGATGGTCATGGTTGATGATGTTGTGGGCATTGCTCATGAAACAGCGGTGCTGCGTACAACCTACTTCAAGAGTGCGAGTGACTACGTCCTTGGCCGTGCCGACGGAAACGCGGAGAAGGCTGACTGGATGCTCAAGTCGGCCCTGAGCATAGAAGGCTTGATGGAAAGCCTGAGGCAGGCAGGCCAACGTAAGCAGCAGGAGTACGACGAGGCAGGGTATTCGCGCTATCACAACACCTCGATGATGCACGACGTATTTGTGCAACTCCAACAGGGCAAGCAGCTCCCGGCTGAAGCGGAGTTTGTGCCCAATAGGCAGGTGCATGTCGCCCCAGGCGGTCCATTGGCTTCAGGCTATCCCGTTTCTGATTACTCGGTTCCTGGAAGGGTGGTTCTGCCTTCCCCGGTCAATCAGGCGGAGGAACAGTGCGAAAAGCTCCGTAAGAAGCTTCGTGGACGGGGAGCGAAAGCGGACTATCGGAGTTTTCTCGACGCCTACGAGACGCATGCTCGAAGGGACGCGGAGGGAATTCTGGCAATGGAGGGGGATCATTTCGATTGCCTCGATTGCGCCCCGAGAAAATTCCTGTTCGAGTACGACTTCGATGAGGACGATAAGCTCAGCGGCTTCTTCTATGCGTGCACCGCTGCCCGCGTCCTTCATGGCGGCCATATCACCGGCAACACCGCACAGGAGCAGGGGGAGGCTGGCGCCGGCAATCTGGGGAAGGGCAAAGGCGGGGAATGGTATGCGCGCTACCTTGGCGATGACCCGACCTTGAGGGAAAACATCCTGTTGAGAGCGTTGCTTGGCAATACCTCGCAGGGCTTCAAGGAGTGGCTCGACAAGCGGGACGGGCACTTCGGCATGATGGGCAACGTTCTCGATAATGTTGAGGAACTTTCGAGGAATCCCGCGGCAGCGGGCTGGGTGAGGTTCGGAGGGAAGCATTCGAATGCATTGCGCATGCTTGCTTCCGGGTATGTGTCCGGGCTGCTGCCGATTGTCGGGGGAGCGGCATGTCTGCTTCAGTTGGCAGGGCGCATGACGCCCGTCGCCCTGGCGCGGATGACGAGTTTGATTTCATTGGTAAGCAATGCCGGTGCCCGCCATGCTGGCACCACTCTGGTCGGCGTCACCATGCCGCTGTATAAAGCGCTGCGCATATGGCGGCGGATGATGATAAATGCGCAGGATGCGGCAATCGCCGCAGGACGTGTCACTGCAGCAAAAGGATCGGCGGTCGTCAACTTCAGCAGCATGCTGAAATCGATTGGCGCGACTACCGCTGCTGACACGTTGGTTGAAGTCTACATGTGGGTGGATAAGGCCCCGCGCGAGATGGAGGCTTGGGCGCAGGCAAATGCGCTGAAGTCGGTTGCGCTGACAGGGGCCATTCGTCAAGGATCGAGAGCGGCCCAGTACGCCATTCGATTGATGCCAGGCGTAATGAGTGGAGCCTGGACTCAGGCGACCCGCCATATCAACGGCGCCACGCTCGCACAGCTGACAGGGACAAGCGGAAAGGTATTGGCCAATGGAACGGCGATCATGGCCGGTGGTGCCGGGGTGCTTTCTGTTCTTTCGATCATGAAGAACTATGAGCAGTTTTCCAAGGGAAATGAGACGGAACGGGCGGAGGCGGCAATAGGGATTTTGACCGGTTCCCTTGCGTTCGCCGGCGCTGCATTGACGCTCCAGGAGCAGATATATAAGGCGAAGTCTTACGATCTGCGGGCAGCGAATATGAAAATGCTGGCGGGAAGATTGGTGGCGGTAGCGTCGCTTGTGGATGCTGTCGTCAGTTCAGCTAAAGCCGTCCAAGCGAAATCACGTGGAGATTCAGTTTCCACTGGCATCCTAGCTGTGCAAGCGATCGTGCTTTTCGGTGCTGGCGCGGCAGCGTGGGCGGCAGCAGTCAGCTCGTCAGCGACACTTCTCGGAATTGGGATGACAGGTTGGGGCTTGATTCTGGCCTTGGTAGGCGTGGGTTTGACATTTGTTTATTACTATTTCAAGGATTCACCTTTGGAAGAGTGGGGGGCGAGGTCTATATGGGGTGAAAATTCTGGAGGGGGGTTTAGGGGTTTGGCGGAAGAGCAGTTGAAGCTGAATATGCTGCAGTCCGGTGCCAAATTTGAATTTGAGGATAGGTTGTTTACGGATATGAATACTCCTGGCGGTAAAGGAATATTCTCGAATATAACGCCATGGATGGTTCTTAAGAATATACTCGGTGACAAAGATCGCTTGAAGCGAGGAGGGGTGCGTGAGGGCTGGGTTAGGATCACTATGCCCAGTGAACTCAAGAGTACGGTCCGCATTTGCATAGGGGTATATGCAAGAAAGACTTTCAGTAGGCGCATGGTGTTGGCCGGGGCATATTTTCCTGGTGACATGCCCTTGGGTGTTCTCATGAATGAGTACCCGGATGTTGTAGATATTCGTAATGAGGCTATCGATCTTGGGATCGAGAAGAATGAGAGTGGGGTCTTTGAGTTGGTGACGGCGTACGGAATTCCTAATTTCCGGTACACAGATGCGCATGCAATTATCTGGTTGCAGGAGACGGAAGAGGATGCTGGCAACTTTGCGGAATCTTCGTCCAAGATAAAGTTGATGGATGGTGGGGACTCGTAATGCTTAGAGAAACAACAGTGGCGGTGTGGAAGAGTGCTGAGCCGGAAGTGGTATTTGTGCCGGAGCTTTTGAAGAGTAATGCTCATGCACGACGCTCCCCATTTCGTATTCTTCCTTCGGATCATGGCGAGTCATTGAACGTTGATCCGGTCGCATTCGATGCAGTTCTGAGGGTTTATCCCGATGCCTTGGAAGTGGGTACGGTCCGTGGTGAATATTCAAAAAATGTTGGATGGGCGAGGTTCTCTGCATATTTAATGTGGGCCCTTAGTATATTCGCGCTAATTATTGTTTTGTCTTCGCTTGGTAAGCCTGGTGCTTTTCGGGGGGTTTCAGATTTAATTTTCTTTGGTTCTTTTGGGTTTATTTCGTATTTTATGCTTTGTTTTGGATTTTATTTTTGGAGGTCGGCAACCATTAATTATCTTGATGACCCTGTCATGTTCAGCAGGAAGTCTAGATTGGTCTACATCCTTCCCTATGTAAGGGGTGGTTTTTTCAAGTTCTGGAAGAGCGGCTCTCATGGAACTCCCGTCTCCTATAGGTGGGATGACCAGATCAAAGCGCGCATCTATAGCTACATCTATTTCCGAGGGGCGAACCTCGCTTCCGAAGGTTTCGAGCTTGGCTTGCTGGCGATCCGCGAGGGAACCGGTAACGAAGTCGAGCATCTGATCCAGTTGGGTGTCCAATCCAACGGCTTCGACAGCACACAGTTGGCGCTGTGGGAGCACATCCGGCAGTACATGGAGGAAGACGGTCTGCCGCTGCAGCCAGGCGACAAGCTCCGCGCAACGGATCTATCGCGTGTTCCAGAGTTCCCGCCTGAGATTGTTGCTGCAGCCGGCGGCCCGGCATTGGATCAGGAAGCTATTGATCAGTTGGTACAGCAGAAGGCGAGGCCATAATCAGGAACGGATGCTTCCTTCGTCCTTGCAATGCGATGCACGGATGCACGGATGCACGGATGCAGGCCTGGTGATGTGGGCTTCTTCAGAGGAGAGAGATGATGTCGATCATTGAGTGGTCAGCACAACCTGATAATTGGACGTCACTAGCTAACGGATGCATCTCTTGATGCTTCGCGAGACGACAGTAGCGGAATGGAAGAAGGCCGAACCGGAAGTCGTGTTTGGGCCCGAGCTCTTCAAGGAGAACGCGCATGCGCGGCGTGCGCCATTTCGCGTTCTACCTGCGGATCATGAAGTGTCATTGGAGGTCGATCCGGTTGCTTTTGATGCCGTGCTGAGAGTTCATCCCGATGCGCTGGAGGTGGGCACTGTTCGTGGCGAGTATTCGAAGGACATAGGGTGGTCTAAGTTTTCGGCATTTTTTATGTGGTCTTTTGGGTTGCTGTTTTTCTCCCTCATGGTTTATGTGAATATTTTATCGATCCGCTTTGAAAGAGGTGTTGATCTATTCATAATTGCGACTTTTGGTTTCGGCGCATATTTCATGTTTTGCTTTGGCTCATACTTTTGGAGATCCGCCAGAATTAACTCTCTGGATGATCCTGTCCTGTTCAACAGGAAGTCCAGGCTGGTCTGCATTCTTCCCTATATAAAGGGTGGATTTTTCAAGTTCTGGAAGAGTGGTTCCCATGGAGCGCCCGTCTCCTACAGGTGGGATGATCAGATCAAGGCGCGTATCTACAGCTACATTTATTTCCGAGGGGC
This sequence comes from Stenotrophomonas sp. Steno-C18, assembly GCF_056393195.1. Taxonomy (NCBI): domain Bacteria; kingdom Pseudomonadati; phylum Pseudomonadota; class Gammaproteobacteria; order Lysobacterales; family Lysobacteraceae; genus Stenotrophomonas; species Stenotrophomonas sp. Steno-C18. The sequence goes on along the minus strand of NZ_JBWJOX010000001.1, from coordinate 3,625 downwards.
GAACCTCGCTTCCGAAGGTTTCGAGCTGGGTTTGCTGGCGATCCGCGAGGGAACCGGTAACGAAGTCGAGCATCTGATCCAGTTGGGTGTCCAATCCAACGGCTTCGACAGCACGCAGTTGGCGCTGTGGGAGCACATCCGGCAGTACATGGAGGAAGACGGTCCGCCGCTGCAGCCAGGCGACAAGCTGCGCGCAACGGATCTGTCGCGTGTCCCAGAGTTCCCGCCTGAGATTATTGCCGCAGCCGGTGGCCCGGCATTGGACCAAGAAGCTATCGACGAGCTGGTACAGCAGAAGGCAAGGCCATAGTCAGGCAGGCAGGTGCATCATCCGTCCGTTCGCTGTAATGCAAGGATGCATAGCGGCTTATGCAGAATGTTGAAATCTCCTGGAAATCAGGCGGGTCGACGTCGGTCGCTAATGGATGTAATTCGTGATGCTTAAAGGGACAGCGGTAGCGATGTGGAAGAGCGCCGAGCAGGAAATGAGGGGGGAATCGATGGTTCATGGTGGTGTTCTTCCACGGGTAGATATGGGTTTTTCCAATGGGATCTGATGCCTCGTTTACCTTGGTGATGCCGCCGAAAACCGAGTCCGCGAGCTCCGGGGCATGTTCTCACGGCGGCATCCTGAGTGTTTATGAGAGAGGGCTCTCGTTTGTCGATCAGATGGGAGTGCTACGAGGCTATCTGAGCAGTCTTGGTGCCCTGGGAGTTGGATTGGGATTTGCAGGAATGCTTTTTACAACTTCCCAAGCTATATCCTTGGGTGGGTGGATTTCTCCTATTCTTGCCTGTGTTATGTTTTTTGTTCTATTTGTTAATCTTATATTTGTGCAGGAAGATTGGACGGGTTACAGATACGAACCAGTTTTGTTTGATGCCCCGGCACGGCGAGTTCACATTTTCAAGTCACTTGGAATGCCTTGGTGGCAGTTGGGATGGAATCTTTTTGGTCGACCGCGTAGCGAGGTGCAATCCTTCGACTGGGCCTGCGTGGATGCAGAAGTGGTGACCTTCACCATATTCACCGGTCAAGTGCCACGGCGCGAGTCAGCCCTGGTGCTCTCGATCAAGGAGTCTCCCGGCGGTAGTGTGGAGATTCAACGGGTTGGTGTGGGCCCCTCGTTCGCCTATGGCGACGTAACCAGTCCGGTCCAACGCTGGGAGTATGTACGCCGCTTCATGCAGGGTGAGGGACCGGCGTGGGCGCCGGGAGAGGTCCGTTACAAGGACTTCGGCGTGACATTCTGGGAGTCGCTTACGCTGATGCAGCCGTTGATTGGGCCCGGAAGTTCGAAGTACTGGGCCAAAGGGCCGCTGATGTGGATCGGCGGCGCGGTATGTTTGATTGCATTTCCGCTCAGCGCCTATATCGGGCTGAATCGCTATCTCAGCTTTCGGCTGAAGCGCGCGCCGAAGTGGCCGGACGACATCCGCGCATCGATTGGTGCCGGTCTTTTTGACGATGCGCGCCTCAAAGAGATGGTCGATGCGGTTGTCGCGAAGTCCACGCAGAAACGTCTGGGAAGGCAGAAGGGCTGATGAGCAAGGGGGGGCGGGAGCGGGGGCCCGAATGGCGATGAATCTCGAACAGCGGTTTGCCGCAGATCATGCTGTCTCCTGCGGACGGGGATATTATTATTAATGAAGTTCTGGAGTGAGTGATGTCAAAAGAAGACAATCCTGACTTTCAAGTGCTGGTTCCTGTCTGCAAATCAGGTGAGCCCTGGTTCGAATTTGATGCTGATATTAGAGGCAAGACATCTTTGCCTGTGCTCTCCCCGTATCGCGCTGCTCAGCCGGCAAAGGATATGCCGGCACACGAGAGGGCGAGCGGCTGTGATTCCATTTTGGCAGTGCATGAGGACGCAATTGTTGTTGGGGCGCCAGCCGGAACCTCGGATGCATTCGCGATGTTGGTTGTTTTTTCTGTGCTTTTTTTTGTCGCGGCAGCTGGGATGATGTATTTGTCGGTTGATGCCTTCTTGGTGCATGTCAATGCTGAGGTCGGCTTTAATTTGCCGATCTCTATAATCGCCTCATTGGTCTCACTGTTTCTATTGAACTTCTCATTTTTCTGTTTTCGGCTGGCTTTCTTGACTCCCCGAGATCAGCCGGTTGTTTTCAATAGGAGAACGGGCGAGGTTCATTTCTTTACGATAATTCCAATGCGTTTCTGGAAGTTCTGGAGCCTAGCTGGTGTTGGAGCGGTAAAGACGCGTCGTTGGGAGGATGCCTACGTACGGAGCTACCATGTAAACGAGTTGACCGGAGAGGCAATGCGCTCGTCTTACTCGTTGGCGCTCCTTTGGGCTACTCAGCCGACGCGTCGTTTGTGCTCTGACGTCGTGAACATTGGCTATAAGGGCTGGTGGGAAGATGAGTTACTTTGGAGGCTCTACGAACACATTCGTCGCTACATGGAAGAGGGAGGGGCACCGCTTCCAGAGGGGGAGCGCCTAAGGACGTCGGGCCATGGAAAAATGCCTGAGTTTCCGCAGCATGTGATCCTTGCCGCAGGCGGGCATGCATTGAGCGAGGCGGAGATCATTCAGCGATTTAATTCGCAGCGGTGAACTGGCGGGACGACATCAAGCTTAGCTTCGCGGAGTTGATCTGGCCGGCGGTCCGTGCCCTAGCCGGAGTGGCATCCGGCGACTGGGTTGTCTGGGACACTCGGGAGGCAACCAGCTAATCTCTTGCAACAGGGGGTGCTTCAACCGGTTATGCTGGATAATGACCCACCCCAAGGAGGGCCACTTGCATAGGAGAAATTCACTTGCTGCCCGCCGCGCAGCGAAATGTGTTTGATCTATTGGGATTAATCGGAATTATGGATTGGTCGAGCGGCGACATCTTTGGGGGCGGAGATGGTAAGGAATGAAATCGAGTTATTGTCATTGAGACGATGAAGAGCGAATCTCCGCCCCTATTCGAATGACCTCGCTGCACTTTCTCCGTTCCAGTGGGTGGGCCGTGAGGATCTTTGGTGGAGGCGGGTTGATATGAGGGAGAGTACCAGTCAATTACCCACTCGAATCCATGGTCGATCATGTCATATAACCCAAGTGGGGTAGGTGGGTATAAGCCAATAGATGAAAAGTAGGTCCGTGCATTGTGTTTGGTGGCGAAGTCCGCGTAAGACTTGTAGTTGGCTACATTTCTTCCATTATCGACCACTCCGTTGTCAGTCGGCCAGACGATGAACTTCCCGCGATTTCGAGCAGCGAATTCCCACTGTGCTTCAGTAGGCAGGTCCATTTTTCCGCCAATCTCATTTCCGATCCACTGGCAGTAGGCCTGCGCATCATTCCAGTTCACGCCGGCTGCCATATTTGGCAAGTCGCGATAGCTTAGGTCCATTTCCTGCTGCGCAATCTTTGGTTTTCCCATTGCGGCAGTGAAGATGTCGAAATCTTCATATGTGACCTTGTAGGCGCCCAATGAATAGTCGCTGAGTGTCACTTCATGCAGGACGTCGTCGTTCCGGTCGCCTGAATATGGCAGGTTGACTTTAGGATCTATGGGGCCGAAATCCCCCATCAAGAACTTCCCGCCCTCGATGGCGACGAGGTTCTTCAATGTCTTCTCCTTCAAGGCGTCAATCCTCTGCTGAAGGGCT